>JBIPOV010000061.1:0-39251 GCA_044378815.1 Obscuribacteraceae bacterium (SeqCode) | reverse complement strand
TACGTCTCTTCATACCTACCTCCTAAGCTTTTTCATCAAGACACTGTATTCTATAGTTAACCTACCCCATTAATATAAAATCCAAACTTCGGCTTAGCTAAGGTGATAGGCAGACTGAACAGATTTTCATAGACCGGTTTACTAATAAGTTTAAAACCGAAAATTTGATAGCTAGCAGCAAATTCTGTTGCTTCGCTCAGCCTGGGTATCTTACAGGCTAGTCATCTGAGTTACTCTGGCCGACTATAAGATTTTCCCGCGACATTTTTCTTCAACCTATCCACTTCGCTATGGAATTGACACACATTACGCGTTAGGGTGAAAAGAGTTTAGGCGGTTTGGAGAGATTGTCTCGAAATATGAAAGTACTTGTAGCTATCGACAACAGACCTAGCGCTCAAGCGACCCTTGATGCCTTGGTAAAAATGCATTGGCGCCAAGGTACTGAGATCATTTTGGTTACTGTCTTTCCGCCGGGTTTAGAAATTGAAGAAGCTGCCTACTATGAAGAAATGGAAGGTCTCGCTTTAGAGCTGCGCAACCTACTTCACCATTGCAAAGTTTCATTCTTCGCACGCCATGGTGATCCTAAAGTCGTAATCATGGAATTAGCGCAACAGTCTCATGTAAACCTAATTGTTGTTGGTTCAAACTGTAAGAATTCACTGGAGCGCCTTCTCATCGGAAGCGTATCCCAAGCCATACTTAACAACGCTCCGTGTCCAGTTATTGTGGCAAAGACACCTTGCTGTATTGCTCAGCAAGAAGCACCAGCATTCAAAAATATTCTTCTCCCAATCGATAACTCGGTTTTCTCGGTAGCAGCTGTGCGCTGGTTAGCTAACTTCCATTGGGCCTCTGATACCAAACTAATTGTCCTTGCGGTAGTAGAGAACGACACAGATCTAGAACAGGTGCACACCAGTCTCAATAATCGGGCTAACGAGCTGGCTAAATATTTCAAGAGCGGCAATATTTTGACCGAAATCGCTATTGGTGAGCCTCAGCAAACAATCATTAATATGGCTAAAAGCTATTATGCAGACCTTATAGTGATGGGGTCGCACGGTCATACAGGCTTTAAGAAACTAATTCTGGGCAGCGTTAGTCAGGCGGTTTCACAGGAAGCACCATGCGCAGTAGCAATTGTTCGCGGTGTTGCGGGTAGTGACAAAACGTTGAAGCGCACTGGCGCTTTCGACAAAATGAAGGTGCTCAGCAGCAGTGATTTCGGCGGTTTCGGCAGCAGTAGTTCATCAGTACATTCGATGCCGGGCGGCTTTTAAAAACTATCAGAGACTTAAATCACGAAGCCTGGGGTACGCTAGCGCGAGCCTCATCAGGCAAGTTCATTGTTATCTAGCAAAGTTCTAGCAAGCCTCTTGAAGAAACAATATAACGCAATTGACTATCTAAGCCTAGCTTAGACAAAGTAGAAGTGTCTCCTTAAACTCCTTCAGCAAAAGCAAAAACAAAACAAGAAACTCAGTCTCACCAACATCTGAACTTCCTCTGCCTGCACCTTTTGTGCTGCAGATTGCCACGTTCACTCCCCCATAACTACCTAAAGAAATGCCAAAAGTACGAAAAAGCATCAAGACACGCGTACTTGAGCAAGATCCTGATGGCAAGATTTTCCTCGACGCCTGCGTGAGGGCCAGCGATCTTCTCGCACCAGGCTCAAGCGAGAGCAGCAAGGTCAAGGTAACTGACAAAAACGGTACTGAGTCATTTGTCTGGGTCAGCCTGGCAACAGAGAAAGAAGGAGAGCTCGAACCCAGCAATCAGATCTGGTTTGATGTCCCTCTGACTCCTCCTGTGACCGAATACTTCTATCACATTGATGGCCCGCTCAAAGAGCGTATCGCCGCACTAGAAGCTGAAGTAAAGCAAATCGAAGCAAGGCAACGGCGACGCGAAGATATCACCGCTTTAGTGCTACTGATTCTGTGCATTCTCATTCCAATCACTGGCATCATTAAAGCAAAGAACGACGCCAGCCTTGAGCCTTCGCCAGCAAACACCTGCACATTGCCTAGTTGCCTCTCCGATGTCAGCGATAAAGTTTGTACATTGCCTAGCTGCAAAAACCAACGCCCCTAACAAAATGGAAACCTCCAAATCACAGGCTCTCGAACAAGCATACGCTGAGCTGCTTGAGCAACTCGGTAAAATATCCGACCTTGGTCTTGCAGCAGCAGCTCTTGAATGGGATCAAGAAACCATGATGCCAGAAGGTGGAGCCGACGCAAGAGCCACCATGCTGGCAACTCTGAGCGGCGTTCACCACCAGATGTCGACTTCCGAGAAGACCAGAAAACTACTCGAAAAAGTCGAGGCCGAGGCCCTCGCTGCCGGCCCAGACCATCCCTATAACAATCCTGATTCAGATCAATTTGCACTGCTGCGAGAAGCTCTCCTTGCTTATGATGCGGCCTCTCAGCTACCAGCTGAATTCGTGGCCAATTGCTCTGAACTGAAGAGCCAGGCGCAAGGCAAATGGGCAGAAGCTCGCAGCACAAACAACTTCGAGTTGTTTCGGCCCTACCTCGAGCAAATCTTTGCAGAGGCCAAAGAAAAGGCCGAATATCGAGGTTACGACGAGCATCCCTACGATGCTCTGCTGCAAGATTTCGAACCGGGCATGACCACCGCGGAGCTTCGTCGCATCTTCTCTGACCTGAAGCCACGACTGGTCAAGCTTCTGGCTGCCATCTCAAACAGCAAAGTGGCCATCAACACCGAGATTCTGCGCAGAGGCTATCCCGTTCGGGCGCAACTCGCTTTTTGCCGCCAGCTGCTTCGAGAAATCGGTCTTTCAGCCGATGGTAGCCGCCTTGATGCAGCGGAACACGCCTTTATGATACCAGTGGCGGCACCATACGACGTGCGACTGACCACCAAGGTTAAGCGTGATTTTCTCAGCTCAGCGCTCTTCTCGAGTATCCACGAAGGAGGCCATGCCTTATTCGAGAAAGGCATTGCGCCGCGGTTCGCCAGAACTCCCCTTGGGTACATCAACTCGATGGCACTGCACGAATCGCAATCGCGCCTCTACGAAAACCTGCTTGGGCGAAGCCACGAATTCTGGCAGCATCAATTCCCCAGACTCCAAAAGCGCTTTCCCAGGCAGCTGGCCGGTGAAAACCTGGAGACTTTCTACCAAGCAATCAACAAAGTATCGCCCAGCTTCATTCGAGTCGAAGCAGATGAAGTCACCTACGGTCTGCACATCATTCTTCGGTTCGAGCTGGAAGTCGACATCATTGAAGGCAAAGTGGAAGTGGCCGATCTTCCTCAGGTTTGGAACCAACGATTTAAGGAGATGTTCGGCATCGAGCCGCCCAGCGATAGAGAAGGCGTGCTGCAAGACGTTCACTGGTCTTGCGGATCAATTGGCTACTTTCCCACCTACGCCCTCGGCAATCTCATTGGTGCTGCTGTTTTCAAACAAGCAAAAGTTGAAATTCCTGACCTGATGAATCAAGTGGCAGTCGGCAACTATGCCCCGCTGCGTCAATGGCTCGCCAGCAACATCCATCAATACGGTCGCAAGTACAGCCCAGCGCAGCTAGTGCAGCGCATCACTGGCAAAGCCATCACCGGCGATGCCTTCATGGAATATCTGGAAGAGAAGTATGGCCATTTGTACTCGCTGAATGGCTGAGCTGCAAACATAACCAAGGAGGCTAGCCCCGCTGATTGTGGTGTGGCGGCCTCCTCTCTTTTTATCTTCAAAATATCCCCAGAATTTAGCTAAAAGCTCTGGGGATTTCCATGCGATTGAATTACTTGGAGCTGAGAAGCCTTTTTTCTTTCGCACAGTTAGTTGACTGGTCTACTATTTTAGTGATTCTGCAATGTACTAAGTCTTATCCGATAGCCTAGGTGTCCAAGAGAACTAACTGAATCATCAATAGTCATGGAATCGTCACTATTTAAGGTCTATGTTTAATGAGTACGGAGCGGCGAGCATTTTTAGTATGGCCAATCATGAACGACATACAGAACACTTCTTAGCGGAGAATCGTGCTGGCAACCCCTCAGCCATTCATGATATTGCCGCTGAGGCTTATGCACCGGATTCAACTCTGCTTGCCGACGCCAGACGAAAGCCTAGACAAGCAGCGCAGGAACAAAATTTCTTTCTCGATCTTAAGGAAGCAATATTCGGAAAAGACGAACCCAAGCCAGTCAGACGACCTGCTGATGCTTCGCACAATCCAGATTTCTTACACCAAGCAAAGTTTTTCGCTGGTGGCATTAAGTCTTGGGTGTCTCGTTGTGTAGGGGCGGCAGAAGGGAATCTTCATCCTAATGGCAAGATTATCAGCGAGCACTACAATGGACACAGAGACTTGAATGGAAACTGGAACAAAGGTATCTTCTCTAATCAAATAGATAAAGTCGCGACTGCCGCTGAAGCAGATAAGCTACAGCTGGCCAGATTAAAAGGACACGACAAAACAATTTCTAGTTTGGCAAAAAGGTACGGCCTGAACTTATCTATCGAAGAAAGGATGAATGCGCTTGATCTTGCAAATCAAGCAGAAGGGGCCGTATTGCAAGGTTGGGGCTTCATAGAGCGACTGCATCTGGCAAAGAAACGCGAAGGGCTAACCGGGCAAGCGGCAATTCTCTATGCTCGCACTTGGGCCTTCTTCAATCCGACTGAAAACGCCGGAAGGGGTGAGTGGCAATCGGCAGTGTTCGGCAATGATCCCAAAGTAATAGAAAGAGACCAACGTCGAAGAATGCTAGCTATAGCCGATACCCTCAAGCTCTTGCAAAAGGGTAAGTAGGCAATAACTCGCCACCCTGACTTTGTCTACGCCTCTGTTAGTATATTTTGTTGAAGCAAGTACCATGCAGCCAAAAGAAAATTAAAAGGTCATATTCCAGCGTGGAACTTAATTTTCGTTTAGCTTTTGTTCAACGGATTCGCCGTTTAACACTTGGGGTAGATAAATGCAAGTTGATTAGTTAAATCCGGAGAACTTTTCGTGAAACTTGGTCAGTTGCTAAAAGAGTTAGATTTAGCCGATGATACGACGATATCAGTAGCTATGGCGCTTTCGCAAGATACTAGTTTGCCACTTGGACGAGCTTTAGTATTATGCGATGTCCTCACAGAAGACACTCTGCACAAAGTATTACGGTGTCAAGATGCTTTGAATCACTCTAATGTCGATCTTGAGGATGCGAAGAAAGCGCTTGTGCATGCCATTCATAATCGTTGCTCTTTTGAAGATTCAATAGCAGCCCTAGGGTTCAGCCAGGAAGCAAGCAAAGATGGAGTTCTTTTGGGAGAACTTCTGCTTGAGGCCGGCTTCGTGACGGCCGACAGCTTAAATCAAGCTATTGAAAAAGGCAGGGCCACCGGACTTCCGTTCGGTAGATTGCTAGTTCTCAATGGTGCTCTTAGCGAGAGCCTTCTAGCAAGTAGTCTAAATGCACTGATCTTTATTCGCGATGGGAAGTTAAGCAGGGTGCAAGCTGTGACCGCTCTGCAAGAGTCGCGAAAGCGTCAAATACCTGTAGAGACTCACCTCAAAGAAAAGGGATTTTATTCTCTACCCAATCGAAGTTGCCCACGGCTCGGTGAGCTTCTCCTTCTTAGCGGTACAATTTCGCAATCAGACTTAATTGGTTGCCTTGAGTTAAGTCTTCTCAACCATAAACCAGTTGGTGAGGTTCTGGTTGAAGGTAATTTCGTAACTAGACATATCGTAGAAGCTGCCGCAACAGTGCAAAAACTGATTTTATCGGGAAGTCTGACTGTAATGGATGCTCGAGCCGTTATTACAACTATTGCGGAAGGTAAGTCAATCGAACAGGCCCTCGAAAACATTGGACGGCGCAAGGAGGGAGCCGCGCCTGAAAGTCATGTGCCATCAGTATTTGAGTTTCTAAAACGAATGGGGCGTTTGAATGAAGATAAGGCTGTTGATGCATTTAAACAGGTTCTCCAGAATTCGGAAATCATAACCAAAGTGCTGCTTTCGTCTGGTGCAATCAGCGAAGAAACCATTACGAGAGCTGAAAGCTGTCGCAAGCTTCTTAAAGAAAGAAAGTTGAGCCAGGAACACTGCATCATCGCTTTTGATTATGCTGAACGCTTAAATATATCAATTGGTGTGGCTCTTCGAGATCTGCAGTGGTACGACCCCAGCCAGCAAAATGCAGTTGCTCAGTCGATAGTCAGCTCAACAAAGCCTGAGAAAGGCCTCAGAGAAGCAGCAGAGAATGACTGGCAAGAAATTCAAAATCGACTGAAATTCGTAGCAGCAGTGGGTGTCGATGCTCAGATTACTGAACAGTTAAGAAAGCTTCTCTCACTTGCTAGAGAGCACTTCCCGGAGCGGATTATATACTGCCTAGATTCTATTGCCGCTCAAGCTGCTAAGCATGGAAATCTAGACTTAGCTGAGGAATACTATAATTACGCCTTAGAGCAAAGGCAAAAAGATTCTGATGTAAGACTCTTGGTTGAAGGGTATTCTAATCTGGGAAAAGTTTACTATTTCAAGAAAGACTACTCGCAGGCAGAAATGTACTGCAACAAGCATATAGAACTAGTCTCTTCAATTTTGGGTCGGGAGCATCCCGATGTCGCCTGTGGTTGGCAGAATTTGGGTAACGTACACTACGCACAAAGGAAGTTCGCCAAAGCCGCTAGTTGCTACAGTCACGGACTGGATATATGCACCAAGGCGCTTGGGGAAACACATCCGACGACAGTGCAAATGAAGAAGAATTTGATGATCACGCAGGATTATCTAGAAAAGTATGGTGCCAAGCCGCAGGAGCGCAAAGTCGTAAAGAATTCAGAAAGTGACGGTTACAACGGCATAATTACAGGCAGCTGGCGCATTGTTCCCACTGATCACAATACCTCGCTGTATTCAAAAGAGGGCGAGTCAGAATAAGCTTATCAGTCTAGTGTTTTTTTTGTGGCCTTGATCACATGGTGCATCAAGCCAAAAGAAAATAAAGCTGTTTCTGGTTAACTATATGAACAAGTAGAACAGTGGTCAAAAAATTTGGAAGAAAGGCCAAACCGGCAAGGGAAGTCACAGCAGAAGCTGTGAACATCCCTTGCCGGTTGTAGAGCCTGTATGTAACTGACAGATTGCAACGGCATACTGCCTTATCGACACAACTTGGCAGTGCTCAGCTCGATCATAAGCCGGGCAATGTTGAGCGAGTCGACATCGGCACGGTGCGGCACACCCTCGAAAGCGAGACCAAGGCGGTTGAGCTTTTCCTCCAGTTTCACATTGCGAAAATCGCCAGTGAAAACAGAATAGAGCACCGAAACATTGAGCTCAGATTGACCAAAGGGCGAAGCCAGACCAAAGAGTGAGCATTGCCAATCGATGGCTTCACGATCCTTGGCCGAATCAAACACCAGCAAGCGATTGCGACTGCCATACTTTTCAACAAGGCGGCGCACGGCAACCTTAAATGTGCAACCCTGGCGCTTCAGCGCTCTTTCTGTCCAGCCGGTCAACTCGGTGCAATACGGGCTGATGGTAGACATGGTTGGAATAATGGGAACGCTCAAGACCTTTAGGACTTTCATGCTGTCCAGGTCAACGGTGGTGAGGCCGATCTCAATAATCTCCTGCCGCTCATCCAGGGGGAAAACTCCTCCCGGATAGCAGCTGAGCTCAAGGTCGAGCACGTTGGCTATGTGTTTTTTCAAACGGCGCAGGATCCTTGTGTGATCAGGGCATCGAGAGACATCCAAACCTGATCTTGTAGCGGCTTGATGCCGCTCATGAAGGCCCGCACATCATCTTCGTAGTCGCAATCGGGATCAACCCAGTCGTAGCTCAGCCCGAGGCCATTCAGCTGCGGCAGGATGTTGTGATTGTATTCATGGAAGATAAGGTGAAACATGAGCTTCCAGTCGGTTGAGCTGTCAGTCTTGTTGTAGATCGCCAGCAGTTGACCGAGTCGTTGATAGAGATCGCGTAGTTGCTGTTCCATGGTGATTTGTTCGGAGGGTTTACGATGGCTGCCATTTAGTTCACCGCTCAATGCGGCTATCCACCCCACGTGAGCCTAGCGGCTCAGACGCGCAGCATTAGGGGCATGGCACCGGTAATGGTGCCGTAGATTGTCAGAGTCGACCGCTTCTTGTCAGGCGCGAGATCACATCGTCGCTCCAGAGCGACTCTGCGATTGGTTCAAGCGTTTCAGCGTCTCTCAGGGCGAGGAAGTAACAAGGCCCTCCGGACCAGGGTGTAACCTGGACAAATTCTTCAACCGTCTGGCCATCGGAAAGGTTGAAGCGGCGCAGATGAAGCAGATTCGGAGTATACGCTCCATCTTGAACTTCGTAGACAGTAGCAGGAACGTTTTGGGTGTAACCACGAGCATAATCATTGAGCCCGTACTCATTTTCGCATTGCATGGCTATTCACGACCGAGGTCGGTGGTAGGGGTTTTCTTTCCGCAAACAACTTTCTCAAGTATTCTCCAGCTTCCTCTAGAACATCAAGAAGATGCGCTTGTGACTAGCTGAGATTGACTCGGGAATAGGTAGAGGTTTTTGACCTGCTTTGAATGTGTTTGTGGAATTACCTGTTTATAACAAAAGCTATTTCAGAACAGCTAATTAAAACTGTTCCTAAGCCACTACTATCCCAAAACTAAATTAGCTCAGTTGTGCGCAAGTCCAGTTTTTACGACAGGCCAAGGCCTAGCATGCGCTCACAGAGGCACTTTGAAGCTGATTCAATTACTGCCTCTAGCTGGATGGATATGGAATGGCCACAAAAAATAGTACACACTCTATGGCACGGAGTTTTCTAATTTCGAAAACAGGTAGCCTTTCCCAGTGACAAACAAGAAGGAAGCTTGATGCCAATTTTACACGAAGCTCAAATAGCAAAGAAAACAGAACATGATATCACCAACCACAAAAACACCTCAACGACCGAAGAGTTTGCCAGCCACTTGTATGATTCCGCCTGCTATAACGCCATACAGGCTCCACTTACTGGCATTACTCAGCTGCTAGATCGCACCATTCATACAGATCTAATGCCAAAGGCGCAGTTTTTTGAAGCTCCTAAACCAGCCAAAATTGGCACGGCTGCTTATGCTGGAGAAGTTGCCGGAGGTGCAGTTGCCGCAATCATTCCAATGATCATACTTCACAAGTCTATTGGTCCTGGAGCTGCTAGCAAACTAGAACTAACAGCCAATTATGGAATTGGTCGCAGTGCTGCTCCTGCAATTGCCAAAGCAGCTGCAACTGGTGCTCTATGGGGCGGTGTACTCACTCCCAGCGATGAAAAAGAAAACATATATACTGGGCGCTTGAAAAATGCAGCAGTATCAGCCCTCAGTCTTTCGGCTCTCACCATGGGCAGTATTGGTTTAAAATCAACAGGCTCTGCCTTTTTGCGCAATGATATGGTTAGCGCTGGGTTGGCCGGTGGCCTAGCTGGTGAGATCAGTGTTGATGGCCATTCTCTTCTTTCTGGTCGTGGCCTAGCTGGAGCTGAAGATAGGATTAAATCAATCACCAGCTTTGCTGTTGGCGGTATTGCTGGCGGTGCAGCCAACAGTGCTCGTGAATTTTTCGCACCGACCAGCGGCATTAGGGGCGTGCGTACTTTAGCCGATATGAAAGGGCTAGCAGATAAGACAATGGCGTCTGAAGCACCAAAGCGCTTTGCCTTTGAAAAAGATCAAAACATTCCGGCTAACGCTGAAGATCTTAGCCCTTTAGACAAACAGCATTGGTACAACAGTAGTTCCTCGCACTTAAGAGAAGTAATCGATAGTAGTAAAATGTCGCTAGAAGTGCGCAAAGAACTAGTATCTGGCCATCAGGACATTACCTATGGCCTGCAAGCTCTGCATGATCGCCCCAACCCAAAACCGGTCTTAGTTGTCTACGGCTCGGCTCGCATACCCGAAAATGACTTTCGCTATCAACGGGCCCGCTATATCGGTGGCAAGGCTATACAAGAAGGTTATGACGTCATGACCGGTGGGGGGCCGGGCATAATGGAAGCGGCTAATCGTGGTGCTTTTGAGGCTTTAAAGCCAACCCGGGATGCTACTGGTAATCAGACCGGTTGGGACGGTAACTCAATTGGAGTGGTCTTGAAGCTGCCCCACGAGAAAAGAGGCAATGGCTATCAGACCCTGACTCTTCCCCATAGAAACTTCTTTACGCGCCTGCGCAATTTGAAGGAAGCTGACGCTTTTGTCATTGAAGACGGCGGCATTGGCACTGTGGCGGAGGCTATGGATACTCTCACACATATTCAAACAGGCAAGATGAAAGGAGTTCCAATTTACTTTGTTGGCAAAGAGAAACACCGCTATCTTGAACGCTTCATGGATCAGCTAGAGAAAGATGGCACTATAAGTCCTGCTGATCGCAAGCTGTATAAAGTAGTCGACGACCCCAATGAGATTTTTGCTGACTTGGCTAAGCACAAAAGGCAAAAGGAAATAGAGTTAAGGCAATCGCAAGAGCAAAAGACGGCAAATAGCAAATAAGCATCTTATATGAATGCGAGAAAGAGAGAAGGGTTTGCCTTCTCTCTTTTTTTGTTAGCTAGCAGCCCAGTTTAATGCTCGGCACTTAAACAAATTGCAGCTTTGCCACTTGTTTGATCTTGTCATTTCGGCATCTGCCCAATGTTTCTCGTGCATCGGCTTGCACTTCGGCATCTTTGCAAGCTAGGTTGAAGTTACACCAATCAATATTTTTCTCGGAGCAGCAACTCACCACTCACCTCGTGTAACCAGCAACGAACCCACACCCCGTCGGGACTAATTCAGGCATGCCTGAATGCTGATTAACACCAATGCCGGTGCTGCCTGTTTTGAGAGAAATGGTGTGACCTTATGCACAGTTTCGATAACCAATCTGTTGGAGAAATTCCATGTCTGAAAAACCCAAGTATGATGCTGCGCTCGCTGCAGTGTTGCAGTTCGCAGAGCAATACGCCCAGAATCTCAGCCAGCCTCGCCCTGTGACCACTGGTCATCTTTTGCTGGCGCTCGTGCAAATCGTGCAAGAGAAATCAAATCTGTCTCGTGTGTTCAAGAGCTTTGGCATCAGTAAGAAAGATGTTGCCCGTGCAGTTTCGGTAATCGATCAGCGCAGTAATGCTATCGATAATCAAGAAACATATTCGGCACCAGCTCGCAATGCACTCGAGCGAGCCGCTCAAGTGGCAAAAGAGCGCAGCTCTGCTGCCAACGCTTTACTGACGCCGATTGATCTTCTGCTTGGTTTGCTGCCATCTCCTGGATTTGCATTGCTCGATGGCGATGATTTCACGGCTGTGCTTGTTGAGCTCGGAATTGATGCCAAGCAAGTCTTGCACGCTGTTCAGGATCAACTCGAGAAAGCAGGAAATACTTTGTCGACCAGTACTAGCCAGGCCGAGAGCACTACTCCGACGCTGGAGAAATACGCCCGCGACCTCAATGCGTGGGGTATGTCTGGCAAGCTTGCACCCTGCACATGGCGTGGTGCCGAGATCGCCAAGATCATTGAGATTCTGGGGCAGCGCCTGCAGAACAATCCCATTCTCGTTGGCGAGACCGGAGTTGGTACCGTATCGGTGGTTGAAGGTCTGGTTCTTCAGATTCTCAGTGGCAATGTGCCTGATAGCCTCAAGGCTGTGCGCATCTTTCAACTCGATATGGGTTCAGTCACTGCTGGTTCGAAATACCGTGGTGCGTTTGAAGAGCGCCTTGGAAAGATTGTCAAAGAGGTTCAGGATGCAGGCAACATCATCTTGCTGATTGAAGACCTTCACACCATCGTTGGCGCTGGCCGTATTGAAGAAGGCGGTGCCGACGCCACCAGCTTTCTCAAGCCACTGCTGGCTCGAGGCGAGCTGCGCTGCATTGGTACCACTTCTCCTGATGAGTACCGTGCACATATTGAGCGAGATACCAACCTCAACGGGCTCTTTCAGCAAGTCAAGGTTGCTGAGCTCACTGTAGAAGATACGGTTGCTGCCTTGCAAGCAGTTAAGCATCTCTATGAGGCGCATCACGGAGTGACGTACAAAGACGAGGCTCTTGTGGTGGCCGCGCAGTTGAGCGATCGTTACCTCCATACAACCAAGCTGCCAGGCAAGGCCATCCAATTGATGGATCGTGCTGGTTCGCGCGCCAAGAATGCTCGCAGCGGTGAAGAGGGTAAGGATGGTAAAAAGGTGGTGGCAGAGGCTGACATCATCGAAATCGTCGTGGGCGATACCGGTATTCCTCTGGCCAGCTTGACCAAAACTGAAGCCGATAAGTTGCTTGGTATGGCAGAAGCTTTGCACCAAGGTATCATCGGCCAAGAAAAGGCAGTGGAGTCGGTACAGTCTGCATTCTGGCGGCTGCGGGTTGGTCTCAAACCGCCCAATCGCCCCATTGCTTCCTTCTTCTTTCTTGGCCCCACTGGTGTGGGGAAAACGGAGCTGGCTCGCGAGCTGGCTCGTTATCTCTTCGATTCTGAAGACGCCTTGATTCGGCTTGATATGTCGGAGTACATGGACCCTTCTTCTGTGTCTAAGTTGATCGGTACAACCGCTGGTTTTGTCGGTTACAAAGATCCAGGACAACTCACCGAACCTGTTCGCAGCCAGCCCTATTGTGTCTTGCTTCTCGATGAGATCGAAAAGGCTCATCCCACTGTTTTGAACCTGCTTTTGCAAGTACTTGACGCTGGTCGTCTCACCGATGGAGCTGGTCGCATCGTCGACTTCAAAAACGTCGTGGTGATCGCCACGAGTAATGTCGGCTCTAAGGTGATTGTTGGCAATGTACGGGCAATCGGTATCGATGTCGGTGATCCAGCTCCTAAAACTGACCGCAAGAGCGGGGTGCTTGAGCAAGAGCTGGCGCAGAAGTTCTCTCCTGAATTTCTTAACCGCTGGGATGAGGTGATCGAATTCGACAAGCTTGGTGAAGCCGAGCTTGAGTTGATCGTTCAGCTGTCAGTCAAAAAGATCTTTGCTGCTCTTGAGCGGCAGTGGAACATTCGACTGGTCCTTTCACCGCAGGCGGCTACGTTTGTAGTGAAGCGCAGCGACCCTAAGTATGGTGCGCGCCCTCTGGCTCGCATTCTGCAAAAATCGGTGGAAACACCGCTTGCCGAGGGAATCTTGCGCGGCGACTACCAAGATTGTGATGTTCACGTCTATGTTGCTGACGACAAACTTGCCCTGAAGAAGGTCGCAAGGAAGTAGTCTTCAGTGCGAATTCTTCGCATTTAGCCAAAAGGCACTTCCCGCAAGGGAAGTGCCTTTGCATTTCTTTAATGTTCAATTCAGTTCAGCTTAGATCAGTCCACGTTCTTTTGGAGAATTTCTACCATGACTTTCAATTGGGAAATTGACAACCAGACCCCAAATCTCGTTCAACCCGCGCGTACTATGCTTCCAGTATCAGCGTACATGCCGACCATTCGCAAAGAGATGAAAGGCGGTGTGATGGCTACTGATGCCATCAGTGAGCTCTATGCCAGTCGAGTGATCATCTTCGCATCTCAGTTTGACGATAGCACTTGCACAGCGGCTCAGGCACAACTGCTTTACCTTGACGCCAACGTTAACGATCCCGAAAACTCAGGGATCACCATGTACGTTAACAGCGGAGGTGGGGTGGTAACAGCTGGCCTTGCCCTCTATAACACCATGCAAAACATCCAATCGGAGGTCACTACGATTGGCATGGGCATGTGCGCCAGCATGGGCGCGTTCCTGCTGTGCACCGGGTCACCTGGCAGGCGATTTGCCTACCCTGATACCACCATCATGATTCACCAACCGAGCTGGGGTAATCAAGGTACTCACCGCCATATGCAGGCGCACATGAAGTTCGGTGATAATCTCTACGAGCTCATGATTGGCACAATGGCAGCTCACTGTGGCCGCAGTTTCGAAGAAATGGAAGATGCGCTGCAAGAGGATAATTTTCTTACAGCTGAGCAAGCCCTCAAGCTGGGTCTGATCGACAAAATCATTCCTACTCCCTCTGGCAAGACTCGAGTCGTACCGAGGCGACCCGGCGAAGCTGCGGTGAAAACCACCAGGCCTCGCGCAAGCAGAGCTACCAACAAGAAGCAAGCCGCATCCTGAAGCGAGAAGTGAAAAGCGATTGACTGCTGATCACTTCACTAGCAACAGAAAGAGGAGCGACTCTCTGCCGCTCCTCTGCAAACAAACCTATCTGGAGTTACATAATGACCAATGAGATGACCAATGAAAGGTCTACCTCGCTTAACGCCATTGCGCTCAATCTGGCTGAACAGACTATCAGTCATGCTTTGGCGTTTTCACAAATTCTTACGCAACTATATCTTCGCTCCAAACCAGCAGACGGGGTTACTGCTCTAAGGGCGGCCATGAGCCTTGTTCCAGAGTTGCCCCATGAGCTTGATACTCATCAGGTCAAAGTTGGGAAAAATGGTGCCATTGGCTCGACCTATCTGACAAATGAGGCGGCGCTGGATACTTGCTTTCTCCTGAGAGCGCAGCTTGCCAGCTTCCGACCACTTGGTGCCGAGATCATTCACAGCGCCCTTAATGCCCGCGCGCAAGTGGACGAGACCATGCGACAGATCCTTTTGATTGACTGGTCAGCTCAGGGGTGGAACCCCCAAGTGATGCAGACCGTCAATCGCTATCGGACCTTTGTCTTGGGTATTAGCCGCACATCGTCAGCTTTTGCTCATGCCGATGAAGGCGATCAGGAAGAGAAGTTCAAAACGCTGCTGCGCGATGAGCTCATTCCTGAATGCCATAAGCTGGCAGCACAACTGATTCGCACCTGCCTGCCTCAATTGAGAGAGCAGAAAGAGCAGATTCTCGCGGTGGGCTCTGAGACCCTTACTGAATTTGACGGGCTCTGGTCGAAGGCCGTCATGCCTTTGTTCCGCTTCGTCATCTCGAATAGTTCACACAAGCTTCCGCCTGCAACCAAAGAGCTGTTGCTGAACATTGATGAGTTGGGGGATGTTCGCGACTCTCTGCCTGAGATCTTCACTTCGTTTGCTCAACAGTTTAACGGCTCCAAAACTGCACCGGCTCGTCTGCCGAGGCTCGATATGAGCAACTTCGGTCAGGATAATTTCAGGGTTGTTCCTGAATTTGCTGAGCTTTGTGATTTCCTCGTCGAAGTAAGTGATTTCACAGGTCTCGCCTCGCTAGTGGCAATTAGCTACGCAGAACTCAGCCTGCAAATGAGCCTGATCAAGATGGACTTGGTGGCCTATGGTCTGGAGCTTGATGACGACGAGCAAGCTCAGCCGCTGCAGGCATTTTTCTCTGCCTTTGCATTCGCCTCAACCAAGTTTGCTTTCAGCCACAAACAGCTCGTCGATGAAGTGCGCAACCGCGAATCATAATTTGCCGGTCGCAACTCACCACTGACAATTCACCGCTCACAATTCACCACAGGATTACTTCCCATGAAACCATTTATCTTCCCATCCATCACCGTAGCTGTGCTGGCCTATACGGCTTACAGAGTTACCCAGAAAGACCTCGACAGCGGCGTTTGGCTGCTCACCGACAGCACCTTGGCCCTCAAAGGCGACGGTGGTGTCGCTTGGTCTGATATCAGCGAGAATGCTGCCACTGCCAGCGATACTGAAGGCCCGGCCGAAGGTGCAGCTGAAGGCGCGGCTGAAGTTCCGGCTGAATTTGCCAGCCTTGCCAAACGTCGGCCAGAAGAGTATGCAACCGTCGTCAGCGCTTTTCTCAAGGCCTACGATGAAGGTCGCGTTGTCGCTATGAAAGATGTCGTTTGGCGCAACTATCGCATCGCCAACTAGTGATCTTTGTGGAGCGCTTGCGAGCGCTCCCATTGGTCTTCGGGCCAGACCTTTAGCCTGTTTCGATACTGTCAAATTCATCTCAAACTCAGCAACCCAGCAACACTGAAAAACACCATGAAACTCACTCCCCAAATCTCTTTCAACGAATCCGAACTGCAAAAGCTGCTAGCAGAATCATTGCACAAATGGTGCGGCGGCTACCAGTCGGGCCTAAAAGTCGATATCAACTGCAACAGAGATGGTCAAGCCTCTGGAAATGCCTTCATGTTGCTTGAGGGTGAAAATAGCATCATCAGTCTGAGCCATGCTGTCATCGCCGCTGGCATCTGCCAAGCCCTAGCAGCCAAAGGCGAAGCCATCGGCGATGGCAGCCTCACCTTCAAGTACAACGAAGGGCGCGGCTACGGTGGCAGCTCATCGGTGAGTGCAACCGCCAAGCAGGCTTCCGCCGATGCCTCGTTGCCAGATGGTTCTGCTACTGAGGCAAGCGCAGCGAAAGCTGGCCTGGTCATCTTCCCTGGTACTGTCACTGTCAACTTTGGCATCGACGCCTTGACCGATCTGCTCAAGGCTGCCGCTAAGCGTTCCGGCAATGAACCTACCTATGCCAGCGTAGCGTTCACCGACGAGAAAACTTGCACGGCCAGCATCAGCGTCGAAACCAATGCAGGTAGAACCGGTACCATTGACTTGAACTCGACCGAGCTGATCGAGGCCTTGTCCGAGGAGCTGACTAGCCGAGGCTATAGCCTCGCTCATGACGGCTTCAGCTTCAACTACACAAAGGGAGGCCACGGCAGCCGCTCCGGCACCAGCGTGACCGTCACTTGTACCGGCTTCCCCATAGGAAAAGCCTGAGAGAGCAAGGTCTGAGTTAAGGCTAGCCTTGCTGTTCTTGGTAATAGCCAGTTCACCATAGACAAGGGATCTATGTACAAACTCGAATGCCATGACCGTGTTGGTGCGCTCTTCTGAGCACCTCACCAACTCCTGCATTTTGCGGGTCTCCTGCTTTCGCAGGCGTCCGGTATTTGCAGGTAAGCTGGTGTGGTGCTTCCACCGAGCACTGCACTATGTCAAAATCAGTTCGCCACACTCCTGTCGTCGGCAGGTCCACGGCTGTTAGCGATCAGCCCTTTAAGAAATTCGCCAACCGCAAACTGCGCCAGCAAGTGCGTATGGCTATTCTTGAATGCCAAGACTTCGACAATCTGGTTGTTCCGCTTCAGCGCGAAGTGAGCGATGTTTGGGTTTTCCCCAAAGACGGCAAATGCTACTTGAGCTCCAATGACTGCGATCTCTATCGCAAGTACATGCGCAAGTGAATGCCTGAGTAATTCGGCTCCGGGCAAATGACTTTTGGCTTCGGCCTTAGTCTTTCTGCTCGGAGCTGTTTTACAAAAGTCCCAAAACGCTCGTCTCTCGAGCTTTTTTTCTTATCCCCCACCAGTCGACCGGTCTACTAAATTACTTGCGAGACGAAGCTGAGGTTTATGAAGCCCAGTTTAATGCTTCAGGACAACCCATACAGCAATAGTGATAGCTGTGAGGCGCATTTAATAGTATTGGTCTATGCCTTTGTCTAAATGAGTTGAAGCGCAAGATGCTGAGAGCTAAGTTGAAATTGCACCTTTCTTCTTTCTTCTCGGACAAAAACTTTCAACACACCCAACGTGTAATTAGCTACGCGCCCATATCGATTCAGGATCGACTTGCTCTATACCTGAGCGATGCTTAACGGCAAAGCTGTGTGAAGGTTCAAAGGTTTGAATTGAAATTTTGCGCACTTTCAAATTCCACACCCCTGACAAACACCATGAAATTCAATTCCCAACTCTCTTACAGCGAATCTGAACTGAAAAAACTGTTCACCGACTCATTGCAACAATGGTGCGGCGGCTACCAGTCGGGCTTAACCGTCGACATCAACTGCAATAGCAGTGGTCAAGTCTCTGGCATTGCCTTGATGTATCTTGGGGGAAAGAACAATAGCTTTATAACTTTCAACCACGATGTCAGGTTTAGCCATGATGTCATCGCCGCTGGCATCTGCCAGGCCCTAGCCGCCAAAGGCGAAGCCATCGACCCTACCAGCCTCACCTTCAAGTACGACGAAGGGCACGGCTACCGTGGCGGCTCCTCGTTCAGTGCAACAGCCAATGAGGCTACCGCCGAGGTCCAGCTGGCAAATGGTGCTAACAGCGAGACAAGCGCAGCGAAAGCTGGAGTAGCCAACTTTCCAAGTACGGTCTATGTCGACTTTGGCGTTTACGCGCTGCTTGATCTGCTTAATGACGCAGTAAGGCGTTCCGGCAACCAGCCGACCTATGTCACCTTCCTGTTCACCGACAAGAGGAACTGCGCAGTCAACGTAATCGTCAAGACCAAGAACGGCCGCGACGACGACATCTTATTGAACTCGAACGAGCTGAAAACGGCTCTTCGCGACGAGCTCACAGCTCGGGGCTACACCGTAGAAGAAGACTGCTTGCGCTACAGCCAAAGCCAGGGTGGTTACGGCAACCGCTATGGCGCCAGCGTGACCGTCACTTGTACCGGCTTCCCCATAAGAAAAGCCTGAGAGAGCAAGGTCTAAGTTAAAGCTCGCCTTACTGTTCTTGGTTATAGCCAGTTCACGATACACAAGAGTTCTATGTACAAACTCGAATGCCATGACCGTGTTGGTGCGCTCTACTAGTGCCGCACCAACTGCTGTTTTTGCAGGCGTCCTGTATTTTGCAGGGCTCCTGTTTTCGCAGGTCAGTTGGTGTGGTGCTTAAATCTTCAACCGAGCACTGCACTATGTCAAAATCAGTTCGCCACACTCCTGTCATCGGCATTACCACCGCCGCTAGCGACAAGCCAGGCAAAAAAATAGCCAGCCGCAAACTGCGCCAGCGGGTGCGTATGGCTCTTCTTGAGTGCCCTGACTTCGACAACCTGGTTGTTCCACTTCAGCGCGAAGTGAGCGATGTTTGGGACTTTCCCAAAGACGGCAAGCAGCGCATGAACCTCAACGATAGCGATTACTCCGATCTCTATCGCAAGTACATGCGCAAGTAAATGCCGAAGTAGTTCAGCTCCGGGCACCTGGCTTTGGCTTCGGCCTTAGTCTTTCTGCTCGGAGCTGTTTCTTCTTTACGTCTTCAAGGGCTCGTCTACCGAGCTTTTTCAAAGCCTGACCGCAGAGGAGCACAAGCACTCTTGGTCAGCATTCCATTTGCACAAACGACCTGCGACACCAAGCAGGTCTTATTCTCAAGGATAACCACCCATGGCCGACAATAGCGCCACAGCCAAACTCAATTCGCCAGGGCTCAGCCCAACCCCCTCCCAAGTGGAAGGACCTTACTTTCTTCCTGATTCGCCAATCCGCGACAGTCTCATTGCAGCAGGTCTAACCGGTCAGGCTATCGAGATCAGCGGCCAAATCCTCGCTATCGATGGCAGCATCATTCCCGCAGCCACATTGCACTTCTGGTTGGCATCTCCCGATGGCGTCTACGACAACCAAGACGCACAGGGCAATCCCCTAACAATTCCGATCGCCGAGCAAAAGCTGCGCGGCCGTATTTTATGTGATGCTTCGGGCGCTTACAAGGTGAGTTTACTGCGTCCAGGCAATTATGAAGTTGCGAAAGGACAATTCCGTCCGGCGCATATTCATGTGCGTGTGGAGGCTAAGGGCTACAAGACACTGATCACTCAACTCTACTTTACCGACGATCCCTTCAATAGCAGTGATTTGCCCGGTGAAGGTTTCTTCAAGCCAGAGCTGTTGGTGCCACTCAAAACTGGTGCAACCAGTGCCGATCCCCAGACTGGCCAGTTCGACTTCGTTTTGACGAAGTAAACTGAGGCACTGAAAAACCCGGTTTTTGAAGCCCAGTTTAATGATTCAGGACAACCCACACAGCAATAGTGATAAGTGTGAGGCGCGTTTAACGGTATTGGACTATGCCTTTGTCTAAATGAGTTGAAGTACAAGATGCTAAGAGCTAAGTTGAAGTTACACCTCTTTATTTCTTCTCGGACAAAAACTTTCAACACACACAACGTGTAATTAGCTACGCGCCCATATCGGTTCAGGATTGACTTGCTCTATGCCTGAACGTTGCTTAACGCTAAAGCTGGCTGAAGGTTCGCGGTTGTGCTGGTTTGCAGCGGTGCAGCCTCGAAGGTCCGAAAAGTTCGAAAAGCTCGAGAGATCGAGGTGTTCCGTTCTGTTTTTTGAAACGAAAATGCGAAATTGAAATTTTCCCTGTGTTCTCACGCAACTCTATTGGAGTTAAATCATGATCCATTTTTTCTATGTCCCTGTCCCTAGCCTGGGAGAAACTGGTCTTTCCGCCGATGGCTCATTCGCCTACACAAAGGCACCAGGCCGACCGGTGGAACTGTATAAGCTCGAGACAAGCTTCGGTCGCAGTTCTCTTGTTTTGCACATTTCTCTTTCTGACCAGCTCAAGGCTGCCACAATCGATGCCGTTGATGTCGCCTTCCGTTTGACCGCAGATGGCACCACCCACGCCGCAATCCTCACCGAAGATCAGTCGAAAATTCTCTTGATCGATCTTGCCAGTGGCCTTCTGGTAGCAAGAGCGGAAGTCGAAGCTGGCCGCACCATGAGCTTCGCCGAGAAGGGCACAAGTCTTTGGGTGGGTGCCGACAATGGTCATCTCTTCATGGTGAGGGTTGAGCAAGACTCATCGGGAATGAATTGCAAAACCTTTGGCCCGCATCCGCTTGAAATTGACATTGCCAAATTGCATGTGGTCAATCCCTTAGGCGGCCAGCCCTGCATGCTGTTGACCAGCGACCAAGGAGAAGTTCTGCGTTTGTCTTCTCCCGAAGGTCTGATCGAACTCACGAATATGGTCGATGCGAAGCTGAAGCCGCTTCAGCTCACGGGCAATACTGATGGCAACGTTGTGTCAGTTCTTGCTCGCAGCGGTGAAGTCTGTCTTTCGAAAGAAGGCTACTTCAGTGCTATCAATTTTGACCAAAAATCAGACCGTTTTGTCTCTCCATTTGCCGGGCCTCTACTTGGCCTTGCAGCATCAGCAGAGCACGACGTCATCTGCTTTTCTGCTCACACGATTGCCGGCTTGACTGTCGATCACTCAGATCCGCAATCTCCCGCTATCAGTCAGTCTGATGCTAAAGATAATGCTGCACCGTATGTGATGTCGAGTTATCGGTCGACGCCGCTTGCTAATCACGAGAGATACATCACTGCGGTGGTGCAGTCGCCATTGACGGGTAGCATTACCGCTCTCTATCAGTGACTAGCGCGCCTTAGCGCCTAGAGCAAGGCTGCTGACTATTCGTCAAGCAGCTTTCAATACATTCATCAAACACAACCCAGAGAAACCCATGAATTCGAGCATCTTACAAGTTCAGGTTGTCTTCGCCGATCCATTTACCACCGAGCTGCCTGGCTCTGGCAACCCTGCAGCGGTAGTGCTTCTTGCCCCTGCCGCCACAATGCCAAATTCGAGCCCGCAGTCGCCGATTCAGTACTCTGCAAATCAGCAGCAACTTGGCATTTCTGATTGTCAGAAAGCATACATCGCCGCATACCTGAAACAACCAGAAACAATCTTCGCTTCTCAAATCGCCCCGGGCGAATGGCTGGTTGACTGGTACACGCCTGACGGTGTAAGAATCGCTCCTGGTGGCAATAGCACCATCGCTCTGGCAAAGGTTTTGCTTTCGCGCATTGAGCCGGAGCTTAAGCAAGTTCAGTTGCGCTCCATTTACCCTGGCTTTGATTCTACCGCCTATCTTGAAGATGATGGTCGCATCTCGGTGACCATCCCTGCAGTTAGTGCCTGCCAGATCATTCCCGCCAGCCGCACTAGTTTGATTCAGACCTTTGGCGAAGGCCCTGTCGAATTTCTTGCAGGCCAGCAAGATTTGATTGTGGTGTTTGAGAATGAAGCTCAGGTTAGAGCAATCAAGCCCAAGTTCTGGTGTCTCAATTCACCCTATCAGGCATTCATCGCTACAGCAAAAGGCGATGAAACAATTGAAGGCGCTGTCGGTCGTTTTGTCTATAGAACTTTTGTTGCCAATGAGCAACAGAGTGGTTGGGAGTGCCCCGGCTCAGCTCGCGCCCTCATGAATCTGGTGCCCTATTGGTGCTCTCATTTGAGTCTGCTTTCTCAAGACATTCTTGCTGAGCAGCTTTCTGACCGCGGGGGTGTTGCTTCATGTCGCCTGGTCTGTCCTGACGATCGTGGTTGCCAGGTTTTGGTCACCACTGACTGCCCAATTCGGATGAGCACTTCAATTGAATTTCCCAATCTCGCCCTGTGAAAGCGAGATAGTGGAGATAGTGTTTTGCCAATACTGGAAAGGGCTGCAAGGCTCCTTTCTCGCTCAAATAAACGTTCCTGAGAAAAACTATGTCTATTGAAAGATTTGCTGATTCCAGCATGAATATTGTGCATTTGGCCAAGCGATTTACCTATGAAGAGCGTGGACGCGAGGTTATCGATACAGACGACCTTTTGGTGGCCATCTTGCTTGAGGGCAAGAGCGCGGCAGCAAGAGCCCTTAAAGGTTTGAATCTCAATATCCAATCATTGCGCCGCGGCCTTGAATTGCCTGAACTTGGTGCCGACACCGTTCGCCCTCAGTCTGGCCCTTACTGGTCTAACGCTCCATTGAATTACACCTGGGCTGCCGATCTAGCATTGTTTGGAACGGCTCTAGCAGAAGCCGATAAGCAGAAAAGCACACTAGTGCTTCCCGAGCACATTCTCCTGGCTATTCTTGCCGATCCCAGCTGGTCGGCTAGTCGGTTGCTCGAGCGATTGGGTGTTAACTCACAAGCCTTTAGGAACTCCATTGCTTCCAGCCTCAATTCTGGCAAGGCTGGTTCTCCCGCTCCGTTTCCCTCTTCTAGGAGTTCCAATAATCCTGCCGCTAGCGCTTCTACGGCTAAGGCCGATGGCCGCGGCAACATTGCCAGTATTGAGCAATTTGGTCGCAACCTTACGGCAGAGGCGATAGCTGGCACCCTAGACCCAGTGATCGGACGCGAGGCTGTGGTTGAAAATGTTCTTGAGATTCTTGGACGACGCAGTAAGAACAACCCCATGCTAGTCGGTGAACCCGGCGTCGGTAAGACTGCCGTGATTGGAGCGGTGGCGCAGCTGTGCGCGTCAGATGCTATGCCAGAGAAATGGAGGAGAAAGACTTTCTTTCTCCTCGATTTAGTCGCGCTCACTGCCGGCACCAAGTATCGTGGTGAATTTGAAGAACGCTTTAAGATGTTGCTGCTAGTCGTTAAGGCTGAGAACGTCATTCTTTGCATTGACGAGGCTCATATGATGCTGGGCGCTGGTGAGGCAGAAGGAAGCACCATGGACGCTTCCAGCATACTCAAACCGGCGTTAGCGACAGGTCTCTCTTGCATCGGTAGCACTACCTTCGATGAGTTCGCCAAGCACATCGAAAGAGATGCGGCTCTGTCTCGGCGCTTCGAGCAGGTGGTGGTGAGCGAGCCGACGGTGGAAGAAACGATAACGATTTTGCATGGCACCAAAGAGCGCTACGAGGCCCACCATGGTATCAAGTTTAGCGATGGAGCTCTTGAGGCTGCCGCTCGGCTTTCGGATCGTTTCATTAGTGACGGCAATCTGCCCGACAAGGCTATCAGTGTGATGGACACGACTGGCTCTCGAATGAGTCGAATTGTCCAGGCAGCAAAAGCCAAAGCGCCAACCGATGCGTCTCAGGCTGACTTTATCGTCACTGAAGAGCATATCGCCTCAGTGATCGAAAGGAAAACGGGCATTCCTGTAACTAAGCTTACTCAATCAGAGGCGCACAAGCTGCTTCATCTTGAAGACGAGCTGCATGAGCGCGTTGTTGCTCAAGAAGAAGCGATTGCGGCAGTAGCAAATGCTGTTCGTCGCACTCGTTCTGGATTGAGTCAACGAAACGCTGCCTTCCTCTTTGCTGGGCCTACTGGGGTTGGCAAAACCGAGCTGGCTAAGGCCTTGGCGCAAGCTCTCTTCGGCTCCGATGAGCAGCTGATTACGCTCGATATGAGTGAGTACATGGAGCGCCATACGGTCTCTCGCCTGATTGGCTCCCCTCCGGGCTATGTCGGCTCTCAAGATGGCGGTCAGCTTACTGAGGCAGTGCGTCGTCGGCCATACTCAGTTGTGCTCTTCGATGAGATCGAGAAGGCCCACCCTGATGTTCTCAATCTGCTCCTGCAGATTCTGGAGGAAGGTCGCCTGACTGACACAAAAGGACGGGTGGCAAGCTTCAAGAACACAGTGGTGATCATGACCACTAATGCTGGTGCCAGTGCCATTACTAGCAAGAGGGCTAGCATGGGCTTTGAATTTGCTGGCAATCAGAGCGCAGCGGCCAAGCAAGAGGCATCTTACCTTGAGATGAAGAGCAAGCTACTTGAGGCGCTGAAGCAACACTTCAGGCCTGAGCTCTTGAATCGTCTCACCGATCTGATTGCCTTCCATCAGCTCAATCAAGTGCAGGTGCGCAGCATCATCGATATCTTCATGAAGAATCTGCACTCGGTGCTGGCCGATAAAGGCTTGACGGTTGAACTGACCGAGGCGGCAAAAGACCATATTCTCAAGGAGGGTTACAGTGAAGAATGGGGTGCTCGGCCACTTCGCCGTGCCATGGAAAAGCTGATCGAAAACCCCCTTTCTGTTGCAGTTCTTTCTGAGAAGTTTAGTGCCGGTGACACCATTCTGGTTGACAGCCGCGATGGTGAGATGGTGCTGACTGCAAAGGCGCGGGAGTAGGTTTGGTCTCTGTTTCTTAATCTGAATCTTAATCTGGTGCTTGGTCTGGTACTCGCTTTAATGCAGTACTAGACCAAGCATTTTCTCCCATCGTCAAAAACTATCAACTCGAACGTTCAAACAATGACTAAAAACCGCATTCGCGATCTCTATCGCAATTTCAAGCGCAGTCTCGAAAACTTTCATCAGGGTATCAACCCAGCCTTCGCTAAGGTCTATCAGTCTTTCACTATTACCTTTGCCCTAGTGCTCATCACTGCGCTCGTTTCGCTGCTGGCGCCAAAGGCGCTGACTTTCGTGCTTCTAGTTTTGACGGCTTCGGCAATTCGTACTTTGGTGCTCTTTCTGCTGATTCCAGAAGGTAAGTGAGAGCAAGATTCGCTGGTTGACTTTACCTTAGCAATCTCTGCTTTTGTCGGCTTGTTCACATCACCAGATTTTCTCATGAAAGAAACTATTGGTTCGCATGCATTATTGATCGTCAAAGAGTCCTATTTCGAGCAAATGCTCGCTGCTAACAACCAAAGTCAATTGGCAGCCATTACCAGCCGTGCCCCCGGTCTTGAGCTTGAGGCTCAGTCGCACGCTCAACACGTTGAAACCTTGAGCAAGGTCAAGCTAGTTCTTGAACAACGTGGTGTTACATATGAACTGGCAAACAGCCGTGACTTAGAGCTTGTTGCCAAGTTCGCTCGAGCTGACTTCGTTGTGGCAATAGGAGGCGACGGCACTTTCTTAATGGCTTCGCACTTCATAAAAGACGGAACGCGTATTCTCGGTGTAAATTCTGCACCAATTACAAGCTTCGGTCACTTCTGTATCTGCGACAGTATTTCGTTTGCTTCTGTGCTCGACAAAATCACGAAGGGTGACCTTAAGCCAATCGAGCTGCTGCGTTTAGAAGTGAGCATCGATGGCAAGTTTTTGCCTAAGCTTGCTCTAAACGAGTTTCTCATTGCACATAAAGAACCAGCTGCCAGCAGTCGATATCGTCTAAATGCCAAAGGCCAGTCAGAAAAACATGTCTGCTCTGGATTGCTTGTCGCGACACCTTCTGGTTCAACTGGTTTTCTCCGCTCGGAAGGAGGCAGTGTGCTCGCAATCGATGAACAGAAATTTGCCTTCCTTGAGCGTGCTCCGTTTTTACGTCTAGGCGAGCAACATCAACTGAGAGCTGGTTTGCTACCACGTGGCGAGGCGCTTGAAATTGTCTCTGAGATGGAAGGTGGCATGGTCTATATCGACAACAATCATGCCAAATATCCCTTTGACCGAGGCGCCAGATTGGTTGTTCGCGCAGCTCAGGCCAATCTCAGCGCTTACGTCGACCCGCTCTGCCATAGTCCATACATGAATTCAACGAAGCCTTGAATTGGCATTAGGACCAGTGCATTTACTAATTCACCAGTTCAACTATGGATTTTCCGCCATAGAGAATTTCAAGAAACAATTTGATTTTTTAAATTAAAAGAGGACCTATGAAACGCGTAAAGAAACAGAAAGAGCAAAGACAGCTAATTGAGGTGCCGAAGCATGAACGGGAGCTACGCTCTTTGATGCAGTATCTGCGAGCTCAAGAGTTGTCTGCTGCTGACCAAGAACTAGCAAAGCTTGTAGTCACAGAGTTGTGCCACGCCTTAAGTTCGTTAAGTGGTGGGGTAGGGACGGGAGTAGCTATTCTTGGCTCGGCACGCTGCCTGCCAGATACTAAACTGTATGATGATACGCTCAGTATTTCTAAGCGTGTTGCTGCTGCCGGCTTCTCGGTCATTACTGGTGGTGCTAGCTGTGTTATGGAAGCCGGACTGAAAGGTGCCTTTGACACAGTGCCAACTATTGGACTGAACATCAAATTACCTCGAGAAGAAGACAATAATCATTTCCAATCGCTCACTGCCGATTTTAGCCGCTTTATGGGTTTGCGAAAGTTAGCTTTCGTGCTCTATAGCAAGGCCTACATCTTTATGCCAGGGGGATTGGGCACTCTTGATGAATTGTTTGAGGTGCTCACTCTAATGCAAACTGGTTTGATTGCCAAAGCCCCAGTTTATTTGGTCGGCAAGGCTCATTGGAGCATGCTGGTTGATTACTTAAGAACAGTTCAGTTGCCTAGTGGTGTAATCAGCAGTAGCGATTTTGATTTGTTTCAGATCGTCGAAGCTGATGACCCATTCGTTGAAGAGCTGCTCGCACCAGCGCTTAGAGTTGCAGCAGAATAGAGAGAGCGACGAAAGTCACTTCCTCTATTCTACGCATCAATTTCATTTCCTAACCATGATTACCTTTGCTCTCTCTACTCTTGCTTCTGCAATTTTCATTGGCGGCCTGGCTCAATGCGACCGCAAAGTACAACGTTGCGGCGCTCTTGCCAGCAACGCCCTCAAGATTTGGCTCACGTTCCTGCTGTCGTCAGTTGTCTGGTCTTTTGTCGGGTGGCCGCTGGGAGTGCTCGCGCTCTTTCTCGGCACGATGATCACCGCTCTCGACTGGCTTGAATCTGCGTTTAAGTGCAAGGGTCGCTGAAGCAAAGTAGGTTCAGGAACCTGGCACTCAAGTCTTCAATTCATCGACCCGAAAGTTATGATGGCATCTTTTGAAACTGGCACCATAGCCTATGTCCTCTGCCAGTGGTGCTAGCCTGGATCGATCCGACGGCCACTGTCAACAACACCAACTTGCTTTGGCGCGACACCATCAGCACAAAGCTGCTGCGTGGAGAGAGCGTCAACATCGACGAACTGCCCGCTGACGTGCTGCTCAATCGCCCGGCCCTGAACTCCTAGGAGCCTGAAATCGTTAAGTGACTTGGTCGGGAATGAAAGAAGTTCTCTCTTCTTTCATTCCCGTTGCCGGGAGCAAACCTTTTTTTATTACCAAATTACAAACTAAACGGATAGTCAGCAGCTTGGCAAGGAAGTGATGCAACATAAATGTCTAAGTCTTGAGCCACTGACTGCTGCATAGTCTATAGCAAATATATGTGCCCGGTTTGAGGGAGTTACCCAGCAAAGTGTCCCTGTCTCTGACTAATCACATAGCGGCTCTTCAAATAAACTATAGCTTCAGCGGTGCGAACCTCGCCCGATAATATGCGCTTCAACATCTGCGCACATAGGTCAACAACTTCTTGCACAACTATGCCAGCATCAACTAAAACTTCACCAACCTTACGATTCAAACTGAGACTTACTTCTAAAGCGTCGAACAATTCAGTCTCATTGACAAATCCGGCTCTAACCATAAGTTGCCCCAGTTTACGAGCGCTCGCATTGGCACCACAGTGTTCTTGCTGATCAACATAAGCACCGCCTTGATAGAGGCGACGGCACTCATCAGCTGCCTTGGCAAATGTTAGCGTACCCTCGCGGTATTGCACCAATAGCTCTATACAATAGCGGTGGAAGGCCGGGGAGATGCGGCGGCGCAATAGCAATAAACGGCCACAAGTAATGTCAGCTTCAATGCTGGAGCGCATCACATAAGGAATTTCATTTTTAGTAAGCACGCCGGCTTGGCCCAACAAGTCGATAAGAATACTAGTCGGCCCTTCTGGTTGTTTATCCGGATGGCCAACCTCGCTATGGTGAGCGCCCCAAGTCATCTCTTGAATCACTCTTCGAGCGTCTGCCACACCGAGACCACCAGCCCTCGCGCGCCTCTGCACGGCCACATAACGGTCGACCTGCTGATCTTGCAACTGCCCTGTAGAAATCAGTACTCGACCGAGCGGCAATTTAGAAGCTAATGCAAGGGTGAGAGCTGCCTCAACCGCATCCCTGGTAAGAATTCCTGCACCAATCAGCAATTCGCCGAGGCGCAGTCCATCTGACATTGGTTTTTGGATACGCAGCATGATATGGCCTCGCAAAGAAGTGAGGGCTCTCTAAAGCCAGTAGTAATATTGTGGGGTAGTAGAGCGAACCAAAACGAAACTAAAGTAACACTACTGGCGATACCAACACAAATCAATGTGAAGATGATCAGCAGCTACGAAAGACTATCAAGGTCTTGTACGCAGGTCCTATTGAAATGGACTAGTAAATTGGACTTAGTAAAAAAAGGATTCCAGAGACAAACTGCCTCAAAGCAGAATGTAGCAATGTTCGCCACCGTTGTCAAGCACTTTTTATCTAGTGGTACAATCCTTGCCTATGGAATCTACCGAAAACATTGACGTGAACCAAGCCTCAGGCGAGCAAGTCGCCAAAGCCCCAGCCCCAAAGCGTCGCCGCTGGCTAGAGATATCTGGGCTTGTTAGTGCTCTATTAATAGTCGGCCTCGTTGCCATCTACCAAGAAGTAGAAAATCAACCTTACAAAATCTATAGTGATGCAAAGCTGGTTCCGCCCACATCTGTTGCCATTGTATTTGGTGCCGGAATCGGATCGCGCGAATTTAAAGATCGCATCAGCACAGCGGCGACGCTATACAAGTTAGGTAAGGTGAAAAAGCTTTTGATGACAGGCGACAACGGTCACCTTAGCTACAACGAACCGCAAGCCATGAAAGATGAGGCTATTCGCGACGGCGTACCCGCAGCAGACATAACCTGCGATTATGCCGGATTTAGAACCTATGACAGCCTTTACCGTGCCAAAGAGATTTTCGAAGTAAAGCAAGCCGTGCTTGTCACCCAGCGTTATCACTTACCCCGCGCCATGTTTCTCGCGCAAAAGCTGGGCCTAGAAGTAACTGGAGTAGACGCAGGCATACAGTCGTATGGCTCAATTCAATCTTGGTACGACTTCCGCGAAATACTTGCCGCCGAGACAGCCTGGCTTGATGTAATGACCGCTCACAAGCCAAAGTTTCTAGGCAAGAAAGAGCCATTGTTTCCCTAAGACGCCGTCACGCCTCGGCCTCAACAACAGCTATCTCGGCAACTGCTACTTTTGCTACAACCTCAAGATGCTTAATCTCAATAGACTTTATATTAACGCCCCACTCGCGAGTTTGCTTCTCTGCTAAGGCCTTGAGTCTTTTGTTAATGCCTTTTTGCTCAGTTTGCAAAGTCTGCAAATCATTCTGTGAAACGGCTGTTCGCAACGCCGTCTGCACCACAGCGCCGGTAGCGCTAACATAGTCGTCGACCTTAGTGACAGCCTTGGCCACATCTCCCACCTGAAACATGCAAACGGCCGAAATGCTTACTGTCTCAAGCTCTAGGGTAGTAGCGCTAATCTCTGGCGTCTCCACTACTTTGACCCGGGTATCAACGCTCTCGGCTGTTTCAAAAATTGGCATGACCAAGTGCACGCCGGCACCTTTGGTAGCAACCACTTTACCAAAGCGGTAAATAACCAAACGGTTACTATCCTTAACGACTTTTATACCTGAAAAAATCAGCATAACAATCAAAACTAGTATTCCGCCGATGATTTCCAAGCTCTCTCATCCTCCAAAAGCGCGCCATGCAAACAATCGTATACCATCAAAAGAGAAGCAAGCGCACAGACAAACGCAGATCAGGATATTCCCCAGTTTCAAGTTTCTGATCGGCAGCTACCATTGTAGTGGGTTATTTTATTGGGTTTGGGAATATCAAATGGCAGGAACCCAGCTTAATTGCTCAGAGCAGAAATCTGGAGATGCAAATGCCTCAGCCCGCGCAATTGTCCAAAGAGAAAAAGCCAGACAAGGGCAAGGCCGAGAGTAAATCTTTTGCGCCGAAGTATTTTGACCCCATCGAACACGGACAAGTCAAAAAACGCGGCTTGCTATTTTTGTTCTGCGGCGTAATTTTGCCGACCATCGCGATGTTGTTTGAAACTACTTTTCATTTTTGCGCCCACAATTTCTTTGATCCATTTCCCACGCCTAGTCACGTTGTCCTTTTCGGCTTAATTCCACTAAGTAACTTCTTGGTCTGGCTAGGCACAAGAAAAGACCTCTCTAACCACTATGCCTTTATGTCTCTGGCAAGCGGCATGGCCATGGGCGTGAGCTGTCTGTACTCCTTAATGTTCCTGCCCCTCACACCAATATCCTGTTTCTTCACTCTAGCTCTGGGTTTTGGCCTGCTTGGCTTAGCTCCACTCTTATCAGTGCCCTGCAATTTGATTGCCGGAAAGACAGTTTGCCGACTAGCCGACCGCAAAGGCACTTACTTCAATGCTCATCAGTTTGAACACATGGGCCACATGATTATTCTTGTAATGGTGATTGCCATTGAGCTGCCGTCGACTTTGACAAGAATCAATTTAGCCAAGGCCGCGGACAAAAACGTTATTGAATCGAGTGCGGGAGTAGACTGGCTAAGGCGCTACGGCAGCCAGGAAGTTTTGCTGCGCTCTTGCTACGAGCGCTCAGGCAAAGCCACAGATATTCTGGGATCGCTCTACGAAAGCGCTCACCACACCACGATTGACCAAAATAGAAAAGTATTCTTCAAGGTCACAGGCAAACCATACAACTCTGTTCCTATACCCAAAGCCGCGCGGGCAACCATTCAACATACTGGGGTAATCACAGACCCAGCCAATCTCAATGCTGGGGTAGACGACGAATTTGATATAGATACCGATATAGCCGGCGAAGAAGTATGCGGAGTAGCCAGAGGGCTTTCAGCCTCTCAATCAGAAATTACAGGAAACATAGACCCTAATACTGCATTGGCTAGTCTTAATTGGTCTATTGCCTTTACCAACGACTCCAAATTTGATCGCGAAGCCAGAGCAAAAATATTACTGCCACCACATGCAGTGACGACTAAAGCCACCCTGATAATCGATAATGTCGAGCGGGACGCCACCATCATGGTGCGCAGCCAGGCAAGAGCCCGCTACAAAAAAGCAGTAATGGCGAAGAAAGACCCGCTGCTCGTCAGTACATGCGGCAGTGACCAGGTTTTAGTGCAGTGCTATCCAGTACGGCCGGGCCAGACTGTCAAAGTGAAGCTACAAATAGCGGCACCCATGTCGATAACAAAAGACAAGCAGGCAAAATTGATCATGCCAGCGTTTTCGGAGCGCAATTTCCAAGTAGATACGCCAGTGAAAGTCGATATTCAATCAAGCGAACCAACAGCAGCAGGCGGTTTTAAAGGCGATATTGAAAACGCCAAACTAGCTTGCTTCGGAGCTATTGTATCGGCGCCAAGAAAGGCAAATGGCGAAGCAATTTCATACGAAGGCAAAGAACTACCGGGACAGTTCAATATCACGCGCAACCTGCGGCCAGCTGCCTATAACGGAATCAACAGCCTGCTTGTAGTGATTGACGGATCGGCCTCGATGCAACCGTATTTCGCCCAAATTGCTGAGGCCTTAAAAGCCGTCCCCCCTTCAATGCAGGTGCAAATCAAGGTAGTCGGAGACACAACAACGGAACTCTACCCTGGCCTACAACCGGGAGGCAGCGCTGCGGTTCTAACTGCCGCGGAGACTCTAAAAACAATGAAAGCCGAAGGCGGCCAAGACGATTCTGCAACATTAGATGACTCACTGAGCTTAGCTGCCATGAGCAGCAAAATGGCAGTCTTGTGGGTACATGCCGCTCAACCAGTAACATCCGGAAGCAGTGCCACAATACAGGCTAGCCTGAAGCGCACGGAGCGGCCGCTGTTATTTGACATGCAGGTAATGGCTGGCCCCAACGAGCTTCTAAATGGTGTCAACAGCCAAAAAGCACTAGTAAGAGTAGAGCGCAGCGGTGATCTAAAAAACGATCTAATCACTTTCTTCAACGCCTGCTCTGACGCCAGCACAAATCCCGAGCCAGAATATTCATTCAGCCAAGCTACTGCGAAAAATCCATCTGCTGTGGATATAGCGACCACTGCTGAAAAATCCAATACTATTCCAGTAGATAAGCGCCTAGCTCAGATCTGGGCCAACGAAAGAATCGCCGAAGATCTGCGAAATCCAGTGCTTGCAAGCGGTTCCGAGCCCGGCATGCTGGCTCAAGCATTCCAAATTGTTAGCCCAGTATCAAGCGCGATTGTCACCGAACCAGAAGAAAAGACTTTAGCAACTGCGGTCAAACCTAAACCTAAGTTTTCCGAACGTTTGCGCAAACCCATAGGTGATATAAGAGCGTTTGGAAGAAAAATCTCTGAAGATCTCAGCATTAGTCGCCAGATAGACCTCAAATTTAAATCGGAAGCCAGTAAACTTAATTCACTAAGCGAAGCGACGTCCTCGGCAGCACCATATGGAACCCAATTTAACTCAATGCCATCTAGCTATAGAGCAAAGGAAGGCAATACTGAGTCGATGCGTGCCAGTGAAGAAACTAAGCAAATAGCGATGTCACCCATGAGCGCCGCCAAGGACGCAGCAGCAGAGAAAGGCCAATCCAGCAGCCCCATTTTGCAAGGGGCAACAAATGGAGTTGTCTCTGCACCGCAAAGTACATTTGGAGGAAGTAGCGACAAATTAGATCAAGGCAAGAATTTCTCATTTGAAGCAGAAAGTAGCAAGAAAGAGAGCGCCGCGTCTCCCTCTGTCGCCGGAGAAGAAACCAGCGACACTGAAGCGGCCACAAACAATGCGACACCTACCGAAGGCAACACAGTCGACGCCAACGGCAACCCAGTAGACGCCGATGGTAAGCCCGTACCTGAAGCAGATACCTGGATGCTCCTCTCACTGTTAGCGATGATGTTTGCTGGTAGCTGGTTTGCCAGTAAAAAGCGCAAGGCTCAAAGCAGTTGAATTCGGCCGGCAATAATCGACTGATGTTAATAGCTGGCCGCCAATCGGCTCTAGCTCAAACATTGATTCTATTTGCGGCATTCTGGCCAGTCTGGATTTGGTACGGACAAAGAGTCGCTGATCAATCTGACGAGCCACTAGGGATAGTGGCATTAATTACACTGATCTATCTGCTAGCCCGGCAGCCGGCGAAGAAAAACAATCAAATTCCCATTTCGCTGACGGCGATGGTAGTGCTCTACGGCAGCTCCCTACTACTGGCACCAAAACTAATTAGTGCCGCCCTGGCTCTAATTGCCGTCGGCATTTGCCTTCACCGGCTACTGAACTACCGCCTCAACAGCGGACATTGGAGCTTACTGTTGCTATCGCTGCCACTGGTAGCCTCGCTCAATTTCTATCTTGGTTATCCTCTGCGACTAGTAGTAGCCCAATGTGCGGTATCGCTACTAAGCATCAACGGATTTCCGGTGAGCGCTGAAGGCACATCACTGCTGTGGCACAACCAACTGATAGAAATAGATGCCCCCTGTAGCGGTATTAAAATGCTCTGGGCAGCTCTCTATCTGGCAGCAGTGCAGCTTAGCTTGAGAAAATCTAGCCTTATACAAGCATCGCTATATCTCATCTTTGCAGCCGCAGCAGCGGTTCTAGCAAACGTCCTAAGGGTGACGTCATTGTTCTATCTTGAAGCTGGAATGATAAAAGCACCGGCTGCTCTTCCCCAATCAATAGCCGCCCACTTCGAAAGCGCAGTACACACAGGAACAGGCATAACAGCATTTTTGCTGGTGGCCTTGATTCTCTACTTTGCAGACCAGCGCATTAAAAGGAACATCATCGAAGACGACATTGCGGAACCGGTCCTTAATGCGACTCCAACGAGTGCAGCAAAAAATCAATCCAAAGTAACAGCTCAAAAAGCAGGCAACAAATACTTCAACAATAAATACTTCTTCTTGGCCTGCGGAATAGCTGCCATCATCCCCTTCTTCACGCCGCAAAAATCAGCTACCAAACACGAAGAACAATGGCCGACAACATATGAAGGACAAAAACTAAGACCATTGCCGCTCACTGGTAGCGAACTAGAGTTTGCCCGAAATTTCCCTGGTTCGATAGCCGTTTTCCAGACAGACAAGCAGACAATCATCATCCGCAGGGTAAGGCAAGCCACCAGGCAATTGCATCCGGCAGCAGATTGCTATCGCGCTAGCGGCTTCACAATCACCAATCCTCGTCGTGAAACAGACCGGGCTGGGACGGCATGGAATGTCTTGTTAGCGCAGAAAAGCGCCCGACATTTGCAAGTACGTGAACGCATTTATGACGAGAACGGCCAAAATTATACAGATATCTCCCAATGGTACTGGGCTGCACTCTGGGGCCAAAGCAAAGGACCATGGTGGTCTATTACAACGGTAACCGCACTTAGAAATGAAGAGCACTTGAAATAACCTGGCCCAGTCAGAGCGGCGAATACTTTGATCTAATCTTGACCAGAGCCTTTGACTGTCAAGCTCCGGACGTCGGACCGTTGCCTTGGGGCAGCGTACAATCAATCACTCCCGCCATTGCGGCTATGCGCTTTACCGCATCGATGCCGCTTTCAGCCGACTGTTTCGTCGTGTAACCTTGTGACGCAGCAATTATTTCACCGTTCTCAGCTTTCAGATGGAAATAAAACTTACATTCACTCCCAATAAAGATCTCAAACTTATTCATAATTCTCACTATCACTAACGCTTTTGCCCAGACGGAACACCGCTCGATTGGTTCCATTCTATTCGCCACGAGTATAATAACAGGCAGCCGACACTAATGTCTTTCATTGCGACAAAGAGAGCGGCAAAGGGAGCGGCAAAGGAAGTTGCAAAGGAAGGTCCAAAGCAAGATCCGAAGTAAGATCCAACAAAAGACCGTTAAAGAAAAGTTGTCTTCAACTATGATTAACTCCTTGGTGTACCCAAAAGCTGAATTGCACAAAGAGCAAAAAGAGGAATTTTGCCGAAACCATTACTACCGAACGTTGACGAAGCCACCCTGAAAGATCTTCAAACCAAATTAGAAGAAAATGGCAAGCTTTCTAGCAATTTTCTCTTCTTATTAGCTGGCTCGACCATGATCGCCACCTTCGGGCTTTTTCAAAACAGCCCAGCCGTAATCATCGGAGCCATGATCATCGCCCCTCTCATGCGCCCACTGGTCTGCATGTCATTAGCGACCATCACAGCTGACACCAAACAGATATTCAAAGCTTTGTTAACACTAGTAGTTGGAACCCTAGTTGGAATGACAATCTCAACTTGCATGGCACTTTTTCTAAGGGCACTTGAACTAACGCCGGAAATCATAGGTAGAACTCATCCCACCCTGATAGACCTGGGAGTGGCGCTAGCGGCTGGAGCAGTAGGAGCATACTGCCAAACCAATGCAAAGCTTTCTGACACCCTTGCAGGTGTGGCAATTGCAGTAGCATTAGTGCCACCGTTGAGCGTGGTAGGTATTGGGCTAGCTTTTGGCAGCCCAGAGGTCTCCAAAGGCGCAGCCCTTTTGTACGCCACAAATTTAGTCGGTATAACCATTGCAGGCGCACTAGTTTTTCTGGTTAAGGGCTTCAGCCCCTTACACCTCGCCAAGCGAGGACTATCAATATCAGCAGGCTGTATTGCACTGCTGGCAATCCCACTAGCTCTTAGCATGAGAGAGCTTATTCTGGAAAATCAAATAAGTTCGAAAATAAGAACAGTACTGAAAGAAAAAACGTTGACGTTTCGCGGGGCTCAACTAGGCGAGGTAAAAGTCCTTCGTTTCAAGTCGCCCATGAGCGTTCACGCTACGATCATAGGCTCGGGAGAAACAATTACCTCAAATCAGGTTAAGCTCGTGCAAGACCTTCTAACCAAAGAGATTGGCAGTGCACTGCAATTCAAGCTGAGAATAATCCCAGCCACAGAAGTGACAGCCTTAGAGGCATTGCCAGCAGTCGAACAAAAGGTAATCACACCACCAGCTGGAGACGAGAGCAAGGAATCGCAACCGCTCGAGCCATCCACCCAACCAGAAACAAGATCAGAGCAACTCGATAACAAGGAAGAAGGAACTTTACCGCCCCGTCCTGATGGCAAGGATACTCACTACCAAAGCGCTACGGGCAGGTAAGATCAATATCATATTGAACTTTACAAGCAGAGCGGTGGACAGCGACAGCAAACCGCAAGAAAATAATATTAGAATCGGCGGCTCCGACCGGGCAAGCGCACTCAGCACTTTATTCTGTATGATCTAGGAAAAATTTGCATGCATTTGGCACTACAGCTCACAAACTATTTCGTGCGTATTGCTTGCCCAAGGACGGCGCATAATATATGAGACTGTTACTCGCTGAAGACGATGAATTCTTTGCTGATGCTCTGCGCTTGGGATTAGAGTCTAAGGGTTACAACGTCGATGCCGTAAAGACCGGCACAGAAGCTACTAGCGCCCTAAAACTATCGACCTACGACGTACTAGTTCTAGATCTAGGCTTACCCGAAATCGATGGCAGCCAGGTACTCAAAGAGTTAAGAGCTGACGGCAACCCAGTACCCGTTATCGTTATAACCGCACGAGACGCTGTTTCTGACCGAATTGCTGGCCTAGACTTAGGCGCCAACGATTACCTGACAAAGCCCTTCGACTTCGGGGAATTAGAAGCTCGAATTAGAGCGCTATTGCGGAAAAATGTCTGGGGCAATCGCATGGAGATTGACCATGGGCCGATTAGATTTGTAATCAACACGAGAGAACTATTTATTAACGATGAGCTAGCCGAATTTACTCAACGAGAGGTAGCAGTCTTGGAACTGCTTCTTAAGCGAGCAGGAAAACTTGTGGGAAAACGCCTTATTGCAGAACACGTTGCCACATGGGAAGAAGAACCTAGCGAGAATGCAATTGAAATCGTTATTCACAGACTGCGTCGAAAACTAGAAGGTACACAAGTAAAAATCAGGACAATACACGGCTTTGGCTATCTTTTGGAAAATTTTGAATGAGACGATCCATTCGCAAAAGATTAGTGCTGTGGTTATCCATTTTGCTTGGATCAATCTGGCTATTAAGTGCAATCGGCGGATACTGGCTAGCTGTCAAATTCGCCAGTGATGCCTTTGATCGTGAACTAGTCAACTCCGCCGACTCAGTTGCAGCTAGAATTCGCATAAAGAACGAGAAAGTAGTTGTAGATTTACCACCGGCCGCTCAGGCCATTCTTCGTCATGACAATATTGACCGTTTCTATTACCAGGTTTTGAGCTCCAAAGGTGAGCGACTATCTGGTGACGAATGCCTTCCCAAGCCCCTACAGAACCTTTCTAGTGAGCGTCCATCTTTTAGAACTACTCGTATTGGCAAAGATGAAGTAAGGATTGCAGAGCTCAATACTACCGCCGAAGGAATGAACGAAGAAGTTATAATCCAAGTAGCGGAAACAATAGTGAGCCGCAGACAACTATCTCAATCGATTTTGGCAACAATCATTCTGCCGCAACTTTTAATGGCTATCCTCGGAGCAACAGCCGTTTGGTTTGGCATCAGCGTTGGCTTACATCCTCTAAAACAGTTGCAACTAGCCATTTCCGCCCGTACCCCTGGCGACCTGAGCACCATAGACGATACCATCTCTCCAGAAGAAACCTACCCCCTGGTAAAGGCAATCAACGGATTGCTTGACATTCTGCGTGAGGATGCCAAAACAAAGCAGCGCTTCATAGCCAACGCCTCACATCAACTAAGAACTCCATTGGCCGGTCTGAAAACCTATTCCAGCCTCGGTGTTAAAACGCAGACCCTAGACGAGATGCGAAGTATGATGGAGCAGATAGACAAAGGTCTGGATAGAACTTCTCACCTTGTCTCGCAGCTTTTGGTACTCGCAAGAAATGATTCAACAACGCGAACGATTGCCACAGACGAAATGATTGATCTCAATTTCGTAGCCTCAGACGTTGTAGAACAGCACATTAACCAGGCCATAAAAAAGAACATCGATATAGGTTTTAGACCATCAGAGCAACCAGCATTGATCACCGGCGACCGCGTAGGTATTCACGAACTGGTCGGCAACCTTATCGACAACGCCATTAAATACACCCCGGCTGGAGGCAAAGTTAATGTCGACCTAATGGTTTCGCAAGAAAGCGTAACTCTAGACGTGAGAGACACCGGCTGCGGAATTAAACAGCAGGATAAAGAACGAATATTTGAACGCTTTTTTCGAGCAGAAGGGGCCTCACAAGACGGCTCTGGTCTTGGCCTGGCGATTGTGAATGACGTCGCCAATCATCACAGCGCCAAAATAGAAGTTAAATCTGGATACAACAGCAAAGGCTCGACTTTTAGAGTTGTATTCCCATCAGTGAGTTAACCACGCCAAGCGTTGAAGCCTCAAATCAAGTTGCAAAGTTCTTACGGAAAGCTTTCCGCAAGAACTTTAATATAGGATGCTTTACTGGTGATTCTCACTGATATCGGTTTGGATTCGTCTCCTTCTTGTTATCTCATGCCCAAGACTTGGCAAGCGAGGATCGCCAATTAGTAACCATCAATTGCAAATATGCTATCTACTAGGAGAATACATGCGTCATTCAATAAACTTTCTGGTCGCGCTGATTCTGGTTGCGGTTGCTGCAACGGGCTGCTCCCAGCAGGACGCCGCTTCAACAAGTACGACAACCGCCACAACTAGCGAAAGTACTGCAACAACCAGCACCGATACTTCGGCCAAATCAGAAGCAGATGCCGCCGCAACTGATACTGAAGCAACAACTGAAGTAAAGACAGAAGAGACCAAAGAAACAAAGAAAAGTACTTCTAAAAAGAATGTATGAAGGGCGACGGAGCTGGAGATTTTTCTTTCCACCGTGTCGCTTGTAGCGAAAATTAAAATGTTGGAACTAGCTCGGGCCTGTTGTCGCTACTAAGCTCCGCGGCGGTCAA
>JBIPOV010000170.1:0-3385 GCA_044378815.1 Obscuribacteraceae bacterium (SeqCode) | reverse complement strand
CAGCTTCCGCCAACTTGAGCGAAGTCTGCATCACCTGCTGATACAGCACGAAGATCTGCTCAGAACTCAAGTTCTGATTCATGCCCTGTTCGCAAAGGCGAAACAGGCTCTGTCTTTGGAAACTCACGAATTGAGACCTCTTGGCAAGGTCGATAACCGCCGTCTGGAAATCCAGCTTGGTCTGAACGTCGACATTCGGATTGTCGAGCTTGACCTGAGCCAACATGCTGGCCACAGCCGACATCGCCACATCAGGCGACGGCTCCGAACAGACTGCCATTGACCCATCGGCCTTGGGAATCATAATAATTGCCCTCGCCGATGCGTCCAGGTCAACAATAGTGGGCTGACCAGCTGTGAGGGGATGTACTCGCACTGACGGTGCCACAGCACACCCAGCAAGCGAGAGCGCGACAACTGCCGCGAGAATTAGAGAGGATACTCTCATACTTTTCCCTTTCTTCTGCCATGCCGAAAGAACCGCTACCAAACGAACTTGGCGCGCTCCACAAGGCTGGCAAATGGGGCCTTACTTGCCCGGGGCTCCAGAGCACTGGAAGCAGGGACAAACAAAGGCGAGAAATCCGGTTGCTCCATTTTCGAATAGTCGCAACCTTCACAGTTAGATTTGGTGGCACCAGCTAAGTCAGCGAGCGCTTGCTGGTCCAGAAGAAGCTCTTGATAGGCCGCCTCATGCAGAGGGGCGAAATCAGGCTGATTCATTTTTAGGTCTCTTTCTTCAGTCAAGGTTGAGAATTAGGTTGGTCCACCGGAGCTGCTGGCGGAGGCACCGGAGGCACAACATGCGGAGCTGCTGGCGGATCTAGTGGAGTAGTTCCCGGGTAGAACTGACCTTCCAATACTGGGATGATCAGTGTCGTCAGAATCAAGACAACCGAACCTAAATATGGTTTGTACCAGACGAAGGTCTGCGCGAACGGACCACCGAGAGCAAAGCACCAGGCGGTAAAAGCCAGACAGGCAGTCAACCAGTGGAACATTTTGCTCGATACAAACCCGGCGGGCTGGGTTTTGACATAGCAAACATACAGCGGAGTCAGGGCAATAAGCACTCCGAAGACCCCCCAGCTGAGCCACAGCGGAGGATCATTGCTTGCAGTGATGCCGGTGATCGCGACATATGCCGCCAAGATGTCCGCTGGGATGTATTTGATTAGTTTCTCTGCGTAAGAATCGGTGGTCTTACTATCAGGAGGTGGCTCCTGCGCAGCGAATAGCCTTTTAAAAGGATTGAACATTTTGTTCTCCTTTATCTATTTTGTTGATTATTAGAGCAGTGAGCCTTTTCAGTTGAATCGACTCACCGCTCAATTAGATCTTCAGCAGAGCTTTGATTGAGAAGCTTAAAACGTAGCCTCTAATCAACCGCTCAGCGCAATGGCCAGAGAATCGACGCATCTATTTCTAGATTGCATCAATAGCGCTGGCAGAAACCATCTATAGAACAGCCCTAAGATGGTTTGTGGCAGCGCTACCTAAATGATGGGGAAGATCAGATCTGGCTGGACCAAATCAGACAATTAAGGATGATCTTCCCCATTCAATAGTTCAAGCAGCGACAGGAAAAGCTTCTGCCAAGAAGCGCTTCAGCCGCCGCGAAACACCAGCATCAGACAGAAGCGCCACTAGGCTTTGCTGACTGTGTTCAAGCATACTCACCTGAATGAATTCACTGCTAGCACGTCGCAAGGCTTGCATAGCCTCGACCTCGAACATGTTTCGCTTCGCCTCAGGCAACTCCTGGAACGCTGGCAGCGCACGCAATGCTGGCAGAGTCTCGCTCTGCTTTTCGCCCAGGGCTAGAGCCTCGCGCACATGTGCTGGCAAGAAGTCATTTGAACTGCCGCCCAAGCCGAAGGCTGAGCCATTGGGTAGACCAGGGATATTAGGCATCCCTGGAATGTTCGGCAGCCCAGCGATATTTGGCATGCCCGGCATCCCTGAGACACCAGAAAAGCCCGGCATACTTGAACGGCCCTGAGAGACCCCAAGCATTCCAGAGACTCCGGCAAAAGGATCTTGGAAGCCAAAAGCATTGTTGCCTTCGTTAGCCCCCGGCCGACCAGAAAAAGGATCGCGAGTCTCAGGCGCAGCTGTGAGCTGATGGTGTCGCCCGACTTCAGAAGCAGGTTCAACAAAGACGTCAGCTTTCAGTTCGGCCTTGAATTTCTCAGCAACACTGTGTGCGCTATCCCAAGGCATAATCTCAGGCTTCGCCTTTTCAATGAGAGTGATCTCAAGCCAAGCTTTGCCTGCGATCTTCTCTAAGCAGAACATTGTGCGTGTGCGCAGGCCGCGAAGGAAGTAAGCACGCTTCATGACGATGTGCCGCAAGTGAGGGCTCATTTCAATATAGAAGGCTGGTTCTTTGCTCATCTGTCCAGTTTCGGTCATTTGATGTCCTTGATTCATTTGGAATGGTCTCCGTCAAAGTTGCGCCGATAGTCAAGATGAGCTACCTAGCGCCAGTTAATGCTGAATGCGGTTTCGCGTTTTGAAATCTGAGAGCGCTAACATAAAAGGAACTGAGCGCATAAAATCTTGCTCCTTACTAATGTCGCTAGCCCAGGGGATTAATGAGAAAGTCCAACGACTAATTACTAAACAGATCTTGGTTAGGAGGCTAAATAACTATGGGTGGCAAGCTTAAAGCCCAATGGGCTTTATGGAAACGCTGATAGTTGAGTTAAATGGGGGAGGGGTTGAAAGCGATCTCGATGAGGAATTAATTGGAAGTGTCCAGCGACACTATTCGATCGGCTGCCACGAAATCAAACACCACCGAAAGCTAAAATTTCGCAGTCTATATAGAAGAATCGCTAGAGCTGCCGAGCGCTAAAACGTTGCTATCATTGGCTTTACGGCCAGACCCATCAGTCAAAGGACTGAGTGACATAGACACCAACGCCCATTATTTATTACTGCTAAGAATCGGTTTGCCTAGTCGCACGGCTCGCGCTGTCGTTCAACGCACAGCTTGCAACCGAGAAGAGTATTGCATTTCGAGCAGTCAAAATCATTGAGAAATGATCTACCTGCTAGCGCAAGATAGTGAATGAAAGTGGAGTTTTACTATAACTCCTACAGCCCCACGCTCCCCAAAACTCTGACACGCCAATAATCTTCAGTAAATTAGCGCGTCAATTTTTGACCAAGAAAATTGCCTGAAGAATTTCTCAAAAGTTGCAATTAGTAAAACGCCCTTTTCTTTCAGTGAAAGGTTAAGAAATGAGACGCTCACAGAGCACCACATTTCAGCGTTTCGCGAATTTGCACCACTGCACCAGCTGTAGTATTACGATTATTACGACATCGCCCCGGCGCGTATCAAATTGCTTACAAAGCCCGCGAACGCTTGCGCAAC
>JBIPOV010000060.1:0-39272 GCA_044378815.1 Obscuribacteraceae bacterium (SeqCode) | reverse complement strand
TGATGGTCGACCAAGCAGAGAAAAGCCAAGCTCAAAGACCGGAGAACAAACCCGGCATCAATTTTGGCGCGATTTTTGGCAGAAACAACAACCCTGGTGACGCCCAGTTATCGCCACCTGCAGCTGGAACTGCATCTGGAAATACAGCTAGCGACAAATTGCACGTACCCACCAGAGATACAACGACAAAACCGGCTGACCAGGTAGCCCAGGTCAGAGACACACCAGCCACTCCGCTCGATGTCAGAATCGAAAACCGAGCCATAATTCTCTCAATTAACGATAAGGATTTCGACGCCAAACTACTTGGCGCCGCCAAAACTTGGCCTAAAGATTTTGACAAGCTTAAACTGACAGATATTCCACCGGGCGTGAAAGTTAATTACTGGCAAGACCCAAAAGGCTTATTTATCTGGTTTGAAGGCGGTCAAGACAACAGCAAGAGACACTACCTTCCAGCCAACCTGACGACCATTGAGCTTCCCACTCAGTCTAAAACCGTCGAAGCGATACGCATAGACGTCAACCGCAACTACGCCCAAGCTACTTTCTCTAATTTGCAAAGCTTCGACCGCAATTTCAATCCGTCTAATGACGCTGGCGTCAACTCAATCAAATACTTTGGTCGCATAGCCGGAATTGCTGATGATGCTCTGCTGAGGCAAGAGCAAGTATTGCGCGATGCGGCCAAAACCTCAGACAATCCATATTACAAACTTTATCTGGCCGATGTGCTCACTGCTGCTGCCGTTAAACCAGTCATAAACGACTTTTTGAGAACCGGAACAGCCGACCTCAACAACCCCACGACGCTGAGAAAGCTAGACGAAGCGATCTCTCTGCTTGATGCCGCTTATCGTGATTCAAACGGCAAGCTCAGAGAAATCAATCATTTTCCCAGAGCCAACGTTTATTCACCGTTGATGCCCGGTGTGCCTTATTGGAACGCAAACCGCTACCCGAACGACTACTTTGGCTTCTATGCTGGAGTTTATGACCAATCGATGGCCAGACAAGCATCGCTCAAGATGATTCGCGATCATATTAAGCTCGGTAGTTTCCCTAAATTCGAACTACCACCAGCACTGCCGCCCAGATTCTAAAATAGAGAACTCTAAAATACAGAACTCTAAAATACAGAACTCTAGAATAGAAAGTTCTAAACTATTGAGAATCACAACGCGGAAGTAAAAAGTGAAATTTCTCAGCATTATTGGGTCAACCGGCTCTATTGGCAAGCAAACCCTAGACATCGTTCGCGCCCACCCAGATCAGCTCAAAGTCTCGGCTCTAGCAGCAGGTTCAAAGAATCTGCAAGATTTCAAGGAGCAGATTCTAGAGTTTCGCCCTGACTTAATTTCGCTGCCCAGCCCAGAATCTGTGCAGCAGCTAAAAGAAATGCTCACGGCCGCCGAACTCAAGGGCATTGAATGCATGTCGGGCGAAGAAGGCCTGCAGGCAGTGGCCGAACACTCACAAGCAAACGTTTTAGTGACAGCAGTAGTAGGATTTCTCGGAGTTAAGCCGACACTTGCCGCCATAGCCAAGGGCAAGACGATCGCCTTAGCCAACAAAGAAACAATGGTGGCAGCCGGACATTTAGTAATCAGCTCAGCGAAAAAACACCACGTCCAAATCGTGCCAGTTGATAGCGAGCACTCAGCTATCTTCCAATCGCTCTGGGCCTCAATTCTAAGAGATCGAGTTGAAGAAGAAGTTGATAAACTGCTACTTACCGGCTCTGGCGGTCCGTTCAGAACCTGGTCAACAGAGGCGTTAAAAAATGCCACCATATCTGATGCACTAAAACATCCGAACTGGTCGATGGGGGCAAAAATTACAATCGATTCAGCCACATTAATGAACAAAGGCTTAGAAATCATTGAAGCACGATGGCTCTTCGACCTTCCCGCCAGCAAAATTGAAGTAGTGATTCACCCCCAGTCGATACTGCACTCCGCGGTGGAATTTGTAGACGGTTCAATAGTGGGGCAGCTGGGCCTTCCCGATATGCGCCTGCCGATTCATTACGCTCTCTTTTATCCGGAGCGAGTGGCCTCAGGCAGGGTACCTAAACTAAGTCTTAGCGAGTTAAAAGATCTGACTTTTGAAAAGCCCGACCCTGTGCGCTTCCGTTGCCTGGGCCTGGCACAAGAGGCCGCCGCTGGCGACGATACCCGAGCCTGCGTGCTCAATGCCGCTAATGAGATCGCCGTAGACGCCTTCCTCAAAGGCGATATTAAGTTTCTCCAAATCGCTGAAACCCTGGAAAGAGTGCTCGATGAACATAAGCCAATAAAATCGCCGCCTCTGGAGGATATACTAGAATGCGATAAATGGGCCCGAGCACAAGCCCGCTCAATTATGGCGACAGTCATAAGCTGATGCTGCCAAAAGAAAAGTATGAAAAATAGAATTGACAGTGCCGTCAATCGCTTCTGGAGGAAAATTTGATGATCGCTTTGGGCAACAAAGTACAGGTAGTAGACCATCCGGTAGTGCAGCATTTGCTCACCAAGCTGCGTGACTACCAGACTCAATCTCCAGATTTTCGCCGCTATTCCATTACTCTTAGCCAATATTTGATCTACGAAGCTTCTAGACAAATGATTGTGCGAGAGCTTGCCGTTGAAACTCCCGTTGGCCAAGCAAAAGGCTCGGCCCTAACCGATTATGTCATCCTCGCACCAGTACTGAGAGCTGGCTTGGTTATGGCTGAAGCGGCGCAAAAAATGTTGCCAGCAGCGCGCATCTATCACGTTGGCTTGAAGCGCGATGAGACCACACTTGAAGCGATTTCGTACTATGCCAAGCTACCTGATTCATTGCCACCAGACAGCCGCATCATCGTGCTTGACCCCATGCTTGCTACCGGCGGCTCTGCAGCTTCTGCTATCGAACTGTTTGCCAAGCTCAATGTTGGTGAAATTCAATTGGTTTCATTCGTGGCGGCCCCTGAAGGCATTAAGCGAGTTCATTCGCAATTCCCTAATGTGCACATCACCACGGCTTCTGTAGACAGCAACCTCAATGACCGTGGCTATATTGTTCCTGGCCTTGGCGATGCTGGCGATAGAATTTTCGGCACATAAACAACGCTCTAAATGGTAATCACACCATTTGTTTCACTTGAAAAGCCCCTTATAGTATTGATTACAGCAAAGGTAATTAGCTATATGGGGCTTTTGCTTAGGAAATAAGATTGAGTCTATGAGCGAGACAAAGACTGCCACTGCCATTATCGAACGCAACAGCCCTGCGGCAACAGCCGGGCTCAATGCCGAGCTTAGCGATATTGCTATGGGTTCAGGTAGTGACAGCATTATCTCCCTGGCAGATCGGCGCCACCCTCTAGCAATGGGTCTTTTATGGATTACCATGGTTACCTCTTTTCCCACCGTTCTTATTGGTGTGGAGTGGTACAAAAACGGCTTCAGCCTGGCACAAGTTCTAGCCTGCACAGTCTTTTCAGCCATAGTGGTTTTGCTCTTCTGCGTGCCTTCGGCCCAGCTTGGAACAGTCACCGGGCGCACCTACGCGCATCTAAACCGCTCGGTCTTTGGCCGCTGGGGTGCGCGCATGACCACATTTAACTTAATTGCCATATTTCTTGCCTGCTATGCCTTTGGTGCTCTGTGCATGGCTGATGCTGTCAGCGGTCTATTTGCCGTACCTCTTTCAATTGGATTTATGGCCGCTGGCTTCTCCTTCTTGATGTGTCTCAATAATCTCTGGGGCTTTTCTGGAGTGGTCAATTTTGCCAAATATTTTGCTGCACCTTGCCTCATTGCCTGGGTAGGTTTTACCTTTTTCCGCGCTGTGGTTGCCTATAACACCGCAGCGGCAGTAATGCCCATACAGCAGACCAATGTCAGCTGGACAGTGGCTCTTGGCGCCATAGCATCATTTGTAATTGGTTTTTCAATTTGGGGAAACGAGGCCGACTACTGGCGTCACGCCAGGCCCGGAGTGAGACGCACAGCGATACCACTGACGGTGGCACTCTGTATTGGGCAAATTATCTTCCCTATTACCGGATGGATGGTCGCTCAAATTAGTCAAGTGACAGATACGGCACGGGCTACAGCATTTATGAATGAATTTAGTTTTGGTGGAGTGGCCTTGCTCGCACTGATTGTCATTGGCGCTCAATATTTTGCCGCAGCCGATTCTAACTTATACGCCGTGGTCGAGGCCTTTGAAAACTTATTGAAAGTGAAGAAAAAGCATGTTGTCTTCGGCTACGCTTTCATCTGCGCCCTAGTTGCTTACTGGCTTTCATTCAGCGGCATGGCCAAAAGCATTGAAGTTATTTCAACCCTAAACGGCATTCTCATTCCCACAGGAACTACAATTTTGCTTTGCGAATGGTCAATAGCAAAACTAATCAGTGAAAAACACAGCCGAATTTTCGACCACATTCAAGAAATGCATCAGTTGCCGGCACTGCGCCTTCCTGCCATGTTAGCCTTTGCCACAGGATGCAGTGTTGGCATTGTCACCGCCGGACTGATACCAAGCCTGGAGCACTTACACCTCGGCATTGGCAGCCTCAATGCCTGGGCCACCGCAGCCATAATTTATCTGCCAGTAAGATTATTCGAAGAGAGACTTAAGCGCGAGCCTGTTTGATAAACCTGCTCACAGAGGTGGCATAATGCACTAAGATCTGGCGAGAAGTGGTGTGAGCGCGGACAAAGAGCAGCGAATAATACTGAGAGAAGTCTGCGAGACCTGTAGCAGACCTATTTTTCCGACCCAATCTACGATTTCATCGTTGAGTGCTGGTCGCCCTGGTTTCTGTAACTGTTCTGGCCTAATAACAGCCAGCCAAAAATTTCCTCAAGCACACCCAGCTGCAGCGGAGCAGGCGAAAAACAGCTCACCCATAGACGAACAGCAAGAATTACCAATAGACGGCGCGTCAGAAAGGCGCTTCGACCCCGATGTTAGATTGCACGATTTAACTGAATGCGGCTACGAATTTTTAGAGCGCATCGGCAAAGGTACCCTCAGTTATGTCTATCAAGCGCGCTCAGGCAAAGTTGACGCCTTGCTAGCCATGAAAATATTCAGACGCTCGCCTTTTGAAAACAAAAGAACCCTGAAACGCCTTGAGCAAGAGGCAAATAAAGCCAAGCAACTAAATCATCCCAACCTTTGCTCCGTCTATGAATTTGGACTCTCCGAGAAGCAATATCCATATCTGGTTATGGACTTTCTTGCCGGACCCACCTTAGAAGAAATAATTCGCACCGAAGGATTTCTGGAAGTAGATCGCCTTATCGACATAGCCATACAGATCTGTGACGCCCTCAGCCACGCCCATCAGCACAATCTCATTCATCGCGATCTCAAACCCGCAAATATTTACCTGCTTAAGGCCAAGGGGGGCGGAGATTTTGTCAAAGTATCCGACTTTGGCATTGCCAAAGTGCTACCCAACCCTGGCCGCGAAACCCGCTACATGACTGCCGATGGAGAAGAGTTTGGTAGCCCTGCTTATATGAGCCCAGAACAGTGCCTGGGTGAAAGACTTGACGGTCGCTCAGATATTTACTCCCTCGGTTGCTTGATGTACGAAGCTCTGTCAGGCAAGCTCCCCTTCAGTTCATCAAACCCGGTGCGTTTAGGCTTCAAGCAGGTAAGCCAAAAGCCGCAAAGCCTGCGCGAACGCTTCAAAGATATCGAAATTCCAGAAGCACTTGATGCCGCAGTTTTATGCGCCCTAGAGAAAAAACCAGAAAATCGCTTTGCCTCAGCCGACAATATGAAAGAAGTGCTTATCGCAATTCAGGACGGCAAAAAGCCTAATTTACCGGCCCCGTCAGACAGTAAAGGCAAGGCTGCCCTTCTTAACAGAGACAGGAACTGGCTCAACGTATTTGGCCTGGGTCATAAGAACAAGAAAGACTAGCGGCAAAGAAATACTTAAGCTACAGAGGCCGACATGTTTTGAATAATGAAGATCCTAAAAATCTACTCGGCACCACACTTGATGGCAGATATATCATCGAGTCAGTAGTCAGTCAACGCAAAAGCAGTAGCAAAGCCGGATTGCAAAGCACCACCACCGTCTATCTAGCCCACGACACAGCTAACAAATGCCCTGTTGTGATCAAGCACTTCGTCCCCCAAAACGCTGACCATAATCAAGCCCTAGAACGCTTCATTCGCGAGGCTAGAGCACTCTTAGTAATAAAGCATCGAGCCATAGTCGAAATCAGAGACGTTGTGCTGCAAAACGAAGGTTCGGCTTTTATCGTTATGGAGAGACTAGAGGGTCTCACCCTGCGCAAACATTTAGCAAAAAATGGAGCCTTATCATTTCACACCTTTGTTGCCGTATGCTCGCAGATACTAGAAGCCCTTGAACTGGCGCACCGTAAGGGAATAATTCATCGTGATCTTAAACCAGACAACATAATTGTTATGCAAGCGCCAGCAATAGAAAGAATCAAGCTCCTCGACTTCGGCATAGCCCAATTGCCTGGCAACCACAGTAATTTGAAACTAACCAGCACTGGTGAGATGCTTGGCACACCTTTGTATATGAGCCCAGAACAATGTCTTGGTGAAGTCATAGACGCGCGCTCTGATATTTATTCGTTGGGCTGCATCATGTATGAAATGTTGACAGGTGAAGCGCCATTCAATGGCGATTCAATTTTGGCAGTAATGACCAAGAAGGTGACCGAGCAGCCAGCGGCCATAGCCCCTTTAGAGAAAATCAATCAGCAACTGATTGTACAGTTTGAGCGAATCATCAACAAAGCCATGGCCAAAGCGCCTCAAGACCGCTACCAAAGCGCTCAAGAACTACATGCAGATCTGCTCAGAAGTAGCACTCTAAGCCGGAACAAAGTCAAGAAATCAAGTATTAGTATTGTTTTCAACAAATTCTTCGGCAGTAGTGAAGACTAATCAATCATTGAGCATCTGCAATAAGCGATCGAGCAAAACCTCGCCATCCTGGCGCAAGCCGTCGTGTTCATATTCGTTGGTTATCCAGACCTTCATGCCGCGAATGGCAGAAGCTGTTTGCTCAGCCAACTGCCGAGCCACATACATGTCATTGCAATAAATGGTACCGACACAAGGAACATCGTTAGCCTTGAGACGTTCGCCATCATAAAGAGATGGCCACTGCGAGTAGGAGGCCAGCAGCTCTGCCACTTCCTTAAAGGGCTTCAGGCAAGTGTACTCTTCAAACATCCAGGGATAAATCATTTCGCCACTAAAGAATATTGGCATCGAGTCTTTTCTGAACTCGCTAAATTCACTAACCAGACGAGCCGCTGACCAGTTAGAGGCACGCCCCTGGCAATAAATAGCTTCATGAAGAAGCGCATAAATAGGGTTGGTGTTAAAGTGCAACTGACTCTCAACATCACGCAAGAACGAATAGCTAAGCATGGAATCGTTGGATGAATCAAAAGCGCTCTCAAGCAAATAGTGAACAGTATTCATGCTGCCACCACTTGAATTAAAACCAAAATTTAGACCAAGCTGCAAAAAGCGCTCGACAGTAAGTGGCTCTCCAGTGGGCAGCAATACTGCATTTTTCTGCAAGTGTTCAACAATTCTCGCCACCTTCTCTGCGTCACCAGGATAACGCTTATAGAACAGTTGGTTCTTCTTTATCAACTCACGATAGGTCTGCCTGTATACTTCATCAGCATCTTCAACCAGAGGCGGCAAGCCACCAGTTAAAATGGCACCACTTAAACCTTCAGGAGCCATAGACAAATAGGTAGTACTGCAAAAGCCGCCAAAGCTCTGGCCAAGCAAGGTCACTTTCTTGCCGTGACAAAGCGACTTGCGAATCAATTCGCAATCTCGAACAATATTGTCAGCTCGAAAGTGCTGTAGGTATTTAAATTGCAATGATGCAGTCGGATAAATAGAAACCAGCTGCTCAGTTACGGCAGTGCTTAAACCAGTGCCGCGCTGATCAACTAACAATACGCGAAATTCTTTTGCCGCTCGCTTCAACCAACCCGATAGACCCTCAGGCCTGGGGGCCTGAAAGCCGGGACCACCTTGCAGGAAGAAGAGCCAGGGCAAGTCGCTTTTGCCTACATTCTCAAGGGCAACAACCTCCCGGGCAAAAATAGAAATTGTTGCTCCAGCGGGATCGGCATAATTCAATGGAGCATCAAAAGCATAACCCCGACAAATCATTCCGGGAAATTTGTCTACACTAACAGGCTTTATGGTTTTCATTACATAGCTCCTATTTGCCGATTAATGCTAGTTACCAGCGAGCTTATCAAAGGTAAACTCAAAGGTAGCGTCACCAACAGGAATTCTCACAATGCATGCCCCAGCCTTATTAGCATCATCAAGCTGAAAGAAAATAGCACCGCTGATGGTTGCGCCTGGGTTGATATCGCAAGGCCCAAGACTTTGGGAACGAATTTGCTCAGCATAGGCTTTGGCATCGTCTTCAATAGCCCGAGCCTTTTCCATTGCCCTTTGCTGCGCGGCGTAATCAGGCACCTGAGTCATCACAGTGGTCATATTGCCATTGCGCATAACAGTTGGAATGGTGCCACCATAACTCATCACCGGCGGATAGAAGCCGCCAAAACCATAGCCATAGGCAGGCGGATTAATATAAGTGCTACTGAGGGTTTGAGTGGCATCTTGGCCCCAGAAGCGCACCCACTTAGCCTTACTCTGAGCTTTCTTCTCGACGCTGTCAGCCAACTTCAGCGGTTCAATCATGGTTGCCATCACCGCTTTTGGTGTCATAGCGATAAACTCAGGCTTCTTACCCATAAATTCAAGTGGACCACGGCTGCGATTAAGCACTGTCAAAGCTACTTTTACGACCTTGCCTTTGCCCTGGGCTGAATTATCACGAACCGCCACGGCTTCCACCGCCACAGCGTCTAAGGTAATGCGCTTGCGCTGCAAGCCGTCTTGGAAGCTGCGACTAGACCAGGGCGAGCCGTCTGTATAAGTATAAGTAGGACAGAGCCAATATGGCTTTGGTGAATACCGGCGCTGTACAGCACCAGTGGCATTGTCCATGGCTAGGGCTGTGGCAAAGTGTTGATTAGCCTCAGCCGCAAGGCCTTGCTTGAATAGCATGGAGCCTAGCTGTTCTTCAATGTCAGCAATATTGAGAGGGGCAATACTAGGAGAATTTTTAGCGTAAGTAAGGGCATCCTGCAACAATTGGGAAGCCTGGTTATAACCACCCATACCGGCATAGAGACTAGCTAAATGGCCCATGCAGGTGACCAATCGCCAGGTCTCGTGACTGTGCACACCATCAACTTTAAGCAAAGCAATAGCATGCTTCAAAGTTTCAATGGCCTGATCGCGCTGCCCCTGGCCTTCTTCCAGCCATGACTGGGCATCAAGTACTCGCGCCGTGAGCAAGTTGACCTGCTCTTTATCATGCTCAGTTGAACTAGCTGTTAGTGGATCTAGCACTTTGTGTATGCGCTTTAGTTCAGGCGCGGCAGCAGACATATTGCTCTGCCAGAGCAGAGCTTCAAACAATCCAGCCCTGAGACCAACTTCGGCAAAAGAGCCCTTCTTGTCTTTGCCTAAGTTCTTGATGCGCTCGCTAAATACCATTTGCGCCCGGGCATAGTCACCAATGTTCAGGGCATTGTCACCATCAGTGTCAAAGCTAGTCAGTGAGCCCACTAGAGCATTTGTGTGCCCCTGACCAACGACAGCAGTCTGATGCTCGGCTGGCCCCTGAGCGTGGGCCGATACTGTCACAATTAAAGCAAGCGGAAGCAGGAAAACAGCCGAAACAAAATAGTTTCCATGGAAACTATTTTTAGAACCATTGAGGAGTCCGGGTAAGCGACGGAACATAGAAGAATTTCCTGCATAGTAAGTAGAAGTAAAAGCCAGCCAGCAAATCTGAGTTAATATTTTGCGAAGAGGAGGAGCCTGAGCCCCTCCTCTTCAGTTTTATTGGACTAGCAGATTCTAAACAGCAGCCATGGCAGTTAGATTCTCAGCAGGCTTGCCGTTGGCAAGACGAATACCGAGAGCATCTTGGCCGATGATTATGCGCTGAATTTCGCGAGTACCTTCGTAGATGTTCAATACTTTGGCATCACGGAAGTAACGCTCAACAGGATACTCATCAGAGAAGCCGTAGCCACCGAAGATTTGCACAGCATTGTGAGCATGCTTGTTAGCAGCTTCGCCACAGAAGAGCTTAGCAATTGAAGTCTCGCGGCTGTTACGCACGCCTTTGTTCTTCAAGTGAGCAGCACGCAAGTAGAGCAAGCGACCAGCTTCGCAGTCAGCAACCATGTCGGCAATCATAGCTTGCACTTGCTGGTGCTCGCCGATTGGCTTGCCGAAAGTTCTGCGTTCCATGGCGTATTTGACAGAAGCGTCAATACAACCTTGAACCAAGCCAATTGCGCCAGCGGCCACTGAGAAGCGACCATTGTCGAGAGCTGACATAGCGATCTTGAAGCCTTCGCCAACTTTACCGAGCATATTCTCAGCTGGCACTCTTACTTCATCGAGGAAGAGGCTAGCGGTATCAGATGCTCTCAAGCCGAGCTTACCGTGCATTGCTTGGGCGGTGAAGCCTTTTGATTTGGTATCAACCACAAAGCAAGTAATACCTTTATGGCCTAGAGCTGGATCAACAGTTGCGAAAATCAAAGCGTGGGTAGCGATGGTGCCGCAAGAAATCCAGGTTTTGGAACCAGAAAGAATGTAATCGTTGCCATCTTTGACAGCGCGAGTTTGTTGATTAGCGGCATCTGATCCAGCTTCTGGCTCAGTCAAACCATAACAACCCAAGAAGTCTCCGGAACAAAGCTTAGGCAAGTAGAATTTCTTCTGCTCTTCAGTGCCCCATTTGAAGATTGTCAAAGCAACCAATGATGTTTGCACTGAGAACAAAGTTCTAGTGGAAGAACAAACACGGTTAACTTCTTCAGTCATCAAGCCATAGGCAACATAGTCCATGCCAAGGCCGCCGTACTTTTCTGGAACTGGGCAACCAAGGAAGCCTTCAGCAAAGATCTTCTTAGCAATATCCCAATCGAATTTGCAAGCGCGGTCGTTAGCTTGAGCCTTTGGAGCAATCTCGCGCTCAGCAAACTCACGCATGTGTTTGCGCATTGCAATTTGTTCGGGTGTGAAATCAAAATCCATTTCTTATCTCCAATTGAATTTCTATTATTCAGCTTTCGCAACGAGTTCATCTGTATCGATTTGGGCTTTCTGCAAGCGACCAGAATAATCTACATATATAGATTTCCATTCGGTGAAGAAGTCGATGCAGGCAGTACCAGCTTCTCTGTGGCCATTGCCAGTTTGTTTAACACCACCGAAAGGCAACTGAATTTCAGCGCCAATGGTTGGAGCGTTGATATAAACAATGCCGGACTCAAGATCTTCCATGGCCATAAAGGCGCGGTTAACGTCTTTGGTGTACATGGAGAGTGACAGGCCGAAATCAGTTCCGTTGGCTACTTCGAGAGCTTCTTCAAAGTTCTCAACTGGAATGATGCAGGTTACTGGTCCGAAGATTTCTTCTTGAGCAATACGCATGCTGGGCTTAACGTCGCAGAACACGGTAGGCTCGTGGAAGAAGCCTTTGGCAAAGATACCTTCAGTCAGGGCATTACCACCACAAAGAAGCTTAGCGCCTTCTTTTTTGCCAATCTCAACATACATTTTTACTGTATCGAGTTGACCCTGGTTAACAACTGGACCGACTTGAACTGATTCATCAAGGCCATAACCCAATTTCAAAGCTTCGGTAGCTTTCTTGAACTTGGTGCAGAATTCTTCGTAGCGAGCCTTGTGAACGATGACACGACTAGCAGCAGTACAACGTTGACCAGCAGTACCGAAGGCACCCCAGAGAGCGCCTTCCAAAGCCAGATCAATATCAGCATCTTCCATGACACAGATGGCGTTCTTGCCACCCAATTCGCAAGAGATTTTCTTCATCAACTCGCCACAACGGCCAGCCACTTTCTTGCCTACTTCACATGAGCCAGTTAGTGAAATGGCATGCACTCTTGAATCTTCAACCAGAGCGTTGCCCACTTTTGAACCAGAGCCAGTAACCAAGTTAAGAACACCTGGTGGCAAGCCTGCTTCATTGAGAATTTCAACGAACATCAACGCACAAAGAGGAGTATCGCTGGCTGGTTTGATTACCACGGTGTTACCAGCAACCAAGGCAGGAAGGGTCTTCCAGCTTGGGATAGCAACAGGGAAGTTCCATGGAGTGATCAAACCAACAACACCGATTGGCTGTCTGACAGACATGGCGAATTTGTGTGGGAGTTCGGATGGAACAGTTTGACCAACCAACCTACGGCCTTCGCCAGCCATATACTTAGCCATGTCGATGGCTTCTTGCACATCGCCGCGAGCTTCTTTAATGACCTTACCCATTTCGCGAGTCATGGTTTGAGCCAACTCTTCTTTGCGGCTCTCTAACAAGTGAGCGGCCTTAAGCAAGATTTCAGCACGGTGAGGAGCTGGTGTGCGCTTCCAAGCTGGAAAAGCCTTGGCAGCGGCATCTACAGCATCTTTCACATCTTTAGGTGTAGAAGCTGCAAAATAACCAATTACTTCGTCTGTTTTTGCTGGATTGTAAGAAGCAAAAGTCTCGCCTGTTTCAGCCTTAACCTGACGGCCATTGATGTAATTGCCATAGGTATGTGGTTTTTCAGCTTTCTTTGCTGATGCTTCAGGCATTGTTGAGGTACTCATTTAGATTGTTTCTCCTAAATTGTTGAAGTTCTAGAACTTCATGCATTTTTCAAGTATTTCCAGAGCCTTATCGCATTCAGCGTCAGACATAGTTAGAGGTGGAATCAAGCGAATTACTTGCCCGGCTACACCACAAGTGAGGACAATCATTTTGTGCTCTAAGCAGCGCTCGGCTACTTTATCGGCGTGTTCTTTAGATGGTTCGCCATTCTTATCATTGAATTCGATACCAATCATCAAACCGCGACCACGAATCTCGCCAATGTAGTCTTTGCCTTTAGCAAAGTCACGCAGGCGCTTCATCATTCTTTCGCCCAATTCATGAGCGCGCTCACAGAGCTTCTCTTCTTCAATCACTTGAATGGTAGCTAGTGCAGCCGCGCAAGAGACGGGGTTACCACCGAAGGTGGAACCATGACGGCCAGCTGGCCATTTGTGCGAATGTTCGCTCTTCGAGATGAAACCAGCCAACGGCAAACCGCCAGCCAGAGCTTTGGCCATCAACATGATGTCGGGCTCAACACCTTCATGCTCGATTGCAAACATTTTGCCAGTTCTAGCAAAACCAGATTGCACTTCATCGATAATTAGCATGATGCCATGCTTATCAGCAAGTTTGCGCAAGCGAGGCAAGAAGCCCTTCGGTGGCACAACATAACCGCCCTCACCTTGAATTGGCTCAACGATGAAGCAAGCCACTTGATCAGGGTGGACAAACTGGTGGAAGAGCACTTCGATTTCTTTGAAAGTCTCTTCAACGCACTTGTCGGCATCGTCTTTGAAGTGTGAGCGGAACTGATAGGGGAAAGGTACGGTGTAGATAGAACCAGGTAGTGGCTCATATTTTTCACGATAATAAAGCTTGGAAGTGGTCAGTGCTGTTGTAAAAATTGTGCGGCCATGGAAAGAACCGCGGAAGTTGATAACAACAGGGCGACCAGTGACGTAGCGGGCCATTTTGATAGCGCCTTCTACGGCTTCAGCACCTGAGTTAGTCAAGAAAACTGAGTCTAGCTTTTTCGAAGGAGCAATCTCCACCAATTTTTTAGCAAGCTCAATGTAGCGCTGATGGTGAGTCGTAACAGAAGTATGCATCAATTGATCGAGCTGAGCTTTAGCAGCAGCAACAACTTTAGGGTGGCAATGGCCAACGCTGTTGACAGCAATACCAGTACCCATATCGAGGTAGGCATCACCGTTCATGTCATAGATGTATGAACCACTGGCTCTCTCAGCCACTATGCGGGCAGAGCGCGACAAAACTGGATTGACATATTTGTCATCCATGTCGAGATAAGCCTTATTTTTGTTCTTAATTTCCGCCATCACCATAATGAGCTCCTTAGTTAGCGACCACTATCAACTGGCCTATTCGACACGCTCATTGGCACAGATTCATGAGCACTAAAAGCTCTGTATCCCCCACCAGTTGGCGTCCCTCAGTTATGTAAATGATAGCAACAAAATGTGAAGAAGCTCCTGATATTTAGGATTCTGTCTGTATTTGCGCCGCCTTGAAATACTCAAGAACCGCCACATGACAACGCTCCGGCTCACCTTCCGATGAGCCAGCCACGGGCACAAGAACATACTTATTGAATATCGATCGCTCCACATTCAATTAAGCGAGATTAACCAAACACTCCAAAATCAGCCCACCATCTATTGCCACTGTTCATTGCCACAGCCATTGCCAAGGGGCGGGCGATTAATAGCACTAAACTTCAGGCATCGCCATAAGAACCAAACTTTGAATTTGTGGGTGTTAAACTTCGTTGAACGCTAGGAAATCGCCGTGCCAGATAATCTAACCAAACGCCTTCTGATAGCGGCTCTAGCCGCGATCCTTTACTCGACAACTGCCCCAGGCTGCGGGCAAGCCCTTGCTCGCGACTTGGGGCGGTCGTCAGATCTTAGTCAAGAAAAACAAGGCCTGACACGAGGTGATCAGTTAGCGGCGCGCGTCAACAAAGTAATCGACAAAGCCATTGAGCAAAAGCGAATTGTTGGCACCGTAGTGGTGGTCGCGCTAGACGGTCGAATTGTCTACAAAAGAGCTGCTGGTTTTGCCGACCGCGAAACCAAAAGACCAATGAAGCAAGACAGCATTTTCCAGCTGGCCTCAATGACAAAACCCATTGTTTCAGCTGCAGCACTGAAGTTAATTGAAGAAAACAAACTCCAGCTAGATGACCCGGTCACTAAATACCTACCTGACTTCAAACCCAAATTAGCCGATGGCACCAGCCCGGCCATTCTTATTTCACAGTTGCTCAGTCATACATCGGGCCTCGGCTATGGTTTTGCCGAAAAGAAAGACGGCCCTTATCACAAAGCAAAAGTATCAGATGGCCTCGATCAACCGGGCTTAAGCATGACTGAAAATATGCGCAGGCTGAGCTCAGTGCCATTACTTTGCCAGCCAGGCAGCAAGTGGTGTTACTCACTGTCAATTGACGTCTTAGGCGCCGTGCTAGAAAAAGCAGCCAAGCAATCACTACCAGAGATTGTCCGTAACAAAGTGACAGATCCTCTTGCCATGACCGACACAGACTTCAGTCTGGCCAAAGGCAACCGCAGCCGGCTAGTGACGGCCTACTTCGACAATCCCGCTCGTCAGCAGAAAAAGGAAAAGTCTATAGATTCTGCCAGCTCAAGCATTGAGCCCTTGCGCATGCAAGCACTTCAATTGGTGGCATTCGACGGTGGCTGTTTCAGTTTTGCTCCAGCGCGCCTATTCAACAAAGACTCATATCCATCAGGCGGTGCTGGTATTTCTGGTACTGCCGAAGACTATTTAAAACTACTAGAAGCAATACGCACTAAAGACAAAAACATGCTCAGTAGCGATTCGTATAAATTGATGACCAGCAGTCAAATTGGCAAGTTAAGCATCTCACCTAGTGGTGACTGGGGCTTCACCTACGGTTCAGCAGTTCTACTCAATGCCAACCCGGAGAAAGGTCCTCACAATGCCGGTACACTGCAGTGGGGCGGAGCCTATGGCCATCATTGGTTTATTGACCCAGACGAAAAACTAAGCGTGGTCGAGTTAACAAACACCACTGTCGAAGGAATGTCTGGTGCCTTTAGCAAAGATATTGCTAAAGCTGTCTACGGAAGCAATCACGGAAGCGATCAATGAGTACAGCTGACGACCGGCTAGCAGAGCCGCTCTCAAAAAAACAAATCATGATTAGAACAGCCTGCCTTCTGCTTGGGCTTACTCTCTTAGTGACACTGCTTTATGGCCGTATTTGTCAGGCAGGATTTACACTGGACGAATTTAGTCACTTAGTCTATCCATATAGAACTTTCAACGGCCATCCAGAAGCACTACTAGGCAAGTTATTTGGCTCGTGGACCAGTGGCGAAGAAGACGGCATCATGGCCTATCGGCCAACCACCTGTGCCTCATTTGTTATCGACTATGCCCTCTGGCAAACCAAAGTATTGGGCTGGCATATCTCCAACTTGTTTTTCTATGTAGTCGGTTGCTTTCTTACTGGCGCCATAACTAACGAGCTACTCAAGCGCGCGGTCGCTAACAGGGCAGCCCTCGGGGCCGGCATCATTGCCGGTGGATTGATGTTAGTTTATCCGGGCCACCCCGACTCAGTGGCCACAATAGTAGGCCGCGTAGACTCACTTCCTACTGCCTTTTACCTGGCTTCATTCTATCTATATCTGCTCTTTCGCAAGGCCGGTTCGCGCTCGCTACTTACAGCTTCGCTGCTCTCTTTTTGGCTAGCTCTAGGTTCAAAAGAGACAGCCATAACACTACCTGCGGTGCTATTTGTTGCTGAAGTGCTTTCACTAACCGGACCAGCCGTTGATCAATCAAACTTAGAGTCGCTGAACATCAAAAAGAGAGTCATGGTTTCCCTCAGGCTAGTTGCACCCTACATTGCCACACTAGGTATCTTCGCTGTTCTCAGAACAATCGTATTGCACGGCCAAGTAGGTGGTTATGGCAAAATACATTTTAAGGCCATGCTCAAACAGTTTCTCAATTTCGCTGACAGCAGCACTTTGATGAAAATTCTCATTCCAATCAACGAGCACTATCCCCTGCCGCAGCCTTACACTCAAGCCATGCTGCTGAGCTACGCCCTGGCATTGCTCAACCTTGCTACTGCAGCCCTGCGCAATAAAGTCTTTGCCAAAGTACTGGCATTTTTTGTCTTCTGGGGCATTGTCAATGTTCTACTTACTTTTCAAATCTGGCATATCTATCCCAATCTAGTTGGCTTCAGGCTGTTCTTTCTCTCTTCAACGGCACTATGCGCCATACTTTCAATGGGTTTCATGGTCGATGCTAAAAGCAAAGCCATGAGCCTTCTCAACGCCCTGGCAGCGATTTTTCTCGGCACAGTTTGGAGTGTCGTCTTGCTCAACAATCTCAAGCCTTTTGAAGAAGCCGCAAAAATGATGCATACACTTGAAACCCAAGTGACCGAGTTGAGTGTAGCGGCAAAAACAAAGCAAGAGAAAATTCTGCTCTTGAATCTACCTCAAGATTTCTGTGGTGCACCAATGTTAGGCAAAGCCGCATTCTTAGCGGTAATGATGCAACCACCGCTGGCCTCACAAGATTTGCGTCAGCAAGTTATGGTGAGCACACCTTTTGAATCGACTAGCGCTGCAGATTTAGACAACTTGAAGGAGATAAAGACATTGTCGCCCAAAACCATTGTCAAAGTCAGAAGCTATCGCTGGGAGGAAAAGCTCGGTCGCTTTGTTGAGGCAAAAACGCCAGCTACTCTTTAGTGCCAAAGCGATAGCCTAGACCATAAATAGATTGAAGAAGAGTGCTCTCTTCTTCGCCCAGTTTTTTGCGAATGCGAGCCACTGTTGTGCGCACGCCAATTTCAGTAGCCTCAGAATCGGAGGGCCAGACTTTGTTCAATAAATCTTGGGCCGAGAAAAGCTGATTCTGGTGGCGCATCAAAAATTCAAGCAATAGATACTCTTTCGGTAAGAGCTTTATTTCTTCGAGCCCACGATGCAATTTACCAGCCTTGCTATCGAGCTTTAGATTGCCACACTGAATAATTTCTGAGGCTAATTGCGGATCACGCCGCAGCAGCGCCCTGATGCGAGAAGACAGCTCACGAACATCGTAAGGCTTTGACATATAGTCATCGGCACCAAGATCAAGGCCAAGGGCCTTATCCTCACTCTTGCCCCGGCCAGAAAGAATCAATACAGGGTTTAAGCCACCATTGCGGCGGAACTCTTTCAAGACCGAAAGGCCATCAAGACCAGGCATAGTAATATCAAGAATTAGAATGTCAAAGCTATAGGTACCAAGCATAGACAAAGCGTCGTTTCCGTCATGCACCATGTCAACCGTGTGGCGCTCACCCTCAAGCACATCTTTGAGCAGTTGTGCTGCCAGGGTGTCGTCTTCTGCTAATAGGATTCTCGCCAAAGCTTTACTCTTCCTCTAGTCTGCTTGCTTTACTGTAGCCAATTTTACTTCATGCAATTCTAGTGGCAAGCGAAACCAGAATTTACATCCACCGACCGCACGATTCTCACCACCAAGTGTTCCACCATGGGCCTGAATAATCTCTTTGCAAATTGCCAGACCTAAACCATTGCTGTTAATCAAAGAGGCTTTTGCCGAACCCGAAACAGACAGTGACTGAGTATGGGAGGCATAGCGATCAAAAACGCGATCTTTAATTTCAGGAGGCAGACCAGGACCATTATCGAGCACTGCAATTTCAATTTGAGGATTTTTAGAGTCGTGTACCAGGCGTGACTCAATTTTGACTATCGATTCTTTCTTTGCTCCATACTTTATGGCATTAGAAATGAAGTTTTGAATCACTTGCACAATGCGCCTCTCATCGGCCGGGACAGAGAGCGGAGGGATGTCCTCAACGATAATCTCAATACCACGAGCTTGAGCCAAATCGGCCACAAGGTCTAGGGCAGAGACAATTAGTTTGGTCACCTCACAACTCTCTTTTCGCAGCTCGAATTTACCAGTCTCCATTTGTTCAATATCTAAAAAGTCGTCAACAAGGCCAGCGCAGACTTTTAGATTATTGGCCACCGAGCGAGCACGCTTAGTTCCCTTTTCGCTCAATTCGCCATAACTGCCAGTAGTAAGAAGCTCAAGGAAAGTCAACTGACTCATCAGCGGCGTGCGCAAATCATGGCTCAACATGTTGACGAATTCTTGCTTAGCCCTCTCTATGCGCCGAGCTTCAGAAACGTCACGGGCAACGCAGTAAATACTTTGACCGTCGCGAGAACGACTGGCATTGATCTGAAACTCTACCCGAGAGTGATCTCTAACGTTCAAAACAGCAAAGAAACTCGTGTTTTTATCGGGCCCAAGGTCGTGCAGCAAGTCACGCACACGAGCCTCATCTTGCTTGTCTATCATGGCAATAAATCTAGTTCCAAGCAGATCTTGAGGGCTGCTGCCCCAGAGTTGCTGACTGGCTCCGCCAGCAGCACTAAGAGTAAGAGCACTAGTAAGGGTAAAAATTACATCACCAGCATTAGCAAGCATAGCGGTTTCGCGCTCTTGTGAGCTAGTCAATTGACTGGCCATTTCATGCAAACTGCGGTCTAATTGCGAGATTTCATCATTACCCTCAAGCACAGGCAGCATAGGCTTCTGGGCCGCATAGGCACGAGTATCTGCGTATATTTTAGCGATTCTAGAAGCAATATCTTTAAAGAAGAAAAAGGAGGCAATCAGGCCAGCGGCGAAGTTGAGCGCAATACCAAAGAAGATCAAGCGCCGCTGATCGTCACGCAAGCGCACAGAAGACTCCGGCGAATTAGACAATCTCTCTTGCTCTAAACGAATAATTTTCTCGTTGAGCTGAGCAATATTGTTTCTATCAACCAATATGCAATCACGCAAGTCGCGAGCCAGAACCGCCGCATACCTAGTGTTACCTTCTCCAAGCATATTCAAAATTTGGCGAAACCTAGCAACATACTCAGTTGTGGCCACAGACAATTTTTTTAAATTTTCAGCCTGCTCTGGCTGCTGCTTCAGTGCCCCTTCAAGAGCTTTAAAGCGCCAGGCTAATTCTTCCTGCTTGGCCAATGCTGTCTGGCGATATTGCTCGCGACCAAAGGAAGTAAAAAGGACAGTAGATTGAACCATGTCGTAATTACTCTTTTGAAAATCGGTAATTCGAACCAGAATCTCTTTGGAGCGCCGCTCAGCATTCTCGGCGTTTTGTGCCGCCTGCTCAAGGGAGAGCAGACCGGCGCTTAAGAAAACCTGCACGACAAGGGGGCAAACGATAAGCAGGCAGCCTTTGAAGCTAATTCCTATTTGAGGTGCTCGCAAACGGTGATTCCTTTAGAGTACTCAGGCCTTGCCAGCAATTTACCCCACTTTTCCTCTTTGCAACACTGCTGCAACAATCTCCACTTAGTCTGAAAGGACATTCACCCCTGAACCACTCCAACTTACTAGAGCGAGATTTACTAATATGGGCCAACAGACACTTGACAGACCTGCAGCTGATACAGCTAATGATCGCGGATACAAATCGGATGGTCATGGCGGAGCCATAGAGTGTACAGAGGGCCCTAACGGGTCGTGTCGCCCACTCAGCATGGAGCAAGTAGAAAAAGAGATAGGACCAAAAGAATTCAAGAAATTCCAAGACCATATCTCATCAGAGGCGACCCAAAATACCGCTTTCCATCCAGGAAGCGATGCTGCAAAAATGATGGACGGTTTCTCTGTCAGCGGCCTCGGCAAGAAAGGGGATGCTGCCGACACCACCGATAAGTTAGAAAAACCTAGCCAGAAAGAAGGAAAGAAGGATGCCAGCCAAGAAAACAATCTCTTTGGCGACGAAAGAAATGAAATTCCCGCTGGTAAGGAGCAAGACTCAGGCAGTGATAAAGCCGAAGAAGATGCCAAAGTCGACGACAAACCCAAATCAGAATGGGAAAAAACTATAGAAGCATCAGGAGCCGCCACTTTTTCTCAAGCTAGTGATGCTTACAAACAGGCATTCAATGAACAAAAAGGCTTAGCTATAGCGATCGTCGGCGAGAACACTCCTGGAAGTAAGGAGCTATTAGCTAAATTGCCTGAGCTACAGAAAGCTAACCCAAACCTGAACTTCATGGTAGTCGATAAAGACGCTGTAGCGCAAAAGCTTGCGGCCAATCCCGATGATAAATCCGCTCAAAATTGGGACAAATGGATCAAAGACAACCAGAAAGATTGCAACGGTCAGCCGTTAGATATGGCAAAAACCAGCGTTCAATCGGTGAAAGCTGATGAAAGCGGCAGAATTGGACCCGACAAAGTAACAAGCACTCACTGGGGCGCCAACATAGAAGCCGGTTTGCAAGATCAAGGCCGCTATGCCGAAAGCTCCACAGCTCGGAATTTCGCAGCCGCGCAGACTGACTTTTCGCCAAAACCGGATTTGAAACCAGCAGAAAGAGCAGATAGCAAAGCAAATACAGACCTACCAAGAGAGAACGGTAACACATCGGCCAATAAGCAGGGCCAAAATCAGAACCCTAGCGGCAAAGAGCCAGAAACACCAAACAAGGAGTCACAAGCAAAAGAGAAACAAAGTGAAACTGCAAAAGAAGAAACTCCATTTCTCAAAGACGCAACAAAACAAGTAGACAATAAGGCTAAAGAAGAGCAAGCGGCTAAAGAGGCAGAAGCAGCTAAAGAAAAGGAGAAACCTGAGGCTTCAGAGCAGCAAGAAGCAGCGAAGAAACTAGAACAAGAACAGCAACTCGAAAGACAAAAACGCATCAAGGAAGCCACTGATCACAAATACAGCGGCAATGATATCGAAGAAGTGAAGCGTCTCTCCCGCGAGCTCGGCCTGCCAATCGTCATGGAGATCGGCTTCGAAGGAACCGACCCAAGCAACCCTTGCCCTCCATGCCGACAACTGAACGCAGCCATGGAGAGCGGTTTAGCCGATAGTATGAAAGGTCGCGCCTTGGTTATGAAAAGCGGTCTTGGCGACCTTGGTGGAAGAATCGGCCAACAAATCCCAGGCTTTAACGACGGTAGCGGACCTGGAAAGCCCGGAAACGTCCCTTACTCCACAACAGGTTATGTCGGCGTTGATGGCAAAATTCATGCACTAGGCAGCCCCGTTCGTGGTTTCAACGGCGCAGATGATTGGAGAACGAACATGAATAACGGAGTAGATAAAATCAACAAACTCTTCGATCAACACAGAAAGAACAAATAAGCTTTTCACCAGAACACTTTGCCCAAAGCGAAGTGAGATTCCAAAGCAGTATCAGGGGTGGTATCGCTAGGAACGCAGCAACTTAAGGCCAACTTCTTACTAGTAAGGAGTTGGCCTTAAGCCATAAAAAAGGTAAAAGCGACAACGATCACACTATCATCACATTACTGTCCTACGATTACGTTTTCACTCAGATTGAAGCAGTCCACCTTGTCAAGCAAGCGCCGCCAACATACAGCTTGTTCAGTACAGCAATCAGTCAAAACTAATAGGAATCATTCTGTGGCACTGAGAAATAGTCGTAAGAAAATTGTTTGCGCCCTTCTGGCAACATCATTCACGATTCAATCAAATCTAGCTTGCTTAGCGGCAACGAGTGACGACTCGAAAACCGATAGCATTGCTGCGGCTAACATTGAAAACGATACAAAGATTGCCTACGGCAACTTCACTCTTAATGGGCCACTTGGGACGGTGCCAGGTAAAGCAGAAGATACAGAGGAAGATGCAAACGCGATAACTGAGGAGACCTCCGCAAGCGGAGCCCCTCAGCTAGTGGCGGAGGCGCCAGTATTGGCGCAAAGCCCAGCGGCAGAACAGTTTACTCTTTCTGGTGGAGCTTCAATTACTCCAGAAGAATCAGTATCTAAAATTGATGATCTAACGAAACAGATTTTGCTAAAAGAAATTGAACTAGAAAAATTCAACATGCATTATACCCAAGAAGTTGCTAAGCAAGGCCGCTGGAAAGGTCTACGCTATGCTGGTCTGCAAGAGATCAATATGGGCACAGGTCTAGCGGGAGCAATCATTTCGGTAATCAACCGCGGTGGCCACATACACCGGGCTCAAGGTGTTCACCGCCATTTGCAGGAGAGTGCAAACTATATTCCAATGATTGGTGCCATCATTGGTGCCGGCGCCGCTGTCATGGAATTTGGTGTTAATGGCTGCCACGATTTAGTTGCTAGACAGCACGGTTTTTCACCAGCTGCAGCAACCAAACATGTAGAAGGCCTCAAAAATGACATAGACGATTTACTGGCTCAAAGAGCAGCGTTAACAAAGATCGAAGCGTCCTCTCCTGCTCTGACAGCACATGTAGAAGTTGACGAGGCGGAAGGCAAAGTCTTGAAAGATCTAAGGGATCAATCTTTGCAAGAATTTCAACGCTTCCATGTTGGTGCAAGAAGACTTATTGCCTTCCAACAATGGCAATACTTCTTTGACTTCGCCAAGAATACCACCAATGCTATCGGGTACGAATTCGCCTATCTATCTCTCCATAGAAAGCATCGTGTTTGGAATGGAAGAGCTGGAGCGCTCTTCACCGTATCTGGCCAACTAACAATGTGGGGCCCGATACTCAGCAGAGTAGCAGGCAAAGGCGTTGCTGAGTTGACAAAACACCGCATTAAGCATGCAGTACAAGATTCTAGCGATGCAAGAGTAGAAGTTCTAGAATCAGATCTGGCGACTCTAGATAAGCTAATCAAACAAGGCAAAGTATCCAACCTCGCTCTTGCCAATGCCATCGATAGGGAAGGCCTCTATGGCGAAGACCAAAAAGTATTTAATGACGAACTGCGAGCAGCGCAGAAGAAAAACGCTGCGGCTAAGTTGGCAGCGACACAAAACGTTGGCGCTGGTCTTTATGTCGGCGGAACAAAGACAGCTTCCGGCATTCTCTTCGCAATTCCGGGCTTCAACAGCCACTACAACAGCAAAACAGTCAGAGCTGGACGAGTAACCAATGACCTGTTATTTGCCGCTTCGCTGATTGCAATTCCAGCAACAGCATTCGCCATGCTTGATACGCTGCGCATTCAGGTTCGCGGTGAAATCAATCGCCACAAGGCTCTCAAAGCCGGCATGCTCCCCGGGCAAATTGCTTCAGCCAGACTAAAACAGCTCGATGATATGGAAGCACGTTTGAGAGCGAAGTAGCCTGGGCACCGAACTGTTATGATTTACAAATGCCTGAAAGTTCAAATTCAGTAAACTCAATCCCCGTACCAGAGACCCTTGCTAGCCTTAGGCGCTTCCCTTTAGATGGTTCACTGCTACTCTTCGATAGAGACACTGGACTCAATGCTCTTTGCCAAGGCCCCGAAACTGAGCACTTAAAACAAGCAGCGCCAAGAGTCGTACAATTTGGCATCACCAACGCTTGTAATCTGGCTTGCACATTCTGCTCACGAGACCTGACAGCCCAAAGTGGCTGGACATCCGATCAAGCCTTTACCGTACTCTTTGAACTGGCTCAAGCTGGGGTTCTAGAAGTTGCCTTCGGCGGAGGTGAACCTTGGACATTTCCAAATTTCGCCGACCTCGTCTGCCGTTTGTACGACGAAACTGCACTGGCAGTTAACCTGACTACAAATGGCCTGGCCATGACACCTGCTCGTCTGGCCGCGATAGGAGGAAAATATGGACAGATTCGGCTCTCACTCTATGAAAACAATGATTGGCGTTCAAAAGTAACTGAGCTCGTGGAAGCAAAAGCACGGTTCGGAGTAAATTATTTGGTTACCCCAGAGCGCCTAGCCGACCTAGAAAGAACAGTATTGGAGCTGGCCTCACTTGGCTGTAGAGATATTTTGCTGCTCAGCTATAACGGCAGCGATATCGCTCTTCACCTTGATGCCGATAGCGCCCAAAAGCTGGCTGAGCGGGTAGCAATTATTGCCAGAGCCCTGAAAAATCAGTGCCAAATCAAATTAGATGTTTGCTGGGGCGACCGCATGGACGGTGTACCTCGCCTCTTCGATCGCCAAGATTGCGGAGCCGGGCGCGACTTCATCGTACTCACAAGCGACAAAAAACTTCAGCCCTGCAGCTTTCACGAGACGAAAATAGAATTCGAGAACGCTCAAGACATTATGAACATTTGGCGACATAGACAAGGCGAACTAAGCACAGCATCACTGCTACCAGGCTGCGCTAGAACACCAGGATTCGGACTCAACGCCAACACCCAGACTTCCGAAAGCCTGTCTCAATTGGTAATTGCAAATTCATTGTCAAATTCAATATCAAAATCAGCGCCGCTATCAAGAGAGGCTAAAACATGAAAATCAAAATCTGGAATGCCTTTGCTAGCAACAACAGCGGCAGTTATACAATTGTCGGAAATTTTCCCACTGCAGAGCTAGCACAAGATGTAGCAACTGAGTTGGCAAAACTAGTGGAATCCCATCACCAGTGGATAGATACTTGTGAAGGGACATCGCCCCTTAGCGAATTTGCAAGGCAAAATCTACTAACTCCTTATAAAGAATCAAAATACTTTGATGACTGGCCTTACCCATACACATTCGCTCCAGAAGTCATGGCCTTAGAACATCAGGTATTCGTTCATCACCCGTATGTGATTACGCTTCCAGCGCTCTTTGGCCAATATTTTTATGCTCGCGGTGGTCGTGTTGAGATTGAACTCAATCATTCACACCATCCAATAGTGGCGATTTTTACGGCCTATGTTCCCCATGAAAAACGAAAAACTATAAATTCAGCATCTGCATTTGCAGAGATTCTAAAAGAACTAACAGCTTCAGAAGGACCGCTTTCAATCGGACTTATGCAAAACCAAAAAGCCGCCTGGAAAATCGAGAGTAGCCCAATGGAACAGTTTATTTTTGGTGCCTGCTTCAGTGACCTTTTAAAAAGCTTTGCGGCGATTGAAGCGATCACAAAGCGATACGGAGTCATGACCCACGTCAAACTTTTTGAAGCCCCGAACGAACACGATGATCCACTCGGATTCCTACGCCAAAATTGCCCCGCTGAACAGCCCAGAAATGAGAACAAAGCTAGCAGCACGCTCGCTCAAAAAACTACCGACACTTCGAAATCTGAAGGATGGCTCGATAAATTAAACTCATTCGTAGAGAGCCTTAGACAACCAAAGAAAACGTAGCCTACCTGTTCTGGATTATCAAGGACGCCCCATGGTCAAAACAAAATACTTGAGTGCTCACGTATTTTGAAAATAGTTGCATATACAACTATTTTCAAAATTGAACTAATAGCCGAGAATAGGCTCGAACTCTCATAAGCAAATTCCTATTCAAATTCAAATTCGATTTACTTCTCTATTTCTCGCCGGTAGTTAAGCCCTGCAAACGTTCACGCTCTTCTTGCAAAACTTGTTTCATGATGTCACCAAGGGGAGGAGTTATAAGCGCAGTGGTCATCTCCATTGATTCGCTCATAACTGCCGGCAGCGCTTGCAGGGTCTTTTTACCGGTTGGTGTTTTATAGAAAGTAATGATGTCCTGCATTTCAGACTCAGTGAAGTTCTTGTCATAGACTACTAGTGCCACTTCTTGCATGACCTTGCTCAGGTCGATTCTCTGCGTGAACAACTGCCGAAGGCGCTCAGACGAGCGAGCACTCTGTTCTTGAGCACTGGCGATTAGCTCCTTTTTCTTTTCTTCTGAAAGATTAGGAGCAGCATTAATGGCTTGCGCCAGCAAAGTGGGATAACGTCTTTGATGAGAGAGAGTCAATTGATTGATGATCATCTCGACCTGTTTATCGGCATCGGTCATCTTCAAAAGTTCAAGAATCAAAGCTTTCTTTGCCGGTGTAAGAGTCGGAGATGTCGCAGCAGGAGCAACTGCCGCAGAGGCAGTGGTTGAAGGAGAAGAGGCTGAGGTACTAGCCGCAGGAGCAGGCTTGGTGTCTGCGGCCCCAGCAGAAGAGCCCTTAGAAGATCCGGCAGCGTCAGAAGCAATAGCTGGCGCAACTGCAAGCAAAAGAGAAGCCGCTGACAAAACGACATTGAGCAAACGCATTATATTTCGACCTCTTATTTGACTCGACCAAGAGCACTACGCTTGGCACCACCAACGGTGTTACGCGTTTTTGCAGCTTCTGTTTTCTTTGTTTTATCTTTGAAGATTAAAGCGAACACTTCATCAAGATGAGCAACAGGAATAAGCTCGACTTTCTCTTTGACATAGTCAGGAATATCGGCCAAATCTTTTTCATTGCTCCGGGGCAGAATGACAGTCTTAATACCGGCTCGAAGAGCAGCTAATACTTTTTCCTTCAATCCGCCAATGGGCAGCACTCGTCCGCGCAAAGTAATCTCGCCAGTCATGGCAAGCGAACCGCGTGCCGGTCTTTTCGAAATAGCCGAGACAAGGGCACAGCACATAGCCACACCAGCCGATGGGCCATCTTTGGGCGTAGCGCCTTCAGGTATGTGTATGTGAATATCGAGAGTTTCATGGAAGGTAGCTGGAATGCCGAGCAACTCAGCATGACTTCTAATGTAGCTAAAGGCTGCCTCAGCTGACTCTTTCATGACATCGCCGAGCTGACCGGTTAGTTGCAGCTTGCCTTTACCGGGCATAGTGTTTACTTCAATCGATAAAGTTTCGCCGCCAGTTTCAGTCCAGGCCAAGCCCATAACAATGCCAACTTGAGGACCTTTCACTTCATTTTCGCGCACAATCTTGGGTGGCCCTAAGAATTTGGGCACCAGATTCGGTTGCAGTCTAACCGACTCAACTTCTTCCTTAACCACCTGCGACGCCACCTTACGGCAAACATTGGCGAGGTTACGCTCGAGGCTGCGCACACCAGCTTCGCGAGTATATTCTTGAATAATTTTGCGCAGAGTAGCAGCTGGAATCTTCAATTGCTTTTCGCTTAAACCATGGCGATAGAGAATCTTCGGCAATATGTGATTCTCAGCAATCGCGACTTTCTCTTCTTCGGTGTAGCCCGATATAGAAATTATCTCAAGGCGATCAAAAAGCGGCCTTGGCACTTGCTCTAAGCTATTAGCTGTAGCAACGAAGACAACTTCAGAAAGAGAGAACGGGGCATCTAAATAGTGATCTGTGAACGAATCATTTTGATCCGGGTCTAGCACTTCTAACATAGCGGCCATGGGGTCGCCTTGATAAGAGCGGGTCATCTTCTCAATTTCATCGAGCAAAATCACCGGATTTTTAGTTCCAGCTTGCTTTACAGCCTGAATAATGCGGCCGGGCATGGCGCCAATATAAGTACGTCTATGGCCACGAATCTCAGCTTCATCACTGACACCGCCCAAGCTGATGCGGGCAAATTGCCGGTTCATGGCCCGTGCAATTGACTTAACCAGACTGGTTTTACCCACACCAGGCGGCCCCACTAAGCAGAGAATAGTTCCAGTTGGCTCTTTGGCCAGCTTGCGCACGGCCAGATATTCCAGAATGCGCTCTTTGACTTTCTCTAGACCATAGTGATCTTCGGTCAAAATCTCTTCGGCCTTGTGCAAATCTATGACTTCGCGGGAACGCTTAGCCCAGGGCAAAGCCACAAGAGTATCTAAGTAAGTACGAATGACGCCAGCTTCAGCACTCTGGGGCATCATTTTCTCAAGACGACCGAGTTCTTTATTAGCTCTTTCAAGAGCCACACCCATCATCTTGGACTTTTTGATTTTTTGCTTGTACTCGTTTATTTCGCCGAGTTCGCCACCATCTTGATTGAGTTCATCTTGAATGATGCGCAGTTTTTCGCGCAGATAATATTCGCGCTGGGTCTTCTCTAGATTGAAGCGCACGCGGTCATGAATCTGTTGCTCAAGGTCGGCTAACTCAAGCTCACGAGAAAGAAGCTGACCGATATATTCAAGTCTTTCGGTAGCATCGCTTATCTCTAAACACTTCTGCCGCTCAGCTAAACTCAACCCCAAATAAGTAGCGATGATGTCAGCAAGACGACCTGGTTGACCAATACCTGAGACTGCCAAAAGGCTCTCTGGATTGATTTTCTTCGTCGACTTAACGTACTGCTCAAACTTCTCTACTGAAATCTTTATCAGTGTGCGGGTGATCTCATCATCCACCAATATCTCACTGCGCTCTTCAACTTTGGCAGTGAAATGATCGGGAGCATCCTCGATCACATCCAGCATCACTCGCATCGAGCCTTCCACCAGCACTTTGACAGTGCCGTCGGGCAGCTTCAGCATTTGCATCACTTCGGCTAAAGTGCCGATTTGATAAAGGTCTTCGACTTTAGGGTCTTCGGTCTCTGGCTCTTTTTGGGCAACCAGAACAACAAGACGATCGTCGCGCATCAAAGCCTGTTCGAGGGCCGCGATTGACCGCGGCCTCGAAACAAACAAAGGCGTTACCATTTGGGGGAAGACCACTACATCCCGGAGAGGGATGAGGGGGAATACTTCAGTGCTCAAATCCACCATAAGGCGTTAATTGGCCTCAACGAGAAAAACTGACGCTTTTAAGGATAAATCGCCAGCTTAGCAAGCTTTAGGCAATCTCCCCCTTCAGTTTAGCCTTTGGAAGCTGAAGTAGCTCAGCTGTCGATCGTTTTTCTACAAGTTCCTTAGTGATATGGCAGACCTTGATATCTGATCGCGATGGCACTTCGTACATGATGTCGAGCATGATTTCTTCAACGATAGAACGCAAGGCGCGCGCCCCAGTCTTACGCTTTAGAGCTTCTTCTGCTACAGCCCGAATTGACTCGGTGTCAAACTTAAGCTCAACTCCATCAAGCGACAACAACTGCTGATATTGCTTGATGATGGCGTTCTTAGGCTCAACCATAATGCGAACTAAAGCTTCTACATCAAGGGCCTCGAGCACTGCAGTAACCGGCATACGACCGACGAACTCAGGAATTAGACCAAACTTGAGTAAGTCATCAGGAGCAGTGTCCATAAGAATCTTAGATGAACGTTGCTCTCTTTCCCAAGCAGTCAAAGGACGCTCACTACCAAAGCCAATATTACGGTTGGAAGAGACGCGGGCTTCAACAATCTTGTCTAAGCCAACAAATGCGCCACCACAGATAAACAGGATATTGGCAGTGTTGATTTGGATGAATTCTTGGTGAGGATGCTTACGTCCACCTTGAGGCGGCACGTTAGCAAGGGTTCCTTCAATCATCTTCAGCAAGGCCTGTTGCACACCCTCGCCAGAGACATCTCTGGTGATGCTGGTATTTTCAGACTTGCGTGAAATTTTATCGATTTCATCAATGTAAATAATGCCGCGTTCGGCCTTCTTCACATCATAATCAGCTGATTGATAGAGTCTGAGCAAGATGTTTTCAACGTCTTCACCGACATAACCAGCCTCAGTCAAGGTAGTGGCATCAGCAACGGCGAAAGGAACATCGAGCAATTTTGCCAATGTTTGTGCCAACAGTGTCTTACCGCAACCGGTAGGACCAATCAGCAGAATATTAGACTTGGAGATCTCTACTTGATCAGCCAGTTCGGCGTTGTGGCTAATTCTCTTGTAGTGGTTGTATACAGCCACTGAAAGAATCTTTTTGGCCCGTGATTGACCGATGATATGCTGATCGAGGAAGGCCTTAATTTCTTGAGGCTTAGGAATATCAACCATTTGCGGAGTTGATGTTTCTGGAGCGGGCTGAGCAGCAGCGCCGCCTTCGAACAGTTCTTCATCAAGGATCTCATTACAAAGATCAACACACTCATCGCAGATATATACTCCGGGGCCAGCGATCAATTTTTTGACTTGATCTTGGCTCTTTCCGCAAAACGAGCACTTGAGTCGATTGTCCGATTGTTTTGGCATTTAGTTTCCCTATCTAGGACCTATAGTTCTACTTAATCACACACTTTGCATTCTACAAAGTTAAATGCCCGGGCGCTCAGGCCCGGGCATCAACTAAGAACGTTTAGACAGCTGACAGGTTGGGCGATTGCTCAAGTTTGGTAATAACTTGATCTACAAGGCCGTACTCCTTGGCTTCTTCTGCAGTCATGATGTTGTCACGATCTGTGTCTTTTTCGATTGTTTTAACCGATTGGCCAGTATGTTCTGCCATCAACTCATTCAATTGACGCTTAATGCGAAGAATTTCGCGAGCTTGAATTTCAATGTCGGTAGCTTGACCTTGAGCACCACCCAATGGTTGGTGAATCAAGATGCGTGAGTGAGGAAGCGAAAGACGCTTGCCTTTCTTACCAGCAGAAAGAAGGAAGGCACCCATAGATGCAGCTTGACCCAAACAGATTGTGGATACATCTGAACGGATGTGTTGCATAGTGTCATAAATAGCCAAACCAGCGGTGACAGAACCACCAGGTGAGTTGACATATAGACGGATATCTTTTTCTGGATCTTCGCCTTCAAGCAATAACAACTGAGCGACGATGAGGTTTGCCACCATGTCATCAATTGCGGTGCCCAGGAAAATAATTCTCTCGCGCAGCAATCTAGAGAAGATGTCGAAAGCTCTTTCACCGCGAGCAGTAGTTTCAATTACTGTGGGTGCGTAAATAGCTTCAGGGCTGACATAAGGAGTCTGACTCCAGATCTCATAAAGTTGCTTCGAGCTTGGTGGCGACTTAATGATGTTGTTGTCACCGTATTTTTGTGTAGTCATTTTGTCTTCCGTTTCCTAGGATGTCTCTTAGCTTTGAGCAGTGCTCAGAGGATATTTTATCGCTCATGTGGCATTCTATCTTACTTAAAAGTGACAAATACACATTAAACGGCCTCTGATCAGAGACTTCTCAAAAAAGTCCCAGGAGAGCACGTGTGGTGTACTTGTCACCTCTCAAGTATCAAAGTAGCCTATTCAGCTTTCTTGCTAGCTTTCTTGCCGGCCTCAGCTTTAGGCTTTTCTTTGCCCTCAGCAGCAGCCTTGGCTTCAGTTTTGCTTTCAGCCTTGTCAGCTTTAGCTACAGCTTTTCCGCTGTGGCCTTGGGCTGCATGGTCGTGATCTTCAGTACATTCATCTGGCACGAAGTTAATTTTGGCACTGCTGACCAAAAGTTCTACAACTTTACCGGTCAAAACTTCTTCAGCTACTTGCCTGCGCACGTCTTCGTTATTGGCAAACTCTTCGAACTGATCTGGGCGCAACTGATAGCGCATGGCCAGTTCAGCATAGTAGGGAGCCATTTCTTCATCGTTGACTGTGAGCTTCTCTTCGCGCACAACGGCACCTAACACTAAGGAAGTAAGAACACGCTGGCGCGCTTCCTCCAACTTAGTGGTTTTCATCTGAGTGTACTCGTCGGTTGCTTCAAACTCTTCCCATGGTTGGCCATTTTGTTCAACATAGCGACGTAGTTGACCAAGCAACAAATCACGCTCACGCTCAACCATAGTCTCTGGTATGTCGACTTGAGCACTCAACGCCACCGCCTCCACTACCATTCTCTGAGCACGTGACTCATTTTCCTGCTTGACCACTTCATGCAGTTCAGCTTTGATCGACTCTTTCAAACCATCAAGATTTTCGTGACCAACTGATTTAGCCAGTTCGTCATTAACGTCTGGAGTAGTCTTCTTGCGAATCTCCTTAAGATGAACGTCGAACTCAGCTTCTTTGCCAGCTACTTCTTTGCGCTTGTAGTTTTCAGGGAAAGTGGCCTTGGCTTTGAACTTATCTTTGGCATTTTTACCAACAACTTGTTCACAGAAACCAGGCAAGAAAGATCCTTCAACGAGATCAAGCATCAATGAATCAGCTTTACCACCCTCAAGAGGCGTGCCATCAACGAAGCACTCAAAATCAATCACAGCAGTGTCGCCCATTTCAGCCGCTCTACCTTCTACGGGTGCGAGGGAAGCTTTGGTTTCGGCTACGTTTGCGAGGGCGCGCTCAAGAGCATCTTCAGGAAGTGCTACTTCAGGCACATTGACTTCGATCTCTTTGTAGCTGCCAAGCTTGACTTCAGGACGAATCTCGAACTTAGCTTCGAACTTCAGCGGTTGACCAAGCTTGAAATCGAAATTGGAATATTCAGGAGCCGTGATGATATCGAGATTTTCTTTTAAAAGAGCTTCGTTGATTAGCTCAGGAACAAGTTTCTCTAAAGCTTCACGCTTGATAGCTTCCTCACCAATGGTCTTTTCAATAATCATTCTTGGCGCTTTGCCCGGTCTAAAACCAGGGATACGCACTTGATGACTGAGCTGGCGACAAGCCATCTCGTAGGCTCGGGAAACCTTGTCAGGTTCCAACTCGATGCCCATTTTTACTATGTTTTTGCCTTCCCGTTCGAGGGTGACCTTCATGACTTTCTCTCTCAGTGACTATATACGCCGAAATACAAATTAGATTGTGGATTTTAACATGGCAGAAGGCACGGCCCTGCGACTAGAGCTGGATTATTTACAGTTGCCGCCGAGTAGTAGCCGGAAGCTAATTGGAAATCGGCCAAACTAAGTGGTTGTTTTCGGCTTACTCGCCTTACGGAAGCTCAGCTGGATACATCGCAGACACGCCCAAAGCCACGCCAGCAGCCACATTTACGCACAAGAAAATTCCTAGAAAAATACAGCCCATCATCAGCTGCCAACAAATCAAGGCTTGTCGCTTACCAAGAGAAGACAAGATTCCAAGACGGTAAACCAAAAACATAGTAACAGCCACGGCCAAAACTACATCTGAAATAGCAATGAAGGCCAAACGCATGCTAGCCATCGGCGTATATACAAGCGACAACACTTCGGCTATACAACAAATAAGCAAGGCGATTACAGTAACCCGATCTGATGTGCGAACTTGCACCTCATCGGTGGCGGAAGCCTGACCAACATACCGGATGGCCTCCATTGATGATTGCCAGGGCGAACGCCGCAGAGCAGCCCCCTGCAAAGCTGTAGATGCTGCTACTTCAACAGCGGAGTCAACAACCGGATCGCTGGCAGAGGCAGCCACAGTTGCCGCCTTAACCTGCTCGGCAGAAGGTTCATTCATCGCCTCAGAGGTCGGCTCTAATGTAGCTTCTATTTTAGTTTCCACATGAGGATCGGCCGAATTTGAAGCTTCGTTTGCTGGATCTTGCACTCCGTCAGTCATTCCGATGTCACTCTCCAGATTTATTCTCGCGCAGCACTTACATGACTAATATAGCTCAAGCAAGGCAATCTTTTAAATCTGTTAATTAGACGACGAAAAAGAAAAGCTGCCCAATGGGCAGCTTTAAAATGGAGCGGGAGACGAGATTCGAACTCGCGACATCCTCCTTGGCAAGGAGGCATTCTACCACTGAATTACTCCCGCATTAGGCTTAGAGCCATCGAAGAACCAGCGCAGAAAGAAATTATACACAACTAAAAGATCTTGTGTGCACCCGCAAGCAAATCCTAACGGGATGTTGCGATGGCATTTACACGACGCGGACGAGCAGACAAACGCTTTTCAACATCCGATAGTACACGAACGACATGATAAGCGTTATTAGCGTCTGTGCGAGGGCGCTCACCACGCAAAATACATTGAAGGAAGTGCTCACATTCTAACTGCAGCGGCTCACCGGTTGGATAGTATGGATACTCAACAACCATACGTCCTTCAGGGGTGACACTGTGCAAAGCCAACTTGTCTTCTTGCTGCGTGTCATTAAGCACGGCTGTTTTCTTGGTGCCGTTAACTGTCAAACGCACCAATTTCTGCGGGTCAATCCAGCTATTGCGCACCTGACCTGGAATGCTACGGTTGCCCATAGGGAAAGTTAAATCAAGATAGGCCACGTCCACAAGGCCATCACCTAGAGTGTCCCATCCGCCCACGCGACTCACTTCGGGCGATTCACAATCGAGTAAATAACTCATCATTGAAATGTCGTGAGGTGCCAAGTCCCAAAGGACGCTCCAGTCACGACGCGAGTTATTGAAATTCATGCGATCGGAGCGGACAAACAAGAGATCGCCCAGTTCACCAGAGGCAATAAGATCTTTAAGGCAATTAACTGCTGGGTGATAAAGCAACAGATGCCCAACCATCAGCACTAAATTGCGCTCTGTCGCTAACTCATCTAACTTCTCGGCATGCTTCACATCGCGAGCCAGCGGCTTCTCAACGTAAACATGTTTGCCGGCCATCAAAGCTTTTTCGGCAAGTAAGAAGTGAGTATCAGAAGGAGTAGCGATGACAATAGCGCTAACGTTCTTGTCGGCCAAAACACTGTCGTAATCGCTGGTAACAGCTATACCCTTGTGCTCTTTGGCAACATAATCTAACCGCTTCTGGTCAGCATCACAGACGGTCGAGAGGGCACCCAGATGAGCAAAATTGCGAACCAGGTTTTTACCCCAATTTCCGCAACCGATTACTGCAACTCTAGGTAACCCCACCCGAACCTCCTCTATGCCGAAATAGGCTTATTTGCCTTTCTTATCTTTATTCACTGATTCAGCGAACTCTTTGCCAACTTTGAAACCGGCTACACGCTTAGCGGGAATGTGCAATGGTTCATTTGTTTTCGGGTTGCGGCCAGTGCGAGCTTTACGCTGACGGGCTTCAAAGGTACCAAAACCAACCAAAGTAACTTTCTCATCGCGAGCAACATGCTTAATGATGGTATCCATCATCTTGTTGATAACTTGCTCGGCGTCTTTTTTTGTCGTTCCAGCTTCTTTAGCTACGATGTCGACTAATTCTGCTTTATTCAAGACTCTCCACCCCTTTGAAGATTTAGAACCAAATTCCTAGAAAATTGAACAGGTGAGACCCCTTTCTTCAAGTCAGGCCTCGGGCTTCCCAAGAGATTCCAAGCCACCAAGGGCTTCTAAGGGCTGAGTCAAGGTTGAATATATATATTGACAGCAGCACTTAAGGTTACGCTTTAATTTCCCCTACCATCAAAGTCTCTGACGAGCCTTGTGTTTAGCGGAAATAATTACGCTGACCATCAGCAATGCTAGCATAAAGCAAAGCTCTAAGAAGCGCTTCAAATACTGAGTATGTCGATAATTTACTAATGCTCCCCACTCGCCAAGCCAACCTCACATCGATTCGCAGAGACGCCTGGGTAGAGGTAGACCTCAACGCCATCGAGCAAAACCTCAGATTTATACGCAATCGACTTACGTCACCTATAAAAGGTATTAGCCCAGACATTGCCCCAGCGGCTTGCCAGAGCCCACGATTGATGGCGGTAGTAAAGAGCGACGGCTATGGCCACGGGGCTGCCAGTGTTGCCGAACTACTAGAAGCATCGAGCGAAGGCATTGACTGGTTGGGAGTAGCATCCATTGACGAAGGCACCCAGCTACGGGCTAGCGGCATCAAGCTTCCGGTGCTGATATTAAGCCCGACACCATCCTGGGCTATAAACACAGCTCTTGAAAACAACCTTGATATTACCCTAACCAGCGAAAAGCAAATTCGAGATGTAGCTGCCTGTGGTAAGGCGAGAGTGCATCTCAAGATAGACACGGGCATGCATCGCCTCGGTGTGCAATTTGAAAAGCTAGAAGACACCCTGAAGCTGATCAAGGGCCTAAATAATTTGGAGCTGGTAAGTGTTTATAGCCACCTGGCCAAAGCTGCCAACGAAGAAGCGGTAACTCTGCAAAACCAGCTCTTTAGTCAAGCCGTCGAGCTAACAAAGAAGTATTTCGCCAATGCCTTTTTCCACCTAGCTTCAAGCGAGGCGACTGCATTTCCACAAGTGCACTACGACTTAGTCAGAGTTGGGCTCTACCTCTACGGTTTGCAACCAGGTACGGTATCACCAGACTTGGCTCTCAGACCAGCCCTTTCTGTGCGAGCACGCATCAATCATATAAACAAGATTGCCGCGGGTCAGTCAGTGGGCTATAGCTGGACATGGACAGCAAAGAAAGAAACGCTCTTAGCTTCTATACCAATTGGTTATGCTGACGGCGTCGACCGCGGTCTCTCAAACCGCATGCAAGGCCTGTTGATGGGAAAAAAAGTAAATCAAGTTGGCCGCATCAGTATGGACCAGATGCTCTTTGATATTACGGACGTGCCAGAAGCCCAGGAAGGCGATGTCATCACATTAATTGGCAGCGACAATGAAATAGCAAAAAATGAAATAGCAAAAAAGAGCACTTCCGCTCAGACTACTCTAACTTTAAGTCAATGGGCCGAAACTCTTGATACCATTACGTATGAGCTTGCCTGTCGCTTACGAACAAGGTTGCCGCGTGTGTACACGCGGACAAAACAAAAATGAGAGAAATCGGACTATTTTGCGGCACATTTAACCCCATTCACCTGGGTCATCTACTTATTGCTGAATGCGCCCGTGACCAGTTTGCCCTCGACAAAGTACTTTTTGTCACGTCTCCCCATCCTCCCCACAGACAAGTCGGCCTCTTGCCTGGCGAAGACCGGCACAAATTAGTTGAAGCAGCCGTGGCCAGCAACCCCTTTTTCGAAGCTTCCCGATTAGAGCTAGAGAGAACCGGACCATCTTATACAGTAGACACAGTCAAAGAAATCATTGCAAAAGGAACAACCAAGGTCAACTTGATTATTGGTGGCGATAACGTGCCATTTCTCAAAGACTGGCACAACTCCGAAGAACTGCTTTCTATATGCCGGCTTTTGGTTGTGCCACGATTGCGATACCTCTCTGATGCTCACAATGAAAGCGTCATACAAACAATTGCCGAAAGCGAACCAGAGCAAATTGATGGTGCTGACATTAGAATTGTCGATTTTCCTGGCATTGCCATTTCCGCTTCGAACATTCGCAAACGCATTGGCCTGGGCAAAACAGTACTATATATGGTGCCGCCAGAGGTAGACAAGCTAATTCAGAGCAGTGGTTTTTACAAAGTAAAAGAAGAACAAAGATAGTGCCGAAGACTAAGGAAAAAACGAAGAAAATAGTGGGCGTACCAGCTGGTATGACTCTTGAAACAGCTCGTCAATGGACCCAGCCACGCATTTCCAAAAAGCGATTTGAGCATGTTTGCGGCGTAGCCCAAGTGGGTGACATGATTGCCAAAAAAGCGGGTGTCAACAGGATGCTCGTCGGCTTGGCCTGCTATTTACACGATTGCTGCAAAGAAGTAAAAGATAAAGAATTGATTGAACGCGCGCTCGCTGGCGGTATAGAACTGTCGGCTATAGACAAGATCAACGGTCATCTTCTGCACGGTCCGGTGGCGGCGCTGACAATCAAGCAAGAACTGAAAATTAGCAATAAAGAAGTGCTGGCTGCAATCAGTGAGCACACCTTGGGCAATGTACCGATGTCAGAGGTTTCAAAAGTAGTCTTTCTTGCAGATTGCTTAGAAGAAAGCCGCCCCAAAGACTTCACTGACCCTATTTGGCAAGGTCTATATAGCGATGTTGTGCAGGAGCCCAGCAAAAAAGTTAATCTCGACAAAGCTATGTTAATTGCCTGCGATCTAAGCCTCAGCAACCTTATCGCCGTTGGCAAACCGATTCACCCCAAAACAGTGGATGTCAGAAACCATTTCCTGGGTATAGTTAGAACGGTTGAAAAATCAATAAATTAGAGGACGTAGGACCAGTTGCATATGAACAATAGATTTATCAGACGCGCGCTTCGCATGCCAGCAGTTGCATTGACAGCATTGGCCATGACAGCAATCTCTATCAGCTTGAGCCTACCAGCCTTGGCCCAGAGCGACTCTAGCAGCTCATCAACCAGTTCAACTTCCAGCTCATCTGGTAGCAATTCTAGCGCTGATACTGCCGTATCATCAGGCAGCAGTGGAGTACTCTGGACCGCTCCTCAATACCAGGTCAAACCGGTGGATCGCAAGCCGGCAGCAAGCTCAACGCCAGCCGAAATTGCTCCAGCCCAGGGCACTGCGGCCTCAACAGCAGCCTCAAACAATGACGCAAGCGCGGCCAAGGCCGAATTAAGCACAAACGCCAATGACGGCACAGCCAACACGGTTAGCCGCAAAAAGAGAAGAAAAGCCGACGGCCCAGCCTACGATGAAACGGCCGCCAAAGCCTTTTCAGACGCAGTCAGCACTGAGCCACAATATATCTGGCTTAGCCCCGACAGACCATCACCAGCAAGTCAATCGAAATTTCAACAAAATCGAGTACTGGCCTCAACAGAAACCTTGAACCGCCTTGATTCCTATATCCAAGATCTAAGTCAATCTATCCAAGCCAATATGTCGGTGCCGGGATCAGCACAATTGGTAGAAACGGCCAATCGCAAGTATTCCTACCTGGTCAGCTTTGTCGTCAAAAATAGCGGCCAAATCTCCAATATCACCACTGAAAAACAAGTTGGTAATTTGAGTTCGGTACGTTTAGCCGACGATAACGAGAATAGTCAAGTTGAGAAGGCAATAACCAAGGCCCTAGGCAAAGTATCACCAGTGAAAGTTCCACCAGCAGGCTTTGCCCCCTGGTACATGCTGCTCAAATATGATGTTAATTCAGGGCGCGTCTTGGTTGCTTGCTTAAACGCCAAGTAGAGCCAAACTTATTTGTTAATTGGCATAGGGGAGACCCTCACGGGTCTCTCCCTGCCACACCACCGTACGTGCGGGTCCGCATACGGCGGTTCGGAGGATTAAGCTTTCACTGCATTCATGAGGT
>JBIPOV010000059.1:0-39540 GCA_044378815.1 Obscuribacteraceae bacterium (SeqCode) | reverse complement strand
TGCCAACAATAAGTCCATTTAAGATGAAAACGACAGACTAAAACAACCCAAAAGAGGAATCGGGGGGGTAACATTTTAAATGAGGCAACGGTTCCTCTTGGGTGTGTTTTTTAATTGACGCAATACGTTAGCGAGAAAAAGTACCGCTAGCCCATGCTGATGCTCTTAAAGCTAGTGCACCTAAGTACTGATGAATCTAAATACTGGCATTCAATAGTCGGCGCAGGCGGCCTGGGGCAAATAGTATCAGCTCCCAGAGAGCGGCACTGTAGCCATCGAGAACGGCCTCTTGCACTTTCTCTTCTAGCTGACGAACAGTCACCATCACATCAATCATTTCAACTTTGCTAGCACCACGGGCAATGGCTAAGCCAGCAGCGTGCATGCGCATCAATGGCATCAAAAGAGCAAGGTGATGGAAGCCAGCAATAACGCTAAGCTGAGCAAAGCCGCCACCAAAGTACCATTTGCCGAATACCCGAGAGTACAAGAAGCGCGTGAGCAAATCATCGATTTCTTTGGCCTCAGCATTTTCTTTAGAGCTGCTTCCAGAAGCATCCCCAGAAACATTCTTAGAATTTGCTTCCGGCCAGGGGAAATTAGTCAGCTCTTCAAAAGTGTAGGAGCGATTGACGACCTTGAACTTAGGCGCTTTTAACACCAAATCTAGAGCAAAAGAGATGCCGTTAAAGACCACATCTTTATTGAGATATTTGGGATCGCTGGGGAAATACAAAGCAAAAAGTCCAGCCAAAAATTTCTTGTCTAAGCCCTTGGGCGGGGCGATAGTATCCGGCAGGGGAGGCTTATTCAGGTCTTTGAATAAAGAATCAGAAGCGGTGAAGATTTTTTCTTTCAAGGAAAGGTCTTCACGAATCAAGGCAGCCAAAATTCCTTTTTCGTAATCAAGGTATTGCTCCCAGGTTATGGGCTTGTCAACGGTGAGCTTAACAGCATCCCAAATCACAGAACGAGCAGTATAAAGCGTGTTGTAAACAGCAAACTTTTCTTTGAGAGTATCAATCTGTTCAGTCAGAGGAGTGCCGACATTGCTGAGAACAGCGTTACTACGGAAGCTAACGGTGAGATAGACACCCGAGGGAGTGTTATTGAATGAATACGGGAACAGGCCACAGATAAGGGGCTTAACGTGCTCGCCTCTGGTGGCGTGGATGTGGCAAAGCTTGTTGATCAAAAAAGGACAATGACCATCATCAGTTGGCCTGATGGCATGGGTGTATGCAGAACTATCGTTCTCCTTAGCACTGAGCATTCTAAACTGCCTGCTCCAATCAAACTGGGGCAGTTCTTTGCTCCAATCAATGGCCGAAACACGCTCATAATCATCCTGAGTCATGGGCACAGCCACACCGTTACAGCAACGACCACAGCCAGCACAGCTGTAGTTGATGCCCTCAGGAATATGTAAAATTTTGCCGTCTACATCAATCGTCTTGTGGCCAGTGGTGAGCGCCATTAATAGTCCTTTTCAAAGGGAAGAGAGGCAACGGGAACGAACTAACACTAATTAGTTTACAGCTTTGTCGCGCTCTTCATAACACCAGACACCAGAAAGTCATGGGTACTATCAGCATTGGCAGTGCCAAACTGCACCAATGGAGTAGCCAAATTACTGCTTTCAATTACAAGAGCAGGTAAGGTGGTGATGCCATACTTAGCTTTCAGTTTCTCAAGAGGCTGGTTGTAAGCAGAATCGCCGTGGTGAAATTCGACTAGCACCGGCTCAAACTCTTTATTGATCAAACTGTAGTCTCTTTTATTCCAGAAGGTATAGAGGCGCAAGCTGTCGCTGGACGAGCCGGCATTGTCAACAAAGGCAAGCAGACGGGGCTTGCTCTTCACTGGTTGCGTAGCTACAGCTAGCGGCAACCAGGCAACCTTGCCTTTGGTAGCCGGCAGCCGGTGCCAATGCTGTGCCCCATACAAATAATCAATCAACTCTTGCTTGTTTGTGTAGCCAAGAAACTTCGGCGAACCACCACAATAACCTTGTCCATCAGCGCGATAACGGCCCGGGCGATAGACGCCGCCTCCACCATAGCTGTAATTACAGTCATAACGAGAACCCGATTCTAGACCGCTAGTATTATCGATACCAAGCTCTGACAAATTAGCGCTTGAGTCAAGATCTGTCGATGACATGTCAGTCATGTGCGCTGGCACCGCTAATAATTCACAGTTGGAGCTATAGCCATATTGACTATGCAATTGATTATAGAGCGACGCTCTATTGCCGTAGCCACGAATATCGCAATCAACTCTGACAGGAATGAAACTTTGATTGATTAGCTCAGCAACTTTTGAATCGTGAAAACCCTCACCATACATTTGCAGAGAAGCATTGTCTCTTCTCGTCAAAAAAGCATAAAGAATAGGTTTATTCGCACGATTAGCTTCACTTAGAGCCTCGTCTCTGCTGCGCCACTTAATTGGGCTAGCACCACGAAGAGGATTGGTGTATTGACTAAGGCAGTCGTCATCAAACTGATCGCTAATGTTATAAGCGGCCGAGAGGGCTAATAGTATTGAGGCGACAATATAAAGCCCTCGAGGCTGATATCTGGTGCTCTTTGATTTAGTCGGCTGCATAAGAAAACTCCCGATGAGTGAGCACCCAGATAGAGAAAGACAGACAACAAGTGATAAGTGTAAAGAGAGCTAGCACCGGACCGTAGGCTAATAGGCTGCCAGAGAAGAAAGTAGAGACCGGCACATAAGGAAATAAAATTGCAGTGAACAGACTCTCAATAATGCGGCCAAAATAAAGGCAAAAATTATTGTCTACATGCAAGTTGCTGAACATTGCATAGACAGTGTGAGAGAAGGCATTGTACAAGACAAACATAAAGCCAAAGCCAGCCAGCAGTGCTAGATCTTTCAGGCCAGACACAAGCGAAGAGAGAAAGACCAGAAAAGCGGCCGTACCGAAGCAGAGAATCATCCGCTCAAAGCCGTTAACGAGAAATTCTGGAGCCCACAAAAGCGAAGGGCAATTAACGGCAGAAATTATATGTTCACAAAAGACTGCCTCCACTGCGCACAAAGAAGCAGCAAAACCAACGGCAAACCATTTGCTAATAACATAGTTAGCAATAGTGATTGGCCGAGCAAGCACGAGGGCGATTGTGCCGTTTTGAACCTCGCGCCCAATCACTCCCGATGCCCAGAGCAAAGTAAAGAAACTGGCCATCATCGGATGAGATAGCATATCGGCGTTTAGGGCCTCAGGGTTGCTACAGCGCTGCAGCGTGAAGGTGACGATTGGTCCGAGAAACAGCAGAGTGAGCAAAATCACCCTTACTTTATTGGCGCCAAACTCGCGCCAAGTAGTGATACAAACGGCTCTGTTCATGCGGTTGGCTCCTCTTGGCTAGATTTTATAAAGAGGCGTTCAAGCCTGGTATCTTCTGGTCTCACTTCGCTGACAGGAAAATTAGCATTAACGAGTGCTTTAATTAGCCTAACGGTAGCCGCACTACCAGCAGTGCTGACGCGAGCGAAATCAGAATTGATCTCGGTGATAGCCAAGCACTCTTTTTGCGCTACCCGGCCAAAATCCTCGCCCCGCAGTTCAGTTGCAGAAGACAACCAGCGAATCAGCAAGTGCTCTTCTTGCTCAATTTTCTCGTTGAGATCTTCAACCCGACTGACCGTACCTGCCTTGATAAAGATGACACGGTCACAGACCTTTTCAATCTGGTCAAGCTGGTGGGAGTTAAGCAGAATAGTTAAACCATCTTCTTTGAGGGTCTTCAATAATTGGCGCACTATCATCACGCCATGCGGGTCCATACCCGAAGCCGGTTCATCAAGCAGTAAATAACGAGGGTTGCCGACCAAAGCCTGGGCAAAGCCTAAGCGCTGCAGCATACCTCTTGAATATTTCTTAACGGCCACAGACCAGGTTGAAGGGTGTAGCTCAACTTTCTCAAGCAAAGCCTCGCAATCTAATTTGCGCGTGGCTTCCGGCATTCCAGCGAGTTCATGGTGATACTGCATGTAATCACGGCCGGTCATCCAGCGGTCGAAAGTAAGCCGTTCAGGCAGATAGCCCAATATACGTCTCGTAGCAAGGGCATCCGGCGCTTCACCGTCTATAAGAATTGAGCCAGAATCAATAAGCAAAAAACCCATTAAACAACTAAGAAGAGTAGTTTTGCCAGCGCCATTAGGCCCCACAAGGCCAAGGGCCTCCCCTGGCCTTATTTCAAGAGAAAGATTATTGAGGGCCTTAACCTTGCCCCCTTTGTATGTCTTGGTGATACCAGACACGACAATTCCGCTCCTCGGCAGCAATAATCCACCCTCAGCCGCTGCACTATCGATAGAAGGAGTGACTTCGTCTAAAAGGTGCATTCTCTAGCTCCTTAACCTCCCGCTCAGCAGGACAGGCGGTCTTATAAATATTCCCTTGCCAACTCAAGCATAACCAAGGGTAAACCCCAGAAGAGGCCATCTCAACACTTTCAAAAGCGTTGACAATTCTATATTTTCGGTAAGCTGGGCTTAAGTTTCAGCCGTTTGTGCTACAAATGCTTCAGATATTCCTCAAGTAGACTAGGTTCTTATGACCAGCTTTACCTCGCCAAACTTGCGCCTGATTTCCACCTTAATTTACTCGTCGCTAGTTACCATGGTCGGCCTAGCGACCTTAGCCGTTGGCTGTGCAGAGGCAAAAAACAAGCACGGGGCTGCCCCCAGCGACAACCGCAACGCTATGCAGAATCAGATTGACAAGGCTAACGCCCAAAGCGCCAAACCCGATCTCTACCAAACCGACTATTCAAAAAATTTCTCGTATATTTTGCCACCGGGCTGGCAAGTCACTCAAAACCCCATGTATCCGCACGATATTCTCGTCAAGCAGCAAAGCGAAGGCAAGGGCAGCATAGTTCTGGCCGACCAGCAAGCCAAAGGTAACCTCAGCAAAATGAGCGCCGAAATGGTTGAAGAATTGCCCAAGCAGTGCGACGACTTCAAACTCGTCAGCAGCGAAATGCTCAAACTGCCTTCTGGCGTTAACTGTGCGAGACTTACTCATACAGGCAAGTTGGGTGAAAGCGAAATATGTCAGGTTAATTACCTGATGCCTTATACACGGGGTCGGATTTTAGTAATTACGGGCACAGTAATTAAGGGTGACAGCGAAGGTCTGAAAACCGTAGAAAAGTTCACCACCTCAGTCAAAATGAAGAAAAAGAAACTGTCTTTATGAATTCGTTCTCGACCGGGAATCTCTTTAGCTCTCGCACCGCACCACTATGGGTGGTGCTTGCCTTTATCATCGGCATGACGGTCTACTCACAAGTGACCAAATTTGAAGCCAACTCAAACCTGCCAACCAGAGACCTAGCAAAGACTTTCCCCCGCATGCCATACGAAGCGGCATACGAGCAGAGAAGCCCTTCTGGCCTATCAATTTTATATGTTTATTGCGACGGCAAGGGCAAGGTACGCCACGAATCGACCATGCCACACAGCACTACAGTTGGTGTCACTATCTTCGACTTCCCCAATAAAAAACGTTATTACCTGCAAGAGCAGGAGCGAATGTTCTTGAGCAATAACTTAAGCACTAAAGGTCTAGAGGAATTTGACGAAGAAATGTTCAAAGGCAACAACGCCGAAGAACTTGGCACGAAAACCATTTATGGCATGGCCTGCCGAGGATATCGCACTTATTCAAACGGCGACAAAAACGCACCAGTTGAGTCATGGTTCAACGCCAGAACAGGCTGCTTAGTAATGAGCTCCTCTCCAAATAGCAAAACCACCACCACCCTAACTCGCTACATTTCGCGTCAACCGAAAGCCACGCTCTTCTCTGTGCCACCAGGCTATAAGTACTCAACCTCAGCTTTCCAGCCATCAGAACAGAAAAATTACCACAGGTAATTAGAACCCAGCATCTTTGGGCAAAGTCTTCATTTGCTCTTCCATCTGTCTCTGTTGCTCTTGCTGCTGTTGTCTAATGCGATCTTGCTCAGCTTTCTTTTCTTGCATAAGCATGAAGGGCGTCATTTGGCCGCGGGTTGGAGCAACCGCGGCATTGAGTTTCTCTTCTAGCAAAGCAATACGGGTCTCTACTTGCTTAGAACGCATCTCTTTGTCTGGTGCGTGATTCTTGGGATCATCGCTGAGGCGCACGAAACTTCGATACTCTTTTATTGCAGAGGCAAAATGATTCTCAGACTCTAGGAGCATAGCCAGCTGCAGATGCGCTTCTTTATTGTCGTGGTTGTATTCAAGGCATTGGTGCCAATGATCAATAGCTCCCTGGTGATTACCCTTGGCGAGTAGGCAGATACCAATATCAAGGTGCACACGTTCGAAGTCTAAGCCCTTGATTATCTTGGTTGTAGTCAACATTTTGTCGAGATACGTATAGGCCTCGGTCCATTTTTTCATCTTCATAAGGCTTTCGCAAAAACCAATCCAGCCATCGTAGAACGTCCAAGGTGAATCACCAAGAGAACTACGGTAGTTATCACATGCAGAAGAATAATTCCCCTGAGCATCCGCCAATTTGCCAGCCGCTACATGGGCAGCACGATAGAGCGGGGACTGATAAGGAGCTCCACTTAGTGCGAAAGAGACATAGGGTTCGGCCTCGGCATACCTCTTCAGGGCGGTAAGGGTCTCCACCATGGCAACATTGCCCCAACCATCGCCCGAGACATTCTGGCTCAGATGTTTCTTCAAAGCATCATAGGCCTTAAGATATTCGCCTTTGGCCATGTAACTCTTGCCCAAATAATAAAACGCCTCTGGAGCATAGCCGTTACGAGCAAAATAGGTCGCTTGAATAAGAGCGTCAATCGCTAGGTCATAATCACCTTTGTCAAAGAGCTGCTTACCCAGCCTGGTATTCTTATTTGCAGGGTCGGTGGTATTCTTCTGACTGTTCTTAGCCTCTGCCGTCAGAGGTATGCAAGTAGACAAACCCAGCCCGACTGCTACAGCCGGAACAATCGGCAGCCCTGCCAAAAGAGCAGAAACTAGCGCTAGCCGCTTTGGTGCTTTCGAGTCATTGCTGTTGAAGAAGATTATGCTCAACTAGAATTACCTATCTATTCATCTATTCTTCTATTCATCTATTCTTCTGTTCTTGTGTCGATTTTATCTATGGTCTTTAGGGCATTGCGAGAAGCTCTAAAAATTCACTCTCATCAAGTATCTTTATACCAAGTTCCTGGGCTTTCGCTACTTTAGAGCCCGGATTAGCACCAACCACTAAATAGTCGGTCTTCTTCGACACCGAAGATGTGGCCTTTCCTCCGCGAGCCTTGATCGCTTTCTCCGCCTCTAGACGCTCAAGTTTCTCCAGTGTGCCTGTGACCACAAAAGTTTTACCCGCTAGAGACTGGGGTAACACAAGCGCTTGCTTATCTTGGTCCACTTCCATCTTCACGCCCAATTCAGCCAATTCAAAAATCAGAGCCCTGTTTTCTTCTTGAGCAAAGAACTCAATGACGTTCTCAGCAATGACAGTACCCACTCCCTCAATCGCGCACATTTCTTCAAGAGTGGCTTTAGCAATAGCATCCATAGAATTAAACCGGTCTGCTAAAAGCTCTGCCACCGAAGCACCGACATGCCTGATGCCGAGAGCAAACACCAAAGCCGCAAGGGGTCTTTGCTTAGAACTTTCCACCGCCGCAAGTATGTTTGTCGCCGACTTCTTGCCCATGCGCTCAAGGGTGAGAAGCGACTCTTCGCTGAGGCGATAGAAGTCTGATTGCTTCTCCACCAGATGAGCTTTGACCATTTGCTCAATCAGCATCTCGCCAACACCATCGATGTTCATGGCCTCTTTTCCGACCCAGTGAATCATGCGCCGCACTTTCTGGGCTGGACAACCATGGACATTAAGGCAGCGGAACACCACTTCTTCACCAACCCGTGCCAGAACACTGCCGCAGGCTGGGCACTCAGTGGGATAGACAAAGGGAGTACTATCGGCTGGTCTTTTATCAAATTTGACACAGACAACTTCCGGAATGATTTCACCGGCTTTGCGCACGACTACAGTGTCTCCGAGGCGCACATCAAGACGGGCAATCTGGTCGGCATTGTGCAAGGTGGCACGCTTCACTGTGGTGCCAGCAAGAGTAACAGGGGCCAACCAAGCAGTTGGAGTGACGGCACCAGTGCGACCAACTTCAAAGCAAATGTCTTCTAGTTTAGTCTCAGCCTCTTCTGGTGGATACTTAAAAGCAATAGCCCAGCGGGGGCTATGGGAAGTATTGCCTAGTCTATCCCAGAGCTTGCGGTCGTCCAGTTTAATCACCACACCATCGGTTTGATAATCTAATTCGTGGCGCAAATCAGACCAATGATCAACAAAGTCGCGCACTTTGTCTAAACCATTGACCTTTTGCCGACTGGGCTCAACAGGCAGTCCGAGGGCTGCAAGCAGATTTAAATTGTCAGCCTGACTTTTGGGCTGCTTAATGTGCTCATCAATAACATAGATAAAGTAAGTCCAGAGTGAAAGCCTGCGAGCTGCGGTTTTACGTGGATCTTTCTGACGCAAGGAACCAGAAGCAGCATTGCGCGGGTTAGCAAAAACGGCCTCATTCTCTTCTCGCAAAGCATTATTGAGACTGGTAAAACTACTAACCGGCATATAGACTTCGCCGCGCACTTCAATATGAGCCGGCATCCGTCGCTCAAGATTAGGCGACAAGTCAGCCTCAGCATTTTTTTCAGAAGAAGAAGAAGAAGAAGAAGAAGAAGCCAAAGTACCATCCGGAAAGACAGCCACAGGCTTGAGTTTTTGCGGCAAGCTCTTAATTGTCTTCAAGTTCAAGGTAACGTCTTCGCCAACTTCGCCATTACCCCTGGTGGCCCCCCTGACAAAGACACCATTTTCATAAGTGAGAGCAATGGAGAGACCATCTATTTTGTGTTCGCAAACGAAGTCGAACGTTGGTTCTCGGTCCTCAATCTCAAGACCACGCACAAGGCGCTCTTGCCACTCCAGTAAGTCATCTTTAGACATAGCGTTGGCAAGACTGAGCATTGGAATGCGATGGCGCACCGGAGTAAACTCAGTGCTAGGTGCGGATCCAACCCTCTGTGTTGGACTCTCTGGCACAATCAACTCGGGAAACTGACGCTCTAAGCTCTCTAGCTCTCGATAGAGAATGTCGAAATCTGCATCGCTCAACTCTGGTGCATCAAGTGCGTAATAACAAAAGCGGTGATGCTCAACCTCTTTACGAAGCTGCTCTATACGCAAGCGAGCTCCCTCGATTTGACTGGCGTGGGAACTTTGAGAACCGACTGTCTCAACCATTGAGTACTCCTTACTTTAGCTGAGGCTTAGGGACGAACGGGCAAAAACTCAATCAAGACCTTCACGACTGAGAATGACACAATCGCCTTGAGCTGTGCCAGAACAAATAGCAGCAGCACCATACTTAGCTCCACGCCTTTCCATCTCGCGAGCGAGGGTCAACAAAAGACGAGCACCACTGGCGCCAATGGGATGCCCAAGAGCCACAGCGCCACCATTAACGTTGACTTTAGTCTCGTCGATACCCAGCATCTGCATTGACTTAAGAGCAACCGAGGCAAAAGCTTCGTTGATTTCAAGCAGGTCTAAATCTTTAACGGTCAAACCGGCTTTTTTCAAAGCCTTCTCAGTAGAAAGAGCAGGCACAGTGGCTAAATAAGGAACGTCTTGACCAATTGACGCATGGCTCAAAATCTTGGCTAGTGGTTTGAGACCTAACTCTTTTGCCTTATCTGCACTCATTACCAAAAGCATGCAGGCACCATCATTAACACCAGGTGCGTTGCCAGCCGTAATCGATCCCTTGTCGTAGAAGACCGGCTTAAGCTTAGCCAGAGCTTCTATAGTAGTATCGGCGCGGGGTGATTCATCGCGGTCGATAGTCTTAAATTGCCCTTTGCCAGCAGCAACTTCGATAGGCAAAATTTCATTCTTGAAGGCACCAGAATCTATCGCTTTGATCGCTAATTGATGACTGCGAAGGGCCCATTTATCTTGAGCTTCGCGACCAATCGCAAACTCTTCGGCAACCTTAGCACCGTGAACGGCCATGTGCACATTGGCCACTGGGCATTCCAAACCGTCATTGAGCATGGCGTCTTTAAAAGCCACATGGCCCATACGCTTACCGAAGCGAGCCGAATTGGCTTCTACCAGGTACGGAGCTTGGCTCATTGATTCCATACCACCAGCCAAAATGATATCTCCATCGTTGGCACGAATGCGCAAGTCTGCCAGAGTGACCGCTCTCATACCAGAAGCACAAACTTTGTTAACCGTTGTGGACTCGGTGGTATTAGGTAGACCAGCTTCAAGTAATGCTTGCCTGGAAGGAATTTGACCGCAGCCTGCCTGCAAGACCTGACCGATGATCACTTCATCAATTTCGCTGGCGTCAATTTTATTGCGCTCCACCAACTCTTTAATCAACGGGCTAGCCAGCTTCACAGCACTCAGGTTGGCAAGGGCTCCGCCCATCTTGCCGAAAGGAGTACGCAGTCCATCGATAATTACGGTCTCTCTAGTACTAGTGCTCATGGCTCAACCTTTTTTTTACTTGGTAATTCCCACTAACTAAATGTTACTGGTCCGAGCAGCCAACGCCGCTCACCATAATCAAATGTTCCGCTTGCTGCCAAAACAGTTGACTGATAATTAATAGCCTCGATGAACGGACCAGAATGCCGCGATGTCATGATGCCGGAAATCTCGCTGCATCGGCCTCAGTTGCTTTATGATAGAGCCAGTCAATGTTGTTTGTGGAATCTCTTATTAGGAATAGTATGCCTAGACCATCGTCTGGCTCAGGAAAACAATTAAGAAGAAGTGAAAAGCGGTCACCGCTTCAGCTTTGGCATGCCTTCAATCAATCTCTAGAAGAGAAGAGAGCAGATGCGGTTTTCGAACCAGAACATATCGAGCCAGGCCGCAGACTAACGGCTCTTGGTATTGATTTTGGCATCGGTTTTCTTGTCAGTATGTTCATAATGCTACTGCCAGTAGTCAATATTTTCATGACAAGTCAGATGATTATTATGATCTACTTGATTTTTCGCGATTATTTCTTCGAAGGACGCGGCATCGGCAAGAACCTTATGGGCTTGCAGGTGGTTGACATCTATTCCGGCAACTCACCAACCCTCTGGCAAGCAATTGAGCGCAATGGTATTTACCTAGGCCCACTGCTTATTTGTCAGGTTCTTGCACTCCTTGTAAATTTGTTACTACCCTTACTGACGCACATCCTTCCAGTGCAGGCGATACCGCTTTTAACGACCTCAGTCTCAGCTGCTGGCAACGTCATAGTTGCCATTTCGGCTCTTTACCTATTCGTAATACTGCCCATCGAAAGCTATCGGTGTTACGACAGGGAGGATAGTATGAGACTGGGTGACGAAATCGCCGGGACCTGCTTAGCTAATTCCGACATGAGTTTCAGCAACTTCTTATCCAGATAGATTCGCAAAAAAAACAATGAGTACTAATCCAAAAGTTGCATATATATGGGGTCCAGTGACCGCCTTCAATGGTCCCCTCGCCGCCTATCTGGTAAAGCGCGGTTGGCATGTGCACTTTGCCTGCAAGTCTTCACTTAATCTCTTAAGCCTTTCGCCACTTGATCTTAAAACCCAGGCACAGAATATGCTCTACGCCGCCCTTGGCGGAAAAGAAGAGGAACGCGTTTTCAAAGACCGGCTGAAAGTTGTCGAGCCTAGTGAAGCAGCTAGATTTAACAACTATGACGCCATCATATTTAGTGCTCTACCGCCAAATTTTGATGAAGCTCGCTCTCCGCGCGCCCCCCTGGCGGGAACTGACTTCAAGGCCATGGTCAAAGCTTTCAAAGGCACACCGACCTTCATCGTATCGTCAATCTGGGGCGGTGTACAAAAAGATGGTGTTGTTCCGGAAGAACTAGAATTTGCCAGACGCAAGCCCCTTAGCAATTGGGAAAGTACCTGTCAGCAATACGAGCAACGGGTCTTAGAGAGCCTCAGTGGCACGGAATCGCCCTGGTATTTGGTACGTTTACCACTAATAAGTGGTGACACCAAAAGCGGTGAAACCATTAAATACTCTGGCATTCATAGTTTACTGAAAGAGCTGGTACAAGAAGCCTCTAAACCTTTCTTCCCAACCTCATCGCTAAAACTAGCCTACAATCCAGATTCAACTCTCTGGTTCTTACCAATTGACGTAGCGGTTAGCACTTTCTTCCATTTCATCGAAGATAACGCCCGCCCGCGCATATGTAATCTAGTTTCAACACAGATGACCCTCAACCGAGAATGGCTTGCCCATTTGGCACAATCGCTCAATTGCCCAGAGATACAGTGTGCGGAACAAGACGGCTTAAATTTGCCGAGCACTCTGCGCAAACTTCTGCTCGATGATGTTCAAGTAAAAACTCGCAACTTGTTTGAAGTAGCAGGACGCTATCAAATTTTGCCGGTGCGACTCGATAGAGACTATTTCGACAAACTGATTAAGGCAGCTAAAAGCCATAATTGGGGCGAGCAGGTAGCTGTGCCGGAAGAACCGAGCAGCTTAGACTACTCAGAGCAGTTGGCCCACTACTATTTTGAAAAATTTGTACCAGAGCGGATTGAACACGGTGCTCTTAAAGAAGCAAAAATAAATGGCACCAGTATTGGTTTTCATTTAAGAGCTGGTAGTATACACGGCTGGCTTCTGCGCTCGAAAGCCAATGGCGAACCAGAAGTGGTGCCATTTGATCCAAGTCTCGACAAGCCTGATGTTTGCTTCCACTTTAGTGGCATGACTCTATCGCGCTTGATTCAAAAGAAACTGCTCTTGCACAGAGCGGTACTGATGCGCGATGTTGAAGCCCAAGGCAACCTCTTACAGCTATGGCGCATAACTGGCACCATTGAAAAGTTTTTGCGCGACAATCCTATAGCTTCTAAAGATGTACCAGGGTTGGCCAATTTCCATGCTGACGAGCTGTCTGAACCAGTTAAAGCAGATTGAAAGAAAGATCTCAGAGCAATAAGCCCAAGCATATTGGCATTGTTGTGCCAACGAGTTTTGAACTAGCTCCTCTGCTTGAACTAATTCCAGAACTCAAGCCCGTAGCAAAATCGCCCTGGCAAATTTACTCAGCCAAACTACCCGGCGTGGACTTAACGGTAATCATCTCCTTCATTGGTCCAGCCAATGCCGCGGCAGCGACAGAACATTTAATTGGCAGGAACCCCGACGCCAATCTAGACTTCATTTTGCATGGTGGAGCAGCAGGAGCCATCAACGAAAGTTTGCTACCAGGAGACCTTGTGCTTGGTGCGGCAGTGAAAATCATCTGCTCAGAAGAAACGCTAGCCGTGCGGAAAACCTTGCTCATGGCCACCACATCTATTCGCTATTTAAAAGATGGAGAAGCCGTGCGGCTCGACCAACTACTAGGCGACAACAAACTGCTAGAGCATGGTCTAGCGGCTAGCGCCAAGCTACAGGCGATATTTCCCAACTGGAGGGGCCCTGGTTGGCCGAAAGAAATAGCAGACAGAGAGCCAAGGCTCATTGCCGGAGTAGTAGGCTCACTAGATGGTTGGACAAAAGGTCTGGCCCAGCTCAATTTTGTGCGCGACAATTTCGCCGTCGATGCAGAAGATATGGAAAGCGCCTATATAGCTCAAGTAGCAGCCATTCATGGCATAGCCAACCTGGCCATAAGGGCAATTTCAAACAACGAATATGTACAGACTTTAGAGAAAAACGAAATTATCCAGGCCGTGCAAGCGGCGGCTCAACGAGTGGCTTTCGTCATCAAAGAACTAGTAGATATAAATAGTCAATAAAGCTATTGTGGTGCGCCAGAACTAGAGCTAGAACTAGAGCTAGAGCTAGAACTAGAAGGCTCTTCTGGCTCCGGAGACGGCGTCGTTCTAGTCTTCTCATAGGTGCGACCATCAGCAGTTGTACCGCTGGTGGTGATAGTCTTGTTGTAAGCTTCGCCATTGCCGCCGCTCACCGACTTATCTCGGTCATAGCTGCCGCCGTTACCTGTCGTTCCGGTGGTTGATACATTCTTGTTGTAGCCTTCGCCATTGCCGCCGCTCACCGACTTAGCTCGGTCATAGCTGCCGCCCTTACCTGTCGTTCCTGTGGTTGATACATTCTTGTTATAGCCTTCGCCATTGCCTGCAGTAGCAGTCTTGGAGCGGTCATAAGTGCCGCCATTGGCCGTGGTTCCCGTGGTCTCAACAGTCTTAGTAACCCCTTCGCCCTTTGCATAAGAGACAGACTTATTGCGATCATAAGTACCACCATTGGCGGTGGTTCCAGTGGTAGCCACCCCTTTTTGGTAGCCTTCACCATTGCCAGCACTTACCGACTTGTTGCGGTCGTAACTACCACCATTAGCAGTGGTTCCCTCGCTATGCTTGGAGAATGAATTGGGAGAGTTCCATACTCTTTGGCCACTCGAGCCTGAAGAAGATGAAGCCGAAGTGGCACTGCTAGAAGGTTGGCTTTGACCACCTAAGCGGGCTGAGTTTTGACCGGAAAAGCGACCTTTACCGCCCCAATCAGACCCTCCAGTGCCCTGCATACCACTGAAGCGCTGTCGCATTTGGCCATTGCCGAATTGACCAGAGAACTGGCCCGAAGCCCGGGCAGCGGCGAAACGCCCGGAGCCAGCCCCAACGCCATAGCCTCCGGCCCTGGAAGCGCCCGCCGCACCCCGACCGCCGCCGTGACCCCCGCGAGACTGAGCCGGCAGAGAAGAAAAAATCATGGCCAAGGCCATAGCTACTAAAACAGCGGGTTTGCCTTTAACCATTTTTTGCACCTCAGTCGGTCGTTACTTCTCTAACTACGACAAAACCATGCAAAAAGTTCAGGCAAGAAAGATAAATCACTTCTAATAAAGCGCAATGGTATGACCCTAGCTAACTAGAGGGTTACAACTATTTTTCTAGTTAGGCCCTAGCCCCGTGCTTTATTAGCGTTGCTAATTTCAGCGTGTGACTTCATAGCGGCCAAAAGATTCGCCATTTCGATAGCGCAAGCAGCAGCTTCAGAGCCTTTATTGCCAGCCTTAGTGCCAGCCCGCTCAATCGCTTGTTCGATGGAATCGACAGTCAATATGCCGTTGATAACAGGCAAACCTGTTTCTAGGGCGACAGCGGCAACCCCAGAGGCAGACTGCCCCGCGACAAAATCGAAGTGAGCAGTAGAACCACGGATAACGGCCCCCAAGCAAATAACCGCATCGTAGCGACCTGTAACTGCCGCTTGCTTGGCGACTAGAGGAATTTCAAAAGCTCCAGGACACCACATTATTTCAACTGCTGCCAAATCAGCACCATGACGCTTAATCGTCTCTAGAGCGCCATCAAGCAAGGGCTTAGTGATAAAGTCGTTAAAGCGGCTGACAACGATTGCAAAACGCAAACCGGTGGCAATCAAACGCCCTTCAATAACTTCTGGTTCGCCTTTAGACATTGCCGCTCTCCTTTTCTTTCACTGCACTTTCCTTCATTGCACTAGCTTTGGTTTCAGACAGCTCAAGCCAATGGCCGAGCTTTTCTTTCTTGGTGAACAGGTAATTCATGTTATGGCTGTTGCATGAGGGTGGCATGCTCACTCGCCCGGTTACCTCTAGACCGTAGCCCTCAAGGCCGACAATCTTTCTAGGATTGTTAGTGATAATGCGAACAGAGGTCAGACCAAGATCGCTCAGTATCTGAGCACCAACGCCATAGTCACGAAGGTCAGGCTTGAAGCCTAAAGACTCATTTGCCTGCACTGTATCTTGGCCCTTCTCTTGCAAAGCATAGGCTTTGATTTTATTGAGCAGACCGATGCCACGACCTTCCTGGCGCAAATAAACCAATACGCCACACTCTTCTTTAGCAATTAGAGCCATGGCCGCTTCGAGCTGCGGGCCGCAATCACAGCGCAAACTAGCGAAAACGTCACCAGTGAGACACTCAGAGTGCACTCTGATCATGACGTCACTTTGTCCAACCACATCACCTTTGACCACAGCAATATGCTCGCTGCCATCGAGTACATTGCGATAGGCGTAGAGTTTAAAGTTGCCATAGGCTGAAGGCATATCGCACTCAGCCTCACGCACAATGAAACGCTCACGCACAAGGCGGTAAGCAATCAGTTGAGCGATATTGACAAATTTGATGTCATGCTTAGTGGCGAACTCGCGCAGCTGCGGTACCCGTGACATGGTGCCATCGGCATTCATTACTTCGCAAATCACACCAGAAGGGTTGCAGCCAGCCAGTCGAGCCAAATCGACTGCCGCTTCCGTATGGCCAGCCCGTTGCAGTACGCCACCATCTTTAGCTATTAGAGGAGAAATATGGCCAGGGCGACGCAAGTCTCCTGGCTGCGATAGCGGATCGACAGCCACTTTCACGGTAGTGGCACGGTCATAAGCACTGATACCAGTGGTGACACCAAATTTAGGATCGGCATCGACAGTTATTGTAAAAGCTGTGCCCTGAGATTCAGTGTTACGAGCCACCATCATGGGCAAGTCAAGCTCGCGTGCTCGCTCACTTGTCAGCGACAGGCAGATCCAGCCGCGGGCTTCAGTAGCCATAAAGTTGATCATCTCAGGAGTAATCAACTCAGCCGCACAGATCAAATCGCCTTCGTTCTCTCGCCCCTCGTCGTCTGAAACAACGACGAATTTTCCAGCTCGAAGGTCGGCTAAAGCCTCTTCGATTGAATCAAAAATTTCAGAGTCAGCTTCCATGCGATCCCCAAATACATGCCAAATATATACCGAGCACAGACAAAGCATAGCCCCGAAAACTCAGCGATGGAACAGTTTGATCAACTTTATTTATGATTAGTATTGGTCAGGCGAGCCACATAACGGGCGATGATATCGGTCTCAATGTTGACTGATGAGCCCACTTTGAGCTGTCCAAGGGTGGTAACGTTCCACGTGTGCGGAATTAGAGCAACCCTAAACCAAAACTCATCTTCTGCTTTTACAGGAATCTCTCCGCAATCAGCCACCGTCAGAGAGACGCCATCCATCGCCACCGACCCTTTTTCCACAAAGAAAGGTGCCCAGCGACTATCGAGATTAACCTCGACCAAATAAGAAAAACCTTCTTCAACGATGCTGGCGATTTTACCCACTGTATCAATATGACCAGTGACAATATGGCCACCAAGGCGGTCGCTCACTTTCAGCGCTTTTTCTAGATTGACATTACTACCAACCTTGAGATCACCAATTTTTGTTCGACGTAAAGTCTCTATCACGGCTTCTACAGCAAACCAATCACTGCCAAAATCAACCACTGTCAAACAGCAACCACTGCAGCTAATTGACTCACCAAGAGCAGCGTCAGCCAGGATCTCTTTAGCGCCGATCTTGAGCCAACGACCATCCTCGGTGTCTTTAACTTCAAGCACCTCGCCAACTTCTTCAACTATTCCTGAAAACAAAATGTCCTCTCTTAAAGTGCACCCTTAGTTTGTACTCTTAACTAGGCGACAGATCATTAAATTCGGCAAGTAAGAGCTGGCTTGTGCCGGCTCTCTGACCAATCAAATACTGGAAGATGAAGCGTCTCTCAACAGTTTCTGCGGAATTGTGAATAGCGCACACACCAGATACTTGAACCGGGATAAGCCCCTGCGGGTTAGGCTCACTAACTTGAAACTGATCAATACGCACTGCACAAATTTGTTTGTGCTCTTGCATGTCGAGCACTAGAGCGTGCATATCTTGAGCGTTTTTGGGCAAGACGCCCTGACCGACAAGCTTAGCAGCCAATGTTGGCGCCAGTTCATCACGCAATTGAGTCATGTTGCCTTCGCAAGTTATATAACTAGTATCAAGCAGGTGCCCGGTCACTTTGCGAGTGAATTCCTCTACGCCTTGTTTAACTTCGTTGGGCATTGATTTCTGTGGCCGAGTGAGCCAGAGAAATCCGTTGACGATTAAGCTAACCACCAAAAGCAAATGCACGCCGTAGAGCTTAACAAGCTGCTCTGGTCCAATCTTCTGAACTCTCCAATACATAAATTACTCAGCCTCCACTTTACCTAAAAGCCACTTATCTTTTTCTTTGTAGAGAGTGATTACGGCTTTGAATTTGCTTTCTAGAGGTTTGGTCTCTGACTGCATTACATCAGCCGCTCCTGAGTTACTTTTTGTGTTGTTAGCTCCTTGTTGTTGATCGCCTGTATTGACACTTTTATTTGGCGCCATCACGACTTGATTGCCTTGAATGCGCACTTGCCCATCATTCGGGCCTCTCTTAATAACTTTCGCCTCGATCACCTTAGCTTGACTGTTGAGCTGCATATCGCCAGAAATGTCGTGCCAGCGCCAGCCATAGACACGCTCACCGATCACAGCAGCTCGCTCTTCTAATGCTTTGTCTGCCACATACTGCTGCGCCAACCGGGCAGCCACAAGTAGAGCACAGAAGAGAACGAACCATTTGCTAAATCGAAAGAGCTTTTCCACTTTACCCCTCGTGCTGCAAGCCTAGATAGTACACAGCTTGGCGACAAGCGTCTGTGTGGGAAAGCTTTGGATTTTTTGCTTTCACTTCCTTAATCATATCGAGTCTACGAGGAATATCTTTGATTGGCTCCGAAGTGCAGATCCAATAGTCCATCGGGCTCGGAACCAAACGAATGGTGCCATGAACAGAACCAACAATGAGCAAGCATTGGCTATCACGCCGTTTTTCTTCATCACGTGAAAAGTTCTCAATGGCAACAGTTTCAGCGTCTGTCAGTCGTAGAGTTTCTTTGAGCATCCTCAAATCTGAAGGGTCTTGCCTGAGCATGATCTTCATGTGCGAGTTTTTTACCACAGAATCGGCCTGTTCAGCTTGCCTAAAGAAGTCTTTTAACTGCTGAGTAATAGTGACAAGCATCATACCGTAGTGCCTAGCTCGTCTCGACAAATCGTCTAACAGTCGGGCTCCAGCTTTGAATCTCATCAAGGTGGCGGCTTCGTCGATGATGGCAGCGAAACGCTGACCGCGCGCCTTAGAATCGGCTGCTCGTCTGCGAATAAATTCTGCCAAGATATAAACGGCGATACGCTCAAGCCTGGGTTCGTTCACTTCTCTGGTATCAAATACGATGAACAATTTTTCGATATCAATGTTGGTATGACCATCGACTAAACCACCAAAGGCACCACTTCTGGTGAACAATGATAGACCGCGAGCAAATTGCTGAAGGCGATCGCGCTGCAGTGGGTCGACTTCATCAGCAGCAGCCTGAGCCGTTACTCTAGCTAAATCACTCATAGTCGGGGCGACACCTCTAAAGTGAGCGTCCATATAAGCAACTCGAATCAAACCATCTAATAGTGACTTTTCTTCAACGTTTAGCTCTTCCCGACCTTCGGGCGCCAGCATCAGGTCGAGCAGCGAAAGCAGCGAGCTAATTTTATCTGCAGAAGGTTCTCCTTCTTTATCTTCAGGGCCAAGATCAAAGGGATTGAGAATATAGCCTGAGCTAGGACCAAGGTCGATATAGGCGCACAGTTCTGGACCAAGAAGTTCAGTAATAAAGCGATAAGCACCAAATTTGTCTACCGTTTTATCAATTAGAACAAAGCGCGTACCTAACGGCAGCAGGCGCAAAATCAGCATTGATACAGCAAAAGATTTACCGGCACCAGTTGTTCCGACCACGAACATATTGTTCGCGTCCTTGCCCTGGCCTCTGAAGAAGGGGTTAAGCAACACCGGCTCTCTTGACACGAGAGCGAAGCCAAACGGCACACCGTCTGGTGTTCCGCACGAGGCAGTGAAGAAGGGCCACATGGTGCCAACAATCGGAGACATAACGCGGTGCACAACAGCCATACGATCGACACCAACAGACAAAGTCGATTGCCACAAATCAAGTTGCAACATCTGCCCTCTGTCCATCTGAGCACCACGGTTTTTAAAGATGCGTCTGACTTCATCCATATTCTGCGCCAGGTGCTCAGGTGTATCGGCGTAAGAGCGAATGTACATCGAAGTATCGAATGCTTTGTTGGCGCTGCGCAAGAACTCTTGAATGGCCGTAGCAGCCGATCTGGTTGATTCAATCCCTTCAATATCAGGGGTAGCCAACTGTGTACTAGCTACGTGGCCAAGGCGGTACTTAAATTTGAGGTCGCGTCTCACTTTATCTTGATCACACTGGTGAATGAAGAGCGACAAAGTATATTCAACCGAAAGCGTAAGCAGGTCAACGAGCCAACCCATCCAGGTTTCGTGGGGAGGAGCAAACATGTACTGGGTGCCAATGTATTTGCCGTCAAGCCAGAGATATTGATCAGTAACCTTGAGAGCGGAGCCAGCTAGCACGGAAGCTTCAGAAACGTTTGTACGAGATGGAGGCGCATCACCATCTTTTTCGTAAAGTGAAGGGTTCAAATCTGAATAGATCAAATTGCGCACTTCTTTGCGCGAGAGCAGGCTAGGTCGCAGATTGGAACCACGTAGCTGCTCGAAAGCAGTTTTGACCAAACGATTGAGCGACTCCAAATACTCTTCGTGTTTCTGAATGGAGCGACGGCCATTCCACATTTTGCCACTTTTGCAATCTGGTGGATGGAAACTAATGACGATGTAAAACTCTCGCTGGGGAACGAAAGTTACGTCTTGAACGCGCCGGAACCATTTATCGGTGTAGTCGGCATACCATTTGAGGTAATCGTTGTCAGTTTTAAGCAAAATCTGATAGCGCGAAAGATACTCGTCAACTGAGATGTTTCGACTTTTGATAATAATCTGAATGTCCGATTCGCAAGAATTGGCAAAGTTGGCAAAAGTGCGCGCCATGGTTTCACGATCGGCTTCATCGAAGAGCAAGGCATTAATGCCCTTACAAGCAATATACTTGCGTAAACTTCCGTCTGATAAAACTACCAGGCCTTCTTCCTCGTCCTCACCAGGAATAGAATAGATAAAGCAAACATCTTGCCAACTAGTACCACCACGCTTATCTGGGGGGGGATCATCCTCACCACCAGCAGAATCTGGTGGTTCTTGACCAAAGGGCAGCATATCGCGGAGCTGCGCTGGAAGGCCATTGTAGAAACCAGCAATGACGTTATTAAAAGACGGTCCAGAGGTCAGCGGGATATAACGACCATCCATAGAAGAGTCGCCATTGCTGCTGTTATCCCGGCGCCCACCACGGCCGCGTCCGCCTCGCTCCCCTCGATCAGAAGGCGCATCATAATCATCGTCATCATCATAATCATCGTCATCGGTATTTTTTCTACCGCGCGAATTAGACGTCCTTCTTATGGGAGATGAGCCGGCACTTCTTACCATTCAAAAACACTCACAGTACAAATTTGCTCATTGCTAAAAACACCAATAACCTAAAGACCTAACAGCGACTTCAATTAGTTTAGACTTTCTTCAATTAGTTTAGACTTTCTAAACCGGGACGAAAACCCCTAGAGCCTATTATCCTTCGTCTCAGGCCTAATTCGAACCAATGTAGAACTCGTCGGACCTTTTTTTCGATTCAACTATGGTGGGATCTGGATAAATGGAGGTCATTTCTTCCGGTTTCGGCACATAAAGGGTTGGTTCGAGGCCTAGCTTGTACAAAAGCAAGTTTTTCCACCATTTCATTGGATGCACATCGGTAAACTTGACAAGAGGAAGGCACAGGCAGAAAAAGCCAATGGCACTCAAAATATTAGCCGGCAGGTGACCAAGCTTCCACGTCTGTGGTACCTGCGAAAGCAAGGTAACTGAGCCAGCTACAGCTCCGACCATCATCAAGAGCTGCGGAATGGTAAAATCCCAAAGCTTGAAGGCTTTGTTGAGCACGAGCACCTTGTGAACTCTAGACACCTTGTTTCTCCTTCAAAGTGGGCAACCCTATATAACTTTTATATTGGTTAATTCACTCGAAATCTACCAGTTCGGGTGAACCCACATCGGCCAGTCTCATCACCTTGCGAGCCATGGTCGCGTAAAGCGCTGGTAGATGACCGATGACTTGCTGGAAGTACTCTTTGCAGCGAGCGAAATCGCCAATTCTTCGGCACAGCTCACCGATAAGATACTCTACCTCAGCGCGACTTGTAGTCGGGCAAGATACATCAGTCAACGATCGACGAAAAGCATCAATTGCCAATCTTCTGTATTCCTTTGCTTGAGGCAAAGCGTTGTCATCATCGGCACACCAGGCGGCATAGAGGTAGTACATCGCCACAGAGAAGGAGTTTCCGGCCTCGCGCTCTGCCCAAATTGCAGCATTGCGATACTGCAAATGAGGTGGTTTATTGGGCTGATTAAGCACGCAGATTTCGCTGGTAGGCGTAAAGTCAGTACCCCACGCTGATTTGCCACAACTAGGACAAGTTAAAACCAAATATTGCTCATATTGCGGCTTTACATTGCCAACGTGCTGACGCAACTCGCTATTGCGCAGGCCAGTATCAACTAATTCGGGCAATTGCTTGCTGTTGAACTTGACTCCGCAATTTGGACACTTGACTCCGATATCTGCCAGGTACACGAAATTCTCCATGACGTGAAAGCCACTATTGCTGACCAGAATATCTTATGCGTTTTTCAATAAGTTAGCGCCCGTTTCTCCTTAAAACATCAAATTAGCGATGGCTCCCCAACTGTAGAGTGATGGGGAACCATCTTTAGCTAATTTGGCTAGGCCATTCCGTCGTTACCTGGCATATTTTCCTGCAACCGGCGCAACTCCTCTTCTTCGCGCTTCTTGCGTTGAGCCGCTGTCAAACCAGCAAACTTAGCTTGAGGGTCGAGATCCTTGTTTACGGCCACTTGCTGAGGAGATGGAGCTCCGCCTCCACCCTCTGGCCTAGCAACAGGGGCTCCAGCAGTTGGCTTCGGTCCAGTTCCACCGATTTTCGCAATAGCAGCACCACCTAGAGCATCAGCCAGCCTGTTATTGGGTCTAGCCGCCGGCTGATTTTGATTGGTATCGGCGCCGACGACGATTCCTTGCTGTTGTTGCTGCTGCTGTTGTTGTTGCTGATAATAGGCCTCAGTTTGCGCATGGTCATGGGATGCATGAGTTGATGCATCAGGCGAAACATCAGCCAGCCAAGGAGCGGCAGAAGCCACTTCCGCATTGCCTAGAATGCCAGGATTTGCGGGCTCCCGGTAGGCGGCATCGGCAACGTAAGACTGCTGCGGTTGACCAACATCACGGGATCCAGCGTCAGCAGCATAGGACTGCTGCGGTTGACCAACATCACGGGATCCAGCATCAGCAGCATAGGACTGCTGCGGTTGACCAACAGGGTATTGAGGCTGTGACGCTGCGTTGACAGCATCATTGACCACAGGAGTTGGGTTGCCACTGTATCCTACGTACGACGATTGATCCCCAATCTGGGCAGTGTAATTAACAGGCTGTACAGAACCATCATGGCCTGGTTCCCCACTTACCACTCCGCGACCGAAGTCTTGAACCTGACCTGCAGACGTGACTCCATTAGGGATAACTGGCGCTTCGATGTAACCCCGTCCACCACTGGCCTCAGCGTTATAGGCAGCCACCGTGCTAGTGAATTGGCTAGCTAGACCAGTACCAGCAAGAATGGCTTGGCCAGCTGCTGGGTCCATACCGATTGCAGCGGCCCTCACAACTTCAGCACCACTCATTCCACCACCGACTGCACCACTGGCAACAGCAGCTTCCCCGGCGCTCGCACTGTACTTCAACGACTGAGCAGCGGTCACGGACTGACCTTCGAACTGGCGAGCGGTCTCTGTTGTACCGAAGCCAGCAGATGCCACCACCGCAGCGCTATAGTTGCCACCCAAGGCAGAATTAAGCAGAGCTGGAGAAGCGCCAATGCGCTCAGCTAGCTGCTGATATTGCTGACTTTCTGGCTGAGCGATAGCAGCGCGCAGCTCTTGTGGAGTCGTGTGGGACATGGCCATGATATCAGCACCCATGCGTTGGGCCGTGACAGCATTAGCATCACCGGCAGGCAGCGCATAAGGAGCAGAGTATCCTGCTGCAGTAGCGTAACCACCAACAGGTGATGGGTCACCACCGACCAGAGCCGGAGTTACTGCGGGCTGGGCACCACTAGGGGCAACAGAACTGTAGTCAACATTGGCGAAGCTTGGAGCTCCACCACTCCTTGCACTATCAGAGTAGGCTTGCTGGTAGCTCTGAACTGTTGAGGCAAATTGCTGATCTAATGAATTAGATTGCAATATCGCCTGAGCAGAACCGATATCTCCCTGCGCGGCCTGCTGAACGGTCTGCTCACCATATCTGGTGGAGGCAGTGTCATACATAGCCACTGACTGTTGAGCAGTAGATGAGCTGCCAGCATACTGCTGAGCAGTCTGCGTATGGCCAAATCCTGTTTCAACAATGGCAGCAGCACTAGCATTGCCACGCAAGGCAGCATCTACTAGAACGGGAGAAGCATTAAACGCCTGCGACAGCTGAGCATACTCTGCACCACTTGGATTGGCGAGAGCTCGCTGGAGGGTCTCAGGGTTTGTATTAGTCATGACCATGATATCGGCAGCAGAGCGTTGAGCAGAAACCGCACCAGGGTCTGTACCCACACTATATGGAGCAGAGCATCCCATGGATGCAGCCAGTGCTCCTGGCGCGTCAACTCCACCTGTCACCATCGATGCAGTCACTGCTGGTGTAGCACCAGAAGAGGTGACATATCCGGTGTCAGCCTGAGTGTAATTGCCAGACAGTGACGACTCTCTGTAGCTGGAAACAGTAGCCGCAAACTGATTATCGAGTGTGCCATTCTGCAGAATCTGTTGACCAGCGGCCACATTCATCTCCATAGCGGCTGATTGAACAGCTGGAGCGCCATAGGTACTGGCTGCCGAATTGTACATTTCTACTGCCTGGTGAGCAGTAAACGATGTAGCGGCGTTCTCTCGAGCGAACTCTGTTCGACCGAAGCCGGTTTCAACTACTGCCGCAGCAGCAGCACTACCGCGAAGGGATGCGTCAACTAGAGCCGGTGAAGCTCCGAAACGTTCGGCAAGTTGTGTGTACTCAGCACCACCTGGAGCAGCTAGTGCTCTTTGCAGTTCGGCACCGCTGGTGTGGGTCATGGTCATGATGTCGGCAGCAGCATTGTGAGCTGAGATGGCACCAGGATCATTAGACAAAGCAGCAGCTGGAGCAACGAAGCCATTGCTCTGAGCAACACTACCAGCAGGGCTCAATTCACCGCTGATCATATTAGGTGCAATGCTTTGAGCCACTCCACCGTATGATGCCATTGAGGCGTACTGACCATCAGTCTGGGCATAGCTACCATTCGCTTCACGAGCCTGAGCATAACCGCTTACGGTGGAGGCAAATTGTGCATCCATCTGTGGCGAAGCCAGAAGTTGTGAAGCCGCCTGTGAGTCCATTCCTATTGTAGCTCGGGACAATACGCCAGGGTCACCACCAGCGATTGCCTGAGCCTGTTGATTAGCAGCAATTGACATACTAGCGGTGTCGTTGGCGATACTTGGTGCCGCGAACGATGCCGCAGTCTCAGTGCCACCATATCCAATGGCAGTCATGACACCAGCACTGGTGTTACCGTGTAAGGCCGCATCGAGTATCGGTGGTGCTACTCCAATAGTATTAGCAATCGAACTATACTCGGCCCCCTTCGGATCAGCCATAGCGCGCGCCAATTGATCGGTTGTCACACCACCCATAGCCATCGCATCTACAGCTGTCTTCTGGGCAGACAAAGCTCCTGGATCGTTGGCGAGATTGCCAGACAAGACTGGAACCTCTCCTACTCTAGCAGTGTCGAGAATTGGCTTACCTTCTCCATTGAGAGCAAGTGAGCCATCGACATTATGCCTGTAGACGTCACCGTTGGCAGCCGCACCAGTAGCACCGAAGACTTCAGCGGCGGTTCCCGCTTTGTTTCCGTCAATCTGAGAGGCCAACGGATTACCGAGCAGTGCATTGTTGGAATTGGGTGAGGCAATGTCTAATGGTTTAGGTTCGCCCGAGAAATCTAACCCTCTCGTAGCACCACCAAATCCTAACTGACCAAGTGTCTCAGGTGGGATACCAACACCCAGGCTAGGCATGACTGGTCCACCGGCTCCTGGGAGATTGGGGTTAGGATTGGAGCCGAGGAGCGGCTCCTGACCCTTAACAGTATCTCCAGCATTAACAAGACCAGGATTAGTACCATTACCGTTACCAGAACCAGGACCAGAACCAGAGCCAGAACCAGAGCCTGAGCCATTCATCGTGACGGTGCTGTCACCACCGCCACCACTAAGCGAAGTGTTGACATCAAGAGAACCTCTTGATTCTGTTGGCGGACCAGCAAATCCAGCTGTAGCTGCACCCATTGCACCTAGCGCGTCGCCTACACCAGCACCTCCAGAGGGCTTAGCAGTTTGATCATCGCCGCTACCTTCGCCGCCTTTTGCATCAGACGCAGTAGAAGTCTCACCCGGCGGTGGCTCAACTTTTAGCCCGTTGGCACCATCACCGGTGCCGCCACCGCCAGTACCACCAGGCATTCCTGCTGCCAACTGATCGCCTAGGGCCTGACCGCTACCGCCCGTGCCACCAACATCGGCATTAGACGTGACTTCACCACCACCGGCATTCGCCACTGGGGCGGAGACGATACCCTGACCAGGCTGCTGTGGCCCACCGCTTGATTCGCTGGCATCTGGGCCACTGGCATTGATACCAGATCCACCACCAGGTCCTGCTGCACTCCTACTACCCTGAGAGGCATTACTGCCTCCTCCGCCGTTTGATGCGCCACCGCCACCGCCACCCTTGCCAGCAGCTGATGCCACCTTAGCAGCTTGAGCCTGAGCGTCAGCAACAGCTGCCGAAGCCAAGTTAGCAAAGTCGAAGGCAGACTTAACTGATTGCACAGCCAAGAAAATCAAGGCAGTCATAATGATGGTGCCCGAATCGCCCACACCTCTGAAGCATGCCATTAGTAGAATGGTAGTGTTCCAGAAGAGACTCCAGAAACAAATAGTGATCACCCCATCAATCCAGCTGGCAAGGGCGCCCCGAAGTGCTTGCACTGGCCATACCCACAAAGCAGCGGCAATAGGCCCCATGCACCACAAGTAATAGAGAAAGGCCATCTGGAAAGCGCACGAAATATTCCAAGTTATAGTCGCACTATCACTCAAACCATTCATCATTAAACGGTTTATGTTTTTGCTCTGCACCACGTCTTCGTCAGGTACGCGACTTTCTTCTACGCCCATACATGGGTCGATTCGAGCAGTGGCTAAAGTGTAACCTTCAAGAGGAGCCCAGTTGCCCGGACCCTCAAAGCGAGGCCTTTCCTTTACCGTATACGAGTTTCTGTTCCACTCGGGTTTGTTCATAGGGAAGGCTCTGATGATGGCGCACTTAGCGTCATCGTACATATCGGTCCCGAAAATATTTCTATACTCATTGGCAATCGTGTACGTGAGCGAGTTTGCCACGTCAATGCCATAGTTGATAACGAGGAATGTTCCAGGAATTAGAAAAATAGCAACAATCGAGCGGAATAACCCTTCAAACGGGTGAACTTCGCCAACTAAGACTGGCGAACCCTGGGCAACAATCGCTTTGACCTGAGCCAAGACAGCGCCAGGAAGCAAGAGCAAGATTGCCATAGGTACGAATAGTTGATCGCGAATACGCTGCCAAACGTTGTTTGGTTCAGCAGTGAAATTAGTAAGAAACTGTTTGCAAAAATCAATGGCCGACAAAGCCTGGTTGATTGCCAGAGATGCCATACTATTGGCCGCAGAGTTTGCAGCTCCACCAGCTGTAGCCGTGGCCATCCAGATAGCCTTCTCTGGGTCGTAAAGTTGTTCTAGCATAATGTTATCGTTCATACGACTGATTAGCTGGAACTGTGTGTCAGAGACCGGATAACCAAAAGTCTGAAGCATATTCTGCGTGATTGCGGTGTCTCGCAAAGTCGGCACGGATGAGACTGCGGTAGGAATAGGCACAGGCCACATTTGCACAGGTCCAGAGGTGCTATGCGTGACCATACCAGGGCCAACAGACTCTTGATTAACTACCCTATCTCTGTCAGCAAAGGCCTTTGCGTGTTTGTTCCTTAAATGATGAGTTCCGCGGATGTCTGAAGGAGCGTTATTGTTGCGAATACTACTCAGATCGGCCGGGCGAGGTTGGGCAAAAGCTGGAATAGCTGCCGAGAACAAGCTAAAGGCAAGGAGAATGAGCACAATCATGCTATCAACTCTGGAGCGCAGTTTGCTTTTACTGACAGTCATTTTACCGGGCCTCACTTGTGAATCTTCATTATTGCGGTTCTTAGTTTCTAACGTTCGCATCATCCTCACCTCCTTCAAGCATTTCCAGTTTCTTCCTCATTGGCCTTAGGTGGCAAAGAAACAACCATAGAGTTATTGGAGCGGCCCACCTCGACTGTGGACTGAGCATTGCCTGAGGCTGCTGCATAAGCGCCTCCAGCATCACCGCCACCACCGGCAGCACCACCACCAGCCACTACAACAGGAGAGGCTGGCTGGCCAGCATTTGCGGCATTGTCGCCACCAGGTTTGTCACCAGCTTTGTCACCAGCTTTTTCGCCAGCAGCAGCGGATGCACCATTATTAGCCAGAGTCATACCGCTGTTTGGCCCAAGACCTGGAGTTATGCCACCAATAGGGCTGGCACCACCAGCACCACCAGGATTTACATCAACTTTAGCTGTGGCAGCTTCGCCTGGTGGTTTAGCACCCGCTGAATCACCACCCGCACCTTGAGGCTTGCCGTCTCCGGCTCCCCTGGTTGAAATTGCTGTCTGTTGTCCGTCGGTACCAGTTCGAACTTCGGCAGTTGGAGGCAATTGGGTAGGTTCTTTCGCTCTCTTCTCTTCGCTGCTGGCATTGACTGGTGTTCTCGCATCACTCTCGGTTCGCTGTTCGGTCTCAGGGGCAGGCTTATCCTGGCCGTTAGGGTTTGCACCGGGGGTGGTCTGTGGAGACTCATTGCCATTAGCACCAGGAGCACCTGATTCTCCCTTCCCACCACCACCGCCACCTTTACCACCGCCGCCTTCCTTCTTATTGCTCTTCGCAAGGCCATCGGCCTTATCAAGACCACCGTTTGGAGAGAAGTTGAAAGGCGATGATGGTGCCCACAGCAAAATGCCGAGGAAACAGGTAAACATGCAAACTTCCCACTGCAAGTTATTGGTGCCACCATTGGTATATATAAGGCGCTGGGTCATAACAGCTAACACTACCATCCAGTAGAAACGCCAGAGGGAGACTTGAAGAACGCCTTCTACCCAACTGCCAAAGACATTTCTAAACAATTTACGGCTGCCTGTCACCTGCGGCCAGGCATAGAAAGCCGCGGCCAAAGGTCCAAGAAGGAAGAGATAGCAAATCATCACAAGTTGATATGCGCCAAGAATGACAAGAAAAATTGAAGCAGTATTCATCATCATGTTGAGATTGAGCTGCATGACAGATGAAAGAGCACCTTGTTGCTCTGAAATACTGGCTTGTTCAGGTACTTGAGCACCTAAGCCGGTGCCGCCACCGCCAGCAGAGCTAATGAATGCACCAAGAGACGCGAGCCAACCGCCGACAGTACCACCGATGGCACCACCAAGACCACTAATGAGACCACCCAGGCCACCGCCGGCACCACCGCCACCGCCGGCACCGCCACCGCCAGCGCCACCACCAGCGCCAGCAGCGGCACCAGGGAGAGTAGAGCGCAGCACGTTATCATCTCTCTCTCGTGAAGTATTGTACGAAAGTTGGTTAGCCCAATCTTGAATCATATCTGTATCAACCCAAGGGCGAACGCTCATCGCCATTGAGTTACCAGCATCAATCGACCAGCTTACGATCACCTGACTGGCGGGAATTAGGAAGACCGCTACTATCGAGCGCAAGATACCCTCGAACGGATTAGCTCCCTCAGCATAACCCAGATTGAAACCGCGACCAATCTGCCCCTTCACCTGACTAGCAACAGCGCCGGGCAAGAGAAAAAGGATCGCCATAGGAATGAAAACTTGCCTGTACATACGCTGAACCATGCCAACAGCCTCAGGAATAGTCTTATACATAACCATTCCAGGGTAGCCAGCACCAGAGGCCTCATTAGCCACGTTAATAAGGCAATTGCCCCCGTCTGCATTGACGATACGATCAAGTGCTGTGCCGAAAGACTGCTCAGCGGTTCCGGCCATACTGTTGCCAGCAGAAGCGCTAGCCATCTGGGCTGTAGCTTTGGTCAGCCACTGAACTTTCTCAGGGTCCCACAATTGCTCAATCTTCCGTTGATTATTTTCCCGATTGATCATCTGAAATTGGGTATCGCTCACGGGCATACCAAAAGTAGTAAGTTGATTACTGTAGATCTCGTCGTCTTTAGACTGCAACGTTGTGTTCGTGGCATTGAGAAGGGGTTGCATATAACCCATACTGTTGTAAACCGGCATATAAACAGGCGTAACTCTTGGGCTACCAGGATTGGACTCATCTAAATTTGTGCCTGGCGACTTTCTCTTAGTGTCAGCAGCTGCCTGCGCCCTCATAAACGGAAAACGTTTAAGATAGTTCTGCTCAATGTCCCTAAATGACGAGTCGTTTGAATTCATAGGTGTCGGCTGCGCTACACCGGCAGGTCGCGGACCAGCATTTTGCGCCAGCGCAGCTGAGGCGCCATAGAAAGTGATTGCAAAAACTAAGACTAGTAAAGAAAACAGGCTGGGAGTGCACCCAACTATCGAGCGGACAACCGCAGTTGCCTTCCTCAATGTTTTTTTCGTTAACTTGTTCATCCCTTCTCTACCCAATTGCTTAGTGTGCTCTGACCTGAAAGAAAAATATCTGCTTACCTTCGTCATCGGTGCATCTGCAGATTGCGAGTGCCATCTGACAGAGAGACCGTGAGTCGGTCGTTCCAGGGTCGCCCAAAGATAGTAATCGTGCCTTGCACCTCCTGGCTGGGCTGCACCAAGGTGGTTTCGAAGTCTGCTCGCATTGCTGCTTCTGATAGTTTATGGTTATTTTCAGAAACTGCAAATGAATCCGGATTGAAAGAGAAGTCACTTTGCCCGCTATTCTTGATGGCGACTGTCAAAATAGATTTTCGAGCAGTGACATTTACGCCCTTCAATTCAAATTGAACGGGGCTAGAAGACTCGGCAGGAGCAGCTGGAGCTGCCGCGACTTCACGGGCCTCACGGCCAGCACTAGAGCTGCTAGATGGCTGCAAATCACCTTTGTCGGCAACTACAGCAGATTTGGTTTTGGCTTTACCCTTATCTTTGCCGCTATCTTTAGCGGCGTTCTTAGCAGGCGCTTTCTCAGCCTTAGCGGCCTTAGCCATAGGAGCAGCCATGGCCATTCTTGCTACAGGCTCAGCAGAACCGGCGTCAGCAGTTTTGGCAGGCTTATTACCCATGCCGAAAAGTGAACCAAAGCCAAAATTACCAAACATAGAATTTTGCTTTTCGACCGGTGCAGCTTGAGGCTCGGCCTGGGCCAAAGCCTCAGCCGAAGGAGCTATACCAGAAACGCGACCAATGATTGAGCGAGCAGCATTGGCCCCGGCGGCAGCAGACAATTCTTGCTGAGCAGACTTCATATCTTCTCTAGAGCTATCCGCTTCATTTTGCGCTTGCGCCACATCAGCTGCTGCTCTCTGCTTTTCTGAATCAGTAGTGGCAACCTCTACTTCTTGCTTACGAGCAGCATAGGTTTGTTGCGCCAAAGCAAATTTATTGTAGGTGTAGAGATAGCGGTAATAAGACTGCACTAAGTCTGTCTGCGCCCGGCGCACAGCTGGCTGCACGCGCTTATCGAGAGCAACCGGCTTGAAAATAGCATCAACTTGCCTTGGCCCTACACTGAAGCTACCCTTGGTGCCATCAGTTGGCAAACCAACATCAATGCGGTTCAAAACTTCGGCAATTCGGACGTCTTTACCAACAGCTTGCTGCATTGCAGGAGTTGAAAGAGCGCCCTTCCATAAGACCTTAAGATCATCGCGCTGTTTGTAAGGTGAGCGAGACTCCATGCCAGTTGGTGTGATTGGCACGAAATTAGAAACTTTCTTACGCTCTGGCTCATCATCACGACCAGAAGAACGAGCAGCCTGACCAGAACCAAACAAACCGGAAGGCCTGGCCGGTTGCTGTGGAGGCATCATTGGTTGAGGATAGCCTTGACCACCCTGGAAGGGAACGGCATAAGGATTGAGGTAAGGATTAGCATAAGGATTGGCATAGGGGTTGGCGTATGGGTTGGCATAAGGATTAGCGTATGGATTATTCGCGTCTTGATACTGACCGACATTAGCCTGAGTAGAAAGCGTCACGGCTGGTGGTGGCGGTGAAAGTGCCCCAGGCGGAGGTGGAGGCACAGAGCCATAAGAGCCATAGCTAGCCGCCTTAGAGGCATCAGCTACCAATAGGGGATCGGAACTCGGAGGCATCACAGCCCCAGCACTAGCGGCTTCGGGAGTGCTAGGCACAGCAGTTCCAGCATTCAGATCAGCGTTGACTGACTCACTGCTGCCAGTCTGTTGAATAGCAGAAGCCGACGTATTGAGGAAACCAGCACTACCCAACTGACCAGAGATGGGCCCCGTAAGTACCTGCGGCAAGACCCGGCCCATTCCTTCAGCATTGGCACCTCGTTGCTGCCCCATCGCTTGAGCCTGAGCCATTTCCTGCTGAGCTCTAGCATATTCCTCTTGCCGAGCTTGCTCAACATAGCGGGGATCAACTTTTGGTCGAAGCTGACCAAGTAGACCACCACCAGCATTTGGAGTTTGAGTTTTAGAATCTACTCGGCCCAAACTTCCACCCAGCGGGCTACATCCTGTGACCAGGATGGAGAGCAGAGCTAGAAGTGGAAGTGGTAAGCGCATTGAACTTTAATACCTAATTGCTAAGTTATTTGAGAAGTAGCCGCAGAAAGCACTAATGCTGCCCCTGTAAAAAGGGCAGCGATATAGAGTTTAAGCTGATTCTGCGGCTTACGATTGAACATTTACACCCACTTTATTTACCAAGAAGTTTTGCTCTTACCGATGCAGAGCTGCTAGAGCTTGGAGCGACGTAGCCACCGCCGCTGCCATGATATGCAGCACCATAGCTAGCTGGAGAGGAAGAAGCCATACGATTTGGTGCAGCTGCAGTAGAATTGCCGCGACCTAAGCCAATTGGCCTGGCCGATACATTAGCTTGAGCAGCTCTTTGTTGAGCAGCATATTGCTTACCGAGTTGACCCATTTCAGTACCAGGCAAGGCACGAGCGGGGCCCATACCACGAGCTGGCATATTGGTGCCGAAACCTGCTTGCGGAAGAGAATTAGGAGCCATTCTCATCATCTGTGGGCCACCATTACCCAAAGGAATACCACCTTCTGGAATTCGACCACTGGTGCCAGCTGGTCCAATCGGAATTTGATAAGCCTGATCTTCATGAGGAGCTGTGCGGTAATCGTGGACAACCGGACCATCATCAACAATCTGCACTTGAGGCGCAGATTTGTACCAACCTGCTTGTTGTAGTTGGCCTTTCTTCAGACTGACCGACGGTGACTGCGCTTGAGCGCTGCTGGTCAAAGCCGACAGCACAAGCGCACCGGTGGTAATCGCCAAATATAACTTCAGTTTTTTCAAACTTTCATTTGTTCGGAACATACTAAAATCCTCTCTAAACCCCGGGTCATCTCATTTCAATTGAATGACCTATACGCCACATTTAAACACTTATCTCATTGGAAATCTCGGCATCGGCATGTTGTTGAGCGGTTGCAATATGCCCCGCCCCGCACGTCGAGCCATTCCTTTCACCATTCTTCCAGCCTGGCTGGTTGATTTATTACCCCTGGTCTGTTTGTATTCGTCATCAGGCAAAGACAGATCTTGAGTTGTTGCCTGATTGATCTGCACCGCAGCAGGAGCTTCTGGGGCAGAGGAAGACTTATTGCTCAGCGATGGCTCACGTCCCATTCCACTTAGTTGTCTTTGTGCTTCAGACATAGGAGCGGGAGCAGCACCATCGCCACTGGAGTAGACATCTCCACCGCCACCAAAACTGCCGGGCGGATTATTGTTAGCAGCACCATAAGGAGTTTTCTTCTTAACGAAAGCACCAGGTTGAACAGAGTTGTAACCTTGCGAACTGCGCACTTCAGGAGCAGCATTGCCGCCACCACCGAGACCCGGGGCAGAACCCTGATAGCTAGACGAGAAACCACCACTGCCGCCACCACCATAACCACCAGCAGGGCTGCGAGTGAAGCCAGAAGAACCGCCACGAATACCTGGCAAGTCTAGGCTCTCAGGCAGAGGAGCGAAACCTACAGGCGGAATAGGCTCATCACAGACAATTGGGTCAAGCGAGACATCTGAACGGAATGGTTTTGGCGTCGGCCGCCACATGGGCGCCGATTGTTGCGGCATCACAGCCGCTTGAGGCGCTATTACCTGGTGCACGGGCTGGCCGCCACCATGTCTTGATTGTTGAGTGTCAGATGAATATTGATTATCGCCAGGTTGCTTCACCCAACGCCCCATATTTACTGGCGGCAATTGAGCATAGGCAGGCAGACTGTTAGCTATGAACAAAACCACTAAAGAAATAGACAGAGCGACAGGCGATCTACGAATCGCCCGAACGGCAAAAAGCATATGTGAATAGGAAGAATTGGGGTGATTCAATCTTTATCCCTCCAGGGGACAAATGGCTATATAGATTCTTCATGCCCTATTTATCTAGTAAAAGAAACGCCAAAAAACAAAAAAATAAGGGCTTGACAACAAGATTCTAAGCGGATTTCGCGCCTTGTTCTCCTTCACATGCGCAAGCGAAACCCCTGAACTACTACTGGGGTGACCAAAACTTAATCCTTTTCAGGCCCCTTGTCAACAGAAAAGTATGATAACACCACCAAGAATGTTAGCCAGGCAACATTTTTTTGGGAATGGGGAGATTCCCATCATTAAATTTGTTAACCGAAAATAGCTGCAACAAAAATCTGGGGGAAACCCAGTACAAAATGCGAGCGGAATTTTGTAAGGCTTATAGAATGGGTATTACCATTTTTAGAGCACTTGGCTGCTGCTGAGCAAACTAGCCGGTGCAAATGTTCTTCTTACCAGCCTGGGAAGCCATGAAAGACTTCAATAATAAATATCGCCAATGCATGCTAATTGGTCTGGCTCTCTCTCTCAGTCTGGTGAGCGCCGCAGCATTTATCAGCCCCTGCCCCGCAAAGCCGGCAGCAAGGCGCGGCGGCGGTGTCTATCTCACTACACCCAATCCGACCAATCCGCTTGAGCACAACAACCGAGCGGTCGAATTAGGCTCAAAACAACTCTGGCAACAAGCCCTTGAAGAGCATAAATTGGCCCTTGAAGGCGATCCTGAAAACATTACTTTCAGGCGCAATTTATCAGCCGGAGAACTTAGATACGCTGATTCTTTACGCGCAGCAAAAAATCTTCCTGCCGCAATTACCCACTACAGAAGGGCACTCTTTGCCGATCCTAACAATGCCCCGGCTGATAGCAACCTTGACTATTGTTTGAACGCTCTCGGAAAAAATCCATCGGACGCTAGTTACCGACTGACTTTAGCCAAAGGCGCCGAAGGCTCTCCCGACCACTTTGAAGATGCCGTAGTAGAGTTTCGCAAAGCAGCAAAATTATCCGACACCGGCATCAATCACTTCTATCTAGGTCAATGCTTAATGCGCGGGGGCAAAGTCGTAGAAGGCTATGACGAAATGATTGTGGCCCTGCGCAAAGACTGGCCCAAAGACAAAGAAAACACCGAAGCACTCTCTGACTGCCACACGGTGCTTGGTGACACCCTCAAAGATTTTGCTTACAAGGCTAAAGGCTATCAAGACAAATCAGTCTTCACCCGCCGCCTCAACAATGCTGCCTCAGAATATAGACGAGCAGTCACTGTTAACCCAAGCAACTCAAATGCCATTCGCGGCCTGCGCGATGTCGGTATCGAAGCGGTCGCCATCAATCCGTCATTTAGAAATCAAATGCTATTAGGTGGCGCCTACCTGCTTCAAGGCGATTTCGACCACGCCAAACTCTGCTATGAAAAAGCCTGGAGGGCTGAGCCAACCAATCCAGACCTGGCCAAAGCCCGCATTGCCTACCACCAGTCTGTGGTAGAGAGTGCCCTGGCCACACCCATGCGCGTGGCCGAGACTGTGCAGAAAGTAGACGACTTAATCAAGCTCAACCCCAATGACGCCCAGCTTTGGTACATTTTGGCCCGCGGCCGCGACCGTCAGGGCGAGAAAGCTGGGGCAGTTGAAGCGGCTCAGAAGGCCATTGCTCTAAATAAATTCGTCAATCCATTGCTGGTTCCCTTCTATAACAATTTAACCGGGCAAGGGCCTGAACCAGCCGCTGCAGGCACAAGCGGCTCGGCAGCCAGCGCCACAGCTGGAGCTCTCGGCGGCACCCCCGGATCCACAGGGCCAGCCGCTGCGGCAGCCAGCAGTGCCAAAGCCAAGCCGACAGTCGACAACAGTGCTGCCTACGGCAAGATTGAAAGCCTGATCAAAGAAAATAAGCTTGACGAAGCAATAAAAGAAGCAGACACTCTAGCTGGGGCCAGCCCGAGCGACGGCAAAGTATGGCTCTTAGAAGGCACTGCCCTAGAAAAGCAGGGTAAGCTGGATGACGCAGCCACTTGCTATCGCCAAGCAGCTGGCCTAAAAGAAGCTGGTGCCGCAGACGCCCTGAGGCAAATCAACACTTCTAGGGTACAACCATTATTAAATGACGCTGAAAAGCTCATCACCGAAAAGAACTACGCCGGAGCATCAGCCATCCTCAAAGAGGCAATCATTCTGGCACCAAATCTACCAAGCCTGCATCGAAAATTAGCGCAAGTTCTAAAACTAATGTCAGATGAAGGGGAAGCAGCAAAGGAGAACAAAAAAGCAGATGACCTGGAGAAAGCAAAATAACTCTTTCTTCAAAGTAGCTATAGCCAGCGCCTTTTCGCTTGCTCTGCCTTTTTGCGCCGTATTTTCCCAATTCTCTTTGCCCGCCTGGGCCACCACTTTAGCTGACGCTGACGGCTTACTGCTGCAAAACAAACTAAAGCAAGCTGAAGATGCTTATCGCGAACTTCTTGAAGAAGATCAAACTGGTGATGCCTATGCCGGCCTAGCAGTAGCTCTGGCTAAACAGTCATGGCCAGCCAAATTGCTTGAAGCAGAAAAACTTTTGCGCACAGCCAAAGAAAAGTTTTCCGATAACCCAAATGTCATTGCTGCTGCCGGATACGTCTCGTATGTTCACTCTAAGACAGTGGCATCGCCAGCCAAGCGCGACCTCTATTTAGAAGCCGCCGAAAAGCTATGCAAGAAAGCAATCAAAGAAAACTCAAATATCGTCATCGCCCAACAAACCTTAGGCATGGTCAAAATTGCCCAAGACGACATGGACGGAGCGGTTGACCCCCTGCGCAAAGCAAATAACTTAGCCGAGAATAGTGTCAATTTAACTTTACTAGCTCAAGTTTTGCTGCACTTAGATGCCCACGATAAAGAAGCCGAAGAGTTCGTCAATAAAGCACTACAACTGAAGAGCGACTACGGTCCGGCTCACTTGCAAAAAGCAGTAGTGCTCACCAATCAAGGCAAACATGAAGAAGCCTTTATGGAATTGCACAACATTCCCGATAGCGGACGCAGCTCTGATTGGCACTTAGTCGAAGGCGATATTTATCGCAAGCAAGGTGACGGCCCCTCAGCTCTTGCTAGTTGGGCCAAATCAAATTCTTTAGACCCGCGCAACCCTGAGCCCTATAAACGTCGCGCTGAGTATTACACCAATCGTGGGGACGGCGAGCTGGCAATTTCTGAATACCATAACGCCCTCGATATTTTGCCCAACGATTTTCAAATGCGCAATCAACTAGCGGAGCTAGCTCTGCGCCAAGACAAACTTGAAGTAGCCGAATCTGAATTCAAAACTATTTTGGCCGGCAAACCCGATGACCCAACAGCTATGCTTGGCTTAGCTCGCTGTGGCTTCCGCAAATTCCGCAAAGAAGGCTCTTACCCAGCTGACTTTACCCAGTTGATGGATAAGTTGCAGAATATTGTCACCGAACAATCGGTTCAGGGAGCCGTGATCAAGAACGGTACTCGCGATTTGCAAGAAAAAATTGATTTGTCAGAAGCAGAAAAGGCGCTCACTCAAAACCGCTTTAGAGAAGCTAATTCCAAATTTACTGGCATCATTGAAAAGCATCGCGAAGAGCCATTTGAACTAATTACCCTAGGCGAGCAATGCTTCCAAGAAGGCGACTATCGCGCCGCCGAAAAAGCCTTTACTTATGCCAAAGATATGAATGAAGTATCAACCAGAGCTGAACAAGGCATGAGCCGCATCAACAATCAGCGCAACGAAGCGGCTCGTCAAGTCAAGCTCGGCGATGCCACCTGGAAAATTCCCGAAGTCGCCATTGACCACTACAAGCAGGCTCTATCCGCCGATCCTCAATATTCCAATGCCTATTATGGCCTCTTCAATCTCTTCACCAAGTCTGAAAAGCAAGACCCTGGTCAAGCGATCAACTACGCTCTATGCTTCTTGGAAGCCTCCGAAGATGCTAACCCCTTGCGCAAAGAAGTAGAATCGAACCTGGTAAAACTGAAGAAGAAATCTGGCCCAGTCAAAGGCAAAGAAAATTAAAGTCTAGAAGAAGTTGGAGGTCTTATGGCTGTCGGTAAAAGAGATGCAAAAGCTTCAAAAGGACGCTTGGGCGGAGGTTCAAAGAAACCTGACCCAAAGAAAGCCGTCTTTGATGCCACACCAGAAGAAGATGGTATCGATATTTCACACGACGGTAAATCGGCGGGCAAGCCCCATGACATTCGAGAGACCAAGGCTTATCTCAAAGCCCAGAATGGCGCAAAGCGCATGTGGTCTAACTATTTAGCCTTTCTCGGCAACTCTTTTCAACGCATGGAAAGAGAGGAGCAACTTGCCACCATTCAGAAATTCTCCATGGTATTTAGTATTGGCATAGCCGCCCTAGCCATCAGTCTTTTTTACTCACTGCTGCCACAGCCACTTAGAGTTCTGGTAGTGCCGATTGCCATTGGCGGCGCATGGTGGTTTGGTTCTAAAGTAATTGCACCGCAAACTATCAATCGTTTGGATAAATATATTCATCCAGACTAAAAGTAAAAATGCAAATCAACAAAGAAAAACTGAAAGTAATTGGGGGCGCGCTAATTGTTTTAGCGGCAGTAGCAGTGATGTTCAATCAAGTGTTCAGCTTTGCCTTTGGCCTTGTGCGCATGGTTAGCATGATTCTCATTGCCCTGGCAATCGCTTGGTTTATAACCAATGTGATGGTGCGTTTGCGCGGCAACAAGAAGCCAAGCAAAACGATACAAACAGCAGCGACAGCTCAATCCGGAGAACTGGCAGCAAAAAAAGCAGAAAGCAGCGACAATGAATCCAACTA
>JBIPOV010000130.1:0-11955 GCA_044378815.1 Obscuribacteraceae bacterium (SeqCode) | reverse complement strand
AGATGTTGCCCCTTTCTTAGCTGCAGACTTACCTTTAACGCTTGGGCTAACACGCAAACAAAGCGATACGTTAGCAGCCTTGGTCTTACTAGTGGCGGAAGAAGCACTAGATATCGCGGCCATGCGCTTAGCACCTTGCACACCAAGCTTGCGAAAAGCTGCTGCGCTAATTTCACTGGCGCTGCCTAAACCAACCAACAGCAAGCGCTTAAATGGAGCCTTATCATAGGTTGGCAAAATCAGTTGCTGACCTGCTTTACCAGCAAAACCTTCTTCTGCAGCCATTTTAGAAAAAGAGTCGAGAAGATGCTTGTCGACATTCTTGCCAGAAGCATTGCTCAGCTTTGACTCAGCCAAGACATCAGCAATGTTTTCTTGGGCGAAAACACCGATGATAAGCAGGTCAGCCTTAATGGAGCCAATATCAGTTGCCAATTTTACATGCATGCCATGATTCCTATTTATATCTATGTACTGGTACTAATAACACGAGAAACAATTTCGTCGACAACTTTGGCGTCAATCTGCCTGCGACAATAGGCTAGATACGCTTCCATCCAGCGCCTGAGCTCTAGCAGCACGGCCGAAACCGGCACCCCTGCTCTCTTCATCTGCGACAAGTTTACCGAGATACGTCCTTCATGATCGATATGAAAGCGTGCTTTTGCTGGCGAATCACCATGTACATAATGGAGAGAAGAATGAAGCAAAGCTTTGTTGTCTTCCCGACCTATTAGCTCTTGCATCTCAGAGCCGATCTTTTGCAAAACGGTAAGTGGCCGGAAGAGACTAGCCTGCTGAATATTGGCTAGTTTCAGTTCAACTAGCATAAACAGTGCTTTGACAATTTTATGAGTAGGCCAATTATCAACGGCCTTAATTACTTCATCTAAAGTAGATAGACCGTCAATCTGAGCTGCTAGATCAGCAATCATAAAGCGTTCATCATTACTCAGTACAGTCTCATCCATGAGGCGCAGAGGGGTCCCTGCTAATTGCTGCCAGAGCATCTCAAAATTCCAGACACGTTCTAAAATCGAATCGCGCCCCTGAGGCAAACTAGCAAAGATTTGACTGACTTGATCTTGACACAGGGCCGAATCTAACAAAAGTCGCTCTAGCGTCTGAGTGATGCGACAGGTATCATCAAACTCTTGCGAAACACCTTTGTCTCTAAAGACAAAAATACCTTCGCCCCAGGTTGTAAGAAATTCAACCATGGCATGATAGGCCAAAAGTTTATTCATCTTGGCATGAGTTGGCTTGCCATCAACAAAGGCGACAATCAATATTTTGTCGCGGTCTTCAACTGTGAGCAAACCCGTTTTCTTTGCTGTGGCCAAAGATTGCAGCAAACCGGCAGTGTCAATGGCACCAAGGCTACCAATCATCGAATCACGCATTGTTTCGATATTAACAGTGCGCGAAACACCTGGCAGCTCATCTTCAGTACGGCGGTGATAGCCACCATAGAGATATTGATCGTCGAGCAAAACTTCGAGCTCACGAGTATTTATATAGCCTGCCCGCACAGCCAGTAGACCCAAGAAAGTGCGCTGCGATTTCCCCCAGCCTTCTTCTTGTTGACGCTCTAACAGCTCTCTCAACTGCGCTTCAGTGACAATGCCACAAGCGACCATGTAGCGGCCGAGACGGAAAGGTTTGCGATTGTGATAGCAATTAGAAAGAAACTGAATGCGGGAGAATACAGGAAAAATCAAACGAGCAGCCTCAAGCTCTTGCAAAATTCGCAGGGCTTCGTCAGAAGGCAGCTGGTGATGAGACTCGACATTACGCACAATCGACTCTACTGAGGCATAGTCTTCAACCATTTGCATAACCCAATTCTGGGGAGCAGGCAAAGTAAAATCACCTTTGATCTGTTTGCCATCGCTGGTCAATACAGGAATAGAGGTCGACAAAATATGATTAGCAAGAGTGCTACCGCCACCCTTCAGCCTTCTTCTATCGATACCACTGACAGTGGCACAAGCGTAGTCAGCCAATAGGGGATAGCGGGTAAATATTCCAAACGGACTATCGTAAATATTGAACGTCAAACCACCGGCAGGGTCATCCTTGGTTAAAGTGATGGCACCATCGCCCTTGACGAAAAGTAGCACTCCTTGTGGGTTAAGCAACTTTTTTGCATACATGGAAAATTTCACTAAGGCATCAAGCGGCAGCGAAAAGCCAGTCTGCATCAAATCAATTATCAAGCCATCAAGACTTTTACCCTGTTCAACAAGTTTATCGAGTTGGCTATAGAGATTTTCACGATAAGAGAAAGTAAGAAACGACAGGGATGAATTGAGATAGCTTTCAGCAGACTCCCTTTCACTGCTGGCGCCAGGAGAGACCCGAGGTAAATCACTAGGTGAAAAGTCAGCCATTTCCTCAATTCTTTGGCTTGGCAGTGGCAGGGTTAGCAACAGCCGCAGCAGCTGGAGCGCCACCAGGCAGAACCATCGTGCCGCTCAAGCGCTGAGCAATAGCATCTGGAGGAGCGATGAATAAGGCTCTAATAGCCAGTTGGCCCTTCAAGCGACCAGATTGCAGAATTCTGCCCACTTCAATAATCAAGTCATCTTTGCTTGAGGTAACCAGGCGATAGCGGCTGGAACCAGCGGCATTTGACATTGGCACCAAGCGCATAGGCGGGCTAACTCGACCGAACAAACCAAGATACTTGGGTATCGAAACGAGCTTGCTATCAACCAACCATGACTTCGCCAACTCGGGCTTAGCGCCAGCGACAGCTTGGGCGAAGCTCAGGGCCACCGAAAATGGAGCATCATCTGGCATATGACCTGAAAGTGTATATCTGCCGGCAACAAACTTGAGCACTACTTTATAGCCAGCAGAACTAGCAGCAGCGACCGGCTTAGAAACTGTGTCTTTAACAACCCCAGCCGGTTTTTCTTCTTCAACTTTCTCTTTGCGTACAACCGGAGGTTGAATCGTCAAGACGATGTCGTTGCCAGAAAAGGTCGCTTTACCAGTGACATTCTGAGTAAAGAAAGCGGGCAGTGAGCTAAACAACTCTGTGGCCTCGGGCATTCCTTCAACCAGTTGAAAACCCTTAAACCACAAAGTGCCGCTGTTACGGTCAGCACCAATCAGCACTAGCGACTTAGGTCCAGCGGCAGCGTGAGAGACAGGACGCACAGGAGCATGAACCGGTGGATGAGCCGGTGCATGATGAGCGCCCTTAGTTGCACCTGGCTTCAGCACTGCAGCAGCGGGGGCAGTAGCCAAACCGACAATTCTCGCCTCACGAAATGCCACAGTCTGAGGTAATGGCACAGCAGTAGTGCGAGAGGGTGTCTGAAAAATTACAGCATGGCTTTCTACAATGCGGGGAAAACTCCAAATCCGGAAATTGCCGATACCAGTCTCGCTCACTTTCACTTTGAATTCGGAAAGTGACGGATTAGCAGCAATTATCTGAGCTGGCTCAGCACTGACAAACTGAGGCAGAGCAAGCAAGTCTCGCAAGTAGGTCGCATAGCGGGCCCAGCTAAGGTCATCGGCAGCGGCACGATAATCACTGGCTAACTGAGCAAGATTAGCTGCCGCTAGAGAAACTGTAGGCGTTGTTGCTGCAGTTTTCTCTCCCGCTTCGGATAAAGAATGCTCTAGACCGTGGGCACAAGGTGCAGCAAGCTGACAGACCAAAGCTAGAGGCAGCGCAGACCCCGATAGAAATGAAAGCGACAGGTTTTTTCTCATATTCACGAAGATAACCATTCTTACTAAATTACTGGGAATTTTAACCGCTTGACCTCAGAAAACGTAAGCCAGAAAACCTAAGCAATTTCAGTGATTGGGTTGATTACAAACGACGGGATGGCCGCCGAAGATAAAACTTTTGACTAATATGCGATTTCTCGCTCAAAAGCGTGGGAATCCTCCCATGGTCCCCATGGACAAGCGTCGACCCCGGCTGTAGATTGAAAGAACGGCTTTCAAGGACTCACAAATGTCATCCCTCGAATTCAGATCTTCAGAACCACTCGACCAGGCAGCTAGCCAGGTTAACTCAGGATCAGATTCGATTGCCCGCGAAGTGCAGAACCAATTTTCATCAGTGGCCTCGGTGGGCAAAGACGCAGCCATGGCAGCAATGCCCGGCACAGACGCTATGGCCGGCCTGGGTGCCATACCACCAGGTGGAGAGCAAGCAGTTTCTCCGCTAATCAATATGATTACAAAAATGCCTGGTCACATCGGTCTATTTAGCAGTTTCTTCGAAGCTCTTGGAGCCTTCTTCGGTCCACAACTTGAAGCTTTGAGCCAAATCGGCACCCATCTAGGCATGACCCTTGGCATAGATCAATCACTATTAGGCAATCTAGGTGGCAATCATTTGGCCTCGGCCCTTAACGCTTTCAAACCCGAGCACCTTGGCCTCAACCTCTCACTGCTTCCGGGCAATGCTCCCTTCTTCGGTCAAATCGGTGGAATCGGGGGTCATTTACCCGGACACTTAAGTGGCAGCTTCAACTCCGATTTACTCTCTAACAAACTAAACACTTCTCTTGGTCAAGGCGAACCTTTCTCCCAGCAAGCCTTTGGCCGCAACGCCCTTAATGTCAGTGGCTCTGGCAATATGGCTAAGTTGCAATTTGAAGGTCAAGGACATCTATCGGGCCCAAGTCTATCAGCCAATACTCCAGGGGCTCAGATTGCTGGCAATAACAGGTTGTTCAGCGATAGCATTGGCAGCGCTGGGCACAACCTCAACGCCCAGAGCATGGCTCAATCGCTGCCGATGCAGACACCAAGCACTGCGTCACTTAATGTCGGCAGCTCCACTTTTGGTGAGCCGATTAACAATGATTTGCTCGCCATGGGCAATCAGTCTGATTCATTCCAGTCAACAGTAGGCAGTGCCAAACCAAGCTTAGACACAGTCAAAGGCGGTGCTGAAAACCTCGGTGGGCTGAAAGCCAAATCACTGAGCTTAGATGGTAGTAATGGGAACCTCAAGGCCGAAGGCCTGGGTGATAAAGTCGTAGCCAAACATGATGCAGTAAGTGCAAAAGCAGATCATGCTGTAAAACATGAAGCTGTCAATCACAAGGTTGAGCACGCCAAGCCTGAAGCCAAAGCAGAAGCCCGCACTCACAAGACCTTTGACCGCACTACTCATTCTGTTAAAACTACCAACCATCACGCTCATCAGACAGCTAAGGCGCCGGTTAACAACAAACCTCAAGTTGAAGCTCAACAGCAACAATTGAACCCACAACAGCAGTTCGAGCAGCAGCAGCTAGAACAGCAGCAACAAATGCAACAACAGCAAGAAGTTGCTCAAAACAACCAACCTTTAGAGCAAGGCCAACCAGCTCAAGCAGCTAATAACCTTGAGCCTCGCAGCTATACAATTCGCTCTGGAGACAATCTTTGGAATATTGCCAAGGATAACCTCGGCGATGCCACTAAGTGGAACGACATCTATAAGATGAATGCCGATGTCCTGGGCGCTAATCCAGAGTTAATCCGACCAGGCACCACTATTCAATTACCTGGCAGCCAAGCCGATATTGCTTCGGCCGCAACTCCTGGTGCAGCCGGTCAGTACACAGTGCAATCAGGTGATACCCTTTGGGATATTGCTCATGATCAACTGGGTGATGCCACAAAATGGGGCGATATCTACAAGGCCAATAGCGAATTGATTGGTTCAAATCCTGGCATGATTCACCCTGGCCAACAACTTTCATTAGGTACGGTTGACCCTTCAAATCAATTAGCCAGCGCCTCTGGTGCTGGACAGACTCTCGCTTCAGCTGCTCCTGGCCAAATGGCTAATCCAATGCCACAGACTAACGTCAATGTCGATGTGCAGACCACAGCACAAGCTCCAATTGAGAGCTATAGCTCTGAAACTGGCATGACACAAGAAATGCAGTCGCAAGCAGTTCAACCACAGCAGATGCAACAGACCAGCTCAACCATGAGCAACTATGAAGCAATGCCCATGCAAAGAATCAACCAATTGCCAGATCCAGCGAGCCTTGGTGAAAAAGTTCTACCAGCAAAGGCCCAGCCTGATGTCTTAATTCAACCAGCCCATGCTGCCGCACCAGGTCAGTTTGAAGCAGGTAAACCTGCAGTGAATAGCACTCTGGCCAACGACATGCTTAGCTTCTTAAAAAAACGTCGCTAGTTTCAATAAAATGTTGAGCCCCTTGCCTGACGCTATCTAAAGTAGCGATATTGTCGTCAGCCGAAGTCGTGATGACGGCAGCGAAAAGCTTTTCTTGCTCGCGACTTAGCTGTGAGCAGGCTGGCAGTGCTACGACTTGCTTCCCCGCCGAGCTGGCTAATCTTAAAATTTCTCCACTGGCCTTGCCGGCCAGCGACTGACTATCAAGACAACCTTCGGCCACCACCACAAGATCGCACCAGTTGAGCTTTTCGGTTAAATTGGTGGCCTGGGCGAACCAGTGAAAGCCTGAAGTAAACTGGGCCCCAAGACCCAAAGCCAAGCCAAAACCGGCACCACCAGCAGCCCCGGCTCCAGCACAAGAGCGGCAACCTTGGTCACTGCCACTGGCAATCTCTAGAATTGTGGCAAAATGTTCAAGACTTTTTTCTAGATAAGCGACTTCCTCGGCACTGGCGCCTTTCTGTGGGGCAAAAATAGCAGCTGCCCCGGCCGCTCCTAGCAGAGGATTAGTAACGTCAGTAGCAATCAAAAACTTTACTCCGTCCAAATTGCGCCTCAGGTTAGTAAGATCTATACGGGCCACAGCCAGCAAGGCACCGCCACCGCATTCAGTATCGCTGGTCAAAACAGGATTTCCTAAAGCATCATAAAACTTAGCCCCGAGAGCAGCCAAAACTCCGCTGCCACCGTCAGTAGAGGCGCTTCCACCGAGCATAATAGCCACTTCACTGGCGCCGTCGGCAATTGCTCTGGCCAGCATCAGGCCGGTGCCGAATGTATGAGCACGCAAGGGTGCTAGCTCACTCTTCTTCAAGTGGGCAATGCCACTGCCCTGTGCTAGTTCGACCACGGCCAGTTTGCCCATACGCAAATAGGCGGCCCTGACAGGCTGCGAAATAGGACCACTAACGGTGTCGTAGACTAAGTCACCGCCCCGAGCTAAATGCAGGCAAGCGATAGTATCATCACCGCCATCTGCCACCGGCGCCAGCTCGATTGATACTTTTGGCTCAGTTTCTGCTTCTGCTTTTCGATACTGCGGCTCAAGCCCATCTTTTAGGCCCTGAGCTATGGCTTTGGCCAAATCCGAGGCCTGCAAGGTTCCTTTATAAGCACAGGGTGCAACTAAAATTTTCACATCAAACCCTTAATTTCACTTTCGTTAGTTTATCCGACAGTGAGCAGTGGAAAAGTATCTATAGAGCAATTTCAAATTAAAGGGGAATGTATGCCAAGGCAAGAAGAAGTCAAAACCCTTTTGACCAAAATGAATTCAGCAATTAGCCCAGATTCTCTGCAGCGCCGACTCGACCTCGCCCCATACAAGAGCAGTCAAGCCTGGCCAGGCAAAACATTTTTACTGGTAGGTAATTCTTACAACGCTGAAAAGCGCGTAAGGGGCAGCGCTAAAAAGAGAGCCGCTGCCATTGCCGCCATGCTCGAAGAATCTCACGGAGTGTACGGTAAACGTCATTGCCTTACTCTGCGCGATGCCCTCGCCAATGAGCGCTTCGTCGCTACTCTTAGTCGTTTTGAAGCTGATTGGCTCAAGCGCGAGCCAGACAGTACATTAATTGGCCCAGCCTATGATGAGCAAGGTAATTTGCTCAGTGAAAGCTTTGCGGTTTGGCGCAGACTGCAGCCGGTGAAAGCACCGCTGACGGTATCAGGAGCTAGGGGCTCAGCCAAATAAAGTTTCGCCCTGACGAGACTGTTCAATTTTATCAACGCGCCTTTGATGTCGACCACCTTCAAATTGGGTGGTGAGCCAGGCTGTAATTATTTCTTTGGCTAAAGCTGATGAAGTAGTACGTGCCCCCAAGCACAGTACATTGGCATCGTTATGTTGCCTGGACAATACAGCGGCCTCAACTTCGTTCACTAAAGCGGCTCTTACTTTGCGTACTTTGTTGGCAACAATTGATACGCCTACTCCCGAACCACAAACTAAAATGCCTCTGGCACACAAACCTTTTGAAACAGCCTCTGCAACCTTCCTGGCATAATCAGGATAGTCGCAAGAATCAAGGGAAAAGGTGCCAAAATCTTCGACGCTCAGACCCTGCTCGATTAGTAGGTCTTTTATCACTTGCTTCAATTCAAAGCCAGCATGATCACTACCGAGAGCTATTGCTCCTGAATTTGCTTGATTAGTCACGGTCTTCCTAAGATTTAGTATTTAAGTTTTAGTGTTGCCCCTAAATTTTACTAGCTATTTCACGAGTAAACAGGTAGGCGCTTATAACTTATTTGACTGACATCTTTCGGTGCTTCAAAAGTTTGAGCTGTCTCAATAATCTCTTTAATACGATCGACCCTGAAGAGCAAAATCTCGCTAAGTTCATGGCAAAAAGCAACCATGCGCCAATTACCCTGCTCTTTGATTATTACCAAAGGATTAAGTGTGATTGTATCCACAGATTCACGAGCGAAACTGTAGTAGTGGGCCCTGACGCTAAGATGGCTAATCATGGCATTCTCAAGTACCGGCAAAGTCTCGTCTGTGGCATACATAGGAAAATCAATTTGAGCATATTGAGCCGAGTCGAAACATGACTCCTCAAACAGATTCAATTGCCCAGCTGGTCGCTCAATGGCAAAATCTTCGCCTTCTCTGTTGGCATCTTCAGCGATGGACCGACGCAAACTTTGAATCTCTTCTTCTGAGTAAGTATCGAGGAAAGAATCGCCTTCGACCAGATTGAAACCCAAGGCATCCGAAACGTATGAATAGTCATCCTCAAGCTCGTCAGCACCCATAACTGAATCGACGATGGCCTCGGCCAACTCCCCGGAGACTTTAGATACCTCTGGCGACACCGACCCAGCCAATTTTTCTATAATTTCCTTAATTAATTCATCTCGCTCTTGGGCATGAATCGTGACGCCAGCCACAAGTTTGTCGAGCAACTTAGCGCTCGTGAGCAGAAGCATGCCCTCTTCTTTGGTGAATTCTAGAGTGAACTTCTCGGAAAGCTCGTCCCTGCCGCTATCGCGGTTATTGTTCTCTGCCCTGTCGTGCATGTAATCGCCTTTTGCATGAAACTAATAGATGCGAGAGCCATAGCTCTAGCCTAGCACCGGATGCCAAGACCGTGAAGTCCTGATGAAAATTTTCGGCCCCTAATTTGCTTACGACCTATAAACCTACATCCGCTCTGGAGCCGACACGCCTATTATGCCCAGTGCGTTAGCTAATACCTGCTTAGTTGCAAAAATTAGTCCCAGTCTTGCTTTCGAGACTGATAAATCATCGGTGATCACTCGCGATACTTCATAAAATTTCTGCAAGTCATTGGCTAAATCGTAGGCAAAGCGAGCAATACGCCCAGGATTACGGGCTTGCACAGCTTCTTCAACTTCTGAGGGGAAAGTTTCCAGCCTGGCAATCAAGGCTTTCTGATGACCAGCAATTACGGCATCTGAGTCAAATAAAGCAGTAAATACTTTTCCTTGCTTATCGTCTTTGAACTCTTGCAAAAACTCTTGCCACTGTTGAGCCGAGATCGGCGGTTGTTCAGTTTCACCACTCGCACTATTAGTAGAGGGCTCTAAAGCCTTACGCAAAATAGCGCAGCAGCGTGCATGTGCATATTGAATATAAAAGGCTGGATTCTCCCGCCCGGTTTTCTTAGCCAGGTCGAGATCAAAATTAATAGCGTTTTGCGGACTAGATTCAGCTAGATAGTAGCGAGTGGCATCGGCACCGACTTCATCTACGACTTCACTCAACATAATGACAGTGCCAGCGCGCTTAGACATTTTCACAATCTGTCCATCGCGACTTAGATTAACCATCTGCGTCAAAATCACTTCTAGCTTGCTTGGATCTTGACCAAGAGCTCGTACCGCACCTTTCAGCCCTGGTACCTGACCATGGTGATCGGCCCCCCAAATATTGATCATGAGATCGTAGTTGCGACCATACTTGGTTAAGTGATAAGCAGCATCGTTAGCTAAGTAAGTAGTGGCGCCACTTGATTTACGTAAGACGCGATCACGCTCGTCACCAAGCTCTTGAGCCTTGAGCCAGTAAGCACCATCTTTTTCGTAGGTAAAACCATGCTTGTCGAACTCTTTGAGCACATCGACAACATGGCCACCACTATGCAAACTGCGCTCGGAGTACCAAACGTCAAATTCGATACCTAAGCTTTTCAAAAGTGTTCTCTGGTTCTCAATGATGAGATCTTTGACCAGGTCGCCAACTATGCTGCAACCCTCTTCATCTCCGACTTTTAGATATTTATCTCCGACACTATCTACAGCGCGCTGAACGAAGTCGCGCAAGAATTCTTCCGGATAGCCTTCTGTTGGATAATCAACTGACTGACCCAGTAAGCGCTGATAGAGTGCCCAAGCGCATCTACCCAACTGCAAAATCTGTTCGCCATAATCATTGATATAAAATTCTTGGTCTACTGTATAACCACCAAACTTCATCAAATTAGCTAGGCAGCTTCCTAATACGGCATTGCGACCATGACCAATGTGCAATTCACCAGTAGGATTGGCTGAAACATATTCAATCAATACTCTTTTATCTCTATCAGGAGCGCGTCCGTAATCGGCTCCAAAGTTATGCACCAAGCTTATGGTCTCAGTCAACCAAGCAGTGCCAAGAGTGAAATTGATAAAGCCAGGTGCAGCCACTTCTACCTTTTCAAGATAAGCAGCGCAAGCCTCGCTTTTGCCAATGTACTGAGCCAAGGTTTCGGCTATACGCAAAGGTGCAGTCTTAACCTGCGAAGCCAGCTTGAGAGCCATTCCGCAGGCAAAGTCTCCGTGTTCAGCAGACTTTGGCTTTTCAATAACAACAGCCACCGAGCAATCGGCAGATGACTTGAGAGGGCCCATGGCGCCATCGAGACAAGCGGCAGAAAACGCCTGCTGCACAATCTCAGCCAATTTCTCCTTGATCATCTGCCACCTCAAATGTAATTAGGGCTCATAATATTACATTCATGGTCGTCGTCCAGCTTCCGTGTAGGAGCTTGAAGCACTATTATTTCAATATGAAAATGCCTAAACTCTCAATCAGCCCTAAGTGCTGGCTCCTGCTCAGCCTCATTAGCCTAGAAGTGAGCTATTGCGGCTTTTATGGCCCGGTCCTCGCCCAGCCTATAGACAAAGCCAAGCCGACAAATAAAGCCAAGCCTGTTGATAAAGCGCCAACTAAGCCTGTCGCGCAAATTGACCCCTCCGTAATTGACCCTGTTGGTCAACTGCAAAAGATTTCAGCCCAGGTCAAGGCCAGTAGCAGCGAGCTAGAAAGTGTTGCCAGTGAATTAGACAAACTCAATGGCGAACTCGACAAATTAGAAGGCAAGACAGCAAAAGACATCGACCGTAAGCAGTTTGCTGCCCTTGAGAAGCGTTTTGACCTTGCCCTTGCTCGCAGTGCCTCGGTAGAAAAGAAAGTCGGCCTGAGCCTCGGCAAGAGCCTGATCGATATCGATAACGTACGCATTGCATTGAAGAAAGTAGAGCAAGACCGCCAACAGGATCGTCTCAAGGGTAAGAAATTGACACCAATTCTTAGCGACAAAGATCTTAAGGAATGCTTGAAAGACTTAGCAGACCTCGACAAGACTGTGCGTGAATTGCAAGCCAATCTCAAGGACAAGTAGTACTGAAGTATTTTAGTGTTTAATTGGCATAGGGGAGACCCTCACGGGTCTCTCCCTGCCACACCACCGTACGTGCGGGTCCGCATACGGCGGTTCGGAGGATTAAGCTTTCACTGCATTCATGAGGTCAGGGAGTCCAAGATTGCG
>JBIPOV010000169.1:0-3425 GCA_044378815.1 Obscuribacteraceae bacterium (SeqCode) | reverse complement strand
GCTATACGTCTCTTCATACCTACCTCCTAAGCTTTTTCATCAAGACACTGTATTCTATAGTTAACCTACCCCATTAATACAAAATCCAAACTTCGGCTTAGCTAAGGTGATAGGCAGAAGAAGAGAGCATAGGCGAAGAGTTCGGTCTTTCGCTAAAGCAGTTAGCGCAACCAGTTAAATGAGCGGAACTTACTCATAGCTAGCAGCGCTAGGTTCTGAAGCACCATAAGGCGCAGATAAAAGCTAGAACAAAACTTGATTCTTGACAAGCCACTCTGTCAGTCTCAAAGGATCTCTATTCCTCTCGATTCAAACAGCAAAACAAACACCCTAATCAACCACCAAAGTAACTTCAATCCTTCCTTTAAACATCACTAGTGTTTAAGTCTAACTCGCAATACTAGAGGAAACAATCATGATTACCAAAGTAATTGCTCGCAGCCGCGAGTATTTAACTGAAAACTTGCCCAACTTAAGCACCCAGAGCAATCACTATTTCATCAGTGTTATTGATCCTTTGGCTGAGCCTCTCTTCAAAGAAGATCATAGTGGGGCAGTAACAGTACGTTTCGACGATTTCTCTCCCGAGATGTTCGACAGCACAGAGCACTTTGCTCAGATATGCGCGCAGATGGAAGAGTACGGGCGACCGTATCAGATCTTCAGCGAAATGATGGCAAACCAAATCATCGATTTCGTGGACAATCTCCAATCTAGCCTCACCGAGATCGTTCTCTATGTGCACTGCACCCTCGGTGTTAGTCGCAGCGGTGCCATCGCTACTTTCGTAGCAGAAAAATGCGGTCTAGATGTCAATGAGTTTACGGCCATGAACCCCCAAATTCACCCAAATCAATTGGTGATAGAACGTCTAAGGGCGGTTAACAAATAGGCCTTTCCTGGCGAATCCTGAAATTCTACTTTTCAACAATCACTCAAATTTAGTAAAAGCACAAGGTACGAACATGACGCTTATCAACAAATCGCAAGTCCAAGCTCCTAAAGCCGTGGTCTTCTCGACCACAGGCCAGATCGGCTATGAATACATCGCTCCCCAAAGCGGCACAATCACAATCTCTCTGCCCGGTCAAAACCCAGAGCTAATCGATGCAGAAGCTATTGTGCGCTCCTATAGCCCAGTCGAACAGCGAGACCTGATCTCAATCACCCGCGGAATCGCTTCTAACGCTATGGGTGTAGCTCATGCAGCCAAGGAGTTACAGGGAAAGCGTGTACTAATCTCGGATCACTCAAAAAGCCGAGTGGGAATTATAAACCGCGTAGAAAAAACAGATGACGAGCGAAATCTAATTTTTCTAGCTGTTGAAGGGGCTGTTGCCATTATTGACGCTTCCGAGGTGAAAGAGCTAGAGGAGCGTCCTCAGGATTTCTTCATCACGGTTGATGTGATTGAAGCAGGCTCTTTCATCTTTTGGCTGAAAAACTTTGTCAATGTAGATGTACTCTATACAATCGCGCCTAAGCGCCTACGTGTTAGCGCAGCCGTGCGCTCAGCAATTGATCCAGAGCTGAGCTTTACCGCAACAGAAGTCAAAATCACCCATCAAGATCTCGCTTCGGTAGACTCTCCAGAGAGTTTGCAGGCTTATGCAGTTCAATGTCAGGAAGTTAAACTGTCACCAGATCAAACTGGATTCATGCTGTTTAGTGCAGCAGTGCAAAGCATAGAACTCATAAATACACTGCGATTTACCGGACAGATCAAGACGGATAACAACAATCGCGGACTCAACTTTAACAAAGCTCAAGGCATTGTTGTAACACTCGCCAATGCTGAAGATGGCAAGCCGCCGCTTGATGGACTAATCGGCAAAGCTACTTTAAATGGCAGCACTTACCAAATTGACAAAACCGTTTTCGACTCTAGCGACAACACTTGGACATTCACAGCATCCTCAAATGCCCTTGTATACGGCAGCTATGACTGGAAAGCGGACCAGTCTGATAAGCACAGATTTAGTCTGTCGACAGAATCTGAATCTGGAAGCAAAAGTGAAGCGCTAGTCACTTACAAAGACACCACTGACCAGCAAAAAACTAAAGCTTTCTACTTAGGCATCGAGGCAGGAGAGACAGTTCTGGTAACAGAACTACCAAGTTCTTTCACCCGTGTAAGTGTAAAAAGCTCCACTGATAAAGCCGCGGCTCCTGTCCTTGTGCCAGTCATTGCCGGTAGTGCAAAAATTTCTGTTACCGATGAGAACCAAGTGATCTCCTTCGACAAAGAAATTTCGCGAGAAAACCTCCCCGAGGCACATTCGACTTTTCCCTTGGTGGGATCCGACGGAACTATCGCCTATCACCGCCTAATTCAGCTTCCCGAAGCTCTTCTTACCGCCGACGTTAAGGCTCTGCTGCTTGCCTATAAACAGACCTGGGAAGTCTATAAACAAGTGGTCGCGAAGGAGCTAACTCAGATTCAAGCCCTGGTTGACTACTACCCAGATAAATCGAATTATCTGGCACTGATCAAGCTCATCCAATCTGGACAGGTTGACAGTGTCGTTAACCAAACAATTATCCTTCAGACGCCAGCGCTTAATTTAATTGAGGCGCTACGCCAACTAGCTATTGCAAAACAAAGCGAGTCCTAACTCAAAAGTCCTTTTGCTTTCAAGCTATAAAGCGTCCAAAGAAACTAACGACTAGACCAGAGAAAGAAGCCTAGCGCTTCTCTCTCTGGCTCTTATGACCATAACCCCGATACTAAATCGGCAAATATCGTGGACTTCTACCTGCCAAAAAATAATGGAGCCAATTCGTAATCATGGATAAAACACAAATTCTGACTCAGTACTCTTGGTTATTATCTGAGCTTGAGCGCTTGAACAAAGAAATTAATGCGCATTCGAAAAAAGCGCCGGTAAGAGCAGATTATTCAACAGTCGCCGATTTTCTTGCGGCACTCAAAGAACACACAGAGGAAGCTAGTGCTCTACGTAGCGCAGAGTCAGAAGTCGGTAAACACCTTAACCAGTTGAATCAAAAACTTATTGGCGTGGCTCTTTCGCTATTCCGTTTAGAAGAACTATCAGCTGATCAGATTTCTCAGCAGCTCGACTGTTCGCTCGAAACTTCTCTTGCGCTCCAATTGTTAATTACCACAATTCAACCGCCTGCGGAAGCTGGTCCAACGCGCGCCAAACCAACTGAAGCTCCAGCTTTTCCCGGCTATTCCGGCTAATGGAAATAGCCGTCTGAAATGGTCACCCACCAAACTCTGTTAAATCGTTGATAACAGAGTTTGGTGCCGGCCCCTTTCCCAATTTACAAAAAATCGTAAGAGCCCGGCGAGCACAGGTGGTTTAAAAGAGGACCTCCGAAGTGCGATTAGCGCCTTCCGGCACTTTTTTAGTTTCTGGGACTTTTCTATCTTTAATTGGCTTTAGACGAGCGTTTCAGAC
>JBIPOV010000058.1:0-40589 GCA_044378815.1 Obscuribacteraceae bacterium (SeqCode) | reverse complement strand
GCAATCTTGGACTCCCTGACCTCATGAATGCAGTGAAAGCTTAATCCTCCGAACCGCCGTATGCGGACCCGCACGTACGGTGGTGTGGCAGGGAGAGACCCGTGAGGGTCTCCCCTATGCCAATTGCCTTAATGGCCGACGGACAAAACCTTGCACGAACTCCCGCGAACCCACAGCTAACAATCGTTCCCGGCCTTAGTCCGCGAATATTAAACGTGCATTTTTACTCATTTAAGCCTTGTTATAGCTATACGAGTCTTGATAGGGTCAAATTACCCATTTACATCTTGAACCTTACAGGAGTCCTTTTCAGCCACCAAACCAGCGCCATGCCCTAGTTCAGTGTCCTCGAAAAGTCTTCAACCAAGACCTGGGTGATCTCACATTTATTAACCCCGGCAGCGCGCTCAAAGAAAAGACGCCTGCCCGCTAACGTTTAGGAGCATCATGACCAATAAGAAAAACCCTCTGGGCGTCCCAGAGATGGTCGATCACGTCGAAGAGATGTTGACCGACCCCGAAATTCTGCGACTCTACGACGAGGGCGACAAGCTCTCCAGCTCGCAGACCAAACACGATGTCGGGCACGCCTTCTCCGTTCTCAACACCGCCCGCTATCTGACCGAAGAACTGCACAAGCGTTTCCCCGGTTACCTCAGCGACGAAGCTCGCCTGGTGGTCATTCCGGCTGGCGCCTTCTTGCACGACATCGGCCGCGCTATCAGCGTCGACGACCATGCCGAAGCCGGCAAGAAAGTGGCACAAGACTACCTCAGCGCCAAAGGCTTCCCCACCAAGGTCGTCTCCAAGGTTGCTGCAGTGGTCGCCTGTCACCGTTCCGACAAATTCCTGGGCATCTCCATCGAAGCGCTGAAGAAGTTCCCGGAATTGGCCATCGTCGTTATCGCTGACAAGTGCGTCGGCGATGAAGACCGTGTGCGTCCCCGCCAGGCTTTCTTCCTGCGCATGTTGCGTCTGGTCGGCCTTGCCCGCACCAACTTCTGGGACAACGCTGCGCACGACCGGGTCAACTTCGCCATCAAGGACGCCCAGCTTCTGGTCGACTCGGATGACGCCTGCACCCAAGAACACGCTGGAGCGATCGTGCTCAAGCTGGTTCTTGACGAGAAGGTTGCTCCGGCGGAAGAACTGCTCTCGCTCTACGGCAAACGCTTCCACTCTTGTGGTCGTGCCGCCAAGAGCCTGGGTTTCGTCTTCCGTATCGAAGTCAACTCGGTGCGCTTCATGTACGACGACGTCACCAACAAGTGGCGCCCGCTTGAGTGCTTCAGCGTGCAACTGCCCTAAAGGCATTAGCACCTGAGGAGCCAGGGGAAGAAAAGTTTCTGGCTCAGGCCAGAGACTTTTTCTTCTCTTATTTTATACTATTTCATTTAGTAAGATAGTTGCCGCAAATTAGGGCAGTAAAGAGATAGCTGAAAGTGATGGCCAGGTAAAATAGCCTAGTAGAATATATTTATTACTGATGGAGCACCTCGAAAAGAGTGTCACTTGTAAACGACATCTGGAAGATCTATCGCGCCTCGGCTGAGTCGTGCGTAAAGGCCGGTCAATACACCGATGCTGAGCGGCTCTGGCTGGCAGCATTAGAAGTGGCCGAAGACTACGGCCCCGATAATGCCATGTTGACGACCTCCTTAGAAGGTCTGGCTGAAGTATTTTGGTACCAGGGCAAGCATGAGTTTGCCGCCCCAATTTGTCGACGCTTACTGCGGCTATATGAACAAAAGCTCGGACATCATCACCCCGACGTGGGCACAATGGCCTACAACCTGGCCTTGCTCTACCACTCATGGGGCAAATATGTCGAAGCAGAGCCATTCTACAAGCTCTCTATGTCAATCAAAACCAGAGTACTGGGTGGCCGCCACCCTGAGGTGGTCAGTCTATTGGGCAACTACGCCGACCTTCTACTCATGCTTGACAGAGTAGAGGAAGCCAGAGAACTCAAGGCTCTATCAGAAAAAGTCAAAGCCACCAGTTGGCGCAAAACAGGAAATTGGCAAGCCATGCCCGCCGCAGCTGAGTCCGAAACACTTTCCAACCCTAGTCCTACTTAAATGACCTTCGGATTAACCGGCTGGCTCAAGTCCCAGCATCGCAGTATCGACTACGAAATACCGCTCTGGTATCCCAGTAAAGAACATCCAGATAGCCGCGAGTGGCTCAGCACTAACGGCCTCGGTGGATATTCAATGGGGACGGTTTCAGGCATGAACCGTCGGCGTTACCATGCTAGCTTAGTCTCAGCCCTTACCCCACCAGTTGACCGCAAGGTTGTTCTCTCGCGCATCGAAGAACTAGTAACAATCAACGGCAAGGCCTATGACCTCGCCACTAACTCCTGGGCATCAGGGGTAGTATCACCAACTGGATACAAAAAGCTTGAATGCTTTACCACACTTCCCACTCCCACCTGGGTTTACGAGCTGGACGGCCATTACATAATTAAGCGCCAAGCACTACCTTACGGCAAAAACGAATTATTCTGCGGCTATACTTTTCTGCCAGAAAATGACGATGACACACCCGATGTCAAATTAACCACACGCTTTTTGGTCGGGTTTCGCGATTTCCATGCGGCGGTCAAAGGCTCACCAGATGAACGTTTCCCCCAATTCGTCTCCCCCAACCAAACCATGATCATTCTCAATGAAAGTGGTCACCGCCTCTGTTTGACCTGGGGCAGTGGTAGATATGAAACCGAAAAGCAATGGTGGTGGGATTACAACTGGCCAGACGAAACGGCCCGGGGTGAACCAGATCGCGAAGACCTCTTCCTTGTTGGCACCGTAACCAGCACCCTCACCAATGGGCAAGAATTCAGCGTAGGCGCAAGCTTTGAACAGGTAATTCAGAACCCTAATTGTTTTGAAGCTGTAGAGCGCTTGATTGACCGCCAAAATCGACTAATAAACCGCGCCAGTTTGCCCCGCTCTCAAAAAACTGACATGCTCATTCTGGCCAGTGATCAAATGGTCGTGCCCGATCTCTTCGCTCCATCACACAGCCCAGCTGGAGCCACGGGCGCCGATAGCGAAAGCGACCGACTCTCGGTCATTGAGGGCTATCCCTGGTTTAACGACTCCGGTAGAGCGGCGCTGCAATCGTTACCCGGTCTACTGCTTGCCACCCGTCGCTTTCGAGACAGCAAAGCCGTTCTCATGGCCTTTGCTGAGCGCAGTGAAAACGGGCTGATTGCCAACCGCACTCTCGACTCAGGCAAGCCATCTCGCCTGGTTTTCGCTAGCGCTGATGTCAGCCTCTGGTACGGTTGGGCCCTCTATCAACACTACCGCATCACCAAAGACAAAGAATTAGTGAGAACCCTAATGCCTGTTCTCATAGAAATTTACAAGCGCTTTAGCGCCACCACTGGCGATATCAAAATAGCGAGCGACGGCCTTTTAGATACGGGCTCTGCCACAGAAGAATATAGCTGGATGGATGCCAAAATTGGCGACCTGCCAATCACACCAAGAACAGGAAAAGCAGTTGAGCTAAATGCCCTCTGGTACAACTTCTTAGAAACCATTGTATTTTTGGACAACGAAATCCAATTAGAGCTGAGCGAAAAAGAAGAAATCAAAGCTAAGGCGGCATTGGCCAAGCTCTCTATGGTCAAATTCTGGAACGAAGAAAAACAGTGCCTCTTTGACGTGATCGATGCCCGGACACCTTCTGGACACAGCAACAAGGGCCACGACGACGCCATTCGCCCCAATCAACTACTAGCCGTTTCCCTACCTTTCAGAGCGTTTAGCAAACCCCATGAACGAGCTATTCTTACTATAGTCGAAACGGAATTACTCACACCCACAGGCCTTCGCACCCTGGCGGTTAATGATCCACAATATCAGGCAGCTTATGGCTGCGGCTTCCAGCACGCTGACCAATACCACCGCGACCTCTCCTATCATCAAGGTACAGCCTGGACCTGGCTAATTGGCAGTTACTTTGAAGCACTGACAAATGTCTATGGTACGCAAACCGAAAGCGTCGGCCGCATTAAGCTCTTGCTGCAGCCGTTTCTGGCACACCTGACAGAAGAAGCTTGCCTCGGCTCAATTTCTGAAATATTTGATGGCAGCAGACCACACCTGGCCAGAGGTTGTCCGGCCCACGCCACGGCCATAGCAGAATGTATGCGCTGGCAGGCTTGGCAGTTAAAACAATAGAGTATTTAAAGCCCTGGCAAAATGCTGGTGAAAAAATAAGAGCGGCGGGTATGAAAATATAGCTGGTCAAATTGTGCAGCTAAAGTCAGCCAACGACGATTTGGCATCCCTATCCACATTCTGGAGCGCATGTTCAAACCGAATTCCAATTCAGGAAGAGGACCGCAGGCAAGCCCGCCCCAAGCAGCCACTCCTAGTAGCTCTTCACCGCAACGGCTGCCACAATTGTGGAACCCTCCTACATTCGAAGACATAACTAAAATTCTCAGCCTCTCGCAAAAGCAGGGGGGCAAAGCTATTGAATTGCCATTTTCGGTTCCAGGCAACGACTCGCTTTATCAGATCAGAGTGCAGCAGCCAGAAAATAGTGATCCAGAATGGACCTTTTCATCAGGTACCCTAACAGGCTTAGCGACAGTCTGGAGCATTCCCTGCATCGATGTGCAACTGATTCATAGCCTGGTCGAATCTGAATCCACGGGCAAAGACTCCGTCGAACTAATCGCCTCCAATAGTTTCAATCGCTCCACCACTGGCAATATAGCCTTTCCCTCTGCCGAAGTCGAAGATCAATCAACCAGTCAGAACATGAGTGGCGCAGCCAATGCCATGCAGTCAGTCAATCCAGCGAGCAACCAGGAAATAACTGGCAGCAGAGAAGCACCTGCTGACCAAGTACCACTTCAAGGTCAAAGCCAAAGTCTCGGTCAGGGTCAACAGCAAGCATCACTAGAAGGTGACCTCGAAAAGCTAAATTTACCAGCCGTACTGCAATCACTAGCCTTGAGCAAAGTGACAGGGCGCCTTGGCATTGCCAGCGCCTTTGGTGGAGCTGATATTTTTCTTGTAGAAGGCAACCCAGTGCATGCCACTACTGGTGATTCAAAAGGCGATCACGCCATCATTGAAACTTTGCTTTGGCCAAGTGGAAAATTCAAGTTCTTCGAACAAGAAAAATGCACCGAATACACCCTGACTAAACGCTTAGAAAACCTGTTGATGGAAGGTTTGACCTTACTAGATCAACATAATTATCTAAAAAATGCCGGCCTCAATATGGATACATATTTGAAGCAAGCTTATAGCAATCTATCTGAGATGCAATTCGAGCAGCTTGCCAGTCGCGGAGCGCCGGTCAATATGACCTTGCAAAAAGACTTCTATCTAGAAATTGACAGCCAACTAACGCTCTATGAGCTGCTGCGGCGCATGCCATTAGCCAAAGCCGACTGGGTGCCGGTAGTCTACAACCTTGTTTCGGTTGGCCTGGTGCGTCTAGCCAATGAAGTACAGAAGAAAGAAGTTGTCGAGTTAATCGACAAAGGTTTAGATGAGCAGGCCATTGCCGCTGCCATCAAAACTTTAGCGCGAATGGAAACAGATGTGTTTACCTATCCGGTCTTTCAATATTTTCTCAAGCAAGAAATAGCTCGCTACAGCGTTGATGCCAAGGCTTTTACTCTGATGGTCCTCGACTTATTAGTAGAGCGGCCCAACGGCCTAGAATCAATGCCGCTGAGCGCCGCAAAAATTGCCCTAGAGCGAGTCAACGGTGTAAAACGAGATATTGATATTTTGGGACATTTCGAAACTTTCGATTTCGCCATCATTTTGCCGCAAACAGCAACGCGTTCTGCAGGAATTGTGGCACAACGTATTCTAGAGAGAATAAACGGAGAACCAATCGCATCATTAGCTGGAAGCAGCAGCCAAATCAACATTGCTTTTGGCATGGCCTCCTATCCGCAAGATGGCAAGACAGCAGGCGCTCTTATGGCAGCGGCAGCCGAAGCCAAAAAGCATGCTCGCAAAACCAGTATTGCCATTGTGGAGTACAAAGCCATGACTTAAAAACATATAGGCAACCGGCATGTAAAGTGATGTTTTGACGTAATATTGCAGGCATTCAAATCGAACAGGCTAACGATTCCTAACCATAACCCCTAAGCGAGTGTAATTAAGCCACAGATGGCTCTAGTCAATTACGGCACCAAAGAAATAACATTCAAGCTCGTTTATTACGGCACAGGTTTGGGCGGCAAAACCACCAACCTCAAAGTAATTTATAGCCAGCTTTCACCGCAAACGCGCGGGGAACTAGTCAGCCTGGCCACGGAAACAGAGCGAACTCTCTTTTTCGACTTTATGCCACTTGACCTTGGTCTGATCAATGGCTTCAAAGCTCGCATTTCAATGTACACAGTGCCTGGCCAAGAAGAATACAACAAGAGTCGCAAATTGATCCTGCGCGATGTAGACGGCATTGTCTTTGTCGCTGATTCAAGCGTGGTGCGCTCGGAAGAAAACCAAGCATCTTTGAAGAACATGATGGACAACCTCAAAGAATACAATCTGACACTGCAGGATATTCCTTGGGTTTTGCAATACAACAAGCGCGATATCAGCAACATGATGACTGTTGAACGTATGGAAGCTGAATTGAACAAAATGGGAGTACCGGCCTTTGAGGCTGTAGCCCTTGAAGGCAAAGGCGTATTTGCCACTCTTAAAGCGATTACAAAAATGATGCTCAATCGCGCCAAAGGCGAAGACTAGTAAAAAAGACGTGAAATATTCGCTGCACTGCCAAAAGTAGAGCAAATGAGCTTTCCATAACGACATAGTTGCGCTTAGCTTGCGCAACCTTGGCAACGCAACCTACCAGCGAAACCTAATTCCAGTAAGCATTTCCAACTCAGTTAAGCTCTGTAAATTACATTAGTTAACAGAATTGAGACAACTTCTTTTGCTTTTGAACCATAGAATTAAGAGTCATTTTTTCCTTCTCAAGCAAAGATCAAAGCTACCAGCGCAGCAAACACCATAGCGAGATTCATAGCACACCGCAGCCGCTGTTGCAGTGATGTTGTTGAGCCGCTTGCCGACCGCTGTCTGTGGCGATTTTGAAGGAAAGTTTGACGAGAAATCTTTGCGGATCTTCTCGGCCAACCAAAATATAACCATGAGGTCAAATATGACCCGAATCACCATTTGCGGTATCGCCGCAATCTTTTTCTGCAGCATCGCCGGTCTTATCTTCTACCTGCAAGCCCCTCCCGCCCAGCCAGACTTTGCTCCCGGCACCACAGTACGAATCTTTCTCCCCGACCATAGCAGCTCAGAGAAGATACGCTATGAGCGCTACGCTGCAGACCGCGTAAGCCGCACAGTCACTGACATCGAGTATGTCGATGGCTCCAGCGAACAAATCACTTACTGGGGAGACAACAACCTGCGCCGGGCCTCGGTCAAATACTTCCAAGACGATGACTCTCAGCCGGCTGCAAGCAAACAGAACAAGCGCGTTAAGAGCAGAGCTACCTTCGATCATCGCACCGGTCAGCTCTATACTAGCCACCAGGTCTACCGTCTTGATGGCACCCTAGAGCGCACCGGTGAGCTGCTTAGCGATGGGCGCTATCAAACTAACTACTATTGGAGCGACGGCAAAACATTATCGCGCCAGCGTATCTTCAACCAGAGTCGTGTTTACGTCTCGGAGAAGATCTTTCGCGAAGATGGTTCGCTGCTTGCCGACGTGGTCCAAGGGCAATCGGATCAGCGAGAAATAGTGCTCTATTGGCCAAACGGTGCACGCCAGGCTAATTACAGCAGCAACCTCGTCAACGGAGCCCGGGGCACGTTCTTTGCCGAAGACGGAGTCACCGTAGTCTGCGAGTTCTACCGCTCTTACTGGTCAGTAGAAGAAATCTACTACAACAGCAATGGCCAGATCTGGCAGAAGCGCTTGGCCTACCGCGGCAATGGCTCTATGACAATTAGCCTTTTCGCCGCCGACGGAACCACGCCAGCCAGCTCCAGCACTGCCACTGCCAATAGTGGCAATACGGCAGGAACCCTTGTTGCTGTACAGTTCTGGAAGATGCGCCCGACCTATGATGGCAAACCGGCCTACAAGGTGCTATCGTCGGTTGCACTCTACAGCGGCGGCCAGGGCAGGCCCTACCGCATCATCACCTTCAGCAACGGCCAGCCGGATGGCATCAATGCAGCTGGTCAGGATGTGAACGGCGTGCTGGTGGCCAACCCGGCCTACCTAGTGGAACCGTTGAGCAGCCCCATTCCAGAACCAGGCATGACTGAACGCGGCGCCCCAAAACTACTGTACGACTACGAATGAAGTGTAAGTCGTGTAAGTCTTAGATGTCCGAGCTAATAGGAGCTCAGACATAGGCCCTGAGTCGGATTCGCCCTAGGGCGAATCCGACTTAGTCGACGGTATTACTGCGCAGCTAGTTATATAAAAGCTCCGCGACGATTTCTATAAAAAATTTCCTCGTTCAGCTACTTCGTATAGTAAAACCGGAGAAAAATGACAATGCCAGGATGAGAAGAGGAACAATTCAAACGAATTGTCCACTTCACTCCTTAACATTGTCATAAAAAGCCCTTGGGCTAAGGGCTTTTTACGTTGGCATAGAAATATGACTGAGCACTATAGCTGAGTAACTATGGCCTGTTCGGCGGCTCGGCTTTCTTGCCAGCAGCGTTAACTGAAGGCGAAGCCTTGACCACCCAATCGAGCAGAGCAGCACCGTCAGGCACGCCCCAGCCAGTGGGATGGTCCCAGTTCGGCCCGGCCTGATAGCCAGGGAAACCGGCACCGTGACCAGCACCATTGTTGCCTTTGGTGACGTCATAGAAATGCTTGCCATAGTCCGCCGAGTTGCCGAGGCGATAGACATACGGATTGGCAGAACCAACCCGCTTGCCAGCAGCCTCGACAGTCAAGACCCACAGGGCAGCAAAAGTAGGAGCAGAAGCGCTAGTGCCGCCAATGCGTGACCAGTTGCCCTGGAAGTAGAAGGAGTAACCGGTGTACGGGTCAGCATTCATAGCCACATCTGCACTGGCTCGCTTGTCGCCAGCAGGCAAACCAGAACCAACCTGCCAGCTCGGCCGCGACCAGTGGTCGGAAACTCCTCCACCAGAGCCGCTCCAGGCTGGCTCAGCAGTGCGAACACCGTTTTGTTGACTCAGGCTCGTGCCACCAACAGCTGTGAAGCGCGGATTAGAGGAGGGATAGTCGACGGCCCACTTGGGCACTTCTTTCCCCTTACTCTGGATCTTGCAGTCATAAGCGCCATCATCGCCGCTAGAAACGAAGAGAGCGATACCCTGAGCGGCCAATTGTTTGAAGACCATGTTCTCAGTCTTCATCATCAGCCACCCGGTATTGCGCTCGCACAGCCCCCAGCTTACCGTCATCACCGAGGCTTCGTTGTCGACCGCCACCTGGTTAAAGGTCAGGGCGAAGTTAACGAAGCTCGGATTAACAGCGATGTACATCAAAACATCGGCGTCGGGAATCTGAGAACTAAGCAACTGCAAATCAAGAGTGGTCTCCTCTTCGAACTTGCCGCTTAAGCCGTTGATTGGAATGTCGATCAGCTTGCCACCACGAACAATGCCATGGCGCTTCCAGTAGGTCTCGATGTCTTTGATGTCGTAGCCATAGGCGGTGGCGATAGCAACTTTCACACCTTTGCCGCTGTAAGACTTGGTGCCCACATTCTGGTTATTGCTGTTAGGAAAGTTGTAGACCGTGGCGATGTCTTGCGGTGTATGAGCCTGTGTCTGAGCGCGTTTTGCTGGAGCTTTGCTGTGAGCAATGCGGCTTTCCATCTGGGCAAATGTGTTGAGACCAATGACAGACTGCACCACGTCTTTGAGGTGAATCGGTACAACCGGATCACGGTCGTTGCTCATGTAGAACCGAGAGGCAGTGGCGTTGGGCGCGCCCGGCTGCCCCACCGCTGACTGGTTCATGAGCGTGTCGACCGAGTACTCGTTGATCTTAACGTTGAAGGCCTTTTCCAGCTGCGCGACTGTGCCTTCAGCATGAATCATCAAGCGGTTCTTCGGCACCGACTTGATCTTCAGCCCCATGCTGGTGAGGTAACGCACGGTCTCGTCAACGTCCTGGGTGGCCGGAGAGAAGCGGGCGATGAACTGATCGGTGCTAAGAAACTGCTGAAACTGCGGCGAATCTGGATTCTGCAGATTCTCCAGCAAGGCATCAAGATCGGCTTCGTCACGCACTTTGAGACCAACCAGAATCTCCAGGCGAGTTTCAGGATTGGCGTGCTTGACCAGCTGAGACTCACCGAGCACTTCCGGTGTGTTACCAGAAAGTGTGGCACCACCGGTGATGAAAGAAAACGTCGGACCGCGCTGCACCGTCCAGACGACGGCGAGAGCAACAAAAGTGAGTGCCAAGACGCGAAGCAGCGCCTTGAGCGAAATATTAGGCATGGTAATCTCCTAGAAGTATAGGTATAGAGATTGTTGAAAGATGAAGCTAGGTAGCTTCTTCAAGAAAAGAACTTCAGACTTTCGGCAAGGCACAAGCGCTGCCGTTCATCTTCTCCAGCACAGCAACACGCTCTGAAACAGGCGGATGCGTCAGCTGAAGCGAGCGCCAGAAAGCCTTGACCTTCTGCCAGATCGAAATGGCTGGTGTTTCCACACGAACGTCGAAGAGCGGGTCGATAGTCATGATCGGACGCAGGGCTCGATAGAGCTCAGCTTCACGACCCTGAGGGCGATTCTTCTCGGCATAGGCGACAAGCTTGATCAGTGCCGTAGCAAGATCGCAAGGCTGGCCGGTCATGAGAGAACCGGTGGCATCGGCAGCAGACTCACGGGAGCGCATGACAAACATCTGCACCACTTTGGTCATCTGACCTGTGACCTGAAAAATCAGGAACATGACGATGTATTCGAGAATGCCACCAAAGAATCCTTCAGGCTTCTTCTGGCCGTTGACCTTGACGCCAAAGCTGGGCTTGAAGATGCGGATACCAGAAAGCAAAATGCGCACGCCGGCGTCGGTGATCATGAAGAAGACCATCGACAAAACCGAGAGCATTGAGTTGATGCCAACGTCGTAGTTCTTGACGTGGCCGAGTTCGTGAGCGAACACCGCTTCGATTTCAGCATCGGTCATACCGGTGAGAAAGAGACCTTTGGTAGCAGCGACTACCGCCTTGCGGTGAATCGGCCCAGTGGCAAAAGCGTTGGGCAGCGGATTGTCCGAGACGTAGACCGGAGGCTTGAATTTCAAGCCACTCTTGGCGTAGACCCGGTCAACGATGGCCAGAAGGCGCTGATGCTCAGGGTTGCTAGGGTCGGCAGGGGTAGACTTGGTCATGGCTATGGCGACTTTGGCGCTGAACCACCAGCTCAGCACAGGTACCAGGAACCAGAGCAAGCCGAAGCCCAACTGAAAGCGGTAGCTGTAGCCAAATCCGGCAAAGGCAGCAAAAACCAAGGCGCCCATGGCACCATAGCCAAGCAAAGTTTTCAGCCAGGTGACCAGTAAGCGGCGACGAATCTGAGGGTATTTCGGGTCGTCGGGCCCGATCGAGCGATGAGACATTGAGATCTCCTTTTTTTATGAACGCTAGAAATCTCCAACAGTTGAAAGACCGACAAACAGCAAACGTCAGCCCAGTGAACGACGCACCACGCAGGAAGCATGGGAGTTCGCCGGGGAGGTTTAGTGTTTGGCGCTGCGGAGGATTAAAAGCCGTGGATATGATGGGGGGATAGAAGTAAAGTGACTGTAGAAATTTAGTTGGTAAGAGCCCGTGATATCAACCCTGCAAGCTTCTGAGCGTCAAGAACAAACTTAGAGCTTAGTAAGTTTTACTAGAGCACTAGCTAACTTAAATATGCAAAAAGTCTTGAGCAGGACCGCAAATCTAGTGTTTCTGGCCCAACAGCACTCTCTTGGAAACAGCCTGCCAAGCGGTTCTCGCCACCCTCGCCTCAGTTAAGGAAGTAGCGCAGCTATCAGTAGCGATAGAGTCGTGACTACTAGGCGCCCTAGTATATAATTGCAAAAATTTTAGTTTGAGCTGCACCAGTTTCGTGGCAGTCGCGACGACAAGAAGAAAAAGCAAAAAAGAAGCTCCAAACCAAGAGCAACAAGAGCAAGAAGAGCCGAGAGAAGAGAGAGATAGGAATTACTCCTGCCCCTCTCTAGCTCTCGGCCCTTAATGATCTAGGCCAGTGACCTAGCTAACCTGATTGCGCCGGGCGAACTTGCGCGCACCAGAGCCCACACCCAGCAAGCCACAGCCAACCAAAACATAGCTGGCAGCAGCAAAGCCAGAGGCTTGAGCAGCCGGCAGAAGCAAGGCAAAGATGCCAAAAGCAATCCAGGAAAAACCGCCGATGACGCGACCGAGACCGCGAATCGATTCGGCCTTAGCCAGAAGCGACAGGGCATTCAGCACCGCCAAAACCACAGCAGTGATGAACAAGAGTGTTTGATTATCCATACGTTTTCTCCGTAGCTGTTAAACGCCGTGAGCCATGAGGTCGACGACCACACGCAGATGGGGGAAGGCAGCCTGCATGTAGCGACCAGCAGCCAACACTTCTTCGTCGGTCGGTTGATAAGTGCCAGAGTTGCCGTTGATGTGGATGACGCCGTCGCAGTCCTTCCAGACCTCGCCGGCGAAGAGCACATCAGGGTCGTAACCAGATGCGAGCACGTGCTTGCTCAGCACCCAATCGATGATTTTGACACCGACAGTGGTGCGGGCAACGATGATCTTCTTGACCGTGATCACCAGGTTGTACTTGTTCGACTTCTTGGCGCTGTCAGTGCGCAGCATGTCGTAGACATCGCGCTCGCTCTTGAGGCCAAGGTCGGCATAGGTCGGCGCCAGCACTTTGTGAATGAGCTTGATGACAAACCTGGAGAACAGCACCCGTTTCTTCAGGCGTGTGACAAAGTTGGGGTTCTTCTGGGGGAACGGCTGGAGCCGCGCCTTGAGGTAATCGAGGGGATTGACTCGCGTCTGCTCCCCAGTGAAGAGGGCGTGGGCGCCCCAGAACTGACGCAGAATCGTGCCGGCCGACGAGGGCACAGAGAGCTTGACGCGGAAGTCGTGCTCGTAATCAACACTGGCAGGCAGTGCCGGTGCCACTTCTCGCGAGATCACGGCTGGAGCCGACTTTAAGCCGACCAATCCGCCCACAGCACCAATCAGCTTGAAGGGTGCAGTAACGGCGGCACGGGCTGCGCTCCAGAGCTTGCTCTTCTGCGACTTGGCTTCGAGCATGCGCTCGCCATGGCGGCAGAATGTCATCAGTTCAGCGGCAATGATCTGGCGAGCATAGCTCTCCATGTTGGCCTGGGTGGTGCGTACCACTTCCAGCTGCACAGCCTTGCCCTCGAACTCAAGACCATTAGTGAGCAGGTAGCTGAGCAAGGCATAGGGCATGTAGATGCTGCTCAGCTTGCGCTGGCCCGAGGTGAAACCAGCGTCTTCAAGCACACGAAGATTGGCATTGACGCAGGTCATGTACTTCTTGCCATGGTGCAGACGCATGGCCGCACGCAGCTTTTCCGCGGCATGTTCGGGCAAGTTGAGCAGACGCAGCATGATGCCCGACTGCACAAAATTGCGTGTGTCTTCCACCACCGATGGTGCGCGCTTCAGAGACTTGGCAGCAAACTTCTCGTAGCCGCCTTTGCCATCAGGCACAGTCAGGTAAACATTGGGCAGACCGAAGCCGAGGAAGATTTCGTTCTTGCCAGCGAAGAGGTCAGAAATGCGGAAGACCCGCAAATCTTGAATCGTGCGCTCGCGAATGCTTGAGGCGTCAACAACCTCGTCGACATGCGAGCCAAACAGAAATTCGGGGCGACGCTCAAAATGATGAGCAAAGCCCGCATCGAGTTGCAATGGCGTTTTATCCATGTTTTCCTATATCCGGTTGGGCGCCAGAGAATTGCTTCTCTGACGCAGGCCAAGTTAAGCAGGAGCCGAAGGCCCTGCCGTATAAACGCTAGTTAGCGGTGACGACCGTAGACGCGGTCATTGCGCTCGAAGTAGAGCGCTAGTCGGTTGCAGAGACTCTCAACAGCGCGCAGCAAGCGCACTGTCAAACGAGCCGGAGGAAGCACTTTGCCGCTGCGCAGAGCAGCAAGCAAGAGGTCGTAGTGGTCAAAAGCCATTGAGCCGGCGTCAAGCAAGCCTGATACAGAGACGAAGCGCGCACTACCAGCTTTGGCATCGTCGCCGGACTGTACCGAAGCTTCCACCTGAGCGGCCAGATGCTGGGGCACCAGCCACATGTAGCCATGATCGACCACGTGTCCTCGTTCGTCACGCTCAGGTCGCGAGCGCACATCAAGAAGCTGCAGCTCGGCTTCAGGCACGACAACGTTGGTCTCCTCACTACCTTCACGGGCACCGCAGCCAGGCAGGCTCTCAAAATGGGGATTGAGGAAACCTCCAGGAAATGACTCCTGGTCTTGGTAGGGCGGGAGCAGGCGCGTGATGGTCAGAACCCGAGCGGCGGCAGTGCCAGCACCAAGTATGACCATGATGGTAGTGGTGCAATCAGCCTTGGGAAAGCGGTAGAGCATCAGTCTTGTGCTCTGCACCAGACCTTTGACCTGAGCCACGACGGTAGACTGAATCGGAAGTTCAGCCAGGTGTCCAAGGGTGGAGAGAAAAGAGGCAGGGGATGCCGTGGGCGAACAATGCAGAGCATCGACAACCAAGATCGGCACTGCACCGGCATCGGCTAGTTCGCGAACAATCGCAGCGAGAGATTCACCACTGCAATCGCCGGCGATAAGAATGACTTGCTGAGCCAATTCCGCTGCCGGTAGAGCGCGCAGTTGACCTGGTTCAGTTAAGGGCACATTGCTTAGGCTGCAGATGGATCGGAGCTGGAAAAGCCGGCTTTCGTTATCTGTGCCAAGCACGAGGAGGTTAAACGACATTTTCATAAGATTTTCCCTTATGGTCAATGCCACAGCGCTGGAGATTTACTACGATTACTACGTTTGGGTTCCTGGCGCCGGAGGCTATGACTTGTTAAAGCTTGGCAGTGCTTTGTGGAGTCTATCGCATCAGGTCTATTCTCATCACTTCGCCCTAAATCTAGACCTCAACAACACTCAGGTGAGCGCCGCATAAGACGGGCAAGTGGTCATTTTGATTTAGTTTGAAGTCTTAGAGATTTTCTGTGGTGCGAGGGGAGAAAGTATCTTTACAACTTACCCGCGCGTCGTGAGCTAGAACAAGAAACTGAATCTCATAGAGCATAGCTTCTCTCTAATTACAGCTCATACTACTAACTTATGGCGAAAGCGGCAGTTGCCAAGCGCTAGCGCCGGTCGCGCTACTTGTTTGGCTAGGCATCTCTGTATGCTCGATTATGTCTGTTAGACTTACCGTGGATAGATTATAGCTTGAGGAATTATGGGTCGCATACTGAGCCAATCAGAGCTGGCCGCCGTGGCCGACGAAGAGAAAAATCAAGGGCGCAAAGTTGTTTCAACCAATGGTTGCTTCGACATCTTGCATGTCGGCCACGCTCGCATCCTTAAACAAGCCCGCGAACTGGGTGACTGCCTCTTTGTCGGAGTCAATTCTGACGCCTCTGTGAAACGTTTAAAGGGGCCGGACAGACCGATTAATAGCGAAGCCGACCGGGCCGAACTTCTGGCCAGCCTGGGAGCCGTAGACTATGTTTACATCTTCCCTGAAGATACTCCAGTCGAGTTTCTCACCGAAGTCAAACCAAATATTCATGTCAAAGGGGCCGACTACACCACCGGGCAACTGGCTGAAACACCGGTGGTTGAATCGTTTGGCGGCAAGGTGCAGCTGCTCGCCTTGGTACCAATGAAAAGCACCACAGCATTAGTAGAAAAAATCAAAAACTAGCCTGCCACGGCACTGTAATTTTCGCCTTTTACCTTGGCATTGTGGAGATTGAATCAATCTCCCGCCACCCCCGAGTAAAAGCGTTTCTAAAGCAGTCATGGAGCTAGTAATCATGGAATCAACAAAACCAGCTGACCTGGTGAAAGAGTCAAATCTCCCCGACAACATTTCGCTCAATTTCAATGTCACACCAGAGTCGCAGCGGATTTCCCTGCAAGAAATGACTAAGCTGGCTGGTGATTCAAAAAACTTCCTACCGCAGCTGCAAATAGAACAGAAAACAGAATCTGAGAGAAGCAGTGACGCCACCAATGGCGGTGACACACCCCAGAGCCCAATTGTCAAAGAAGCTCTTAAAGCCTACAAAGAAGACGGCCCCGAAAGCGCCTTCAAGCTAATGCGGCAAGATCTAGCCGCCTTTGAGAAAGAATCAAAGCTCATACTCAAACTTCCGACAGATCGCGGAGGAGCCGGCTTTGATGAAGAAACAGCAAGCAAAATAACCTTAGAGAAATCAGCCGAACGCTGGCAAGCCGTCAAACAAGCCCTGCTAGAACAAGACCCGCATGCTATTGAAAAGCTCAAAGTGGCCTACCTCGATAACACCCTGCAAGCCATGAGTGCAGCCGGGGGTCGCTACGGCAACCTTGGTCAGTACGGTGTGTCAGCCCAAAACCATTTTGAAAATCAAAAGACTAATGGCTCTAGCACTATGATCCGCGAACTCTCCGGCCAAATCAGCAAAGAATATAGCTCTATAGCTGACCCTAATGGCCGAGATATTGACGCCACTCGCATCGACAAACGCGAGCTAGCTCAATACAAAGCCAAGCAAGAACAAAGCTGGCACTAAAAGTTATAAACGAAGTCGATAGGCCTACTTAGCCTTGCTAATGAAAGCCAGCTTCAGGCGAGCGTCTTCAGAATAGTCAGAATTCTCTGAGATCTTCAAAGCACGCTTGAACTGTTCCTTCGCCTCTTCCGATTTATGCTTCTTCATCATGATTAGGCCCATGCGGTAGAAAGCTTCGCCCAGACGTTGATCGTTGCGGGTAGCGTTCTCGTACGAAACCATGGCCCTATCAAGGTCGCCCTGACTTTCATAAGCAGTACCAAGATTATAGTGAGCCACTGCCAACTTAGGATTGAGCTTGACTGATGTCTCCCAATTTTTTATGGCACCAGGCACGTCTTTCTGCGCCCGCAAAGCAGCCCCCACGCCATTGTAGGTAATAGCGTCAGAGGGGTTAACAGCCAGGGCTTTGCGGAACTCAGCCAGAGCATTGGCGTAGTTATGCTGTTGATTGTAGGCCAGACCGAGGTTACTGTGGGCGTCTCCCAATTCAGGATCAATCACCAGAGCAGCCTTGTAGTCAGCAATCGCCTGTGCAACTTGACCGGAGAGATGCTCTTTTACAGCTTTATTGAAGAAGCGGCGTGCCTGAATCTTAGGATTGTTAGCGCCTTCATTACTATCGGCGTTGTTTGGTTGCTGGGCTGCGGCGGGCTCAGAGCTAGTTTTCTCGGACTCATCACTTGCCTGAGAAGAAGCCGGCATTTCAGCTTGTGATGTTTCGCTTTGAGCTGGCTCAGCAGCTGGAGCCACAGCTCTTGCTACTGGAGCAGTTCTCTGCACCGTTTTCTGGGCTGGGACAGCAGCAACAACTCTCTTAACAGGGGCAGCCGCTGCAACAGCTTTGCTCACCACCGGAGCCGGTGTGGCTTCTTGTTCAATAGCAGCAGCAGCAGCTTCATCAATCGTACTTGGAGGTGGAGCGGCTGCCGCAGCAGTTATCTGCACATCAGGCGTAGTATCGCGCAACGGTATAGAGGCATCGGCTTTTGCAGGGCTATCACCAGTGGCGAAGTTCCAGCCACTATTAGCGGTATCACCAGCAGGGGATGGCGCTGGATTTGTCTCGGCAGCACTACTAGCTGGCTCACTAGCAGAACGATCAGGCACTGCAGCAGGCACTACAGGCTCTACTGCTGCAGACTTCTTGGCTATTGGCAGAACAGCATTCAAGTTTGGCTCGATTATAGGTGTATTCAGAGCAGCAGAGCTAACCAACGGCTTGAAGCCTTGGGTCACCCCTCTCAATTCATCAGCGCTGCCTTTACGCGGCCCCCACTCACCTTTATCATCAGGTTGTTGCGGTTTCTGAGCGTCCAAGGCCTTTAAGTACTGACTATAGACATCGGCCGCTGCAACTGCCGGAGCTGGCGCTTCACTCTCGGCCACGGCATTAGCAGTGACAGGCTGAGTATATTCTTCATTCAGACCGAGAGAGACAGCCCCGTCTAAGATTCGCAATTCAGCTTTGATTTTGGCTGGAATTGCCAAATCAAAGGCAACTCTAACCGTAGGAACGTCCTTAATTGGCGTAAGGAAGCGCACCCGTTTGATGGCCGGAAAAACTCTATTGACTTCAACGGAAAGATCATCGGCGCTAGGCATGGTGGCCGTGTCAATTGCAGCGCCAGGCAAATCGATGATCAAACGGTGATCTGGTGAAGGCATTTCAAAGAGCTGTGGTGGAGCCTTTACGCCGCCGCTGGCATATTCAAAGATGATGCGATGGCTGGGATCCACTGAAATCCTCTTCAATGATGCTGTCTCAGCGGTCTGTCCGTGAGCGGCGGGGCAAAGGCCGCCAGTCAAACCAATGGTCATGGCCAGACTAAAAACTAAAGCTGGAGTCAATCGCAAACTCAGCTTGAGAACCTCGCATTTGAGTCTTTCTCTAACTGGAGCTTCACTTACCCGACCAGATGCTGGTGAATTTTTCTTCTCAGCCATTTCGTCCCCACATTTTCTCAGCTCTACACCTGGCAAAGTTTACCTAAAAGATGGTCCTCTTTTGCAGGCGATCTGCTTAACCAAGCGTATTTTAAGTTAGGCCATATTTAAAGTTTGAGACTATAGCCGTATCATGTAGCAGTTCGTTGAGCATTTAGCGGCCGGTCCAGGAAAATTCAATGCCCTTTCGCAGTCATTCAAAGAAAACCCTGTTAGCACTTACCCTGCTTAGCTTTGCCGCCTTGCAAATGTCATGGGCTCAGCCCGCTGAAGCCCGTCGCGATAACTTGCCTGAACCACCAGCAGTAGAAGCACCTGTCGACTTATTAGTGACTCCACCAGGAGAAGAAATATATTTTCCTGTTAGACCAGACGGTCAGCCTTTTCTTGTCAACATCGATACTACTGTCAACCTCACCGACAAGATCAACGGCTTTTATTATGATCCGAAGTTTAGAGGCGAGGTTTGGGCTCCCTTCGACCAAGTTAGCTTGATCGAGAGAGCTACGAGGCTGATGTCTACCTGGCCCGAATACGATCAATTTAGTATTTATCGCAAATTCAACGGTGTGAACAAATTCCTTGAAAAGTATTCTGGCTTTGGCCCTTAGTCAAAAGAGAGAAAATAGATGAAGCCTGTGAGCCCTGGCGAATGTGGCGAGAAGCGACTAGATCATATTGCCATAGCGGTTCACTCCATAGCCGAGGCACTGCCCTTTTACGAGGGCTTAGGCCTGAAAAAACTTGAGATCGAAATCGTTGAAGAACAGGGCGTAAAGGTAGCCAAATTAGATATTGGCAACACCCATATTGAGCTACTGGAGCCACTCTCTCCCGATACTCCTGTGGGAAAATTCCTGGCCCAGAAAGGCCCTGGCCTTCACCACATCTGCATCGGCGTGGCAGACATAGAAGCCGATCTCAGCAAGTTGAAAAGTAGCGGCACCAAGCTCATTAATGAGACCTTCAAAATCGGTGCCGGCGGCGCCAAAATTGCCTTTGTCCACCCCAAAGCCACGGGTGGAGTACTTTTAGAGCTGTCGCAACCAAGCGAAGCCTAGCTAGCGATCGGCCTTAGTCGACCTCAACCTGACATTACAATAGGTATCAAAAACATTGATGTTTTTGTACGTTTTCGCCGCTCTCTGGCACCTCTCTGATACATTTGGCCCTTGTAATCAAGCCGGGGCAGACTTGGCGTTGACCCTACAACCAATTGTTACCATTGGAGGCTAACCCATGCCAACTATGACCGAACTATCAAAAATCGAAAAAGCCCTGGGCAAACAGGCTTCTTACTTCCTCGAACACCAGAGCAAAGGCTTCCCTAAAGAGCATCTGCATTTACCTGGTCCTGACTTCGTAGACCGCATCGGCATGATCTCTGACCGTTCACCACGTGTACTACAGAGCTTGCAAACACTTTTCAACACCGGCCGTCTAGCCAATACTGGCTACCTCTCAATTCTTCCTGTTGACCAGGGCATTGAGCACTCTGGCGGTGCATCTTTCGCTAAAAACCCAATTTACTTTGATGGCGAAAACATCGTTAAGCTAGCAATCGAAGGCGGCTGCAACGCTGTTGCTTCAACATTCGGCGTGCTCGGCTCAGTTGCTCGCAAGTATGCTCACAAAATTCCTTTCATCGTAAAGCTAAACCACAACGAGTTCTTGAGCTATCCAAATGGCTACGACCAAATTATGTTTGGTTCTGTCAAGCAAGCCTGGGATATGGGCGCAGTAGCTGTTGGAGCAACAATCTACTTTGGTTCGGAAGAATCAACTAGACAAATTCAAGAAGTTTCAAAAGCTTTCAAAGAGGCTCACGATCTCGGTATGGCGACCATTCTATGGTGCTATTTGCGCAACGGCGCTTTCAAAGTTGGTGATGTAGATTATTCACTCGCTGCCGACCTTTCTGGGCAAGCAAATCACCTCGGCGTCACCATCGAAGCCGACATCATCAAACAGAAATTGCCAGAAAACAATGGCGGCTACAATGCTTTGAAATTCGGCAAGACTGATGCTCGCGTATACAGCGAACTAACTACAGATCACCCAATCGACATGACTCGCTATCAAGTAGCTAACTGCTACATGGGCAGACAAGGCTTGATCAACTCTGGTGGTGCCTCAGGCGCTAACGACTTAGAGCAAGCAATCATGACCGCTGTTGTGAACAAGAGAGCTGGCGGAACAGGCCTTATCTCTGGTCGCAAAGCTTTCCAAAAGCCTATGCAAGATGGTGTTGAATTGCTTAACGCCATTCAAGATGTCTACCTATGTGAACAGGTAACCATCGCCTAAGGCGGACCTCTCACAGCTAGGCTACATTAGAAAAAATAACTGGGCCACTCAACAAAAGAGTGGTCCTTTTATTTAGGGACGCCAAAAGCCAATAGAATCAAGGCACAGTCAAATTTCCGAAGAAGTCAATTATTTAAATTCCCTATTTTTTGCTCGAAAAAATGGAACCAAATGCTAGAGTTCTAGGTCGCAAGAACGAGCAGCATAATCTCTTCATTAGTAGAGCCAATTTGCCGATTCTCGAGGAATCCCAAACTAAGCTTCAAAAGTACCCTGCCTTGAGCAAGGTACTCCTCATAGAGGTCAGACGTTGTCCGCGAGCGCATATATTTCAGACTTGCCGATTGGCGAAATTCTCATCCAGGCTGGCCTGGTATCACAGGGACAGCTCGACGAAGCTGTAAAACATACCGGTACTCGCCAGCGACTGATTGGTAAGACACTGATAGCTCGCGGATGGCTCAAACCAGAGCAATTGCGCGCAGCATTGCAAGCACAATCGTTATTAAGAGACGGCATTGTCGATTCATTCAAGGCCCTCAAAGCCCTTGGTATTGCTTGTAACTTCGATAAGCCCTTTGAAGAGGCTCTGCAAGAAATTACAGCGTCATCTGCCACAGTTCAGAAGAGAGGCAGCACCTGCAAGCTTGGTGAACTTCTTATCGATGCTGGAATTATTGAAAAAGAAGAAATGGAAGCTGCCCACCACAAAAGCCTAGAACGAGGAGAGCCACTAGGGGTGGTGCTTGTAGCCGAGGGCTTGCTGACTGAATCTTACTTAGATGCCACCCTCGAACTTCAGGTTAGAGTGCGCGACGGCATGTTCTCGCGTGAGCAGGCTATTACAGCACTGAAGCAAGATCCTCGCCGTTTGCTCGATATGATTGCGCCTAACATGAAAGCTGATGAAGGCTTAAAATTAAAAACCAAAGCGGCAATTCGCCTCGGCGAACTATTGATGCGTGCGGGCATAGTCTCACAAAGCGATGTACTGCAAGCACTAGAACTGTCGCTAGCACACGGTCATCCGATTGGCGAAATGCTTGTTGCTCGGGGTTTTGTTTCTCGTGCCTTACTTGATGCCGCTCTATCGCTGCAGCAAATGATTACCGCAGCACACCTCAGCATTGGCGAGGCTACGGCCTGTTTAGTCAAAGTATTTAATAGCAACAAAGCTGTTTCTGAATGCTTACTAGAACTCAATTTCCTCAAACGACAAACACCTAGCGAAGCCGTTGGGGGAAGAGTAAGACCGGGCCGCAAACCAACTCAAAGTCAACCCGATAATAGAGCCACCGTTACAGAGCTTCCGGCCTTGAGTTTTCACAAGCCGCAGCCCGGGCTAGAGAGCCGAATTGCCGAACAAAGTGTAGCCAGCGTTCAACTCAAAGGTGAAGTTGAAGCAAAGATTGAAGCTAGAATTGAAGCCGAACTAGAAGCAAAAGCAGAGTTAGAAGCAAAAGCAGAGTTAGAAGCCGAAATTCAAAACCTCGCTAATCGCACCGATGAATCACTAACAACTGAATCACTAGTAACTGAAGAATCTAACAAAACAGTAGAACTCTTGCCCAGCGAGGAATCACTCCCATCTGAGGAAGAGTATATTGCCGCTAACTTTGCCTATTTTCAAGGCGATCGACCTCAATTTTACGAGAGCCTGCGCGACGCCTATTCTCGACTCGGCCGTGTCATGATGAAACGCAAAGAGCTAATTGAGTCAGAAGATATGCTCAAGGTGGCAGCCGAAATCTCTGCAGCTGAAAACCTCCTAGAGAAGCAGCCTGAAGACTTGATGTTCCTTGCTTGCCTCTACCTCAAGCAAGGCAAAAGCTGGCAGTCAGAAAAGCTTCTGAAGCGCTGTCTAAGCATATTGGAAGCGTCTCCTAATGTCAGCGATCGCCTGGTGGCCCTCTGCCATCACCGCCTGGCACTAGTTTACTGTCATTTGAGCTTGCTATTCAAAGCCGAAAAGCATTTCAAAAAAGCCAGTGATCTAATGGGCGCAAGCGACAAGGGTGCGCTCAATCGCCTCACCCAAAGGCGCTTGGCGGCCATTCTCAAAGACTATGCAGTTTTACTCAACCGCATGAGACGCGAGTCTGAAGCTGACAAATACTACGCTCAGGCGCGAAAGATTCTCTCATCGTCACTTTTGACGGGCTGAAGCACGACCTGCCTAGGTTGGCGATAGTTTTCCCAGACGCCCAATAGAGCGCCGAGAAAATCGGCTACAGCGTTAGTAAGTTTTTCTGTGATTCCATTCATCGCGTTTCCCCTGGGTTTCTCTTCCAATACATACCCAGAACTTTCTAGAATTAGCCAGAATTCGCTCAGCCAACGCTAAGCAGCCAACTTGAACCCAACCCAGACTTGACAAGCCCTGCTAAGCAAACAGCTTCGATTGAAAGGCATGTAAACCGGTCTATAACTTATATTAGAGTTGACCTATTCCCATGAGCTAAGTTATGACTTCAATTCGGTCTCTTCTTCTTGGCGGAATGACGCACTCAATGGCGAGCAAACGACTTGACTCGAACTTAAGCTCAACACTGAGCCTAGTCTTTAACTTGGGCCTCGTCTTTAGCTTGGGCCTTGCTCCTGCGGCTCTGAGCAAGAGCCCGGCACCCGGCCTTAGAAGCGAGCCAAAACCTGGGCGAGCAAGCGAGCAGCACAGAGCATCTACTGTTTTAAACGAACATGGTTTGCCCGAAGAAGAGTTGAGCTACCTCATAGATACGCGCAAGGTAAACGAGGCGCGCAAACTACTACAGAGTACAGCCAGGCACCCAGGCGATGAAGACGAGAGAAAATGGTGGCTAGCGGCCTGCCTCTGTCGCGAACAACGTTTTGAAGAATCACTAGAACTATTTGAACAAACAAAATCGCTACAACTAGCACCGAAGCAGGTGTTGCTCATGGCAGTGACGGCCTTTGCAGAAGATCAACAATACAAAAAAGCCATAGCCAATAGCATTCTCGCTAAAGAAACTGATTTGAAGGCTTACGAGCTAAGAGCTGGCTGTTTTGCCAGCTCTGGCAAATTAATAGAAGCCAGCCGCGACTACGAAAAATGCGCTAACCTCGAAGCTAGCAGCTCATGGAGATTTCTGACAAAGGCGGCAATGATGCTCAACAAGACCCAAAAGTCAGAGCAAGGTCTAGCTCTATTGAACAGAGCAATTAAAACTCCCGGCGGCAAAGCCTCACCCAATGTCTATTTAGCGCAAGCCGACTGCTACATGGCACTAAACCACTGGCAAGAAGCTGTAGTTAGCCTAACTGAAGCAGTAGAACTAAGCAAAAACTATCGTGAAAATGCCAAAAAGGGCGGCAATTATCTCTTACCCATCTGTTGTAAAGAGCGAGCAATTTGCTACGAGAAGTTAGGCAACAAAGCCCTGGCGCAAGCCGATTTAACAGCACTAGACATTTACAGCCGTGGCATTGCCAAGGAAATGGGCGCCGATTAGTCAATTGATTAGTCAATTAATTGGTCAATAGCTAAAGCACCAATTTAGCCAAAGCACCGCGCTCCCGTGCGCTGTTGAGCATAGCCCCGAAGAAAATACTAACGGCAATGAAATAGAAGATATTGAGGCCAGCAGCTTTAAGCAGGAAATTAGCGATATCGACATTTCCAGAAAGCACAGCCCGCATACCTTCAAAAACATAGGTTGCTGGCACCATATATGCTACCGGCTGCAGCCAATCTGGCAGTACCGAGACAGGGTAAAAAACAGCTGAAACTGGCTGAATAAGAAAGGGCACAGCCCAGGCCAGTGCCTCAGCTTGGTGGCCAAAGCGAAAAATCAAAGCGGTGGTAAACATACCAACAGACCAACCCATAAAAAGCAAATTGAGAAATAGTGGAATTAGGGCAAAGCTGATAGCAAGAATGTTAAAGGTATAGAGACAAAAAGCCAGGACAGACATAATCAAACTAACAGCAAAAATCTGACTTAGGCCAACGACAAAAGTAGAGGCGACAAACTCTGCCACCGTAATTGGTGCAACAAAAGCATTAAGCAAGTTGCGCGACCAGAGATCTTCCAAAAATGAAACTGAAATAGACTGCTGAGCACGGTTGAGGATATTGAAAAAGATAATCGCCCCAAGCAGAAAACTGACAGCAGTTGGATTGTCACTATTGAGGCGCATGAAATATTTGGCGATTAAGCCCCAGACAACTAGGTCCATGACTGGCCAAAATATGACGTCTAGCAGTCTAAAGCCGCTGCGGGTGTAGATATAAAAATAGCGATTACAGAGCCCCATGACTCGATCTGGCCTAACAAGAATCAATTGTGTTCTCCGCTCAATAGGCTAGTAGTTACTTGATTGCGAGCAATGGCAATAAATACTTCTTCTAAAGTTTCTTGGCCAAAATGCGACAGGATAGCCTCTGAACTACCTTCGGCAATTATTTTCCCCTGGTGCAAAAATAGCACTCTCTGGCACAGTTCCTGCACATCTCTCATATTGTGGGAGGTATAGAGCACGGTCATGTGCCGCTCGGCTTGCACCTGGGCCAATAACTTACGCACTTTATCGGCAATATCAGGGTCGAGACTAGCAGTTGGTTCATCCAGCAATAAAAACTCTGGATCATTGAGCAAAGCCTTGCACAAGTTCACCCTGGTTGACTCACCAGAAGAAAGACCCCCTGTCATTTTCTGGGCCAAATGATCGACTTCAAACAATTGCAGCAATTCCTCTATTTTTTTCTTGCGATTGCTCACACCGTAAAGCTGAGCAAAAACATCAAGATTCTCAATTACTTTGAGGTTATACGGCAATGCCACATAGGCCGAGGAAAAATTGCAGCGTTGCAGAACTGCTACTCGTTTTTTCCAGGGGTCCATGCCAAAAATTGAAACTTTCCCTGATGTTTGGGCAATCAGCCCTAACAAAATTTGAATAGTGGTCGATTTTCCTGCACCATTTGCACCGAGAAGCCCAACCACTTCTCCACGCTTAATTTGAAATGAAATCTCGTCAATAGCCACAGCCTTTCCAAAAGACTTGTGCAACTTCTCGACCGAGACAATTGTTTCAACTTCGCTTTCAATATCGGCTGCCATAGTGGGCTTAGTTTAGCAGGACGAGAGCCTGCCTACAGGGGCTCGCGCGAGCTTAACTATCTTCTTTAGATTAAACCACTTTAAATACACCTCTAGGTACGTACTAATCTTCCCCGTGAGTATGGCTTTTGACAGACCTCCAAACATAGGGTGAAGATTCCCCCTTCTTTCTTCAACTCAACAATAACAAGCAGTCAAATCCAATACCCATAGCCTTTAGCTCACTCCAAGCAACCGCTTCGGCTGTTTGGTAATAGCACAGAGTTTGCATCTCCTGTTTTGCGAGAGCAACCTCAATAGCATTGGTTTCGGAATACTGCTTTTTAGCGTGGTTTTGCAGAAAGAGCTTCTTGTTAGTGGGCACCGGTGGTGCTCATTCACGTTTCAACAGAAAACTTAAAACGGAGAACACTATGACAACGAATCATGGCATCAAGCCCGCTTACATGGACAAGAGCGTCAGTCCCGGCGTCGATTTCAACCGCTTCGCCAACGGCTCCTGGATCGACAACACCGAAATCCCCGCCAAGTATCCCCGCTGGGGCGCCTTCCTCATGCTGCGTGACCAGACCCTCGAGCAGACTCGCGTCATTCTCGAAGAGCTGGCCACCCGCAGCGCAACCTTCGCCCCCGGCAGCATCGAGCAGAAGGTCAACGACTTCTTTGCCTCAGGCATGGATGAAGCAGCCATCGAAGCGGCCGGCATCAGCCCCATCAAGGGCGAGCTGGCGCGCATCAACACCATCCGCTCCCTGCGTCGCCTCGGTGATGTCATCGCCCATCTGCACACTGTCGGTGTCGGTGGCGCCTTCGCTTTCGGCGCTTCGCCGGATGCCGACGATTCCAGCCAGATGATCGGCCATGCGTTGCAGTCGGGCATCGGTCTGCCGGACCGCGATTACTACCTGGGCCGTGACAAGAAGAGCAAGGAACTGCGCCAGCAGTACGTCAACATGCTCTGCCGCATGTTCGAGCTGATCGGCGAGAAGCCGACAGTTGCTCGCCGCCATGCCGAAGCCGTGCTCAAGCTCGAAACGGCCATGGCCAAGGCCTTCATGAGCAAGGAAGACCGCCGCGACCCGGACAAGACCAAGAACAAGATGACGATTGCTCAGTTCCAGGCCCTGGTGCCCAAACTGAACGTCACTCGCTACTTCAGCAACATCGGCTGCCCCCCGATGGAAACCCTCAACGTCATGCAGCCGGCCTACTTCCAGGCGCTCAACAAGCTCCTGACCAAGGTCTCGCTCAATGACTGGCGCGTCTATCTGCGTTGGCAGCTGATTCGCAGCTCGTCGTCGGCTCTGCCTGCGGCGTTCGGCGACGCTTCCTTCGAGTTCTACGGCAAGACCATGCAGGGCAGCAAGGAACGCGAACCGCGTTGGATGCGCATGATCTCGGCAACCAACAGCGCCCTCGGTGAAGCTCTCGGCCAGCTCTATGTGGCCAAGCACTTCAAGCCGGAGGCCAAGGCCAAGATGCTCGAACTGATCGCGCTCCTGCAGGACGCCTTCCGCGAAAGCATCAACGAGCGCACCTGGATGAGCGAGGAAACCCGCGCCAACGCCCTGGCCAAGCTCGACGCCTTCGTGCCCATGATCGGCTACCCCGACAAGTGGCGCGATTACTCGGAGCTGCACATCGACCGCACGTCTTTCGCCGCCAACTGTCTGCGCTCGGACGAATTCGAGCACAAGGCGGACCTGGCCAAGATCGGCAAGCCGGTAGACCAGTCGGAATGGCACATGACCCCGCAGACGGTCAATGCCTACTACTCGCCGCAATCCAACCGCATCGTCTTCCCTGCGGCGATTCTGCAAGACCCCTTCTTCGACCCGGAGGCTGACTTTGCCTTCAACTGCGGCGGCATCTTGGTGGTCATCGGCCACGAAGAGTCGCACGGTTTCGACGACAAGGGTTGCCGCTATGACGGCCAGGGCAATCTGCGCAACTGGTTTGCAGAGGGCGACCTGGAGAAGTTCATGGTGCTGATCAACCTGCTGAAGAAGCAGTTCGGTCAGTTCACCGTGGCTGGCGGCAAGAAGGTCAACCCCAACCTGGTGGCTGGCGAAGCTGCTGGCGACCTCGGCGGTATCAAGCTGGCTTTGCGGGTGCTGAAGAAGCACATCGCCAAAAACGGCATGACCATCGACGAGAACGGTTACAACGACCTGCAGCGGTTCTTCATCGCCTTCGGTCAGATCTGGGCATCGAAGGTCACTCCTCAGTACGAGGAGCAGCAGGTGGCAACTGACCCGCACCCGCCGGCACAGTTCCGCGTCAACGGCACCTTGGCTCACCTGGCCGAGTTCGCCGAAGCCTTCGGACTGCCCGACGACTGCCCGATGATGTTGCCCCCGGCCGATCGCTGCGACCTCTGGTAACAGCGGTTAATGCCGAATTAAATCGGTATTTCTAGAGATTGTCACTGTCCCAGGCTGGAAGCTTATGCCCTCGTGGCGTAGGTTTTCAGCTTGGGCAGTGGCAGTTTCTTTTTTCAATTTTTTTACTACATTCTATAGTCTGACTTAAAATAGTTGAACGTTTGAGGTGTAGCAGTTGAATGAACCACCCCAAGAAGCAGTTTGAATCAGGTTCAGCCTTGGTATAAAAGCCTTGGTATAAGAGCTTTGATAAACAAGCCTTGGTATAGCACTCCTTTTGCATTCTTGGTAGGTCGGAAAAATGAAATCCGAAGAAATGAATCGTCCCCGCCCTCTCAGTCCGAGAGGCAAACAAGCACGGGCCCTGACTCGGGCTATCGATAAGGTGAGCGAAGAATTCATCGAGAACTTTTCCCAGACAGGAATTGACGAAGGCCCTCAGCTATCACCACAAGCAAGCAACCCCAGCAGCGAGCTCCATAAGCAGCAAGTGGCCGCAGCCAAAGAGGCAAGAGAATGTCGCGAAGCTCAAGAAGCGCAAGATTCACAAAGAGCTAAGCCCGAATTTCTCGGCTTCGCCTCCTTGCTAGCCAAGGCCAAGAAGAATACCGGAGAGTCCGCTTTTTCGCGTCTACTGGACGGCAACGAATGCAATGAAGAGAGCGTAGTCAACGCTTCCTCAAGCCATCAAGCTCTACCTGCGAGTGGTATTACCAATAACACCACTCCACTAGCAGGCACGACCTTCAAACCAGGAACCGAAACAACTATAAATGGCTCGGTAATCCGAGTGAAAGAGGGCGGCAAAAAGAAACGGGGGCTCTACACCTCGTGCATGCAAAAGCCGTTAATAGCTTCAGCCGTGACAGGCAGTGAACCAGGCGAAACTGCACCTCAAGCCAGTCAGCAGTCGGTGGTTCCCACGCCTCAAGAAGTTGAAGTGGGCATCCTCAAGCCGTCAGCAGCGCAAATAGAAGCAGCAATACTACAGGCTGCGCAGGCTAGTGCCGAAAAAGCCCAGGCATTGGCGCAAGAAAAGCCTCCGCTGCAACAAAGTTCTTGCTGTCCCATGATGAAAAATGCTCTTGGTCAAATAGTTTGTCTGTGGCGAAAACTGACGAGCTGGACAAGAACAAAAGCCAGCTAAATGCGTTAGGGTCGCAGAGATAGAGCCAGATAAGCCAGGCAAAGCTAGATCGAGATAGCTACGGCTAGATTCATAACCCTAAAGCAAACTAGGGCGAGCCTAGGGCTTGGGCTAATGCCTCATCGATAGTCGCTCAGAGAGCAAGACAAAGACGCGAGATTTCTGCACTGATCATGATCTGAACCTCTTTCTCGGTTGAAAGCGGCAAAGCGGCATCAAGAGAAGCCGGGCCAAATTGAAACCAAATCATAGATGCCGTCGACAAGAGGTTTAGTCACAGCGATCCGCTTTATTTTAGTACCAGCAATGGTGCCAGAGTGAAAGGCATGCAACATCAAGGGAATTTCGAATTTAGCCCATTGTTTCGGTCCGAACTGCACTTCAAAGTGGATGCCTTGACCGTCGTCGTTCAACCAGTGCGGGCGAAATACATGCATAGTCACCGACTCAGGCACTTGTGGAGCAGCTGGAAAGTCTAGCAAAATGATTCAAGGCTCTCAGTTCTTGAAACGCGAAAAAGCGCTCTGCGGCTTCCAGAGAATGGGCAGGGAAGCGCTACAACTATATTAATTAGTATATAAAAAGAAAAAGCAAAGTGGGAGAGTTCCGAAGAACCATCCCACCTGCTTAACTCAAAACTAAAGGCGCTTTCGGGGCACCACTGGTTTTCCTGACGGTCCCGACTTGGTCGTAGCCCCAGACTTAGCCGTCTTTGAGGGGTCTTAGTCTTTCTCCTCGGGCGGCGGATACATTGCTGCATACGCCTCGTCGATGAAAGTCTTCAACTCCGCTTCGCTCTTAACACCAGATTCGGTGTCATAGACCAGCAGTGGCGGCTTGGCCATGTAGTAGACCGGATAGGCCAGACCACTCTGGAACTCATCTTCGCTGGTTGTTACCCGAAAGAAGTTGACCTTGCCTTTGTAGGCCTCAGCGAGGTTATTCACCAGCTGATGTTGAGCAGCACAGGAGGCGTCGCAATGCTTTGGATCGTACTCTTCGATAAAGACTGGCAGTGCCGATTTGGCCACCACCGTCAGCATCGAATCATAGCCAATCTCTTGCACATGCACAGACGATGTTGGCTTGAGACCATCACCGTTGCGAGCAACAGTGGCCACACTGCAGGCTGTCAGACTAACAACGACAAAACTCAGTAACGCGAGCGCAGCAAGGCGCTGGCGTAGTAGTGGCAAACGGAACATGGCCGCTACTCTGAAGCTTTGGTGAGCGGCTGCGTGACGAAGTTGGAGAGCGTCATGCCCACCAGCACCACCAGACCGCCGAAAATGGCAGAGAAAACTCCGTGCACTGCGTAATAGGCAGGTAGAGCCAAACCCAAGGCAGCGACAAAAAGAATGATGCCGCAGATTGTGCTGAGCACCACCCACTTCATCACGCCCGGCATCGGACAGGAGCCTTTGGCGATTCCCATCAAGCGATTGGAGATGTGCATCCAGAGTCGCTGATAGCCGTAGAAAACCAGGCCCAGCACCAGGGCAAGCACGACGCCGCCGTTGTACTCAATTCCAGGCAAAAGCGCTGGAGCCAAGAACATCAGTGACGCAGTGGCAAAGCCAATGCGAATGACCTCAATCAAGGTTTTGTTGTTCATAGGTTGGGTCCTTAAGAAGGGGCACGCCCTACCAAGATTTTCACCTCGATAAGACGTGCCCCGGCGAACACTAGGCCCCAATTGGCCCGGTGGAGATTTACTTCTTGCCGCCGAACATGCCAGCGATGCTCTGCCAAACTGAAGCCACAGCCCGAGAGATGGGGCCAAGCATGGCGACGATAGCACCAACGATAGGCGCCACGAGCTTGTAGAAGAAGGTGAAGATCGGCTTGACGATGCGCAGCGCGATTTGATACACGCTGGCAAACTGACGCCAGAAACCTTCGTACACCTTCCACATGAAGTCGAAGGTGTTGTTCAGCAACGGGGCCAGCCAGCCGGTGATCACCAGGTTGGCGACCGGACGGATGATCAGATAGACCGCCGGTGCGACGAAGCCACCAACGATGCTGGCAGCCGTGAGGGCGACGACCACGGTAGCGACGACATTGCCACCGGAGACACCGTAGGCCCAATGCGCGCTCGAGAGCAGAGCGACGAAACCGCCACCCACTGCCAGAGCCTCAGCACCCCACTTGTAGAAGAGCTTGCCGAGCAGCATGAACAGGTTGATGCCGACGAAGACGGCCAGGGCAGTGTTAGCCCAGAAACCGAAGCTGAGATAGCTCATCGCCAGAGGCAGAGCCTGCCAGATGGCAACGCCAATCACCGAGATGTTGAGCACATGGCCGAACATGCCCGAGTAAGGGGTGGTGTCGCCGAAAGCCGAGCGCTGGATGTCGCGAACGGCCTTGCGCAGCTTGAGGAAGGCCTCCACAGCAGACGTGTGAACCGAGTCGAGCACGGCGCCCACCGGAGCAGAAGCCCAAGAGGTCAGAGCACGCACGATCAGGTAGAAGAAGGGGTAGGCAATGAAGCCGACAGCGAAGGTGATAGCAACGCAGGCAGCAGCCAGCCAGCCACCGGCAAGACCAACTAGACCAGGCAGCACGAACCAGGAAGCGACACCAGAGGTAACCGACAGGGTGACACCAATCAACGGATTGCCCGAAGACTTGTTGATCACTTCACGCAACGCTTCGACGTAGCTGTAGAGCACCGTCACAGCCACCGCCACCCAGACCAGCACCGGCGGCAGGTTGACCAGGCCAGCGACGTAGTACGCCACCGCACCAAAGATCAAGGAGACAACGATGTTCATCAGGTTGTGATAGAACTTCCGGAAGTCCTTGTTCTCTTCGTCGTCGTAGACGGCTTCAAGCAGGTTCTTCCAGCCGCGCAGCAACGCTTCGACCAGACCACCGGAGAGCAGGGCAATGACGCCCGGCACCACATAGATGAAACCAACCACAGCAACAGCAGCCGCTGCTGCGTAGAGGCTCAGGCCAGCGAAACCGGCAAGCAAGGCAGTCTTGGTGACAACGGCCCAGCTTGCGGCGCCAGAGAGAACCGCGACCAAGTGACCTTCCTTGCCCTCATCCTGCAGCTGGTACAGAGGCACCAGCACGAGGGTGGCAGCGGTGATCGCCAGAAGACCAGCGAGAGCCTGATTGACGTGGAAATGCCAGAGCACCGTCGGCACCAGGGAGAGCAGGTAGCTGTAGCTGGTGTAGGCGACGAAAGCACCCAGAGCCAGGGTGGCCACAGCGACGGCGAAGGAGAGCGCACCGAAGGCCCAACGCTTGCGACGAGGAGCACCTTCAGCAGGCGGCGTGTCGAGGACACTGTTCCACAGTGCAGACGCACCAGGAAAATTGCGTGCCACCGAAACAAGGCCCTTGAACATCGGCGCAGCCGCGTTCTTGGAAATCTTGCGGGTGAGGTCGAAGAACTTCTCGCCCAGGTTCCAGAGCGGCTTGAAGACACCCAGATAGGCCAGGGGCCAGACAATCCCACCGGTCAGGAAGAAACCGGCGATGGAACCGAGACCCCACCAGACGAAGGAGACGTGATGGGAAAGACCGAATCCGGCAGCCGAAACTGCCGCTAGGCAGGACAGGCCGAAACCAACGAGACAGCTGACGATGATGCTCTGCCACTTGCCGCCGTACGCCTTCTTGGAAAGGAACTTGGCGGGCTCCCAGTACAGCATGAAGAGAGCGACGAATGGGTAGAGAACCAACTTGAGGGCCTTCATGAGGCCGCTTTCACTTGCGTTGTTCATAGTTTCTCCAAAGGGTTCTACGAGAACAGAGTTGTTCTGTCCTCGCGGGATAGAAAGAAGCTCGGTACCAGACACCTAGACAAAACGCACTCGCCGTCCGCAACAAAGCTGTGACTACCCACATGCTTGGTGCACTTGCTGCGATGATTCAAAAGCGAGTATGTGGCGCTAAGTCGTTAGTGGCGGTTTAGAGTTTCTCGGGAAAATGGTTGATGGGTAGTTCCCAAGAGACTAGAGAAAACTATGGGCGGAATACCAGTAAATACTAGGAAGTGAGCCACATCTAAGATCATGAGTTCGCGCTAGTATCAAATCTTGTGCAAGAACTAACAGGCTTTTAATACGCCGTTGCCAGACGGCCAATGGGCGAACGACAAGCCGCGAACGCAAGCTCGCCAAGCACTCGACGCACCCATGCGCGCAACGGACATGCGCCGCATATACCCGAGTGCGCCATCGTGAAGAAAACTGAATCAGCAACGACGAGTAGTCCGCTCCTAGCCAACCTAGCGCGGCTAGGTCAAGGAATCTATCGACACCATTCAAATCGTGCGGGCAGGCCATTATGAAACAGAGCTCAGAGAAAAAGAGCTCAGAACTAGCAATTCGAACTGATGATTAACAAAACTAGCCAAGAGCTAGCAAAACTAGACGAGAATTAGCAATTCACGCTCAGAATTAGGTATTGGCTCTATTCAGGTCGTGAAGCTTTTATTTGGGGTTGTTCAGCCTGGGATGTGATGCTGGCTTGAGATGGCTTCCAAGCCACCTCGCAAACGCCTTTGGCGCAACGGGAGTTCGATTGGACCTGATGATTGTTTGCGGCAACGATATCGTTTGATCTTTCGGTCTTAGGTTGTCCGAAATAATACTGTCCAAGGGATTCCGAGTTCATCTTAGATTCCTTCCTACTAGCCTCGAAACGAGGATTTGGTTAACTTCATTGTCATGAACGCCATGACCCTGATCGATAACTTCTGGCATCTTACCAAGAGCCTATACATATCGCATAGAATATTCACTTTTTATCAGACTTTTATGCAATAAATATCTTTTGGTGCCACCCCTGCCAACAGCAAAAGAAGCAAAATCAGCAAGAAGCTGATAAGATCAGAAAGTGTCAAGACCTAGGCTACTACTGCCTTTCAATCATCCAAACGGTTTCCACTTGAAAAGCTGTCCTCAGTGCGCGAAAACTCTTAAACTTATTGACATTGGTGGAAAAGACCGACTGGCGTGCCTTGAACCCGCTTGCGACTTTGTTCACTGGGACAATCCCAAACCAGTTACAGCCACGCTGGTCACGACAGATGCTGGCCTGGTATTGGTGAAACGCAGATTTGAGCCCTTTGTAGATGACTGGTGCCTGCCTGGTGGCTTCATTGAAGCAAGCGAACATCCAGCCGAGTCAGCAGCCCGCGAAGTGCTCGAAGAAACGGGCTTGCACGTTGAAGTACAAAAGTTGGTGGGTGCCTCTGCCCCCGGCCGTGGTATCAATGTCGTAATTCTCTTTTACCTGGCCAAAGCTATAAAAGGCGACCTCATTGCAGGAGATGATGCCAGTGATGTAGGAGCTTTCCAGCGCGATCAACTGCCAAAGAATATCTGCTTTGAACTACATCGACAAATGATCGATCGCTATTTCAGCGAGAACGGCAGCTTTTAAGCGCTGATGCGAGACTTCAAGGTCGCTTCTAACTCGTCAGCAGAATCCATACCATTGCCGACAAGATAGCTGCCCTTGGTTGTTTTAATTAGCACACCTTCTGGCAGTAAAGGATAAGGCTCGCTTACGGCCTTGAGGTCGGCCCAAGAAAAGTTTTTCTCAAAGAACCAAGTGCGCACAACAAACTGTTCTGGCTTTAGCTCTAAGCTACAGGGCATTAAAGCAATGACATAAGCGCGCCAGAGTAGAACGGCAGAAATCACAATAGCAAAGACAATGAGAAGACCGATGTCAGCGGCAGTGTGTTGACCAGACTGTTGCAGAGCCATAGTAAAGCACCAGACCACACCAATAAAAATAAGACTGAGAACGGCCTGACCTATTTGAAAAATAAGTGAAATTGGATCTTGCTTGAAACTCCGGAACGGATTAAGGCTGCTAGAGCCTTTCGGCAAGTGTTCGCGGATAATTGCCACGAGGCGGTCACAGCGCTCAAGCCAAATGGGAAAAGATATTTCACCACCCTCATACTCAGCGGTGTAGCGCACCACATTCCAATTAGAGCGCCTAGTCAGGCTTTTCAAAAGGGCAAAGCGACAAATGCGCTGCTTAAACAGCGAATAAGTTGTAACCGCGTCTTTCTCGACCTTCACTTTGTAAGTAATCAAGCCATAAATCGGTAAAATGCACGCGGCTAAGAGAGCCAAAGTTAAAAGAATAATCTTGCCTGTGATTGAAATTGCAGAAAACTTGCCAAATAACAAAAGAGCTAGGGGCAGCAGGAGCAAAAGAATGAGCACAGTACATTCCGCCAAAACCCGCACAGCGACCATGGTTTTTAAGCGAAAGTAGAGAGGAAATTTGTCTTCTAGCGGCTTTGCCGCGAGCTTTTCTTCCGCTATAGACGTCGAACTACGGGCGTGCAAAAAATTGCTAAACGCACCTGACAACAGGCGCTTGATTTTACTCTTGGAATCATCAGGCTCACTCATACCTGTGATTTTGCCAGAACTTAGCGCACTTAGCGAGCATATTTATTACCAGCTCTCTACATCCTCGTGATTGAGCGCCCTAGCTTTACTTTTAATAACCTCAAAAATGGCAGCTGCAGTTGAACCAGTCAGGTCAATGACACTAGGGTCTATAGGTCCTATTTCTTCTACTTCCATTTCCGCGAGCCTTAACCACAAAACCTATCAAAGGGTCATATATGTCTAATAACACGAGCTCTCCGCAGCAAACTCTGCGCGTTGAACGAGATTCGATGGGAGAAATGTCGGTACCTGCCAATGCCTATTGGGGTGCCAGCACTCAGCGAGCCGTTCTCAACTTTCCTATCAGCAACCTGCGCTTCAACCGCTCAATGATTAAAGCTCTCGCTCTAATCAAATTGGCGGCTGCCAAAACCAACGCTGAAAACGGAGATTTACCCAAAACCATTGCCGACGCCATTGCCACTGCAGCTCAAGAAGTAGCCGACGGAGCATTGGACGAACACTTCGTCGTCGACATCTTTCAAACCGGCTCGGGCACCTCCACTAACATGAACGCCAATGAGGTGATTGCTCGGCGAGCAAACCAAAACTTGGTCGACATCAAGAGCAAGATTCACCCCAACGATCACGTCAACATGGGGCAATCCTCCAACGACGTCATCCCAACGGCCATTCACTTAGCGGCCTTACTCGACATCAAAGAGCGGCTCTTGCCAGCTCTGAAAGAATTGTCTCGCAGCCTGGGTCGCAAGGCAAAGCAGTTCGACAAAGTGATCAAGACGGGCCGCACCCACTTGCAGGATGCAACACCGATCACCCTCGGCCAAGAATTTCTCGGCTACAAAGGCCAGGTCGACAACGCCATCAAGCGCCTGCGCTATGCCCAAGGCCGCTTGTCGCAAGTCGCTCTCGGCGGCACCGCGGTTGGTACCGGTATCAACACAAAAGCTGGCTTTGCCAAAGCAACTTTGGCTGAACTTTCTCTCCTGGCTGGCGTCAAGGTAAAAGAGACTAGCAACCACTTTCAGGCCCAGTCTAGCATTGACGAAATTGTCGATTGCAGTGGCGTTCTCAAAACCATTGCTACCAGCATCTACAAGATTGCCAACGACGTTCGCTGGATGGGGAGTGGCCCAAGAGCTGGTCTGGCTGAGCTGCTTTTGCCAGCGGTCCAACCGGGTAGCTCAATCATGCCTGGCAAAGTCAATCCAGTTATTTGCGAGTCGACCATGCAGGTCTGCTTCAAGGTAATCGGAAACGATGCCACAGTGACACTGGCTAGCCAGGCCAGCTCATTCGAACTCAATGTGGCACTGCCTGTGGCAGCCCATTGCTTACTGGAGTCGATTACCCTGCTTGCAGCGGCCAGTGCCAATTTGAACAACAATTGTTTGAAAGGCCTGAAAGCTACGGCTAACGGCCCAGCACTGGTGGAACGCGGGCTGGCTCTTTGCACAGCGCTGGCTCCCGTCGTAGGCTACGATCTTGCCGCCGAAATCGCCAAAGAGGCAGCTCAGTCTGGTGAGACTATTCTGCTCGTGGCTCAGCGCAAGACCTCTCTTTCTCTCGACGAATTGAAGAGGTTACTGGACCCTTTTGCGATGACCAAACCCGGCGCCAAGGGATCGGAATAGCAGCAGGTGCTGGAGCCCGCAGTGCAGGTGCATTAAGCAAGAGCGGCACGAGCTTAAATGGCCCTCAGGCCCTCTAGCGAACTTTGGCTGGCTATTCAAAAACATTGAGGAAGAGGGAAGCAGCAAATGCTGCTTCCCTCTTTCCTCTTTTCTAGTCGCTCAGGCGACAATTTGTATTAATAAAACCGGCAAAGCCATTGCCTTCGTGGCAAAAAAACACTTTTTCCCTCCCAAAGCTTTTCCTTTTTGAATTTTCTACTACATTCTTTAGTATCATTAATAATAGCGACAAGAATGGCAGTGAATTACCCAGACCCAGGGCCAAACTCAGGCCGTGTTTCGGAATTAGACGGAAAGTGTTGCATCAGGTATTGCATCAAGTGCTGCGTCAAGTGCGTCATCAGTTCAATCTGAGTCAGCGCTACATCGACAGTTGAAGAGAACGTCTAAAACACTCGTCAGCTTTGCTGTAGTATTTTTTCTCACTGTAAATCAAGGCCATTCTCTTAAAGAGAGGCACTAAATATGGTGCGGCCAAGCCGGTCTTTTGCGAAACTATTTTGACCGCCTGCTTTAACAGTGGCAGCGCTCGTTCCGGGAAGTCTTCCTGACAGTAACTATCGGCCAAACTACTGACACAACTAACAAAAGTCTGGCAATCCAGATTTTCTACAGTGGCATAGATTCTCACAGCTCTGCGCATAAGCTGCTGCGCCTCGGCGCGCTGAGGCCGTTGTGGCAGAAGGGCAAGGGCCAGCGCAAATGCACTGTTAGCCTCGTGCATAGGTTCTAGCGCTTGAACAGAAGCGATTATAAGTGATTCTCGAAACATTGCTTCGGCGGTAAAAGAATCTCCCGAAGCCAAAGCGGCCTCGCCTACTTGAAAATAATTTGACCAGATAGCTTGATGTATTGCAATCATGGCACCGCTCTCCCTCTAAGTACAGGCATTAGCACATCGAGCGAACGAGCTTCGATGGCGCTTTGAATCCCACTTTAGAAAGCCGCGAGCAAAAAAGCTCTGTGCAATTGCACAGAGCTCCTGAAAGAGTCTAGTTGGCGCTTCGCCATAATCCTAGCTGAGGAAACAGCGACACCGTAATTTAGTAGTGCAAATTACCCCAAACCGCCTCTAGTGAGGCCATCTGCCGCGTGAGATATTGCCTCTCTCGTGAATTTGGAGAGCAATACGACTGCCAATAAAGACGCCAGTAATTACTGTAAGCTTTCTGCCTACCGCTGTTGGCCTCATTTCTCAAGACTTCTTCACCGACAATAAAAGTGTAAGGTTTCATTGTACAAACACCACCGTCACACTCGGCGGCACTGGCAAAATCTTCTTTCCGGGTACCCGGACCGCGCTCTACCCATACCTTGTCCAGCCTCGAACGAGTGAGTGGGTGCAATTCGTGTATGGCAATTGAGAAAACATCATCGTCGCGACGGAGACCTTCCGGGTGAAGCTCAAGAGTGCAGTCATCGGGCAAGGATTCGCGGTGACCCAGAACTTGCCCATCGGCACTAGTGGCTACCACGTAGCCAGGAAACGATGTAAGCAATCTATCAAACAAGGCCTGGCGAATTTTCTTCCAGAGCCTCAGGGTTAAATCTAGCTCGCCAGACTCCGCGGCATCTAAGGCATGACACACGGTTTTTAGAGAATTAGCAACTTGGTGAAGGTCGCTTGTGCCTTCGGTCAGAGTCTGTCTATAAAACTCATAGGCTTTGTCTAGAGCAACCCGATCTCGCCTATCTGCCTTTTCCATAGATACCCCCGGTTTCCCTATGACTCCATTTGCATATATACCCGCTTGTTAGTGTTTTTCATCGAAAAAATTCCGACGCCAATAATTAAAGCAGCAGTGCGTCGACTTTTTACGAAATCGGCTATTTCTCACGCACATCAAGCATTTCTGACATATCGTCGGCTAAACCCCTGACGCCACGACTGATGTACTGACTATTGATTGGTCCAGCATCCTTTAATTTGGTGGGCGGTCGAAAATAACTACTATCGGCAATGGTCTCAAAGCGAATGGAAATAGTGCGAATAATCCAGGCCTGCTCTTCTCTTTTGCCCACTCGGACGGTACTCATGAGCGAAATCGGCAGGCCTTTTAGCACAGGCAAATTCATATAACGCTCTACGATAGCTGCGACTGGAGTATCAGGAAAATAATCCCGAGTTTTAAGGTCGTAGCGCAGAACATCACTTTTTTCGGTCCAGCCGCTCCAACCACTAGAAGTTATACCCGGGCCAGGAAACTGATACTGATACTTAGTGCCCTGGCTGTCAGGCACTACTATTGTTTTGAGTGGAGTTTTGAAATTGGCCGTGCCACCAGCCATACGAAATGACGGCATAAAAAATTTCTTCCACTGAGCCAGGCTTAAATGAGCGACTTCTTTAGCGTCGGCGCGAACAGCGAATACCTGCCAGTCCGGTGCCGCGCTGAACAACTCATAGCCACCTTTGAAGCTCTTCAGACGAACGCCCTGGGCCGAAGCAATTACTTCAAACTTACCGTCCACACTTGATTCTTGCAATAGCCGCACGGCCGCAATACTCTTTGTCGTGGCCTTAGACCGGCTCTTCTCACGGCCAGTATCTTTGGCAACAGCCTCATTTACCATCGCAAACTGGCAAAGCAGAAAAAGAGACGCTGGCATCAGCCCCGCGCAGAGAAAAGGTTTAGACCGAAACCACAAAAACAAGATAGCCACCAAAGATAACTCATTGAGTGCAAGTAACTTACCCTGAGCCATTTTCGCCTAAACACTATATGCTATAATATATAGAGAAAAAAAAGTAAGCATTCGGCAAGCACAGGTATATGCAGTTGGTGGACTAGTTTCAGGAGATCCGGCGTGCTTTAATTTGAGAGTATCAGCGCGCAGTTTGGACTGCGAAAA
>JBIPOV010000129.1:0-12335 GCA_044378815.1 Obscuribacteraceae bacterium (SeqCode) | reverse complement strand
CTAACGAGTCCGCTGTTAGATTTTAGGCTAGAAATTCTAACGAGTCCGCTGTTAGATTTTAGGCTAGAAATTCTAACGAGTCCGCTGTTAGATTTTAGGCTAGAAATTCTAACGAGTCCGTTGTTAGATTTTCGGCTAGAAATTCTAACGAGGTTTCGCAGTTTAATTACTCCAAGCAGCACAGTTAAGGCCGGATCACCTAAACACCGCTGCCCTACTCTCTCTCAACTTCTACCTTCGGCACTCCAAGCACTGTGGGCTGTGGGGTGCTCTGTTTGTGGGCGAAGATAATGTCGACAACTTTTCCCCTATACGAAATTAGGTCAACCTTTACTTTTGACCTCTGACCCTGTTGTACTTCATAGACTAGCGGCTGATTGGTGCCTATTGAGATGGTGAGCGTATTTGCTTTTGCTTCCTCGCTCTTTTCGCCTGTCTGGCCTAACGGCCAAAGATCAGTTGTAAATTGAGCGGCTTTTGCATCGTCTGGTATTTTGACATGCCAGGTCACTGTCATAGAGCCATCTAGGCAAAGGTTTAGTCGTTTGTAATAGGTCGCGGTCAATATCTGTTTTTTGTCTTGGCTCAAGAAGAAAAGCTTGCTTTCTTTTGTGCCGTCATTGCGAAATTGCACTAAACCAGGAACGACGCAGTCGCCCTGAAATAAGATAGTGTCTATTTTGTCGAATGGTGAGAGATGATATTGTTCGAGAATTTTTGCCAGTCTCTCTGGTTTTAGCGGAATGTATTTGTAAGGCGGTAACAGCCCCGGCGGTGGTGGCGTCCGGTAATTGCGCAAAACCGATAGATATGCCGGAGAGCGGTTATCTAAGAAGAATTCCTTATCCTCAAATCCTGGCGAAAATAGAGTAAAGCTGGCAATGCTTATTAATGTGGTGGCAGCTAGAATCTTGGCTCCTGATTTGATCTTCTCATCGCTGGTAACTAGCTCGAAAATACTCGCGGCCATTCCCACCAAGCCAATCCAAAACCAAATGCTTATTTGACCATACCAGGGGGCAATGATTGGCCTTACCATGCTGGTTAGGAGTAAGTTGCCCACGGCAAAGGAGGCAATTGCCACGGAAGGGTAGAAGTGTTGACAAAGAATTTTTTGATTGACTTGATTGTTTTCAGTTGACCTCTTACTAATTCTCTTTGCTAAAACACAAATGGCACTAATTAGTATCAAACCGAGTGTACTAAATACTTCTGCTGGGGCAATGCGTTCCATATACCAGCCGGTGCCTGGGGCAAAGTTACGGCCGAGCGAACTTAGAAACATTGTTAAATCAAGGGGCTTTAGCACTTCTGCTAGGGGGCGAGAGGTGCCTACCCCACGCTCAAGGTAAAGCAGATCAGGAAAGATTGAAAGAGCGGTGGCGCACCCTAAAAATAATAGCGATAGTTTGTTCAACAATTTTAGACGCCAGGCCCAAAACCAGACAATTGGAATTATTATCAAAGTGGTGGCAATGGTCCACGAGCCTAAGACAATGCAAACGCTGGCGCTGGCGCTGGCCTTGGTGCTGGACGTTTCCGATTGGCGAAACAAGGCCCAGAGAGCAGCAGCACCTAGTGTCAGTGCTAACTGCCAGGTAATAGCAAAAGAGCCCTGGGTCAGTATTGATGCAGCGGTGGGGGCAAAGATAATGGCGCTCATTAGTGGCAGGCAATACCATCTCAACTTATTTGACGGGCTTAGGCTCATATCGAAAAAGAGGGCAAGCCTAATGGCCATGAGGGTAATGCCTATGGCCGCACCTAGATTCTGATTCATATGCCCGAACAGAAGATAGAGATTGAAAACTATTTGATTGAAGGCCGTGGAGTGGCCATCGACAAAGGTATCGCCAAAGTAACTGAGCCAGTTGTAGCCTGGGCCTGTCATTCTCACGAACTGTTCAAGGTAGGTTATGTCGTCGTTGTTGGCGCAGTTTTCGCCGTTGGAAAATAGAAAGTTTGCCAGGCGCAAAGGCTGTACTAGAGTCAGTATTGCTATTAGTGCAATTTGAAAGAGTCTAGTGCCCACAAGTCTCTTCTCTATACTGCCTGACCAGCGGCAAAGCCTGAAGCCCAGGCCCACTGAAAATTGTAACCACCGAGCATACCGGTTACGTCTACCACTTCGCCGATGAAATATAGACCGGGCACTTTTTTTGCTTCCATTGTTTTAGATGAAAGCTCGCTGGTGTCAACCCCGCCTCTAGTTACTTCTGCCTTTTTGTAGCCCACTGTGCGGGCCGGAGCAACTTGCCAGTCATTGAGTGAGCCTGCTAGCTGCAGAAGCTTTTTATCGGGCAAGGTATTCATTGGCCCGTTGATATCGAGGTAATGAGTAAAGTATTCAGCGAAGCGCTTGGGTAATAGTTCACCCAGTATATTTTTTATTTCTTGGCGACTGCCAGCTTTTTTTCTTGCCTGCAGCACCTCTAATGCATTGGCCTCGGGCATCAAGTCAATGCTGAGGCTATCACCGGGTGACCAGTAAAGTGATATTTGCAGGCTGGCGGGGCCGCTTAAGCCGTTATGGGTAAAGAGAATATTCTCTCTGAAACTTGCTTTTTTGCACGATACAGTTGTATCAAGAGACAGTCCAGCTAGATCGCTGAAGCGAGCAAGATCGGAATCGCCCCAGCTGAAGCCATCGAGAGCAGCGGCGGTTGGTACGATTTTTAAACCAAATTGGCGCGCTATCTCGTAACCAAATCCGGTGGCACCAATTTGCGGAATGGAGAGGCCGCCTGTAGCAATGACAAGCGAATCACAGCTATATGTTCCTGCTGTGGTGTCTACTATGAAGCGACCATTACTTGCCGTATCAGTGTTTTTAGCAATTGACTTTATGGCTGTGTCTGTTTGAAATTGACAGTCTGCTTGATTGCATTCGTCAATGAGCATGTCGACAATTTGTTCGGCTGAGTGGTCGCAGAATAATTGGCCGAGTTTTTTTTCGTGATAGCGAATACGGTGCTTTTCGACTAGCTTGATAAAATCTGCAGGCGTGAAGCGTGAAAGAGCCGACTTGGCGAAGTGAGGGTTGTTACTAACAAACGACTCTGCTCGGGTGCCGACATTGGTAAAGTTGCAGCGCCCGCCGCCTGATATAAGAATTTTGCGGCCGATTTTCTGGTTATGGTCAATCAGTAGCACTGAGCGGCCTAGTTTGCCGGCTGTGCTGCCGCACATCATGCCAGCTCCCCCTGCGCCAATAATAATTACGTCAAAATGCTTCAATTTAGTTTAGTTCAAGTCTGCAAACCTAGAGGGTATCATTTATAGCAATTCTAGATGGCCTATTCTAGGTGACAGGTTAAGTTCCAAAGCTATAAAGGCGGAAAATGAGCAGCAAGGCCGATATCACCAGTCCAATCAATATTAACAGCGAATTAGCCGGGGCCACTCTGGTTACAGCAGCTAGTTCGCTGCACAGTTTTGGTCTAAATTTTGTCGACGGCCGCGGCCTTTTACTTACGGCTGCCGTTGAAGAAGGCGACAGTGCGATGAACATTGCTGACGAGCTGACTATTGATAGCGAGATTAGAACGGTTAGCGATATGCCTAAACTGGCTGAGGCCGTCTGTTCTGTTGACTGGAGTTGGATCTACGGAGCGAAACTACTAGCTGTAAGCGCAGTCAGCGGGCCTAGAGGCAAGACGATTGTCTTGAAGTTCGACACGGTTGGCCCCATTACTGTCAGTGTTGGCGCTTGGGAAGGTAAGCCTTTTCTCTCTTTCATGCCTTACAAAAAGCCCTAATTTTGATTTAAATTTTGCTCGATTCAATTACGGTATTAAGTTCGATAGACCATTGGCTTCTAGATATTGCAAGAATAGCTCTCTGAGGTTCTTGCCGTCTTTTTTGTCGGTCTCATAGAAATGCTTATAGCGTCTGATGCGAGCCTCGTTATTTTGCTGGAAGACTGCTCTGCCATTGGCGTCGAAGGTCTTGTTAGAGGCTGCCAGGGCGATTACGCCATCTTCGAGGGGGCGATAGCTGGTAATACTTTCTTGCTGAAAAGAGTCTGCCACACGGCCATTGAGGTTACTTACCCGCACTACAGTCATGAGGGTACGGAACTGCACTTCAGCTTCGTTGGCCACTAGAAACTGCTTTTCTTTGACCTGGTGAAACTCCTGGTAGGCCGTTAGCCTGGTCTTTGAGGTATAGGGTGCGCCGATATAGTGCCAGATACCCCCCTGGCGGTCTTTCTGGCTGCCGTAGGTAAACTCCTGGCGCGCCATAAAGACGGTGGGAGAGCGATCTATGCGCCCGGTTTTAAAGTCTTCTCTCAGTACGGCGGTTTCTTCGTTCACTATCCAGGTGCCAGACAGCCAGGCCGGTACTTTCACCCAGTTATTATTGGCTTCTAGGTCTGCCGCAGCATTGAAGCGCGCCCCTTTGCGAATAGAGCTGTCGACTGAGGGCAGGGCCTCTTGGTGTTCAATTTTGCCTTCAATAGTGTACGCACTAACGGGTTGCGCAAATATTGTGATGATGAATGCTAGAAGGGGTCTTGAGTAGCGTCTGATAATTTGCAGGTTTCTATCCTTTGAATTCTGGCTTTCTGTTTCTGGCCTTTGAGAGTCTGGTCTTCGCGATTACGGCCTTTATGATTGTTGGGCCTTAGCTTTCAGTCTTTTCTTCAGTTGAGCTACTGAAAAGGGATAGGGACACCAACCGGCGCCGTCTACTGGACACATCGATAGGGGGTCGGCCGCGCTCGTCTTCTTGCTCGTATCTTGAGACTTGCTTTTGCTCTGAGTGACTCTAGTTTCACTGGTTGCTGCAGACTTTGCTTTTGTCACTGCCGGGGTCTTTGTTTGTGTGGCTTTCATCTATTCGCGCCTCTTATAACCGTCAATCTGTCGTTGATCGTGCTTACTGGCTAGTATGGTCCCAATTACTGTTCTACCACTTATGAGCTAATATTGTAGCCCTCCGCCCCCTTCCTTTGCTCCCGTTGTTCGCCCCAGTCGCCTAAATTCCAGCGAGGCCATTTATGAGTCAATTTCAGTCGGAAGGCCACAGACTTGTTGAACACAGCGATGGACGGGTCGAATTGGCCGACGAGACTGAGATTAAATCGAGTCCTTTTTATAATCACGACTTGGCACCAGTCAAAGTAATTGACCGCAATTGGTCGACCTATAGCTATATCGCTCTTTGGTTTGCTATGTCGGCTTGCATACCTACTTATATGATGTCGTCTGGTTTAATTGCCAATGGCATGAATGCCTGGCAGTCCATTTTTACTATCTTGCTCGGCAATACTATTGTACTTTTGCCGATTTTGCTCAATTCTCATCCCGGCACCAAATATGGTATCCCTTTCCCTGTTTTTGCTCGGGCGGCCTATGGCACCATGGGCTCCAATTTACCGGCACTGATGCGGGCTATTGTTGCCTGCGGCTGGTTTGGCATTCAGGCCTGGATCGGTGGCCAGGCTTTTAATACTATGTTTGGCGCACTCATCGGTATTGATGTCTGGCGCGGTTTATTGGGCGGCCCCTATTTTGACTATATGGGAACAGAGTGGTTGTCTTTCGCTCTGTTCTGGGGCTTGAACATCTTGATTGTTTTTCGCGGCATGGATGTTTTGAAAAAGGTCGAAAGCCTTGCAGCACCCTTTGTTTTGATTATGACTTTTGTGCTTCTCGTTTGGACTGTCAACCTCGCCCATGGTGTTGGCGATCTTCTACATGAGAAGAGCAAGTTCGCTACATTTGGCGAGTTTTGGGCTGTATTCATTCCTTCTTTGACTGGCATGATTGGCTTCTGGGCCACTCTCTCACTCAATATGCCAGACTTTACGCGCTTTGGCCATTCACAAAAAGAGCAGACCATCGGTCAAGTAATTGCCCTACCGACTGCCATGGCAATTTTTTCGGCCATGGGAGTGATGATCACTTCGGCAGCTGTGGTTATCTATCCAACGGTGGCTATGGATCAGCTCTGGGACCCAGTTAAACTGCTCGGTCGCCTTGGCGCTGATCAGCCAGCTGTAGTCGCCATTGCCATGTTTACTGTGGCTTTAGCCACCCTTTCTGTTAACGTGGCTGCAAATGTGGTGTCACCGGCAAACGATTTCGCCAATGCTTTCCCACGCTTTATTACATTCAAAGTCGGTGGTCTAATTACTGGTCTGGTGGGAGTCTTAATGCAGCCATGGCGATTGATTGCCGATCCCCATGGTTATATTTTTGTTTGGTTGCAAGGCTATTCTGGTGGTTTGGGTTCGATAGCTGGTGTTCTAATTGCCGATTATTGGATCTTGCGTAAGACCAAACTAGAACTGGCCGATCTCTATTTGCCTGGCGGTGCCTATCAATATAGTTCTGGCTGGAATTTCGTAGCAGTGCTGGCGACTATTGCTGGTTGTGCCCTAGCCTGGGTCGGAGCTTTTGTGCCGCAGTTCAAACCACTTTACGACTACGGTTGGTTTGTTGGTTTCTTTGTCTCTATGGCTGTTTACGTGGCTCTAAGTTTAACCGGGCAAAAACAAGAGGCCTAAAACAATACGAGAAGTGTTCGTTCTCTAAAACCACTAGCTTAGTTTAGAGCTAATCTAATAGTGTTGATGCGCTAGTGATTTAGCTAGTTAGTTTTTCGTCTTTTACCAATTTAAACCTGTGCTTTTGCCCAGGAGGATTTATGTCGTCTAAACAAACACAAATGGCCCGCCTCAAAGCTTCTATGAGAGATTGCAAAGATCCAGTCTCATTCTTTCTCTTGTCTCTGTTAGCAAAGTTAGTAATCGCTCTGCATTTTAAGAAAGTCGATATTCGCGGCAAAGAGAATCTGCCTGCTAGTGGTCCTTATATTTGTATAGCGAATCATTCCTCCCGTTGGGACGGACCTACTCTTGGTCGCATCATCGATAGACCGGCTAATTTTATGGTTTCACCCAATGAACTGAAAGGTCTGCAGGGTTTTCTCTTGAGTCGCGTTGGTGCTTTTCCTGCTCATCCCAAACTCGACTTTGTCAGCCATGTATTGCAGCAGTTTCGAAAAGGAGAGCCCTTTGTCATTTTCCCCGAAGGCAATGTTTTTTATGATGGCCATACACATCCGTTCAAGAAGGGCATAGCCCGCATTGCTTTTGCTGCTCATCAAAACAATATTGAGGTGCCGATTGTGCCGGTTGGTATCACCTATAAATGTGGTATCGCGCACTACAATATTGGCACGCCTGTTTCAATCGAAGACTATGCTGCTGATTTGCAAATAAATCCGGTGGACGCTTCTAAGCGTCTCACTACTTCTCTTCATCGTGAGGTTTGCTACCTGCGTTCGGAGCTTGGTTGCCTGGCCGATAGAAGACAGCTTGATCAAAGCGATGCTAATCACTTTATATCTTTGGGCAAGGCCTTCGTTTCGGCTGGCAATACGGTTATTGCAGAGGGCAAGGCCGACCTGATAGTGACTGAGTCGCTAAACGTGCCCACGACTTGTCCTGCCTCATCTAAGGCGGCTACGTGCACCTGATAGACGGCCTGGTCATGTTTGCTGTCGGCTTTAGTCTCAATAATAAAACTACCTTTGAGATCATTGAGTTTGGCTCTCAGCAAGGCCCGTTTATTTAGATTACGTTCTCTCATCAAGTTATCGTAATGCTCAAATGAAGCGTATGGTTTTGATACTTCCACAACAACGGCATGGCCTCTTAATTTGCTGGCGTCATAGTCAAAAGTAATCGCCCTCTGGTATGGCTGGCTCTTTTCATTTTTGGTTTTTCTGTCTGCCGAAAGCGGCGCTAGTGCATAGTTGTCGTCAGTGTTAGCGGTGGCTAGAAAAGGAGTAACGGCATTGGCATCTAGTAGTTTTGGCTTGCTAATTTGCCAGTCATAATCTTCTGTAGCCACATCTAGTCTAATCATGTCAACGTTTTTGCTTAACAGCCAGCGCTTTTGTGGTGCGAGTTCAATCAATATTTTGTGCTCTTGGCCGTCGGCTGGCACTGCCATCCAATGTGGCTCAGTTTGATCTTCTTGGTCTGCTGGTCTGTTATTCCAGATGATGAAGAGAGAAGCCTTATCGTCTGGTCTGGGAAATTTATGAGGATATTTCTTTGTTACTTTGACAACGACTTCTAAGAAATCCACTGCTAGAGGATTGATCGATTTTACTGATCCCTCTGGTTTTAGATAATAAGAGCTGCTTTTGGGGCCCTGGCCGAGAGTTAGGGAAAGTGCAGGAAGACTAGGATAAGCAGAAAGAGTAGAAAGGGTAGCCTGCTCATTTGCCTGGGATAAATCTGTCAGTACTAACTTGCCTAAAGCAGCGTCATAGACTGCTAATTTATAAAGCTGCGGTTGCTTAATAACTGAGGCAAAATCGTGGCGGTTTACGAAGATGCTCCAATTGGGGTGATAGTCGAGGGGCACCACGCGATCACTTATCTCAGCTAATGAATCAGCAGTGAATAGTCGAGGTGTGAATAGTCCAGGTGTGAATAGTCCCGTGAGCATAGAGCGCGTAGTGAAAGTAAAAGCCCCATCAATTCGCGATGGTAAGTTGAAGACAACTAGCTTCTGGCCGTCAGCAAGCCTTGCCACCTCGCTCTCAACGCTGCTCTTTAGCTCTCGAATCATCTTGGCCGAATTGAGCCAGGCGACATTATTGCCATTAGTAATGCAGGCGAAAGTTAGCATAAGTGCGACGAGAGCAAGTTGGCTCGTTGTTTTTAGGGGCGGCCCCGATTTTAAGGGAAGCAATTTCGGTGATAGTAAATAGACACTGAAGACAATTAGGAGTGCAAGACCTACGCTGGGAAGATAGGCAATACGACTGCCAGACATGGAACTAGAGAGACCCCATACCTGAAAATTAGGTAGCATGGTGGCAAGCAAAAAGACTAATGCAAAATAGATAGGCTTTTGCTTGCTGGGCAATTTTTGATCGATTGTTGTGCCGATGATTACGAGCACTCCAGCCAGAGCATAGAGCAGTCGCAGAATTAGACGAAGAACATGGTTCTCTGCAAAAATTGCCTGATTGAATGGATGCAAGAGTTGCCAGAGCGAACCGGAGGATACCCAGCGGGCGAAGAAGTTTTCGTACAAGCGCTCGCCAATCGAGCCGACATAACCGCCAATGAGCTTACCGATAGCAAGATAGCGCCAAGCCAGATAGAAGGCAAAAACCACTAAATATGGTGCTGTCTCTTTGCTGGCTTGAACTATTCTTTGTTTTGCTGTCTGTGCTTGAGAAAGAGTAATTGAAAGAGCAAAAATAATGAGAGGCAGACTGATGGCTGTTTCTTTTGAGAGCAGGCACGCCAGAAATGCGGCCAGTGAAAGTATTGTTTTGTCGTGCTTAGCAACGAAAAAATACAGACTAAGTAGCAGATAGAAAGTACTTACCAAATCTGCCCGGGCCAAAATCCAGGCAATTGCTTCGCTTTGAGTGGGAAATACAGCAAACAATGCCGCCGCGCATGCGGCCATGAATAGGCGATCCCGTTCTTCGCCTATTGTCAGTTTTTCTAATAGCGCCTTGCTAAAGAGAAATAGTAAGAAGGCATTTATGGTATGCCAAATTAGATTGCTCAGGTGGTAGCCAAAGGCTTTCTCATGGTTGAAAAAATAGTCAACCATGAGGCTGACTTCGGTCAGTGGTCTAAAGAACAAGTAGAGAGAGCGCTCGCCCACCCAGGGGCCGGTAAAGTTTGAGAGAAACAGCTCAGGCTCGCCATTGAAAAGTCTATAGAGATAGGGCAGGTGCAAAAAGTCGTCGCAGTTAAAAAAGCCGCCTAGTGTATTTCCAAAGCAGGCGAATACAAGAAGGGCAAGCAGTAGCAGTGTTACTAGATTGACTGGCGATTTTGCTAACAGATTTTACTTCTCAGCTGTATAGCCTTGTGAGCCATTCTTGTAGTTTAGTACAGCGGCCATTTTCGACATGTCCGAGAGGATGCGGCGCTCTTTTACCCCTGATGTTTTTTGTTGTAGGTCAACGAGCATATCGCAGCTGTTAATTGCGCTTTCAATTGAGAATTCAGAGACTGCTAAGTGGCCATTCTCTAGAACTTTCTGATAGCGGCGAGCGATACCATCTTTGGGGCGAAGAGTGGAGCGGGTCATCTTCTCTTGACCGGCAATCAGTTCATAGCCGCAGGCTAGAACTACAGTGGGGTCAGCGTCACCAGCGAATGGTCCTTTATCGAGTTGCACTTTGATGGCTTTGCCTTCGCCGTCAAAGTTCATTACTCGCAATACGCCGTTGTTATAGCAAACCATAACATCGCCATTGGCGCCAATTGCAATTGTACCTAGTGGAGTTATGACCAGAGCGAGTTTAGATGGGCTCTTCACCGATACCAAAATGTCTCCCGACTTAAGATCGGCAGTGTAATTATTTGGTTTTGTGAATTGCGCACCTTCTCTGGCAAGCACTGTAATCCAGTCGAAACTCTGATTGACGATGTCGCCTTTGGGAAACTGATTGTCAGTAATCAACTGAATGCCGTTGAGCGCAAAAGCTGTGGGCGCGTCAATCACAAGCGAAGTTGGATCATTCATTAGTTGGATAGATGTTACGTCTGTTGGCACCACAACAGGTGGGCGGAAAGGCTGTGGTGGTGGCATGATGATTATTGGCGCTGGGGCCATGGGTTGAGGCGGTTGGTTGTAGTTCTGACCACCGACTGAGAAGTGCGGATACCAGAAGGCAAGAGCAATGAACAGAGCTGCCATCAGAATCATTAGAGCATTGGCTCTGCCTGCAGCAGAGATTCTGTTTGGGGTCTCTTGAGAAGAATTTTTCACTGCTTAAACCTGCACCGCTGCTTTTACGTCTAAATTGCTATCAAAGTGGTTAAGTATAGCCTGCTCAGAGCCCCAGCGCCAAGATTGGTCATATGTCATGTTGACAGGCTCTAATTTGTTTTTAGGGGGTTAAACTTAGATCTGATTGATATTCGATTACGGAGAGCTCATGTCTGATTTCGAAAAATTGGGAGTGTTCTACCTCGGTCATAAGCATGATTTAGACGGTGGTAGCGAGCTAATGGCTGAGCCAGTCTTATATGAATCGAAAGACCTTGTCACCCATGCGGTTTGCATCGGTATGACTGGAAGCGGCAAAACCGGTCTTTGTCTCGGCCTGCTAGAAGAAGCTGCCATTGACGGTATACCAATCATCGCCATTGATCCCAAGGGTGACATTGCAAATCTCTTGTTAACCTTCCCTGATTTAAGTGGAAAAGATTTTGCTCCCTGGGTCAATCTGGACGACGCCCGGCGCCAGGGCCTAAGCGTGGAAGAGTTCGCTCAGAAGCAAGCTCAGTTATGGCAAGAAGGTCTAGCGAAATCTGGTCAGGACGGCTCTCGTATTGCCCGTTTGAAAGAATCTTGTGACTTCAATATTTATACGCCTGGCGCTAGCTCTGGTCTGGCCGTATCGATTTTGAATTCACTGAAAAAGCCCGACAACGAAACCATGGACGATGGTGATTTGTTTAGGGAGAGAGTGCAGTCGGCTGCCACTTGTATACTGGCCTTACTTGGCGTTAGTGGTGATGCGGGAGATTCTCTACGCAACCGTGACCATATTCTTATCTCGACGATTATTGCTGATTGCTGGAAAAATTCAAAAGATTTTGATCTTACCGATTTGATTCAGTTGATTCAGAAACCTCCCATGACCAGGGTGGGCGCTCTTGACATAGAGTCTTTCTATCCAGCAAAAGAGCGCTTCGATTTGTCGATCAGCCTTAACAATATTCTTGCCGCCCCTGGTTTCGATGCCTGGCTCAGTGGCGAGCCATTAGATATAGATAGTTTTCTTTGGAGTAAGAACGGCAAGCCCCGGGTTTCTATTTTTTCAATTGCTCACCTCGGGGATACCGAGCGGATGTTCTTTGTCACCCTTTTGCTCAATCAAGTGCTGACTTGGATGCGCAGCCAGTCAGGTACGACCAGTCTGCGAGCTGTTCTATACATGGATGAGATCTTCGGCTATTTCCCGCCGGTGGCTAATCCGCCCTGCAAAACACCCTTGCTTACGCTGCTGAAACAGGCTCGAGCCTTCGGTCTTGGTATTGTGCTTGCTACCCAGAACCCGGTTGATATTGACTATAAAGGCTTGTCTAATGCTGGCACCTGGTTTATTGGTCGGCTGCAAACCGAGCGCGATAAGATGCGTGTGTTAGAAGGATTGCAGTCAGCTGCTCAAGAAGCTGTTTCTAGCTCTAGGTCTAACTCTAGTGTTTCGCTGTCTGAGACTCTCAGTCGGCTTGGTGACAGAGTCTTTCTTATGAACAATGTCCATGAAAATGCACCGGTGATTTTTAAAACCAGGTTCACTATGTCCTACCTGCGCGGACCTCTTAA
>JBIPOV010000057.1:0-40700 GCA_044378815.1 Obscuribacteraceae bacterium (SeqCode) | reverse complement strand
TGCAGCTCTCCGCCGGCCCTAAAGGGCTGGGTCAGGTAGCCACCGGCTGCCGGCTAAAGGTGAATGATGATTCAAGCCGCGATCTCGCCGGATTTCCGCGCTTTTACAGCGCCGCCTACAACTGCCTCAAAGCATGCAGAAAGGCAGTTGAAACACCAAGAAAAGGAGTCCGATTATGTCTGCTGATAACACCGTAATGATTTTGGAGACGGAAGATGGTTTTCGTGTGGCTGAAATTCAGGCTGCCGAGAACCTTTCTTATCCAGATTCAGAGTTCAAGCGCGATTATATATCGGCCAATTTCGCTGATAAGTCATTGCTCTATTGTGAGCAAGATGCTTGGAGGCAAGCGGAGGCGATCTACACCTCAATCAAGGCATTAGGTGGCTATGTCGAGTATGGCATTCAGCTAGTCAAGCTAGACGGTAACAATGAAGTTGCTACGCCACCTTGGGCGGAAGAGGACGATTTCCGTTCCGAAATCTATGGAGATGAAGATGACGATGATGACTAGTTTGACGACGAACCTGACTAACTTAAACAGTCTCTAGAAAAACACTTAGGGCTCCGTAGCCCTTTTCTCTTGTGCGCTGATATTAGACCGGTCGATTAGCGGGTTGAAAGAAAAAACGAGCCAAGGGCGCTCGCATTATTAAGTTGTCGGTATCAACTGGATCAGTCACCAATAATGGTGCCTAGTAAATCTCAACAAAGGTTTCTGAGTCGTCGCGGATTAAATAGCACTCGAGGTCTGGTCCGTGATAGGTATCGAATACCTCCTTGATGCCGAGATTCGACAGGATGGTTATAAGAGTTTGGGTAACCCACTTGGTGGCCTGTGGGTTCGTGGAAAAACATTCGATCTTGAGCGGTAGACCAATTGCAAATCTGAGTTCTGCTTCTAAGGAGAAGCGGCAACCTGCCTGCCCCTCGATAGAGCCTTCTTCGCCAGAGAGGGCCAGAAAATCGAGCTTTTTCAGCTGCTGGAATGCCTCGTACACTTTAGCCAGGTACTTAACCCTGGGTTGGAACTCAGTAAAGAACATAATGTAAGCCCAGAATTGGCTGGAAAATAGAGGACGCCGAGAATGAAAGTCGGCAATGGAACTGCCATTTGCTTTGTCCGGCAACCGAACGAGGACAGTATTGTCCTCCTGAAGGATAACGCTGTCGCCGACTTTTGAATTGCAGAAGTAAATTAGAACAGTTGCACTTTTGACTGTGTTTTCGAGAACTCCAGTTCTTAGTTCTATGGCGCTTCCTTCCGTACTTTTCAAGCTGCCATCACAATTATTGATTGCTAGGAATCGTCGAGAAACAGGAACATCGGTATAATCCAAACCTTCAATTAGGCTCATAAAAACTCCTTGTGTGTTTTGTGTTTACTGCTTCTGCCTGTCACGCAGAAGCCAAATCGGTGGGGCTACAGGAGAACTAAAGCAGTTCCAGCTAACCCGGCAATTATTGCGAAAACAACCGTCCAACGGTTCTGTGAAGCTGCGGCGTAAGAATTTCCCCAGAGGGCACCTGCTAGTAAAGTAGCCAAACCGAAAATAACTAGTAAGAAGTAGAACATCTATTTTCCCTTGCCAATTGGCATAATGAACGCAGCCCCATGGCTGCAGGAGCGAACTGAATTGTCCTTGAGTTTTTTTAGCGTTTAGCTGCTCGGCAGGCCTGCGACATATTGATCAATTAAAGTCTGGGCCTCGTTAACCAGTTTCAGTCCTTCGAGATTCCATTTGATGATGTCTCCACGCTCATAGTACAAGCGGCTATTAGCTGAAGGGCTGCCCAGATGCATGCCAGCTTCGACAAGAAGCTCGACGATACTGGTCTTTGTGTTTTCATCTGCCCCCGATAATAAAGTCAGAGCAGAAAGAGCATTTTTTAGCTCTTCTCTTAACTGCGCATCGGTTTCGTTGATCCGTTCTATGCGTACCTTGTACGCATTCTGTTGCGCCACGAGACTGCGCCACCAAAACACAAGAAAGCAGATCCCTGCGGGAACAAATAGGAGTGGCAGATTGAGATTAATCCCAATGACCGCAGCGATGGCGCTGACAACAAGTCCAATGAACATGTACATGAGTTTCGTTTTTTTTGTGTATGAACAATTCGATTTGATTCAATCACCTGTGTTAGCAGGCCCCGGCTGGCAATTTTTGCCAAGTGCTAGGGCCTGTCACAGTATAGTGATTAGTCTGCTTTCAAAATTCGGTTTGGTCCAGCCTAGAGACTATTTGCTAGAGAATATTGACCAGAACACGAATCCGATAAATCCGATCACTAAAATAGAGACCGCCCCTTGCAAGAGAGCGACTATAAATGTGATTAACCAGGCAAGAACTGTGCCAATGCCGACAGAGGTTGCACTGGCACCGCCAGCGACACCGAGGATGTGGAGCAAGTTTGCGCCGAACGTGGCCACTAGACCGGCCCAGAGGGCGTCTAGAATCCCGGCTATGATCAGAACTTGGCGTAGGCTGAGGCTGTTAAGTAACTTTTGCAGATTCATATGGTATCTCCTAAAAAGGTTGTCGGCTAGTATTTGCTGATTGGTCTTTGCTGATTAATCTTTGTTGCTGCTGCCACCACTGAGCGTGGCGATCAGACGCAGAGCATATAAGAGGAAGTTGATGTAATCGAGGTAAAGCTTCATTGTCAGCAGCACTGCAGCTTCCCAGGTATCTTCTTCTTCGCTAAGGCGGAAAAAGTCAAAGAGAAAGAACAAAGTAAACACTGCCATCCCGATTAGCGAGTAGACAATGTTGACTCCCGCACTAAATGGAACAAAGATGCCCACGGCAATCAAGGCTAGCAGCGCTATTGTGAGGAAGTTCCCCAGTTTGCCAAAGTTGATACCGCTGAAGCTTGCAATTGCACCGCATGCTGCCATGACACCGCCGGTGCCAAGGTATGTCAGAAAAACAGTTTGCCAGCCTAGTATGTGAACGTACGTGTGGATGCAGGGCCCAAGGAAAAGGCCAGAGATAAAAGTCCACCCGGTAAGTGCGGCTACACCGGCTGCAGTAGAGGCGGCTAAGGCGAGGGGGACAAAGAAGGCGCCGAGAAAGAATAGGACAGCCAAATTTCTAGCTAAAAGCTAGTCATTCTGAGCGCGTTACGAGTTAGTTCTTGTGCTTTTGTGTGTTTGGGTTTGTGAAAGAGGGGTGAATGAGAAGTGAAATATGCCCTTACCATATGAGAGGCCGCTCAATGAGTTCAAGCAATGCCTGGTGATCCGTTACAAGTCCGAATAATGCTGCCAGCGGTTCACTAGCAAGGTCGAAGCCAGTAAAAACAGTTTGTGAGAAGCCGTTAGGAATGCCTTTTAGTCCATTACTAGTTAGCTGAGTGGCTAGCTTTCTTAAAGGGGTCACTTTCGCTTTTGCAATTCGCGTTCATTTTCCAGGCTGTGCCGTTGAAAAAACGCCCAAATCAAATCATTTGCCTTCACGTTGTTAGTGGTTTTACCAACAATAAATTCTGGTAGCAAGCTATTTCCGCCCGGCCATGTATGGCCGATGCCGTTGATGAAGCAAAGTTGAATTTCTGATGAACTGCTTTCTTTGCCATATCGAACAATAGATAAATCGTTTGTTTTTGAAACTACTTCCCCGGCTGAGGTGGTCAAGTTTTTTCTCTGCCACTTCTGAATAGACTCGGCTACTGGAGGTTTAGGCTTACCTGATACCTTGCTTCTATTGAGTTGCTTATTGATCCAAGGTTGTGGTATGCCGCCATTTAGTGGATTGAAAGAGTCATCTGTACCCGTTATGTAAAACATAGGCATTGCCTCGGGGTGACTAGGTTCGAGCCAGCAAGCCCCCGCAACTGGCGCGATTGCCGCTAGTGTGTCGCTGAGTTCGTCGCCGAGACGGAATGTCATGGAAGCGCCATTCGAAAAGCCACAAACGTAAATTCGATCTTTGTTGATGTTATTGTTAGCGCAGATATCTGCAATCATTTGCCGAACGAACCCTACGTCGTCAACTTTTGATTTCTCGCTATCAAAACGATTGGAGCCATCATTCCATGTTTGCGGATTGATTTTTAGATCGGCAGGAGCGGAGGGATCACGCCTAGTACCATCCGGGACGGCAAGAAAGAAGCCTTGTTCTTCAGCCGTTTGGTCTAGTTTAGTTTCTCTTAGAGCACTCTTTGAACTTCCGCCAGCGCCATGCATGAAAATAACTAGTGGCTTCTTTTTATCAGTTGCTTCAAACGGCGGAGAGAAGAGCTTGTAATGGCGATCAACATTGCCTGCTTTAATTGAGTAGTCTCTTAAACCATCTGTATTGGCAACCGCAATAGTTGGTTTGAAAGTGAGTAGTAACGATAGGAACAGTTGAAAAACGAGCTTTTGAACTGTTGCTTTGAGATGACTATTGTTCCGCATAACCCACTTGGTTTTTTCCCTTTTGTTTGCTAGCGAGCAGTGATTCTCTTGTGGCGGTTAGTGCATCGTCAATGCCTGATATTAAACAAGGAAGCTCAGCTGCTCCAGCACTGACGGTTACAGAAACGCCAATGTTGTCAATTAAGACTGCTTCACTGGAAATAGCGAATAGTAGCCTGTCGAGTAGAATCTTTGATGAGCTAAGGTTTGTTTCAGGACAAACAATTAGAAACTCGTCGCCGCCGATTCTGGCAATATGATCTGTAACCCTCATCATTTTCTTTAGTCTTTGGGCAATTGTGCGCAAGACAGCATCACCTCCGGAATGCCCATATTTCTCGTTTACTTGCTTGAAGTCATCACAATCTATCAAAACAACCATAATTGTTTTTTCTGTTCTCTTAGATCTGTTTCGCTCTTCGGTCACGAATTTTTCTAGTCCTCTTCTATTGAGAAGACCAGTCAGGGGATCTGTATCAGAGAGTTCTTCTAGCAGTCTATTAGATTCTTGGAGTTTCTCGTTTGCCAAAAGCAGAAGTCGTTGGTGCTTGTTCCTGTCTCTTAGGCAGAACATTGAAACGACAAGAGCGAGCAAGCTTTCAATTCCAACAGCAATAATTAGCCAGGATCTCCAAGCTGTTTCTTGATAAACCTTGGATCTACGAGCCATTATGTAGGCCCCTGTCTCATTAACTATTGCGGTTAGTGAAGTCTTGATGTAGGCTCTTGCATCCCTTGGACTGTTTTTAGCCGAGAGACTCTGCAATGATTGGTTTACGTCACTTCTAGTAAATCGAAAGACGTTACTATCGTTAGCACTGGCACTGGCCAGGTGTTGATTGACGCTGTGGAGTAAATTAACAGCTTCTACTTTGTCAAAGCTACTCTCAGAAGAAATCATATGCTCGACCTCTTGAAGGGCTATTGTCGCCCTCAAGATTTCGGACCAATCAACTTGAGAAGCTTTCAAAGATGCCAAATCCTGTTGGGAAACAATACCAACAGAAATTATTACAACAGAGCTGATTCCTAAAATAGTAATGAGCGCAGTTTCAAGGTTTTTATTCACTTGAATGAACTCCTGTTGAGCTGGTCATGGCATTGGAAGTCAAGAGAAGTAGGTGTAGGAGACGCAAAAGATACGTACCCTGAAAATTCAAGATTTAATATGATTCTAGCGATGTTTTCGCCAAGTGTTTTCACCTATCTTGTGATTGAAAGCCTGATGCTCATCTCATGAGAGCAGGTCTGAGGAGCACCGGCAAAGTCACCTCGGCCGTTGGCAAGATCGCAATCACAAATGAAGTTGTTGTTGTCTCGATGGAACGAGATTTGATGCGATCTGCTTTGGCCTATGACTTGATAGTAAGAAATACTCGTATCTTCTTTTGTGAGTTGAATTTGATTACCAACAACATAACCTAGAGCATTGCTAAAAAGTTTCTGCGCCGAATAGAAGTGATCAGCCTCAAGAAACTGCTTGAGCAAAGCGTACACCAGAAGCTGTTGTTCATGTCTCAACTGGTTGAAAGCCTTTGCCTGGTCAAAAGCTTTTAGCAAAATTGCAGGAAGGTAGTTTCTGTTCGAAGCTGAGACCTCAAGTAGGCATACTGCTGGGTGATTCTTAAATTCCATACTCCAAGGATCATCTTTGAAAACTATAGATGCCAGAGTAGAGTTTTCTGCCTCTAGCAAGAGACGCACAGCCTTTATGAAATCAATTGAATTAGCCTGGGCTCGACCAATCTCATCAAGATAAACAAGCGTATCATTGCTTTCCAAACTCTGTAGAATTTCAGGCACAACAAAAGCATCAATTGCAGGGACATCCACAGCAAAGTTTCCGACAATCTTACTTTCTAGATTGTCCTCAATGTTATCTTCGTGCTGGTATTTCAACGCACTCCCAGTCTTACCTCTGTGGGTTCCAAGACCGTTTCCCGAAACTCTGCTCATAAATTGTCTTGATTGCCCCTGACAGTTTATGGAGGTAAAACCTATGCGCGAGCCATTTTTATCAAGCATTTCACGGGCTAAGATGCCACGTTTTGCGCCCTGATACAGTTCTATGAACGATTCAATAACAGTACTTTTGCCAGTTTGAGGTGGTGCTGTAAGGAAGATTTTCATTTAATAACCACCCCAAAGCAAAGTGTTCAGACAATTTTCAGGCTAAGCTGGCCAACGACCTCAAGGCATGCTTGCAAGTCTTCACTATGAACGTGGCAAGAATCAATCACATGAAAGTACTTACCAACACTTATACGATACCCCAAGGCATAGCAATCATACATTCATAGTTAGGTCTAGCCAGATTAAAGCGTAGAATTTTTGTAAGCGGCTAAGTCGCTAAGTCATCGCTCGCGTGAGTCTAACTATGGCAGATCTGTCGTATTAGCTCCATCTCATCGGTGCGCGCCCAGAAACCTGAGCAACTTATGAGTTCGGGGAGTTTACAGGCTGTCAAGGAACAGCTAGGTTAAAGCTGTAATTTAAAAACAGTCTCCTATTTCTTTGATGTTCAAAAGGCAAATCGCCAAACACAATCACAGTGGCAAAACTATGCATCCATCGTTCCTACAGTCGTAGGCCAGATGATCTCGATGATTATTTTCAAACTTTGAAATTTACCAAGCAAATCATGGCAAAACAATTCACATCTCTGTATCCAGCTAGTCTCCGCGCTAGTCTCCTCGATTGCCTCAAACGCAAAAGCAAAATCGTTGCCCTGCCTCGTGTATGTGACCGAGTTTTTGCAGTTCCACTTAAACGGCCTGACCTTGAAGGCCTCATGCAAGCTGCTTTCATTACCAGGGCTGGTTTCAGCCCGCAGGAAGAACACGCTCTTATCTACAAAGGCGATATCGATAACCTCGTATCGGGTTCTGAGGTATTGCTTCGCATCAATAGCGCTTGCTTCACTGGTGATGTCTTTCATGACCAAAGCTGTGACTGCAACGAACAATTTGAGATTTCGCTAAAAATGATGGTCGAGCACCAAGGCCCCGCCCTTGTGATTTACCACTTTGCCCATGAGGGTAAGGCTCACGGTTATTTCAAGAAGCTCAAAGCTTACGACGGTCAGATGTATCCGGTCAAAGGCGATCATCGAGATTTTCGTACATCTGTGGCTATTCTGCGCAACCTCAATATTTCTCGGGTAAAGGTCATGACCAATAACCCTGAGAAAGTCAAAATCCTTCAAGAGTATGGCATTGAAGTCACTGGCATTGTTCCTATTGTTGTCAACGACCCTAATTTGTCTACTCTGTATGACTATAAGGCTCGCGTGTTCGGACACTGGTTGCCAAAGCTAGCAGAAGATTCGGCGGCCTAAAAAGCTAACTTAAATCAGGACAAAACCATGACACTAAGCAGAACGGGCAGCATCGACTGCCCTTCTTCTTCCTCTCTTCTGCCTCCGTTTGGTTCTGGAAAAATCGCGGCAGTAGATCTGGACGGCACTCTGCTCGACGCTGAAAAACGGATCAGCTCTGAGAATGCCCATGCAATTGAACAGCTTATAGAACTTGGATTCTCAATTGTATTGACCACAGGAAGAGTTTACCAACATACCTTGCCCTACTATCAGCAGCTCGGTTTACAGGGGCCTCTGGTGACTGCTGATGGTGCTTCAGTGCGCATTCCTAATGGCAGACACATCCGCGATGTGGCACTACCTCGTCAAGCGGTTGCGACCATTCTGCGATCTGCTCAAGCTCGACAAATCACGGCACTATCTTTCCGTCGGGACGGCATCCGTGTTACTTCGAAGTTTGAATGGAACGATGATATGGATAGGCACCGCCGCGAATTACCTAACCACTTTGGACACAGTTCAGTCAGTGCGGTGGTAAGAAGCAAAGTGCACAAGATATTGCTTACGGGGCCCTCCCTGCTTCTGCAAAGCTTTGAAGCAAGTCTACCTGAGAGTGTTATTAGTCAGTCAAACCTGATTAGAAACTCAATCACTCTTGAGTTCACCGCCCGCTGTGTCGACAAGGTCTCAGGTTTATCTTGCCTAGGCACACCAGAGCAAGTGACGTTTTTTGGAGATGGCAACAATGACGTTGCCGCTCTTCGGTGGGCGCATCAAAGTTTTGCCATGAATCACGGCACTGATGCCGCAAAAAGCGCCGCAAAGCTAATTGCACCACCGAGTAGTGCGGGCACTAACTTTGCTGCGGCAGTTCAATTGTTTCTTTCTACAAACAACTACTAAGACGAAGAATCGTATGAATGCAAAATCTAACTGCATCGTACTGACTGGCGGACCGTCAGTTGGCAAAACAACGCTGATAAATCTACTAAAAGATTCTGGAATTAAGGTTCTAGAGGAGGCTGGAACACAAATAATTCTTGAAGGCGAATTCCACCCGAGCTGTGATCTGCTCACCTTTCAGAACGCCGTTTTAGAGCGGCAAAAAGAGAACGAAGCACAATTAAAGCCGGGCGAGCTTTACATTCTAGACCGCGGGATGCTCGATGGTGCAGCTTATTGTCAACTTCACCTAGACTTTTGTCCGACAATGTTCTGGGAGCCTGATGTATCTCACTATCGACTGGCGCTGGTGTTAGAACATTTAGAAAGTTTCGAGAAAAACGGCGTTCGCCCAGGCTTTGAAGACTTAGCCTTCACAAAGCAAATCACGCCACTAATCGAAGAATTCTATCAACTTCGGGGAGTTACAACTGTGCGCGTTCCGGCTATGCCATTAGGCGCTCGCCTTGCCTTCATTCAAGACACTGTTAACTCGCTTTCGCTCTGAAATGCATCAGGAAAAGATATGAAGCTCTCAAATGTTGAACTAGAAAAGGCTTTAGCCAGGGGCAGCCTGATAATCACACCAAAGCCAACAGAAAAACTGATTGGTGTCACGTCAATAGATGTGAGACTGGATGCGATTATTGTGGTTGTGCGAGACAAGAATGCATCTTTGTTCTTCGACCCTGTCGAGCATTCAATCCAAGACTTTTGGGAAGAGATCGGACAAGAAATCGACCTGCGAAAGCGCCGAACAGAGCCTTTCGCTGACTCTTCCGGCAAAAGGCGTCGACGAGCAGGTTACTGGCTAGCACCAGGCGAAATTTGTCTGGCCTTTACCCATGAACATGTTTCACTGCCTATCCAAGGGGAGCAAGTTCTCCAAGGAGAAATCTGGAACCGCAGCCGCACTGCCCGTGCGTTCGTTCACACCCATATTTCAGCGCCGCATATAAAACCGGGCACTGACAACAAGATAACCTTGGAGATAAAGAATGACGGACCGTTTTATGTCCGTCTTACTTATCTTGAGCCAATTGCTCAGATTGGTTTTGAAGAAGTTCAAGGTGCAGTGCGGCAGACCAAGTCAACATTTCATGGGCAGAAAAGACCGTCCGGAAAACAAAACTAACTACGACTTCGTTTTAAACAAAGGAGAAAATCAAGCATGTCTAATCAAAAATCGCAAGAGAATTACACCAAATTGCAAACAGCTCGTTTGCAAACACTGATTGATTCAGCTTTTTCCGACAAGTCTGATGAATCTGATGAAATGTTTTTTCAGGCAGTCTTCAAGAACGACAAGGATGAAAATGGCAACTTCCTTTCAAGTGCTCCTGCCTTTGCGGCGGTGTTGAAGGATTTTGAAGAGTGCCATCCTGACTGTCTACTGCTATTGGTAGAGACAAAATTGGATTACTGGGACAACGACGGTGAAGCCATGAACATATACAGGAGCGAGAAAGACATGCTGGTGGGAGTGCGTGTGCTAATGAAAGCTCTTGGTATCTTGGGTCACGTACAGCGCATCCTTCACACAGTTGCTTTTAAACATGTGGTGAAGAATGCCATATCAGCAGTTGTCCTTGAAGATAATTTGTCCTACCGGAAAGCTGCTAATTCGTAGGATTAATCGATTCGGTCAAATGATAACAGTCAACGCTTGAGCTAGTTGGTTGCTCCCTCTGTGGTGGCAGCCTCCTGCTCTTTCTTCTCATCATTCAAAGTCCCCAAAACCCCAGCCCTTATGAACTGAGGGCTGGGGTTTCACAACAACCACTATTTCTAATAAGGAAGAACAATGCGTGTCGTCAAGATCGAACAAAATTGCAAGAGGAGTAGTCATTGTGAACAGTCCTTTAGAGATCTTGCGTTAGTGCTTCAGAATCGACTCTAAAGACCAGGTTACTTTTACTTTTACCGAATTGCTAGTGGACTGGTCTACTAAATGCTCGAAAAAAGGGGGGCTTTTGCGCCCCTCGAAACGAGACTATTTTGAGTTACCGCTCTAAGGCCTTACAAGCCCTCGCGTCGCCGCCGGTGCAGCGCACTTGGGTTGAACGATCAAGACCATTGTTGATAGCCAAGAACGCTATCAATCCAAATAGAAGATAGAGCAAGATAATTTTCCAGTTGAATTTCATGTAGCACTCCTCACTAGTTAGTTGGCCCTGTGTGTCTCAATCGAAACGATTGGACTGGGCGTCTGTCAAGGTAAAGTTGGAAGTTGCTGAACGCAAGGGGATGCGGTTAAACCCAAAAGCAAAGGTAGATGCTTTGCAGGGCTTCTCCGGCCATACTCTTGGCGCGCATTTAGTGCCCCATAAACAAGGTCCAGTAGTAAAGGAGAGCATCTTCGTCCGAATAGGCGGGAGGTAGGTTAAATACTGCCTTGATGCTTTGCGCGGTTTTGCTTCTAAACGGTTCAGGAACATCTAGAAGGCGGCCTGTTGTGGGCGTATTGTCATTTAGATTGGCTCGACTGCTTTTAGAACGAACTAGTGGCATTCTTGTTTTGTTTATACATTTTAGGTGGTCGATTGACTAGAGGAATCGACCAGAGGAATTGACTAGAAAGATTGACTAGAAAGATTGACTAACTGTCTTGACTAAACTGCTTGAGTTCTTGCCTCCCAGCACTTCTTTAATACTGGGTTGCAGTTACGCACCGGGGATGGTGCTGCGACAACGGGCAGTGCGCCAAGTGCACCGATGACGTGCTGCGATAAATTCGCTTCTTTACAGAATGACTCGAAAATCAAGGCGGTCACTCGGGGCATTTCGTCTGCCTGAGTGTAATAGGGCTGTGCTATTAAACTAATCTGTTGATAGGCCAGCATCTCGGCGTCTTCTTTGACTACTTGCTGCAGGCGTTTTGAGACTCTTCCGTCATACTCTGCTGTTAAGCCAAAATTGCGCAGCAAGACGAACCTTGTTTGCGTAGTGCCATCACCAAGTGGCGTGTGAGCAGCAAATATGATCAGCTGGAACTCACCGTTTGCATTGCTGATGACAGCGTTGGTGACGCTCGGCGCGAAATAGTCAACCTCGAAGTATGTTTGTGTCTCTGCTTTGCGGCTAGGGAACAAGGGATTGTCTGGATTCAAGCTGACTGAAAAGTTGGCACTGGCTCGGTCTGCCGATTTAGTCACATCATAAGGGCTGACTTCAGGGTGGTGAGCGTCGCCCAGAGAGTGTGAGTGGGTGTGAGCAATGTGCGCTGGGTCGACGAAGTTTTTCAAGACTTCGCGTAAAAACGCATCGAAGTGCTGTTCAATTCTTACTGCGCGAAAGTTTTCTTGAGCTAGCTCCGGAAGGAGATGCGGAAATTGTTTTGGCTCGTCCCCCAGATACACCCAGACAATGCCTGCATATTCGATCACGGGGTAAGAATCGACCTGGGCTAGTTTCGACAGTTTGAATTCAGGACAAGAGGGCGACAGTAGTGAAAGGCCATTGGCGTCGTGGGTTTGTCCGTGATATGGACATTTAACGCAGCCAGATTCTAAAACTTCTCCTTGGGCTAGAGCAGCGCCTTGGTGCGAGCAAAAGGCATGGAGAGCAGCGATACCTTGAGGAGTTCTGAATAGAACTAGCATTTGACCAGCGATATTGACTGCTAGGGGGCGGGTAGTGCAACCTTCTCGATGGGCTGGCACTTCATTATCCCAGGCAGCCGGATACCATTGGTTCAGAGGTACGCGAGTGATAGCTTTAATCATGATATTTGTTCAGTACTAATGCTGATGACAATAATTCTTGAGTAAATTTGCTCAAAGAGAAACCTTGGTGACTTCCCAGTATTGAGCTGAGCCCAGTATTGAGCAGAGCACTGAAAGAGGTGGAAGAACGAGAGCACCGAAATGCCCTCGCCCTCATGTGGCTTAGTAGCCGAGCTATCCCACCGTTGCTGTTACTGCCTTCACTGCTTGCTTCACTTCTGGGGTGACACGTTGATTTTTATCCATCCAACCTTCTGCCAGCAAGGTTGTGCGAACACTTGGGGTGAGCACTTGTGCTGTACCCGAGCAAAGGCGCACCAATGAACGATAGGCTGCTGGAGAAGACTTGCAAAGTTGTTTTACCTTGGCACAAACTTGGTCGGCGAGATCCTTCTCTCGCTTTTGTTTCTCCTTGTATTGAGCCAATTTGACTTTCGCCGTCTCTTCCTTTTTCTTCGCTAGCCTCGATGCAAGCTCTTCCACTGTGATGGCGAAGGGCTCAATCAATGTGGCTAACATTCGCTTATCAGCACCTTTGACAGTTGTCGTTGCATGCTCTAGTTGGTGTGAGACAACGAAGAATCCAGCATTTTGAATGGTTTCAAGACACTGGTTGATGTTAGAGAGCATGAGCAATCGCACAGAGTAGGTGCCATCCTGATTTTGCTTATACGAAGTAACACCGCTGGAGATCGAACAACCAAGGAGCTGCAACTTCTTGTCGAGTGCAGAAACTTCGTTAGCGCCGCCGATAGTGAGATCGAGAAAATATCCACCCTCCATATCGAGAGCGCGGAAATATGTATTCATTCGTTTCTCCGATGTAATCTAAATTACGAAATTACGAAATTACGATAAATGATCCGTGATAAAGACTCCGCCGACAAAGGCTATTGAGACTGCGGCTAGTCCCGCGAAGGGAGGGGAAAATGCACTCAGTGCGCTGGCAATGCCCGCAATTAACTGAGCTTTAGTTGACTCTGACTGGCCATTGGCTGCGCTAGGTTAGACCCAGAACGCAGCCAGAGGGCTATTGTTTACTGCTTGGAGCAAGTAATTTCTTGATCACTGGATGTAACAGCAGAATAATGTTGATCTCAGTGTTCAAGAAGCCTAAGACAAAGAGCGAACCCACCAGGCTTGGCTGGAAGGTGAGGATGCCCACGAGTACAGTTAGAGTCGCTGGTATTAGCAGTGCCTTAAGCAAATCAAGCTCATTGGCTGTGCCACTGCGACGGAGCCAGGGAATTTGATCAAGGAGATCGTATAGTCCGTTAAATGCACCGAAGAACTTATTCTTAGTGCGAATTGGCTGATTGTTGCCGTTATCTTTGAACAGCCGATGATTTGTGAAACTGGCCCGCCATAAAATGGCAGCTGTTAGCGCCACGTTAGCGCCGCAGAAGATGGATGCTAAGATTAGAGTCATGATTTTCTCTGTATGAGAGTGCTTGAAATTTTTGAATTAGCAGCAGCAGTGTACGAATTTTTTTGCCAGGTAATCTTTAGAATCAACTGGCTCTAGGCCTAGATACTTAGCTCTTAAATGTTGCCAAAGTTTGAGCTTTTCCCAGTCGGGTATGGTTGCTTTTCGGCCTTCGTCGGTCAAGAGTGGGTTTGGCAGATAGACAGTGAGCATGTGCTCCTCCTCACCGTTAAACAATCTCAAACCCCATGAGACCGGCTGCGACTTATTATTCAAGTAGCGATATAACTCTGCTCGCGAAACCTTTCTGTGCTTTTGCAAAGCTTCAGATGTAGGCTGTTGGCGCGGACCACGATTGGTACCAATGCACAGATGAAAGTGCAGAGTATTTCCAAACGTGATTGTTAGATAGCCATCTAGAAGCCTTACGAGGGTTGGTGCATGGGGGAGAGAAATCTCAAGCACCGAGCCTTGAATCAGTATGCCAAATTGAATACTCATCCAATTTTCGGCAAACAGTTCGGTTAGAAGTTCGAGCAGAGTTTCGGTCTCCGTTGATAGGGGAAAAGTTTCGATAGTGCCGTTGCCAGGCTCAGTTGAGCTTTGCTCAACTAGACTGGCAACACTAGTTGTATTCATGAAACCTCCATTTCAATGAAAAGTTTATCGATAAGCTACTAATTCAAGGGTTCGCGTGTGCTGCGGTAATTTAGTATCAGCTATGCGAAAGAGTGGTTTTGTTTCCGTTTTGCGGCGCAGGATGCCGTGGCTGAAATCCAAGAAGCAACCGGCTTTGTTATAGCGGGCCCTTGAGTAATGAATGCTCAAGGGTGATTCAATAACGCCCGATTCTATAACCTGCTCAGAGGCACCTTTCAAGTTGTTTGGTGTAATAACAAAGGCGCTTTCTGCGAAGTCGCAGGCTGAGCGGCTTGAGCCTGAGCGATCGAGGTTGAGATTGGGATTGAATTGAAAAGGCTCGAAAGTAATTGCCAATTTAGCGTCTACAACTAAAAGTGTCCCTTCAAATATGCCTCCCATAATTTGGTCTGGCAAGCTCAGCTTTTCTCGAGTCAGTGCACCAATTTCAACGATAGCGACGTTCTGTGAGTTGTTTTGCCGAACCCAGTTAATTTGAATTGGCTTTCCTTTGTCAAATGACACCCCTAGCTGCTGGTGCGCAGTTGAGTTGGTTAAGAACCAGAAGTCAAGCCCCTCTTCGATAGTTCCGTTACTGCTAATGGCACTGCTAGTAGTATTGCTAAGAGTTGGTGTAAACCAAATTCCCGCGCCGCTTTGAAGAAAAATGCCGCGAGCACCGCTTGCTGTTAGCGGTGCATGAATACCGTCAGTAAGGCTATGCTCAGCTTGATTTAGGCGAAACGTATCTACGTCAGTACCGCAGAAAGTCAGCCCATCAAATCTTACTGTCTCCCCTTGTTCTAGAATTTTGAGGCTACAGGTAAGAGGCAAAATCTCAAATTTGTTCCGGAGCAGTAGGTAAATTGTTTGTGCCCCGAAGATATTTCCGGCGAAGCTGGAGGTGAAATTGAACCAATTGCTATAAGGACTTAGAACGCGACTACTATTTCTGTTCATATTGGAGAACCCATTATTAAGGTGAACCCCGCCTGCTAGTGCAGACGGGGAATGAAATTGATATCTTGATTGCGTGCTAATCTAACTGTGCTTGTATCGCTGTGAGCAAAAGCTTGCGATAGTAAACACCCAACAGATCACTTGGCACAGCTGTGGATGGGGCTTTCAAAAGCTCTTCTGTTAAGACTTGAGGCCGTTGATGATTGATTATGTCGGCGTCTGCCTGAAACACCTCAGTCATTGACTTGCGGAAGGCGATGTCAAAAAATCCCGTGTGCAGAAAATTTCGGTGAAAAGCCCAGTGAGTCTGGGTTTTGAATTGCCCAGCCTCGTCGCCAATTGGCACATGGGCGCTAACTAGAAGCACAGTCTTTCCTCCGCGCGCTACTTGCAACACCGTGACATTCGGCATGTAAAAGTAAGCGGTGGCAATAGCCTGCATGTCGCCATTTAGCGCCAGCCGACTGAGCACGATCTGCTCAAGGGTGGAAGGCGCAGTGCTGGCAATCGATGCTGAAGCTCCACCTGGATGGTATTGCAGTTGGTAGCGCGGGGTCTCAGGCCGGAGGGCATTGCCGAATTGGTCCGGATGGACGAACGGCACGTGAGCAATGTCCGTGCCATTTAACATGACCCGATCTAGATGGGCGTCAAAATCAAAGACGCCATAGACTGACGACCATTTTTCCGCACCATCTGGAGTGATCAAGGACGGAATCTCAACGGTGCTGGAAGCTGCCGCATCGCCGGCAAAAAGCCAGATGAAGCCATCTTGTTCTCGCGCTGCCCAAGAGTGAGTGTGATCGCGCTGCCGTATTTTTGCGTCGGGGTCCGAAGGCCGGTTCTGGCACTGCCCCTGACCATCGAATTGCCAGGCATGGTATGGGCAGCGTATGCATCCCTGTTTGACTGTGCCCCGGGCAAGCGCTGCTCCTTGATGCGGGCATTCGTTATCGAGGGCGTAGACGCCTTGGCTGTCACGGAAGATGACATATGCCTTGGTGCCGAGAACCACCATTTTGGGAACGTCGGGCCGAAGTTCTGCCGACGCTAATACAGCGTACCAGATGTTTTTTAGCATGGTATGTAAGTCGGTAAGTAGGTTGGTAATTACGTAAGTAGGTAAGTGATAACTGACTAGTTTTGAAGGTCTTGAACTGCTGGCATGTCGCCTGTTTGCAACATCGTTCTTAGAATTCTTCCTGTTTTTCGTCCCAGGAGTAGGGGCACTACAATCCAGATTGGATCAACCTTTGGACTAAACATCTGAGTCCGGAAGGTCCGGTCATATGTCATTAAATAGTCTGCGCCAAAGGAGTTTGCCGGACTGTTGTTATCAACGAGGTCGAGCCAGCGATCGAGGTATTGGTAAACCATTGGACAAGCCCGTTCAAAGACTGCGGCGTCTTTTGCTTGAATGCACAGCTGCTGAGGAGAGAGCAGTCTGTTGGCCCCCTGGCTCAAGCCATAACTCTTCACACCAGGAATGGCAAGACAGGCATCTTTAAGGCGCTTGATTGGCGCAAAAACTTCTTCAAGGTAGCCTGGGAAATCTTGGTGCAGGCTATCGACTCGGGGCACCAGGTCACAGTGTATAGCATAGGTATCAGCCCTTGCCACCGAATCTACAGCGAAGTGCGGTGTGGCGCTGCCTGGCCCGGTAAAGGCATAGAGCATGAATGAATTCAGGCCTAAGGCCGGAATCGCCATGTCTATTGTCACTACCTTGAGATTGAGATTGAGATTGAGCCCAGCTGTATACAACCGAGCGGTGCCAAGTTGCCACCACCAGCGGTTCAGGGCGACTTCGCCAGACTGTGTAAGAGTTTCGTATTTGCTGTTGATAGCATTCAGCACTCGCTTTGCCAGATGTTCTTCTGGTTTCATGATTTCACTCTCTAGTAAAGATTTACAGTAAATGTGGTCTAGTAGCCGTTCATGCCTTTCAGTGCTTCTACTTGTCCTAGTCGAGCTTCCGCAGTGAGAGAGCTATCGCGGCCTGTGCGGCGCTCAAGTATGGTCAATGCCTCGGCATAACACTTCAGCGATTCGCCATAACGGCATGACTTTAGGAGAGTATGGCCCAGATTATTGAGTAAGCGTCCTTCTTCTTCCGACTGTTTGCCATAGATTGACTTCGCTAATTCCAGACTCTGGCGCAGGCAGTCCGCAGTTTCGCTTAGCATACCGAGGCTTTCGAGAACAGAAGCTTTGGTAAAAAGAGCGTCTAATATGGCTTTTTCATTGCCAGAGAGCTTAGCTAGATTGACTGATCGACCAGTCAGCTCGAGAATTTCCTGCTTTGTACTAGCCTTGCGGTAGCTTACTATTCGTCCCTTTTCACCTTTCCCACCTTCTCCGCCGCGCAGCAGGCAAAGGGCCTGCTGGTTGAGAATGCCTGAAAGGAGAGGTAGGTTGTTTATGCCGGAAGAAGCTAGTTGAACCTCTGCTTCATTCAAGAAGCGTAATGCCTCTTTGAATTCTTGGCGAGGTGTTAGTTCTATTGCTAGCTGATAATTGCGAATAGCCCGTTGTTCATCCCCGGCATTGAGCAATGGCCGATTGCCGCGAAGTGTATTTTCCATGCGCAGAACTTTGAAGTCGCGAAACATCATTTTTACGCCAATGGCTAAGAGTGCCAGAGTGAAAAACGCTAGAAATTGATCGGATGTAGCATTCATGAGAAATGACCTCAATCGTTATTTTTGGTAATGGTAACTTTGCTAATTTCAGTTGCGCAGGCATTAGCTATCAGACTGTTCTGTGGCCAGAGCCTCTTCAGACTTTTCTTCAAGAGTGATTGCTTCCTGGAGAACCTCACGGTACCAGCGGGCATTTAGGCGACAAACAAAAGCCATAGAAGAGAACTCGACTATAGGCTCAAAAACGTTCATCAATGCCGGAGATAAACTCATGAGAGTGCTGTTGGCCAGTATCGCTGCAAAGTAAATAGCGGCTGAGCCCTTAATCAAGCTTGAGCCCCAAACTATGCTGTTAGCGATGATTTTGAAGTCAAAAGCGTCTTTGATATTTCCACTATGGGCATATCGTGCCAAGGCTACGGGAGCCATGACAATAATCACCCAGAAGGAAAATGGCATTGTAAAAGCAGCTGACGTAATGAACAGCTGTGCATAAGAAGTTAGGTACGGTGCGTCTACTTGATCAAAGCCAACTGGTGCAACCGTCAAACAGACCACGAGAAAAAGCGGCAGACTGAGTGATAGAGCAAATGCCGCATAGGTGACCTGAATCAAGTTAGTAAACATTCCCAACTTGAGGAGGTTGGTTACGCCTTTGATGTCGAGCTTTGGCCAGTGTGCCAGGCTTGTACCTGGTGTTCCGTGAATTTCGACTTGCATTATGTGCAGGTAGTAACCAGCAGCAATGCTCTCAATGATGAAACTTAGACCCAGACCTATCCATGGAAGCTTAAAGGCACCAAGACAAGCCAGAAGGAGCAGATAGCCGTAGCAGAAAGCAGCTAGCGACTCACCGCGAATAAAGAGCAGAATGTAGTCGCGAAGGCGAGGCTTAGGTTCGCAGGCATTGTTTTGCAATGCGCTAGTCAATCCTAATGCATCGGCCTCTGCCTCTACCACCTGCGGTTGATTGACACTTTCGTCTATGGGTTGATTTTCCATAGTTTTACTCCGGTAATTTAGATAAAGGCACTACCTTGCTCTGCCCTAGGCCAGAGAAACTCTTCTGAAAAACATGGGCCTTAGCCAATTGATACTGGATAGGTAGTTAGAGTTTTTAGTTTTGAATTGAGTTGTTGAATCTCTTGGGTAGAATCTCTTGGGTAGATGGATAGTGAATTACTCTTCAAGCCAAGCAAAAAGCACCAGCCATAAGCTATTGGTCGTAAAGATTGTGAACAGCTGACCGCTAGTTACAGTTGCTTGAATGCTTGACCAGGGCTTGTCAGTAAATTGCGGCCAAGCCTTAGCTAACTCTAAACTGGCTTAAGGCTGTGTTTATAGTTCACGCTAGCTTTCGATATCTGAGGATAAAGGAGCATTCTTTTGCGGCATGCTGTTTTGTTGAGGCTCCTACTTAGCAAAGCTTAGTTATGGCAAAACTAGTTCATGCCACATAGCTCATCAAGATTTATAGAAATTTCGAGGCGTTAATGATTTAGGTTCTTGTTATCAATCACACTCTCTTTTTTTTGTAAAACGCTAAAAACATAGCCTCACTATCATTTATGTTTCTTCTAATCGCTTTTACAAGCGACAGGAGAGGTGTTTGTTTGATTGATGTTAATTTACCGGGAAAGTTTATGCATATCACTGAAACCACCATAGTTCCGATGTTTCTTGCTTTCATTTTGGTTGTGGCACTGCCTTTAGTGTCTCTTCTCTCCGCTTTCTTCACTGATGAGCCTTCGCAAGAAGCTCCTTCACCCCGAGCACCATTAATGGTAGACGAGGCTTACCCTTCAACCTGGCTAGCGCCTGGCTGGAACCGTAAGTATCTCCGGGCACCTTTGTCGTGTGATTCGCTGATGGAGCTTTACACCACTAGTGTGCGCTATATCCGTGAACGCGACTGGAATAATGCCATTCTCTTCAGCGAACGCTGCTTGAGCGTGTGTCAAGATAAAGGTCTCGCCTCAACTGCACTTGAAGCTAACATTCTCAACAATATCGGAGTTATCGCCTTCCGCTCGAATGTCGCTAAGGCAGAAGTAAACTTTCTAGCTGCTTTGAACATCGCCCAAGTCTTGGATGAGCAAGTAACAATTGCTTCCACAGCGCGAAATCTGGCCGCCGTTTATCTCTTCAAACAAGAACTAACTGCTGCTAAGAGTGCATTGGCTATTTCCGAAGCAGCCATCATCGGGCTTTACGGAGCTAATGCCCGCGAGCTTGTAGATCTCACATGTCTACAAATTGCTATCGATCGCGCTTCTGGCAAACGTATTGGCAGACGCTAAAGAGAAGGCAAAGGCTAGTCTTCATTTGCTTAACTTGCCTAACCGGGGGCTATTAATTAGTCCCCTTCACTAAAACTCAATCATCAAAAAACTCAAACTCTGTCTGCCCTTATCTAATGACTTTTAGGAGTCCTACAATGATTATTGAAAGCATTGTTATTCTGCTCGTTGCAGTTCTTGCCGGAAAATCTATTGCGGCATCTTCTTTGAAGAAGGTCTCGCCCATCGCTTTCCTTGAATACTGGAACATCTTCATGTTTGTTAGTTTGCTGACTCTGATTCTTACCTTACAGTTTGACAGAGACAGCGGTATCTTTTTCAGTACCTTTCTACTGTTGGCTGGTCTCGGTGCTCTCACTCGCGCTGGTCGGCTTTAATTGCTGATTTGTAGTTGCGGTGTCATCTAGCCGTCTAGAACCTTCTAAAAGGTGCGGAACGCAAGTAAATTCCTTTGGATAATTTACTTGTCTGTCTCCACACTTTTCTTTTAGCCTTCTTGTTAGTAGACCGGTCTACGGCTAAGTGCCCAAGAAAAAAGCCTTTCGAAAAGGCTTTGGCAAATGGAAATTTTGAAGAGTTGAAAATCTAACTTTCTATTTCTTCTCGGGTGAATCAAGTTTGTCTAAGCGTCTAAGAATTTCTGCTTGGTTCTGTTCCACTCGTTCAAGCAAAGCCTTCATGCTTTCAAATTTTTGCGCTAATGAGTACAAGTCTATTTCGTTTGACGCGATCTTCTTATCTGCTACTAGTTGGTGAATCCACTCAGTGACAAAGCCATTCAAGGCGCTGAACAAGCCAGTGCCGAAGAACATGGCCAGCACTGCAACGAACTTACCGGCAGTGGATCTAGGCACGAGGTCACCATAGCCTACAGTTGAGAGTGTTTCAAGGATGAAATAGATAGCGGTCGGGAAGTTTTGAAATGATTCTGGCTCAACTTCTCTGATTAGTGCTGAGGAAAAAAGAAGAAATGAAAGTGCACAGAGCATTGCGGCAAAGAAAGGATGTTCACCCCACCGTTGCCGGCCGCTGCGGCTCAAGAGCCAGGCGTGAGCAGTGACACCGATCAGATGAAAAACACTATACGGAATTTCCCAAACGCCCAAGGTAAGCTGAAAGGCATAAGGAAACCACGTAAGAGCGATGAGTACCTCCGGGAAGTGCTCGCGGATAAACTTGATTGGTTTGCTTGAGTCGAAGTAAATCAGTACGTAGACGAGGTACAGGAGCCAAACCACCTCATGTACCAGAAAACCCAATTGCAGCACGTGATTTGATGGTTGCGGTAGCTCTAGTGAGGCTACAAATATGAATGTGCTGAGAGATGCTAGAACATTTAGGCGATCGGCAAATCTCTGATGTCGGAGGGCGAAAGCTTTCATTGTCACTAGAAGACGTATCAGTGAAGCAATTGCAATTTTCATAGGCGTTAAAAAACTAAGGATATGGACGACTACAGACGAAGTAGCTTACCCCGAGGCAAATGACAATGAGAATTGGTGTGATTAGTTTGCTGGCAAGTGAGTCTTCGGGTAAATCCACTAAGACTAACCCGCTAAGTGCTATGCCAAATAGCATAATGATGATGAGGCTCATATTCTGGATGAATTCTTGCATGGCTCTCCTGATACACTTATTTAAGATTGAGAGAGTCTGCCATGCTCAGTACCTCTAGGTAAGTGGCAATCGGGGCAGAGTCGAGCCGATCGGGGCTACCTGGTTCCCAGTGCTGCGACCAGGATATTGTGATATCGGCGTAACGGACTTCTATCTGCAGGTCGCGGCTATTCAGATTGCTGCCGGGAGCGTTGACTTCTCCGCCCATCAGTCCGAAGCGCACGACTCTCGCGAATATGCGCTTTGCCCATTCTATTTGGGTTATTGGTTCAACCATCTCGCCAAATAGTTTGAAGACTCCTGGGGCGTCTGGTGCGAGAATAACCAGGGCGCGTAGAAGGTCTTTAATCGTCACCGCATAGCCATTTTCGATGACGTCGATCTGGTTGGGGTGGATAGCAAGCTTGCTAAACATTCCACGTTTAGTGTCGAGCATGACCTCGCGCTTCAGCACTGCTTCTAATTCTTCACCGAAACCGCGGTAGATGGTGCCAGAAACTTTATAGCCAGCAGGCGTGAACGCTAGAACGATACTATCTATGACACCGGCAATGACGGTATCGTAAATAGTGTCGTGGATTTCCGGCTGGATGCGCAACAGCTTTAGCAGATCCATGGCTCCAATCAGTATGCACTGAACGCGCGGGCCATAAAGATTGTTGCCATCAAGAATGTCTCGCAGGCGCAGAAGCTTATCAGCAGAGAATGTTTCCATCGTTTCCAGAATTGGCATGATGGCAAAGTTTGAGTTCCGCGGCAAGCGTTTGAAGTAGTCTTTGACGTTCGTTGTGTCAAGCTTTGGCAAAACAAAACCGTGAACTTTTTCGATATTTGGCAATTGCAACAGCGCAGACAAGTTGCTGGCATCTCGTGCCCGCACGTACACTTGCACCGAGCTAGCTGTAGAAAACTCTGTGAGCGCGAGTCGGAGGTTGTCCATACCGCGAGACACATCATCTTGTTTTACCGAGTCCTCTAAGTCTAAGATGACGGTGCGTAGGTTGGGAAATTTGATTCCATTGGCAATTTGAATCAGACCTGGTGCGCCCTTTTCGATTGTCGTTGGCACAAACAACATTGCGCCTAGAGAAGGCATGAGTCGATGGTCAATCATAATTTTCTATACTATTTGCTAACTAGCAGAGCCACAGCCTGACAGCCTAGCTCAAGGTCTTCGATCACTGGAACGTTCTTTTCTGAGGCAAGCACCAGAAGGTGTTTGACATCAGGGTTTGTTTGGTTCTTCACGACAAGGGCGCGGCAGTTGCGTCGTAGCATGGCCCGAGTTGCCTCTGTGATGCCTGGCTTGATAGAGGCGGGTGATACATCGTACTTTCGGCAGAGGACGGCTAGGAAGTCGGCAGAAGTGCCTTTGGCATTGGATGTCGCAGTTCGATAGCCCGGGCTTTCTCCTTGCCGGTACTCGCGCCGATATTCTTGATGTAGGGCCATGGCTTTACCCAGGTTCTGCCGCCATTCGCCGCCTAATAGTTTTCCGATCTCAGTCCAGACGAACTCCACAAAGAACTGGGAGAGGTCGAATTTCTCTAGCTGTTGGAAATAGAAAGCGTGGTGGAAGGCGTTGACACTGTCAGGCAGATACTGCTCGGGTGCTACAGTGAATGTGCGGCTTACCAGACCGCAAACAGTAGCATTTAGCAGAGAAGAAGGAATTAGGTAGTCTTCCTGAGTGGCGCACCCTGTGCAGACTGAAGCCAGGTCGCTGAGGCAGTAGAGCCGGGGCTCGACTGCAACTTTGCCTTTACTGTTGTACTTAGAAAGGCTCTGGTTGAGGGTTTTGTAGACTGCGCCCTTGGCTGTCCATCCGTCAAAGAAAATCAGCTGCTCGGGACGGTATTCCTTGAGTATGTGGTCCAGAGCGGCTGAATCTACTCCAGTAACGGGGCAGAGTCCTATAGAGTAGTGGCGGCAGGGAACATTGATTTGTCTTAGAGTGCGGGCAAGAAGCACACCCAGGGGGGTGCCCGCTCTTGCTAGACTAGCGATCACCAGGCCTTCCTGAAAGCTTTCTTTAGACTGGTTCTTAACTGTGTAGTTACAGGCATCAGCTAAGAGTATCTGAGCCGCGAGAACAATTATGTCTTTGGCTAGGCGTCCTGCGTATTTATCGAGAGCCAGATGAAAGTAGTGTTGGTACGACGGTGAAGCTGGAGCCTCCTCTAAAACTACTTCCCCTTCGGCATCAGATATTTGGCCCAGGTAGTCCGGCTCAAGAAAGTGCAAGAGAAATGTGACATCGTCGGGCTGGAAAGAGCCCGAGTGTAGTGCTGGTTTTCGGTTGTTCATGATTTTCTGTCAAACAGTGTCCAGACGATTTGGCTGTTGCTAGGTGTGAGCAAATAGTCGCAGAGCCCTGCAAAGGCTAGGTCTGTGAGCATGTCGCCGATGGCAACCGTGAAAGAGCGATTTTTATCGGCAATTTCATCGAGAAACCATTGCACAGCCAGTTCTTTTCGCGAGTAGGGTGGTACGATTTCGATGTAGTATTCGTGGTCGGAGAAGCGCCAGCCTGGCAGTGGTAGCTCTTCTTCTAGGCGATTTAAGAGAGCGCTAAGATTCACACCCGATTGTTTTGGCACGCTTGCCTTCAAGAAAATCGGCAGGTCGTAGTCACTGACAATGCGTTCATTTGCTTCGATGCCGAGGCTATCACCATGTTCTTTCAGGCTTTTAAGAATGAGGTTGAAGTTTTCTCGCTCAGGCTCAGCCAGGGTTTGTGTTCGCTGCAGCCAGCGCGGTTCTGGTGTGCCTTCTGGTGTCAAAATTATCGAACCGTGGGAGACAATGGCGTAGCCTCTGTGGTTCAGGTCCACGAGGTTGAAGCTCCGGGTGGAGCGAGCTGTAGTAGGCACCAGCTCTCCCATGGCTAGAATGCAGCGCAGAAAGCGCAATTGCTTGTCATTAACGAATGAGGCTGGCTTACCTTTGGTGTCTTTGCAGATGGTATGCAAAGCTTCGGCAGTGATCTCGCCAGTTGACTTGTCGCCGAACATGAGTGAGTTGTCCAGATCAGCAAAGATGTAGGACTGCCCCAAATTCTCCAAGGCGTTTTTGATTGAGTCTGTTTGCATTTTATCTGTCTCCTAGACTAGAAAGAAAGAACTTGGCAGTTGAGGAAATCTATCAATGCGGGGTCTACAAGAGTCTCAGGGGTCTCCAGGCAGAGAATGACACGGTCATAGTCTTCTGGCTTGCAGTTGTAGATAAAGCTCGGGATATTGTGAACCCGATTTTCAAAGGTGAAGGTTCGCTCGATTGGTCCCCAGTTCATCAGTGGATTTCGGGTGGTGGATTGAATCCAGGCATTAGCACCGCATTGTTGCTCCAGGCTGTGAGCGAGGAGGTAAGGCAAATGTACGAATTCACCGCTACCCACAACCAACACTTTTTCTCCTGCGCCAATGTTGAGCGATTCAATCAGCGCTGGCTCGATAGCTTTCTTCCCGCGCACTCCGAAGCGCCCGTGATTACTGCGAAGAAGGTTATCTTTGAGAGCGTTGCAGCCGTTCACGTTGGGCATATCGACCTTGAGATTAGGTTTACCAGTGAACTCAAAGCTGCCAGTTAGAAGTGCAACATCTGAGCACTGGGCTGGCATTGATCGCTGGATAATTTGACGCTGATCTTGCCCGCGCCAGTCGGTGATCACTACTGTTACCACCTGGTCAAGGTTATGGTTCATCTTCTCGAATGCTAGAGCCAGATTGAGAAAAGTCTTGCCTGTTGAAGCTTCATCGTCAATCAGTACCAGGGTTTTCACCTGGCTGAGAAGCTCTTGATCAGCTTTGCTTTCCGGCACATACAAAATGTGTGACGGAGCATGGCTATGCTCTTCTTTAAAGTCTATGAAGGTTTCACGTTCTAGACGGTAGCGGGTGGAGTGAATGTAGAGCAAGTCGTCACGCTCAGTGCGCTCTTGATAGTCTTCGTAGATACCTTGTCCCAAGCTAATTGCGTACTCGGCCATGCCGACGAATAGAACTGGTCCTGGTAGGTCAGCAGCAAGCTTTTCAGCTAAGAGTTTATGCAGCCTGGCAATGTTGCTTGGTTTAGTTGGCATTTCGCGAGCCAGGTAGCGGGAAGCAAATAGAAATCCACGTTTGGGATTGATTCGTGCGGCATAATTACATAAATCATCTAGCGGTAGTTCGCTTTCTTGCACGTTGACTATCAGAGTGCCAGTGGGCATCTCTATCGTTTGAGCCTGAGCTGTTGAAATCATAATGACGGTCCAAGATAAATGATTTTGCAAATTTAACGGGTAGGCTCCTCTCGATTGGAGCTTACTTTTAGCTAGACAACACGGAACTTGAGCGTTTTTGGCAAAGCTTGATTCTCGCTATGCCAACGCTTGAGTTCGGAGCTACTGGTTGCTTGCACCTACTACTACCGCTGCTTTACCGCAATAAAGCTCGGCTTCCAAGATTGGAACATTGCGAGTTCGTGCCTTTAAAAGAAGGTGCTGAATGTCTGCTTCATAGGAATTGCAAATGATTAGCGCTTGCGGTAGGCGGCGAGTCATGGCGCGGGTTGATTCGCCAATGCCAATCTTGATTTGATTGGGGTCAGAAATGTTGAAGTCTCTCATCAAATTTTCGACCGTGCGCTTGGCTAGATTTTGCCTTGATAGGGCTTCTGTGCTGAAAACATTAGCCTCTGGAATGTGGTTGGGACTTTCCAAAAGACTCTTCAGAATCACCCAGATTTCGTCAACAAATGAGTTCGTCAGGTCATGTTCTGTAAGGTTTTCGAGAAGGTATGCTCCATGAAAGTCTGCGGGGGAAAGTACAGCTGGGTTATAGATCGTGCGAGATACGAGTCCGGAAATGACGCCGTTGAAAACCGAGTAAGGCAGCAAGTAGTCAGCAAAGTCGGCGCTGAAGTCTGCGTAGCCGGCTAGGTCGGAGACAACCCATAAGCTGGGTGATACTTGTGTGCCCTTAAGTTCATTAAAAGCTTTCACTGATTCTGCTAGCTGCAGGGTCATGCCGCCTTTGCCTGTCCACCCGTCTACGAAGAGAATTGACTCAGGAGCGTGATTCTCACAGATCCAGGAAAGGGCATTGAGATCAAGCCCGATGACTTTGTCGCGCACAATAGAGATCGAATAGTGATTGCCTTTGAGACCTTGCGCTTTTAAGGCGCGGTTTAATAGCGCACCTACTGGTGTGCCGGCTCGGGCGAGGCTGACAATGGTCACTTCATCAAGTTGTCGATATTGTTTATAGGCTTCCTTGGCGAGTGAGGCAAGATCGCGGGCGAAGCGGATTTTATTGCTGTTCATGGCCTCACGGTAGAGAGCCAGTTGTTCAGCTGCTGGTGCCTTCTCTCGACTTACACGCAGCCAATAGGGCGCTTCACCCGATTGAATCTCGGCTTCTTGCTTGGCGAGATCGGTGGTCTCAATTATTGAAATATGCTCCGGGCCTATTTGTTTCAATAAGAATGTGCAATCTTCTAAGTGATATGAGCCGGAAAAGCCTGGGAAAGTGTTGTTCATGAGATTCCTTTTTGGTTCTTCTAAGGTAATTGAAATTGTTCAACTAGCTTCCAGGTGGAAGAATATGGTTGCCCTGACTGCCATGACTAGAGCCAAAGTAGTCGCGCAATAAGGCGTTGAAGGCGGTCACTAACGCATCCTCTAGGTCATACTGAAGGTCCGACCGGCTAGTTAGTCGCGGTACAGTGTTCTTCCACAGGCTAGCTGCCTCGCTGATGCTGGCTGAGCTGCGTGTAATCGTTACTTTGCCAATGACTTCGATTTGCACAGTAAGGCGAATTTCTCCCTGGAATTCTTCCAAGAAAATCTCTACTTTCAAGCTGGCTGTATTGCTATCAGTCAGCCACTGCTCCTTGTTGCTAGTGAAGATCTCGTGCTCTATTAGTGTCGCTTTGGCAATGCCATAAGCACGTTGTTGCAAGAATGGATAGCGCCAGTTCTTTGGTCCTTCTGCTGTTAGGCAGAATGCAGAGAGCCCAGTTAAAAGAGCTACTCTGTTTGAGTTTTTGCGTCGCCCCTTGGCTCTGGCTGTGTTTGTTGATATTGGCAGCGAAAAGTTCTGAGAAAAGTTTGACAACTTGCGATTTGCTGAATTTTTCAATCGACCCAGATTAGCCGTTGGGCTTTTCCAGTCTTGGAAGGTGAGGTAAATGACAATGGCGAAGACCAGAATAAGTGAAATCAGTGCTGGGAACTCCATATAGAGCCCAGCCACGATTAGTACCATTAACGTGGCCCAGGCAATGTTCCTTCTTAGATTTGCCACTGAATTGCTCCTAAATTACAAAACTCTTGGCAACGAGAGCCAAAAAAATAATTTGCTTAAATGGGGGAGAATGAAAATACCTAACTTCGTTCTCTGGATAGAGAGGAAGTTAGGTATCTACTGAAGGAACTGCGAGAGTCTTTGTTTCGTTCCTTATTTCGTTATCAACGACTTGATGGCGCCGATTGTGATGGTAGCTACCAGTGTGCCTGTTACCACAGCATTGGCCAAGGCCGTCTGCCAGACTGACAAATCGAAGAAGAAGTTGAGAACACCCAGCCCGATACTGGCAGAGAAAAATCCCCAAATCAGTGCGACAACTACGCTGCTTAACCAAACACTTTGCCAGGAATTTCCTTTGCGGGCTGGCTGGTAGGCACTGCCGTTGGCAATCAGGAAAGACCAGAAGGCGATGGTGCTATTGATCAACAGTAAAATGGACACAGCTAGAACAGCTGCTAGCGCTGAGGCTGTGGGGTTTAACGCTGCGAATATTGCCCAGCTTAAGAATAGCGAGATTGCTCCAGCGACCGGTGCTTGCCAGCCGAAGGCGCCGGAGACGATGCCCCAGATAGCACCAAAGAAAGGACGAACTAAGGAGCGCAGTGTTTCAAACATGATTGTTCCCGATTAATTTGATCGTTTAGAGCGTGGTCCAGATTGTCGAAGCAGAAGAGACTGGTGGTTAGCCAGTCTCTCTGCTTTGTTCAGTTAGTCTTCAACAATTACTCAGCGTCAGGGGCATCAGTAGTTTCGATGCTTGTGTCGGTTACTTTGCTGGTGAAAAGACCAGTTACCGGCTTAACAACGCCAGCAGCAACTTCAATTACATCAGAAGCGATTTCTTTGAAATAGCTAACCGGTGCAGTGAATGCGCGTTTGACAGCAAGTACATCACCAGTTAGTTCGTTGATGTTTCCGAATTGCACGCCAATATAGCTAAGGACGGGGTTAGAGACTGTACGAACAATCTCAAACTGAGAATAGGCCATACCGGTCGCGATGATAGCAATGATAGAGATGAATTTGGTCGCTTCGTTGGTGCTGTAGATGCCTTGTTCTTCAAGTACCAACAAAATTCCAATGTAGCCTACGAGAACATAGGCGATTTGTTCCAACACAGGGAACTTGTGAATCAGATTGACGAAAATGCCAGCGACAAATCGCATGGCTAAAATACCGATTGCAACCCCGGTCAATACTGCCCAGAGCTTATCGCTCATGGCGACTGCCGCCGCTACGTTATCTACCGAGAATGCTAGGTCGGCTAGTTCTACTGCAAGAACAGTAGCCCAGAAACCTCCTTTAGAAGCTTTTGCTTCTTCTTCCGACTCTCCTTCTTCTGCTTGTCCAAGATTGCTTACCATCAGATAGATGAGGTAAGCACCTCCGAGAATCTTCAACCAGGGGTTTTTCAGAATGAAGCTGGCACAGACCAGCATTAGCCCCCGCCCGGCGTATGCACCGAGCAGCCCGGCTTTTAGCGCCTGCTTGCTTTGCTTTTCTGGCAGGTGTTTGACCATGGCGGCCAAGACAAGGGCGTTATCTACACTCAATAATCCTTCAAGGATTACCAGCGAACCGACAACGGGAAGACCCGCTTGAATTGTCGGCCAGTTAGATTCAATCAGAAGCTGCGCTTGAGCTGCAGCCTGAATAATGGCAGAGAGTGCGGAAGAAGGATCAAGAGTTGCAATTAACATGTGGTTTCAGGTAGTTGGTGATTGAACATTAGAGTGAATTGAGCGATTAGTCTGTACAGATGATGTACAGACTAATCCAGACAGAAATGCTATCTAATTCAGACCAAGAGCCTGATCGATCTCGGCGAGCGTTGTGGCAATGATAGGGCCACGAGAATCTTTGGCGAGATTATGAGCGAGAATAGATGCTTTTTGCGCCAGGTCAGGGTAGGCGCGAAGCACTTGAAGGTCTTGCAAGAGTGCCACTTTACCGAAGGCATCAGAGGCTTCTGAGACTAGAGGTTGAAGCTTTTCTTGCAGATTTGAAGCAGTTTGAGCGTCAACAAATTCGGGGAGGCGCTGCAGAGCCGTGGTCATTTGGTTACTAATATCTGGAGCTTGACTGGCAACCAGAGCGGCAACCTTAAGCAGCGAGTCCGCAAGTGTTTTGCGGTCGGGGCCAACTGCTACTGACGAGACTGTTATAGCAGTGAGTTCAGCTGCTCGTCGGGTGGCCTTGTACATGCGGTAAATTTGCCGCATCCCCAGCAATAAGTAAATAAGGAATGCTAGAGCAACAATGCCGCGCAAGATACCGATAGGGGGTAACAGCCAGGGCACAACCATGAACGCTGTTGAGAGGACAATAGCGCCATAAGATAGCGCTTCTGGGTTAGTTCCTCCCAGTTTGATCCGTTTGAAAAACTTTGTCAGCATCTGAGCGGCGAGGAAGGCTCCAAGTAATGCTAATGAACCTACAGGAATGGCAAGAATCCACATAGAGTTTGAGTTGTTGTTGAGTATTGATTGATTTTGGAAGGTATTCTAAGCGGTTCAGACGCTTTGAGAAATCTCCATGTAAGAAATAGATTGAGGACTCAGCGGAGAACTCAATCTACTTATTATGGAGTGCTCAAGAAATCACAATGAAATGCTGTGCCGAAAATAGGCCTAGAATTTGATACCATGGTTCGCAAGCTGTTCTTCGGTTACTCCGGCAGCGGGAAGAATTTCTTGGATAAATACCTTCTTCTCTTCCTTTGAAAAGTTTCCATCGCTGTTTGCAACAATGATGCCGATTTTGATCGCGGTGATCGCGCTCTCAGAATTGCCGTTTAATTTCTGAACCTTCTTAATAAGGTCTAGCCGAGCAAACTGATTTACGGCATCGTCGCAGTAGCGGTTGAACAGTTCACCCAATTCACGTGCTTTGAATACTTTGAGGGATTCAATCGATACAATTGCCTGCGCAACTGCTGCCTTTTCTTCAGGTGAGATCGTTCCGTCTGCGGCGGCTATAAGCGCCACAATGGCAATGGTTGCTTCCTTGAAGGTTGCATTCTGAAATTGCTTTCCGAGAGTAATAGCTCCGTTAAAAGCGTTTTTCACGTTATCAAAAAGTCCCATAACAGTCTCCTGATTCAATTATTGTTGGCGTTGTTGTTGTTTGTGTTTCTGCCGACAAGATCCTCATACAAGGATTTGTCTGCCTGAAGAAACTTTCCGTTGTCGACTACCTAGAGAATCAACTACATAAGCACGGGCAACAAAACATCAATAATCATTCGAAGACAAATGATGACAAATGCACCATCTACATAGACACTGCCGGGGAAATTCCCAGCGAAAAGTGATTTGAATGATGATAGGTATTGTTGCTGGCGGTGTTGTCGAAAAAACTCAGATAGGGAAATGCGGAAAGATACATTATTGATAGCAAGAAGCGTAGGGCACTATCAATGGTGGCCGAGTCGCAAGAGAGCCGCAGCAAAGAGCCAATAACTGTGAGGAAAACTCCACAGCTCCTTAGTTTGACGCCCTAAACTCTTGTGTTATTGAAAGTCGCTCCAAACCTTACTTGCCTCTCAATCGAAGTCAAGGAGGTTTCTTAGCTCTGCGAGCCCTCTTTACTTGTCGTAATGAGCGCCTTGCGTTCAGCTAGCGACCCCTCTATCGAAAACATTAGCTGGGCGTAAGCTAATTAGCTTGGTTTGTAAGATGGCAAGCGCTTAAGGTGGTAAACATAATCTCTTTCATTTAACTCGGAACAAATAACTATTTAAACCCTAAGCTCCAGACTTCTATACATAACTCACTCGCTAGCTGCGTTTGAGTCGGTTCATATTTGGTTCACTCTAGGTTCCAATTCTCACTCCAACAAGTCTCACTTAGCTCACCTATCAGAAGTAATCACCATGAGTAATCGCAATGAGTCTCAAGTACCAGGTTGGTTCAACTTTATACCAGCCTTGAAAGAAGTACAGGTAATGGCAGAGCTTGCCGGTCTTTTCACAGCTTGCTTTGAAGCAAGCAACAAATGCTTAGTTGATGAGATCCTTTTACTGGGCGGCAATATTGACGGACTTAAACAGCCTAAAGCGCCTCAATCCAAAGGAACATGGCACGCCGACCTCGTGCAAGAGCAAGAAATGATACTCACTACGTTTGTGTATCGCAATGCCTTGATGGCAAGGCTTGTAGAAGTAATTGGCGGTTCTGTGGAAGGCATCGAGATGCCAGGCATTGTTGCGCTTCCTCCAGATCTCTTGGGGAAACTTGTAGCAACAATGAAGCAAATAAGCTTGCAGATGACAGTTTACAATGCCCTTGAACAGCGACGAATCGATGCCATGACCAATGCAAAAAGCAATCAAGTTTGACCTTCAACAGCATTCTTTCGAACGGCAGCTTCTTTGCCGGATTGTCATATGGAATACGTTTTTCCTTTTAGACTTGCAGCGGTAGATCTAGACCACACTCTATTGGGGCCAGATTATCAAATTAGTGAGGAGAATAGAAAAGCAATAGAACTGTTACAACGGCACGGGGTGCAAATTGTTCTTGCCTCTGGTCGATTGTTTCAGCATATGATTGGCTTTCATGACCAGCTAGAGCTTGATACCGAGCTAATTTGCTGCAATGGTGCCATTATAACGAACCGCAGACAAGAACCTTTGCAGCAAGAACTTGTGCCCTACCAAGAAGCACGAAGACTTATAGATTTTGGTCTTGATTCTGGCGTTACTGTCTACTCATACCTGAGAGATGGTGTGTATGTATCGTCACAGGAGCACTGGAACCGCTACGACCAGAGTCACGTTGGCGAGGTTCCGGTATTCTTCCTTGACCCAGAACTAAATGAAGAAAGTGAAGTAACAAAGGTTGTTTACTCACTTCCGGCCGACGACGTGAATGGCTTCTGTGCCGACATCGCTCCGTTTGTAGCGTCTGGTCTCGATTGCCAAATTACTGGCCCTGAGACTGTCGAGATTGTTTCACTAGGAGCTGACAAAGCGCTGGCGTTTGCCCGACTAGCTACTTATTACGGCTATGGACGTGAACAAACTTTGGCCTTTGGCGATGGTGCCAATGACGCTACTTTACTTGGCTGGGCCGGTCTTGGTGTGGCCATGGATGTGTCAGCAGCAATCACTATTGAAGCAAGTGATTTGCAGGCCCCTGAGGGTGATTTGAGAACGAGCTTTGCTCGGGCTGTTCAGCTGGTTATCGACCAAATTTATGGCGACGCGTCTGAAGCAGTAGCTTCATAACTTTCAAGTCTTTATCGACCAGAGCCTGGGCAACCAGATTGCTGGAATTCGGAGCTTAAGCCCATGTCTCATAAATTGAAAAGGCCGGAGAGAAGCTCTGGCCGCCGTTTAATTTCAAGTTCAAAATCTAATTCTAATACCGATTCTGCTTCAAGTTCGCAAAAGACCATCTTCCAAGGGATATTCCGCTCCCTGCGCTTCCGAGATTACCGGCTGCTGTTTATCGGCCAAGTAATTTCAATATCGGGAACTGCCATGCAGAGCATGGCTTTTTCTTGGTTAGTTTTTACTCTAAGCGGTTCTGCGCTAAATCTCGGCTTCAATGTATTTCTTTCAGCCTTGCCTACTCTTCTCTTTGTCTATCAAGGTGGGCGTTTAGCTGATCGTTGGAGTAGCCGGCGGGTATTGTTAACCACTCAAACTCTAGCTCTGCTTCTTGCTCTCGCACTTTTCTTTATTGCTCGAGCTGACTTGATATCAGTGTTTGTTCTCTATGGCTTCACGCTGGTGCAAGGTACTCTCGATGCCCTTGAATTTTCTTCAAGGCAAGTATTGGTAAGAGAAACGGTGCCAGATAAGAGCTACCTGGTTAACGCAATGAGTCTAACGACTTCATTGCTGCATATCTCACGCATTGCTGGCCCAGCCCTAGCCGCTCTGATTCTGGCAAATTGGGGAGCTTCCACTTGCTTTCTAATCAATGCAGTTAGTTACCTCGCCTCAATCCTGACGATTTATATGATCCGGTTGCCTCGTCGTCAGTCTGCCGGGGTGCCTATGAGCGTTGGCCCATCAAGCTTTCTCGGCATCGTGGGGCGGGTTTGGCGGGAGCCATTTCTCAGAGCAATGATGCAGCTCTATGTGGTGATGGGATTGCTTGGTATTCAATACCTGGTAATTCTCCCTGCCTTTGTCCAGCTGCATCTGCATCTTGCTGCCGGCGCCCTTGGTGGCGTTCTTGTCTTTTCTGCTCTGGGATCTCTAGCGGCAAGTTTGCTTTTAGCTGCTCTAGCCAATACTAAGCGCCTGTCAAAGGGAATTGGTCTGGCTGAAGTCGGTTTTGGTATATCTTTGATGGCCTTTGCTTACGCACCAAATCTGTTATCGGCATTAGCAATTGCTCTTCCCTTAGGGCTCTTTCAGACAGCTATGATGAGCGGCGCTAGTTCACTTCTGCAGCAATTGATCTCTGACGAGAGTGTGCGAGGTCGCGTACTTGCTCTGTTCATTTTCTTAAGTATGGGCACTGCTGCGCCGGGCGCTCTTGTAATTGGTCTATTGGCAAATGCTTTGGGGCCGTCTCTAGCGCTTCTCGTGTGCGGTTTCTTCTGTGTCTGCGTTGGTGCGAATTTCGTGCGCATGACTATAAAGTTAGATGCCACCAAAATCAGTCTGTGATTTCCTAGTAGGAGTTTGACATGACCTATATCATAGGCCTAGCACTATTTGCTTTGGCCAACTCGCTTGTGATTATTGGATTTTCGTTTGATAGCAAAGCCCGCAAAGAGATGCATTTGCTGGCCCTGCTGATCTTAAGCGCTCATCGCCGAGTGCTGCAAAATGGTGAAGGTGCAACATATACAACCGCGATAAATGAAGCTCAATCAGAGCTTCTGCTATCGAGGCTTTATATGTCCAGTCGTCATCCGTCCTTTGCTTTTAGTTGTGCTCAAAAAGCCAGGCTAAAACTTGAGGCTGCTATAGAGTTGTCACAGCCGAAAATCTAGTCTTTGACTATAGCTACATTTTTTGCGGTGCTCTGCCTTTATGCCGAAATTAGAATCTCACGGTCGCAGCGATAGTCACTCAGCAAATGAAGTGTCTGATTCTTCATCAGCCTGGCGCAAGGAATTGTTCGATACAATTCAGCAGCATCCATTACAGATAGGGCTCGCCACGGCGGGCCTTGCCGTTTTGACAATCGGAACGCTCCGATATGGTCTCGGTAAGCAAATCTTGCCTCGCTTAGTTGAAGATTCTATTCCAGCCACTCATTTGACCAATGAGGTGGCGGCCACAGCCATTCAAGCCTCCGGCAAAATTGGCGGAAGATGGGGCGTCTTTGTGCTCGATAGTGACAAGATTCCGCCATCACAAGTGATGTGGCAAGTAAAGACACTGGTACCACGAGACCTTTCTGCGCAAGTGCAATTGCCAGTAAGTGCTAATAGTTATCTTGAGCGCCCCTTTCCGGTTGGGCCATTCTCTGCGTACCGCAATCTGGGTGGAGTAAGAAACTCACAGTTGGGTTCAATTTCCCTGGAGACAGGCCAGTTCGCGAAAAATGAAATCTTTGCAGATGGCGAATTTCGACGTGCAACTTTAGCCGAGATAAATCAATTTAAGATTCATCAATTCATTCTCGATTATGGAATCGATGGTGGTCTGTGGCTCGATGCAGCTGCTGCATCTTCATATCTAAAGCGATAGTACTAATTTTCTCTGCTAGGTTCTTTAGACGTGGTCTGAAATGCCATTCAAAGTTAGTGCGACTTGAATAGTAATTGCTCTTGCGTAATTTCACCATGCGCTAGCTTTAGTGGTGGCATTCCTTATAGCGGCGATTGCCAAGTAAAAAGTGCGAACATTGCAGCGGTGCAGGCTGTAGCGCTTTGGCCCAGTCTAGGTATCTATTAAAAGTGCGGGTTGCAAAGAGGTGGCGCTTTCTGATTTAGTGTGGGTATCTCTTTCATTTCTCCAACCACCAGAAAAAACAAAACAACACCTCTTTTGCCACCACTACTTAGTCTTTCGCTTTACCAAGCCACAATCATGTGTCTTGCTATTTGACTGGTGGCGTTTGGTTGTCTGGTGAATGTTGATATTGGTTTGAGATTTTGTCGAGTTTGTTTTAATCAACTAAAAAATTGGAGTTTCTCGATGGTTCTTCTTGAGATTATGCTTTGGTCAGTGCTGGAGACTGCTTTAGTGTTGGCAGTTGCGTCAGCAGCGTCGGGTGCGAAGAAAGGTGTGGCAGGATGCGCCCTAGTCTTTGCTGTGCCGACGAGTTTGCTCTACAACTTTATTGTTTTCTATTTCCTACAACCGGTGCAGGAAGGCTTTCTTTTCGGACAGGGCTGGACAGTGTTTGCTGCTGTTGTGTATGTCGGCATTGCCGGACTGCTTGCAACTGCAGCTGACGATAAAGAATCGAACACTGGTAGTGCACTGGTGGTGCTAGCCGTTGCCGCGTTGCTGCTAGAAGTGACTCTATGGACAGGGAATGGCTTGGCGGTTACTTTTGGAGCAGGCAATGCCCAGAACTTCGCCTCATTGGCTAACATTGAAGTAGCTAGTGTCGAAGACAAACTACCTGAGACCGATACTCACAATATCGTTCTAGTAACGCCTGACATTGCCCAATATCTCGGTCAGCAAGCCTTGAACAGCGCAGGTAATAACCTAGGTTCGCTTTTCCTGATTCAACCGGGCGAATGGGTTCGCCAATCTATTAAGGGGCATCTCTATTATGCAGCTCCTCTTGAGTATGCAAATCCATTGAGTCAATTTGGTATTCTTTCGCAAAAGATTGAAGCCAGCCCGGGCTATGTATTAGTCGATGCAGAAAACCCCAATGCCGATGCTCGCATTGTCAGCAGCTTGCCCTTACGCTATTTACCCGGTGCTGCCTTTCAGCAAAATCTCTATCGTCACGTTTACCAACATGGCTACACCATGATTGATAAACCATCCTTTGAGGTAGATGAAGAGTTTCGTCCTCACTTTACTGCTGCCGTTCTCGCTCCTAAATTTGGCGTAGCCGGAACAATGGTAAAGAAAATTTTAGTGATAAATGCTACTACTGGCGATATCACCGAATATCAACCTGGTAAAGCTCCTGAATGGCTAGATCGTGTTTTTTCAAGCAATCTTGTTTCTGACATCGTCAGTCAATGGGGTTTGTGGTCATCTAGCGAAAGTCGCTCTCAGTGGCCTAACTGGGCTGGTCAGTTTCAAATGACTCCTGAATTACCCGAGTTAGTCTATAACAACTCAGACATTCCTGTCTGGTTGATTCCAATGCGTTCTCACCAAGCTTCCAATGCAAGCTCTACTGGTGTTTTACTCTATGATACTCGCGACAACAAAGGTATTTTCTACCCCGGTCTTAGCGGTTTAGGAGTTGGAGACAACGTCACTCACACTTTCCAAAATGCTGCCTCCAATATCCGGTCGTACCCAATCGATGCGGTGCAGTTGTATTCTATTAACGGCGTGCCGACTTGGGTTGGAGTTTATACTCAAGCTCAAGGCGAGCATGGGCAATCTTTCGCTGCTGTCGGTCTAGTTGACGCCCGCCATCTCAATGGTGCCAATGTCATCATGGCGGCTGACATGAATTCAGCTCTATCGCGCTACGCCAGCTATCTGGCTAGCGGCGGTGGTCTCACAGCTGACGAGATTGCCAGCATGGCAAAACTCGAAAAGACCGTTGGTCAAATCAATCGCATTGGTCTATCAGTGGAGTTAGGTGAGTCTTACTACCACATTCTTGTAGGCGGACAAAACCAACCTTTCACTGCCACTCTAAAAGTCAGTCGCTTATTGCCTCTCATGCAAGTAGGTGACAATGTTCAGATTGAATACCTGGGTAGTAACAGCGACCGCGCTGTGACCAGCATTATTGACCAAGAGCTAGAAGCGTTGACTCAGAGCGCTGAGTAGATAGCATCAAGTTCCAATACATCTGACCCGATTCCACTGGGCTTGCGCTCTGCGTGAGCCCGGCAGAATCAATTCACTAATGAACTAAGGAGTTGTAATGTTCAAATCGATTCGCTATAAAGGTATGCCATTGCTGCTTTTGTCTCTTCTATCCGTATCGTTGGCCTGCTCTGCTTTAGCGGCTAGTCGTATTACTGTGCAGGTGCCTGTTGATCCTATTACCGGTCATACCGTTGAGCAGAACAACATTGCCAATCGACTACGCCAAGACACCAAGCCTGGCGCAATCCTTCACCTGTATGTGATTAGCCCAGAGTCAGGTCAAGCTCTGATCTACTCGACCGTGAAAGGAAAAGTTACTTCCTCCGGCAAACGCCTCACTCCGCGCAGCACTGTTGAAAAGTACGTTACTGGCTCTGGAAAAAACGAAACCACTGTCTATGAAGGACAGCGAGTGGTAATTCAAGGTGGAGAGTACATTACTACTGAAATTTTGCAAGATGACGGTACCTACGGAAACTCAGTGCCCTACTTCTATTGGTTTGATGCCAATGGTCGTTATCACCAACACTTCTTCACTGAAGGTCAGGTGCTTCACATCTCCGCTCAACCATTGGCACAAACATCAGTGGTGCTAAACGTCAGCCAATAGCTTCGAGTCAAGATCGCATTCAAAAAAGTAACCAATCACCAGAGGCTTATATGAAGCGCACAAAATCTTTTCTGTCACTCGGTTTTCTCACTCTAGTCACCGCTGGCTTGCTCGCTTCCTGTGGCGGACAATTTCAAACTCAGCAGCCAGAGTCTGCTTCGGGCGTTGCTAAGCTCGATGTTAAGGTTGAAGTTGACCCTACTACCGGTCAAACCATCGAACAAACCAACATCGACAAACGGCTCAAGCTCGACAACAAAGTGGGTTCAATCAAGCACCTCTACATCATCTCTCCATACTCGGGTCAGGTGCTCGTTTACTCAACGGTGAAGGGCAAAGTTACCTCTAGTGGTAAACGCCTCACTCCCAATACCATCAACGGCAGCACTTCTGGTTTTCCTGTCACTATTGGTGGTGAGCGGCATTACACCTCTGAGGTGCTGCAAGACGATGGTACCTACGGCAGTTCCTCTGAGTACATTTACTGGTTCGACGCCGCCGGTCGTTACCACCAGCACTGGTTCACCGGTGGTCAAATCATCCATTTAAGTGACCAGCCAATCTCTGTTAAGAGTGTTGTGCTCAATCTTGAAAACGTCGATAAGTAGACTTTTCAAAATCGTCAGTTGCCTCGATCTATGGATAGGTCGAGGCGATTGATTCTCTGACCAATTGCACTGTCAAATTAACCAAATTAGTGAGTCTGAAAATATGAGTCGCAATCGTCGCAACCTCAACGAATGGAATCAACTTGACCCCGAGACCCACAAGGGACCTATCTCTTATCTCGGTACTTTATTTCTCATCGTCCTGGTTTTATCTTTAGGAATCGGTGCCATCAGCTACGTAGTAGGCTATTTCCAAGAAGGTGCTCAGGTGGTGAAAGAAGAAACCTCGCCGCGCGCGCTTTTGAAAAAGTATCAATGGTTTAAGGATGTAAGCGCACAGCTAGATGCGAAGAAGAAGAATATTGAGGCGCAGCAAGCGCGGTTGACTGGTCTAGAAGATGCTTACAAAGTTGACGGCAAGCCCCAGCCCCGCAATCAGTGGGCGCGCACTGACTTAGAACAGTACAATCAAGTGCAAGCTGAAATCAGTGGCATGAAAGCAAGCTTTAACGACCTGGCAGCGGAGTACAACGCGGCTATGGTCAAGATCAACTTTGCCTTTATCAATGTTGGTCAGTTGCCTCAAGGCGTTACTGAAGCTCTTCCTCGCGAATTCAAGCCTTACCAATAGAAGCTCTAGATAGTGGTCAGAGTAACACCTTCTCACACCGAGGAGATGTTACTCGATGCAAAAGAGCTCTTGTCTCGTCTAAGTGGCGATCAATCAACCCGCAAAAGTCAAAAAAAATCTAAAGGATTTCTTCTATGAAGCGCACAAAATCTTTGCTCTCATTTGGTTTTCTCACTCTAGTCACCGCTGGCTTGCTCGCTTCCTGCGGTGGACAATATCAGCCTGAGCAGCCAAAATCTGCATCGGGCGTTGCTAAGCTCTATGTTAAGGTTGAAGTTGACCCTACCACTGGCCAAACCATCGAACAAGCCAACATCGCAAAACGGCTCAAGCTCGACAACAAAGTGGGTTCAATCAAGCACCTCTACATCATCTCTCCATACTCGGGTCAGGTGCTCGTTTACTCAACGGTGAAGGGGAAAGTTACCTCTAGTGGTAAACGCCTCACTCCCAATACCATCAACGGTAGCACCTACGGATTCAAAATCAATATCGGCGGTGATCAGCATTACACCTCTGAGGTGTTGCAAGACGATGGTACCTACGGCAGTTCCTCTGAGTACATTTACTGGTTCGACGCCGCCGGTCGTTACCACCAGCACTGGTTCACCGGTGGTCAAATCATCCATTTAAGTGACCAGCCAATCTCTGT
>JBIPOV010000128.1:0-12469 GCA_044378815.1 Obscuribacteraceae bacterium (SeqCode) | reverse complement strand
ATGGGCGTGTCAGCGGAGGAAAAGTCAATCAGCACTCGCCTTCCTTGCTGCAGAGTTACAATGACTGCATCTCTTTGGACTATTTGAGCAACAGCTTCAACAAGGTCGTTGGTCATTTTGACTGTGCATAAGGCCATCGCTTGTGCAGTGTCTGGAAGACTGTCCTTGATTGACATCCCCCTTTCATATTCGACTACAAAACTCTTGGTTTCAGGTGATAAGAATGTGTTTTTGTCCATGAAATTACCGGCGTGAAACGTAACCGGGCGAAATTTTTAGATGTGATTAGCGCCGCTGCGACTTGATAGGCGCAGATCACCTTAGAAGCGCCTCAACAATGCCAAAATTCCTCTCAACCAGCCTTTGTCTCTCTTAGGAAAACTCACTGAAACAGTCCAGACAAATTCGTGTTTGCAAAGGAAGAAACGCGTATGGTAGCCCTTTTTATAAAGGATTTCTTTGAGCAGTGGGCACACAAGTCTGACAAGGTACTCACTAGTTGGCTGAAGACGTTCCTCAAGCTTGATCAGCGTACTAAGCCCTGCTTCGAGTTCAGCTATGACAGCCTCACGTTGAAGGTGCTTCGTAATCTTAGTAATCGAGGCATCCCGGAGTGTTTCGACTTGACGGCTAAGGTTTTGCTTAGACCCAGGGTCAGCGCTCGGCAGTGCTTCGATCAGTTCAGCTAGCCGTTCAGTTTGAGCAATAGCAAGATCAAGTGAATGAGAACCGGGCTCCGCGCTCTGCGCTGTTGTTGTTGTCATGATTAGGAAGTAGATACTAGGGGGCACACGGTTACTTGCTCCAAAGGTTGTATACCTCAGGCGGCAGCTCACTAGGGCTTATTGTGTAAAAGTATTTGCGCACTACTTTCTTAAGCACAATCTGCTCTTCTTCAAGTTCGGCTATCTCTTTAGCATTGTCTCGCTCGCCTTCAAGTTGCAGTTGCGCGATTCTCACTGCATTTTTCTTGTACCTAAGCACTTGTACTTCGGCGTTTTTGATCAGCTCTTGAGTCACGGTCTTTTGAATGCGCTCTTCTCGCTCGGCTTGCCGATTGTTTTGCTCGTGCCAGGCCTTCGAACACGAAGACGTCAAAAAGCTGATTGCGATTAACGAGATTATTGTCGAATAAAATTTTTGTCGATGACCGAGTGCAACTAAAAATCCAGAACGGTTTGTTGTGTTGCTAGTCTTTTGATTTTCTTCTTTAGTCATGGTTTTACCCGTTATTGAACGGGGATGAAACAGCAAAGTTGATCACAGCAAAGTTGACTATGTGTCGCTCAGCTTGAGCGGCAGTGTCAGGCAGCAGACTAGTTCACCCGTTGCCGATAGAGTTTGGCGAGGTGGCCGCTGAGGCGATAGCTATTGGGTAAATTTGGCTCCGAGCTTGGTCGCACCAAAGTGATGAACCCTTCGCTTCTGCTGGGCCATTCTCGCCCATGAAGGGCGGTGTGCATTTCGCAGATCACCTCTGGTGGCACTACACGCTCACGAGCGGCATTGCGAGCCAGGCACTGCTCAAGAGGCGTGAGCATGACAAGGTGGTTGAATTCAACAACACCAAGGCTCCGAGCCAGCTCAATTACGCTTGCTCGCTGCTCCCGGAAGACGTTTGTGTTGTCGACAACCACCGACAGCCCTTGACGAAGATTGTTTTCCAACTCGTGGTTGAAAGCGGCTTCCACTAGCTCAGGCTCGCTTTGATCTGCTGCTGAGCCAAGCAGACGCTGGCGTACCTGATCTCGGGAGATCCGGACAAAACCGCCGTCAAGCATCTCGAATGATTGGGCGATGGTGCTCTTGCCGCAGCCCGGTGTGCCGACCATCAAGACGACTTGGGGCCTGTCTTTGTCGTGGAGGAGAAGGGGAGCAATCTCGGCGGTGTGCATGACTCCAACGGGATTTGCTTTTTGAAATTTCGGTTTAGGCATTTAGAAACTCCGGCGAAAATTGAAAATGTTGCGCTTAGATCACTCCAGCAGCAAGATCAGCGCCATGATGGACACGCCCAGAAGTGTCATGCTGACGTAGGAGGCTTTCCGCCAACCATTGCCTTGCATGCGAATCTGAGGCAGTAGCCCGGTTGCTGCCAGGTAGAGAATCGCGCCAGCTGCAAACGGTGTTGCAATTGAGGTGAAATTAGGCAGTGCGTTACCTAAGGTGAAGGCTAGAATGACGCCGAGGAGATTGACTATGGCTGAAGCAAAGTTCAGCATAAGGGCCTTGCGGCGAGAAAAGCCAGAGTGCCTGAGTACGGCATAGTCTCCAAGCTCCATCGGCATCTCGTGTAAGAAGATAGCTATGGTGGTGGAGATACCAGCCGGAATATTTACCAGAAAGGCGGCACCGATGACGATACCATCAAGGAAGTTCTCCAGTCCGTCGCTGAGTAGAACGAGAATGCCTAGTGGCTTGACGCATTCGTTGTTTCTGTGCCCGCGGGTGAGCAGGGCGAGGTCTAGGCAATACAGCGTCAGGAAACCGGCCAGAACCACTGCGAAGACAGCGATGCTGCCATGGTCGTGGTCTGTCTGCTGAACGATTTGAACGATAGCCGGTTGCTCATGCTTGGTGCTCTCAAGTGAGTGCGGCAGTAGGTGCAAGAAAGCATTACCCAGCATGGCGCCAGCGGCCAGGCTGAGGAGCAAGTTGATAACTTTTTTTTGGCGGTCTGCACTCAGTGAGAGGGTCGCTACACCGATGAGCGAGACAGTACTCACAGCCAGAGCCGCGAGCAGAGCGATTACAAGAGTTCCCATGGGGTAATCAGACGAGCTTTACGGTGTGAGCTAAAAGTGTTAATAGCAATTCAGTTGTTCAGCTGTCGGTATCGACAGATTCTTTCGCGGCCGGGGGATAGAGCAGAGCATCGACTAGTGCTAATGTCGCCGGTGCACCAACGCATAACATAGCCCCTCCAGTGGCATTGATCGCCAGCGCAATGAGCACGGCGACATTGATTGGATGAGGCATGGTGGCAGGATCAAGCAGATCTCCGCCCCGGATGTAAGTGAAAAAAGAGAGGTCGAAGAAGGCCAGGAAAAGCGTAATGAAACAGCGGTTTCGCATTTGTTGCTCAGAAATAGTCGTTGTCTGTTCTTGAGTCATGTGTCTCTAGCGATTGGTAAGACCCTTGCTGCTGCGGGTAGCATCTCGCTGGGTGCGCAAAAACTTGATGCGTGTAGGCGAAGTGCAATAGAGCTGTGTCGGAAAAGCTCTCAACGATCCCAAGATGAGATTCAGTACGGGCTTGCCATGTAGACTGTAACTACCGCTTTTATATAGCTTTCCCTGCTGATTGTACAAGCTGTACGGCAAGGTATTGTCGGCAGCGGCAGCGCTCTGCTGGATGACAAAAAGCTTCTGGTCGTTGGCTTGGAAGCCTGGCTGTTGGTTGGATTCCAAAAAGCCGATCAGTCGTAACTTAGCGTCGTGGTTAATCAAGTTGATCGAAACTATTCCCTTGCCTTCGTAGATTTCATTGACGCGCTTTTCAAAGGCGCTCATCCACGAATTTAGGTCACCGCTTGCGGTGGCAGCTAGCGCTTTCTTTACTTCGTTCAGATTGATGACGACGCTGTTGCCGTTGTTATTCTTGTTGGTTTGGTTTGCAGCATAGAGTTCTTTGGTCTGTGCCTGCTGATCAACAAAGCTGACCAGTAGGACGCAGCCAAGACTTGCTGCAACGAGCGAATGAATCGCTCGTTGACAGTGGTTCATTGTTTCATCACGTAGAGTGTTCTCTTGCTTTATCTGGGAAGACCCCACGAGTCAGACTTTTTCAAGCTTGAAGCGCCAGCGCCGTTGAGGCACGATGGCCAGCATGCGAAGGTTCGTGAGACCAAAGCTGGCTTCCAATTTCCACTCTTCGCCATAAACCAGCGCGAAGATCTGTTCTACGCCTTCAGCGATGTGGTGTTGCTGTGGTTCCGTTTCCAGTTCGGCGTAGAGTTCGGTGCAGTCAGGGTCAGCCTTGAGCTGCGCCTGGAATTCTTCATTGATCAACTGGAACCATTTCCGTGACTTTGGCGGCACAGTGGTTTGGGACTGTTCATTGCTTTGCCCAGTCTCATTGGGTGGCGCATCCTCTGTTCGCTCGATGCGCAGCGGTGTATTGACGTACCCAGTGCTTTCGCGGGAATCCGTTTTGTGCAACCAGACAATGCCGTCCTCGCAGGTGATCTTAGCGCAGTCGATGTTGATTTCATTTGGGGTGTAAACTCTGTATTTTGCCATGGTGAAAAACCGGTTGTTTGAGTTGAACTAAACTGAACTGAACTTGACGGGGCGCAAGAAATTCGTGCTCCTAGTGCAGCACGAGAAAGGCCAAAGCCGTCAGAATTTCGAACAAAGAGCGAATGCTATAAAACCATTGGCGCTTTTCGAGTAGTGCTCGGCTAAGAACGCTTTTGATTTTATGGCTTGAGCTGTTCAGTGCCATCACCAGGTGACGACAGCCAGAAAGCCCAAGCGGCACAGCAAACCAGTTGGTGGAGAGTGTTGCTGGCAGATAAAGATAGACTGCCATGAGCAACAAGCCCGATATGGCTAGTGCAGGCAGGAAGGAAAGCAGCTCAGCTTGCGCTCGCCCAGTACTTTGAGACAGTTCCGCTCGAAATCGGCGAATCTGCGCATTTCGAATAGCTCGCAGTAGTCTCTTGCGAGCAAAGTGGTTGCCTATGATGAGGGCAATCGGCTTGAAGATCTTCCAGGCGAGCCAGAAGAAGGCCGTATTGAGAATGAAAGCCAGATGATTGGCGATAGAGATTTCCATGTGGGTGTGTTGGAATTTTTGCTATAGCTGAATCGAAGGTTGAAGCAATTGGAAGCAGCACTGAAACAGGTGCTGCTTCACAAGGCTAGATGGCTTTGGTCTCATCGTTAGCAACATCTTCTGGCTGTGACATGACACTCGGAAGCATCGCTGCTCCGCGAACGCCAGCGTCATTACCCAGAGCGGCTCTGACGATTTGCAATTGGCTTACTGGAAGCTCAAGTGCATGCTCGCGAATGGAAAGCTCAACAGCTTCGAAGTAGCCCTCCAGTTGTTCAATCACACCACCCCCGAGAATGATCATCTCAGGATTGATAAAGTTGACCAAGTTAGAGAGCTTAACGCCTAGCATCTCTGCAGTATCCGCAATTGCGGAAATGAGTGCCCTCTGCAATTCGCAGGCTTCTCCGGAGAGTAGCTGATTCATCTCACGATAACTCAGTGTGCTGCGGGTGTCTGGTTCGTCCCCTTCTGCCCTTGCGCGCTTGAGAGCGAGACGGGCGATCCCTGGTCGAGAGCAATAGAACTCGACAGGGCGATACTTGGGCCCTCCGGTGTTGACATCGTCAGGGAGGCTGGAGACAAGAGTTTGTCCTAGCTCGCCAGCTGTGCCGGTGGCACCACGACGAACTTTGCCGTTCTGCACCATTCGCGCACCAAAGCCGGTACCGATGAAACCGATGACGAAGTCATCGCTGTCTTGTCCAGCACCAAAAAGAAGTTCTCCCAGAGCGGCGGCTTCGACATCATTGGCCACGTAGCAGGGCAAATTTGTGGCGCCGGATACGGCATTTGCCAGAGGAAATGCCGTGGTCTTGAGGTTGTTGGAAGCGATAATCTCGCCCCGGGCTGTATCGATCAGGCCGGCGCAACCGATGCCGATGGCCTTGAGCTCATAGCCTGCAGGCACTTTTTGCTTGATCTCCTCAAACAAGGCGAACAAAACTTCGAGGAAGTTGGCGCCGCCGTGAGTGCGAGTGATTGTCTCAGTGATGATGGCTCCCGTTTTAGGGTCAACAATGCCTGCACTGAGTTTGGTGCCGCCGACATCGAAGCCCAAGCGCGCTTCTCTTTTTGCATTGTTGGGCGTATTTTGGTCCATGGTTTTCGTCCAGTTTGAACTGGATTTGATTTGGATGTTATTGGAGTGGTCTCGGCCTGAATTTAGCCGACATGTTGTCCACAACTGTAGCTTTCAGCCGTGACTTACTTGGTCGATGTGTCTGGTTGCTCGATGCTGATGGAAGTGCGGGTTAGGGTTGGAAATGACCAGAAATAAAGTGGAGAAGTGACGTCAGGCTCATTGGTGATGTATTTCATTTTCGCGTTGCCTGCAAGGGAGTCGTTGGTGACCTCGATGGCCACCGTGGTTTTGTCGATGGCGTTCGGCTTGAGCTGGCAGTTAGACTTTTGGTCTTTTGCTGTGACGGGCAAACACCCTAACGTAAAGTGCGTCGTTGAAGTTTTACGCGGAACGAATTCACCGAGCAGGGTGGCGAGCATCATGCCAACAAGGAAAAGGCCGGCTGCAAAGGCCAGAGTCCGGACGTTCTGCTCTTCTTGTTGCGTGTTTTTCTTGGTCGAGTTGCCGAGGAGAAAGCCAAGAAATGCAAGGAGAATAGGAGTGGCCATGGTTTTACCTGTTGTTGTTGTTGAACTTTTTGTTGAACTTAACGCTGATCACAAACTAGTGGCTGATTTGTTTGGTGAAAACCACTAAACAAATCAGCTCGCTCAGTTGTGAGGGCAGCCTTTAGGCTGGCCTAGTGACTCATTGCTTGTGAGCGAAGAGAAGGCAGAGCCATGTCAATGCTGCCGAGCCGCAGAACCAATTGCCACAGAGTCGAGCAGCTTCATCGTCGTAGCCGGAGGCCGAGATGATGATCGTCCCAGCCAGCAAGCAGACAGTTACTGTTCCACTCAGCGCAAGGGCAAAGTTGACAGCATCAAGACCGTATTGTTGGTTCTTGTCATGGTTGTCTTTGTTGCCATTCTGATTGTTGTTAGCCATGGAATTTCCCGCCATTGAGCGGGGTCTGTAGGAATGCTAAATCTGAACAGTCTCGATCTCTTAGGTTACTAACGCAGCACTGAACAAAGCCTAGACCCCTGATCGTTCACTACATCGAGAGATGAGCTGAAGAGTTTCAGAGAAAGAATGGGGTTTTGTTCTTTGAATAGGTGATTGGCTTGTAGAGTGAGAGATGAGATAACTAAACTCTTGCAAACCCTTGACTACCTGGGCAATGATCCTTGCTCTGTGTTATGTAATAAGCACTATGTGTTTATGTTTCTATCTAACTTCTGCATCGCACAGAGTCAACTAGGCTACCTGAAACCGATAAAACATGCCTCTCCGTGCAGTTTAGGCTCAGTATCAGATGTTCAAGCTATCGTAGAAAATTGATTTAGCCCTTCAGTTTCCGGCAAAGAATTTTGGCATCGCCAGAAAAAAGACTGACGTTCTCAACAGTGAGAGAAATGAGCTCTTCTCTGCTTAGTTTGGCTACTGCAAGATAAATATGCTCCGGCTGGCGGGAGCGAGTCTCTATGCTGAATTGCTCACAGGTCCTCGCTATTTTAGTCAAAGCGTCCTCTAAGGCGAACGCAGACGCAGCGGGAGGAAAGAGAACGAAACAGCGAGAGCGGTCGCTACTGTGAATCTCATTTTTAGGGCTAAGAATGGCTACCAGCGAGCCACTTGTTAGTGTCGTCGTTTCTGAGCGGATGTATTCAACTACCCCTTTGTAGCTAACTGGAAACGAAATCTGCTTGAACGAGAATGAAATGTTGTCCATGTTTGTGAGCCGCTATTGAGCGGGGAGGTGTTTGGTATCAGCTATTTTCGGCGAATAGACGTTGCAGCTCTTGCAACGCCTTGGCCTTATGGTCGTATGCTTCGGGGCTAGCGCTAGTGCAAATACTGACGTACTTCGTCCAACTACTGACCAGCTGGTTCAAGTACATAGCTAAATCAAATGACTTCTCACTGACGGCCTTGAGGCCCTGTCTGATTGCTTCGCCCCGCGCTTTGCCATCTTCGATTTGCATTCTCAAATATTCAGGGTCAAATTCGAAGCAAACTTTGTTTAGTTCAAGTGCTGTGCAGCAAGCGCTTAAGGCACTATCTACAACGAGGCTCATGCTCTGTTCTGCAGGTTCTTGCAGTCTAGAAGTGCTACCATCCCAGAGCCGTCGTCTCCAAACACGTCTGTGTTGTGACAGCTTTTCCTCGTTAATTGCGTAAGGGTTAGAGAGCAGTTTCTCACTTGACGCCAAGTATTCTGACATTTGTCGACTCTTTCTCTTTTGCTGATTAAGACTCGACAAACAATAAGGGCTATCGCCAGATAAGGCAAAATGGGAGAATCGCATGACCGCGTTCGCCAGGCCATCTCCAGTTGAAACTTGCTGGCCTGAATGCCAGTACCCCTTATAACTCCGGCCCATCTGCAAGTCGATCACACGCATCGCTTTTGAGACTAGCTTTTTGTCCACTTTTGCAGGATGGCTTGGAGCAATGCTTAACTCGCTCTTTGGCTGCAGTTGGTCCAATTTAGCTGGGTTTGGAGAAACAACTTTTTCTGTCGCTTGAGCAAAAGTCTTCTCTCCATCACTAGGCTCAACGCAGTCTGTCACTTCTCTGAATGAGACAGGCAATTGGTAAAAGGTGGTTACTTGACCATTTCCATCTGTCACATGCAACAGACCGCTTGAGTCTGCGTATGGTGCTTGATTCGAAAAAAACTTGACTTCACCCGTTGGATAAAAAACAGTTACTTGAAATTTTGCCATGCCGGGTTTGGTGGATTTTTTTCTGGCTGAAACTCTTTGAGACAGTCTCTTGCAATCACTTGCAGAAGTTCATCCCTTTGGGTTTTCGAAATGGTTTCATTTTTCGAAATACGCTTTGCGATTTCAGCGCATTTTCTTTCGGCTTCATTGGTTTGAGCGTAGGCTGAAGAAGACATGAGTCCATTGGTCATGCAAATTGCTGCAAGGCAGCAATTGATGACGAGCTTGGTGATGTTCATGGCTATTTGTTTGTTTTTGAGGAGTGAAAGATTTGTTGGCTGTTGAAGAAAGATAAGACAGCTAACTATTGCAATTGCTTGACTACTTTTTCAACTCTCGTTCATCTCTTCTTACTAATTCTCTCCAGGTTGAATCAGTTGACGAAATGCAAACTAGGCTATGAGTTAAGTTCACTTTTGTAGCAATCTGGGTATTCTATCCAAAACAGGAGGCGGCTACTTCTTCCGACCGACAAAAGTGAAATGCCAGGGATCGCGAGGTATTGGACCTGTACCCGGATCGCCCTGGACAATGCCTTCGGCTTCTAAATATTTTTTGGCTTGTTTCCAGTTGTCTACATCAATTGAGTTTCCACCATTAACTAAGTCATGATTAGATTGACCGGGAGCCGCCACAGCAGTCTGCTCTGCTAATGGTTTCGCCTTCATCTCCTTAAAAATGGCTAACTGTCTAGCGAAAGAACGTGTTGCCGAAGTCACATCGATATTGTGACCCATGCGCCTTTCCGCCTCTCTTATTGCTTTAGCTACGGGAGTGGGAGTGAGTAATCCTTCTGGGAGCAATGATAGTGCAATGCCTTCTTTTCTGGTGACATCGAATTGATAAGGCTGAAACTTCCCTTCGCCTTCCGCTCGACCTGTTGGCAAAAGCCAGGGGATTAGCGGCTTTCCTGTAACAGTGAGTTTCTTGCCGGTGACTCTGGCGTATGACACCAGATCAGTAATTGTCAAACTCTGTTCGGCATTGGGCGCCGCACCCTCATATTTCACAACAATTTCGCGAGGACAAACACGCTTAGCAGCAAACTCTCTGTTGTGCTTGCTATTATCTTGACGTTGTATTGTGCCATCTTCTTTCAGCACAAAATCAGCTTGTAATTCTGGTTCCTTCGCCAAGAATCCGTGATTTGACAAAAAATGTTGCATGCCATTTTCACGCTTTGTATTAGAAACAACGCGAATTTCATGGGTCTTATCGAGTATGTCGGTGATCCAGACTCCAACGCGTTCAAGGCGGGAGTCTTCGTAGTTCTCTTTAGGATTGTAGGGCTGATAGAAATTTTCCATGAAAGAACCAGCTGAATTAAACACCCAATTTCACTTAAGGCTACGAAAGAGAATAACTACTGGTCAATGAGGCATCTACGAAGAGGCATCTACGAAATAGTGCTCGAAAGTATTTATCCTGCTAGCCAAGCACGCAGATTGTCAGCTTTAGATGGTGCCCACGTTAATGCAGACATCAACGACCATACGGAAAATTTTGCAATTGCTTGACTATTTTTTCAACTCTCGCGTAGTTGTTCTCCGTTAAGACTTGCCATCGCGAGTCAATTAGCGGAGCGTCAACTAGGCTACTTGCCGGGTTCGTATTTTGTATAATCTGGTACTTTTAAACATCACGCAAGCTGCGATATTGTTGCTTCGCGATCTTCCGATTTCTTTGACTAGCAGCCAATTGTTTGTGTTTTTTAGATGATCCAAAGACGATTGGGTAGTGATCCAGATCGTGAGTTTTATCGGTCAGAAGCCATTGCCAGGCTGATCACCAGACTTAATTTCGCTCATCAGAAAGTCGTTTGTTTGGTTTGGAAGTTGCGAAGCCCATCTGGTGAGGCTTCTATTTGTTGTTAACTGAGTCTCTTTATGTATTATCGGACGCTATTTGTTGTCAACACTACAAAGCCGCTCATTTAATCTCAGCACTGGTTTGAGGTTGCTTGCGCAGTGGTTGAATACACTTAGCTATATCGAATGTATACGCGGGCGGTTTGCGCAAGCAAATGGGGAGTAACCATTTGCTTCGCACCTGCTGTTGTTTAGTTTCATAAGATGGATGAGATGATGGATGGTTTAAAAGCCACCGCTGGTGGTGATGACTCAAAAAAGCATAAAGCAAAGAATGCTCTCATTCATAAGGAGCAGAATGGCGATCATTTGGATCGAGACCATGGGCAAGAGAGCGATAATCCCTGGGCAAAATTAAGTTATAGTTCTTGTACTGATGGAAAGCCTAAAGCTCAAGATAATAGTTGTACGGTAAGTAAGTTACCTAAAGTTGAATTGATTAATCTTGACCGTGTCAATCATGCGCCACATCTAAATGATTCTGCTGCACAATCGCGTAACGATGCTGTCGCTGCTTTTCCTAAGCCAAATGGTGAGTCTGTTCTAAAACGACTGGCGGGAGCCGCATCGAGCTCTTCAGCTCTGGATGCATTTGCTCAGATATCTACTAGTCGCGTTGAGCCAGCTGCAAGCAAGCTAGAGCCGCCAGCTGCAAGCAATCAAGCACGGGACTTGCAGAGCTTCAGCCAAGTTACACAAGTAACAGGTAGGCCGGCTCAAGCTTCAGCTCCAGTAGAGAGCTTGCAGAGTTTCAGCCAAGTTACACAAGTAACAGCTAGGCCAGATGGTCTAACTGATGCTTCTGGGAAGCGCGTTTCTACTGAGGCGCGAGTGATTGCACCAGCGACTTACAACGTTCCGCTTGCAGTTGAGACAAGCTCTACTTCAGCAAATGGAGCGACGGTAAAAACAGAAATTAAGGCGCCAGCTCAAGCTTCAGTAGAGAGCTTGCAGAGCTTCAGTCAAGTTACACAAGTAACAGCTAGGCCAGATGGCCTAACTGATGCTTCTGGGAAGCAAGTTTCTTCTGAGGCGCGAGTGACTGCCCCAGCGACTTACAGTGTTCCGCGTGCAATTGAGACAAGCTCTGCTTCGGCAAATGGAGCGACGGTAAAAACAGAAATTAAGCCACCAGCTCCAGCTCCAGCTCCAGTAGAGAGCCTGAAGAGCTTCAACCAAGTTACCCAAGTAACAGCTAGGCCAGATGGTCTAACTGATGCTTCTGGGAAGCATGTTTCTTCTGAGGCGCGAATGACTGCACCAGCGACTTACAGTGTTCCGCGTGCAGTTGAGACAAGCTCTACGTCAGCAAATGGAGCGACGGTAAAAACAGAAATTAAGGCTCCAGTTCCAGTTCCAGTTCAAGCTCAAGTAGAGAGCTTGCAGAGCTTCGGCCAAGTTGCACAAGTAACAGCTAGGCCAGATGGCCTAACTGATGCATCTGGGAAGCGAGTTTCTGATGCTGCGCTAGTGACTGCACCAGCGACTTACAATGTTCCGCGTGCAATTGAGACAAGCTCTACTTTAGCAAATGGAGCGATGGTAAAAACAGAAATTAAGGCTCTAGCTCCAGTTCCAGCAGAGAGCTTGCAGAGCTTCAACCAGGTTACACAAGTAACAGCTAGGCCAGATGGCCTAACTGATGCATCTGGGAAGCAAGTTTCTTCTGAGGCGCGAGTGACTGCCCCAGCGACTTACAATGTTCCGCGTGCAATTGAGACAAGCTCTACTTTAGCAAATGGAGCGACGGCAAAAACAGAAATTAAGGCTCCAGCTCCCGCTCCAGCTCCAGCAGAGAGCTTGCAGAGCTTCAACCAGGTTACACAAGTAACAGCTAGGCCAGATGGCCTAACTGATGCATCTGGGAAGCAAGTTTCTACTGAGGCGCGAGTGACTGCACCAGCGACTTACACTGTTCCGCGTGCTGGTGAGACAAGTGCTACGTCAGCAAATGGAGCGACGGTAAAAACAGAAGTTAAGGCTCCAGCTCCAGTAGAGAGCTTGCAGAGCTTCAACCAGGTTACAC
>JBIPOV010000127.1:0-12498 GCA_044378815.1 Obscuribacteraceae bacterium (SeqCode) | reverse complement strand
GCAATTGAGGAAGATGCAAGTCTTCTTCTTTTGTGTGTCTAAGATCTAAAAAAGTGAACGAAACCAGATGCATTTGGGGTATTGACAATTCGCCGCCCTCATGGAAGTGAAAAAAAGGAGGGGGAGGAAGACTAAACATCCTGCGATGTTAGCTTCCTCCCCCAACCTTAACTAGTTACGGTGACTTACTATTGAGTTGCTGACTGTGTTGCCAGCCGGGTGCTAGCGACGACCCTGGGGGCGATAGCACTGGTCCTTGAACCTCGTCTTGACACCACGGCCGGAGCTCTCGCCAGCGTCGGAGCTGTCGCTCTTGACCAGACGGCGGATCTCGCGGCTATTGGCCTGACGCTTGTGACAAGCGTAGAGGCCAGGGCCCCAGTTGCGATAGAACTCGTTGCCCCAGGAGTAATTGATGTCGTCGGCGAAGACGGCACGACGGAGCACGACATCGAAGGGCCGCTCGGTCACCTCCTCACCGGGGATGGTGGCGAGAGTGACGAAGAACCAGAGGCCATCGACCTTGACGAGCTTCTGCTCGTTGCCGACGACGACCATCTCGAAGCGAGGCTTGTTCTTATAGCGGCGCCGGGGGCGCGTGGGAGAGAGGGTGAGAATGCCGCTCTCGGGATGAACGAAGAGCGTGTCCGCGCCGACGCCGTAGCCGCGCTCGGTGATCAGCTCACCGTCTTCCGGGCGAAGGCGAACGTTCAACTCCACCTCCCAATCGATGTAGTCGCTGAGACGTTCGCCGTTGCTGACGACATCCTGAAAGGTGTGGCAGACATCAGAGTAGACGTCGTTCCAATTGCGGCCCACCTGCGCGCGCAGATAGCGACGCAGCGGAGCGAGGTGGATGCGCTTTTCCTTGCGGTTGTGCCGCCAGGGAGCGTTCATCGACTGATGGGTGGCAGTGCTGAAGCTGCGGCCAAACCCAACCGAGTGTTCAATGCCGTCGTCGGTGTCGACCAGGTCGACACAATCGAGACGGATCGGGGTGACCTTGGGGTGGACACGGGAGCGGCCGTAACGGGCACGTTCGACGATCACGCTGGTGAAGTCATTCCTCATTCAGTTTCCTTTTTTTGAATTTTCGTTTTTGTTGTTTACGCTTATCGCCGACCAGCTCTAGGCCTGCCAGGTAACGAGCGTAACGATTGCCACAACAAGAAGGGGGGCGACAGTGTCACCCCCCTTCTATGGAACTAGTCGTGAGCAACCAATCACGAACCAATCGTTGTCTCTGACCGGGAAGACCTTACTTGCTCACAGCAGCCGGCAGCACCGCAGTGCTGTCGATCACCGCCACGCCATTGGCGACGAGATCCGCAGCAGCCGCATCGGCATCACCGATAGGGCGGCAGCCGTCACGGATGATCCGGGTAGCGAAGCCTTTGCCCTTGTACTGCTCTTTGGCAGAATGCTTGGCAGTGAAAGCAGCACAGATGTCGAAGGCCAGGCCGATGACGTCGACAGCCACTTCATCGGCACCAGCCGCGGTGGCCTGAGCGATGATGTATTCAGCCAAGCCAGTGCTCTGGCCGAGGAAGGGATACTTGGCCTTGAGTTCGGCCGCCGCATCCTTGCCGTTGTCGTAGAAGGCACTGTAGGAATCGACACCGGGGTGACGACCCTTCTGCACCGTCTTCTTCACCATCGACCGGTCGAGGTCGGGATGGAAGTCGGAATCAGGCGTATCGTCTTCACAGTGGTCGGTCCACAGCCGCTGCTCAACACCGTTGAGCATGACAGTGTCAACGAACGGCTTCTTGCCCGGATACTGCGAAGCGAAAGAGCCGTGACCCTTGGGATGGAAGTCCTGGCTGTCGATCACTTCGTCGTAGCCGCCTTCACGAGAGAGGCGGTTGGCCACCGGGACGATCGAGTCGCCATCGGGAACCGGCAGATTGCCGCCAGGGCAAAAACCCTTTTGGATATCGACGCGCAGAAGCACGCGAAAGACTTTCGCAACTGCAAGCGCGATAGGCGTTGCAGCACTGGTGATTTCCTTGGTCATAGGAGGAGTCCGTGTTACGTTGTTGGTTGATTTGTCGGAGGCGGCAGTTGCTGCCGTAGGCTCCGATTCTGTGCTGCCACCGAGACCCTTGGCCCAGTCGAGCCAGAGAGAGGCCTCAGCGTCGCTGGGCATACGCCAGTCGCCGCGCGGAGACAAGCTTATCGAGCCGACCTTGGGGCCGTCCGGCAAGCACGAGCGCTTGAACTGAGCATTGAAGAAGCGGGTGAGGAAGAGCCTGAGCCACTTCTGCAGCTGAGCGGTGCTGTACTTCGTTTCGAACGTAGCGTACTCAGCCAGGGCCAGAATCTTCTCAGGACGCGCACCATTGCGCAGCATGTGGTAGAGGAAGAAGTCGGTCAGCTCGTAAGGGCCGACGACGCTTTCGGTCTTCTGAACGATCTTGCCATCCTTGTCGGTGGGCAAGAGTTCCGGCGAGATCTCGGTGTTGAAGATGTCGAGCAGAGTTGCACTCGCTTCACCTTCGAACTGATTGCCAGCAGCCCAACGCACGAGCAGCTTCACCAGCGTCTTGGGAATGCTGCTGTTGACGCCGTACATGCTCATGTGGTCACCGTTGTAGGTGCACCAGCCGATGGCCAGCTCCGACAAGTCGCCAGTACCGATGGTGAAGCCGTTGTCCATCAGAATTTTGGTACGAGCACGAGCCTGCACGTTTTCGAAATGCAAGTCTTTGAGCTCGGCACCATTGGCCTGAAGAGCAATCAACTTTTCGGTGAATTTCTTCACCGCCATCTCATTCGGGTCAGCAATCGGCGCACCGACGGCAGTGGCACGAACCATGGCCAAGTACTCAGCCTGCACCTCTTCGTTGAGGGCCACCAAGTCGATACCGAACGGCTTGTGGCCTTCGGTACGCATCTGTGCCAGGCACATTTCGCGGATGTCGACTTCGTGAGCAGTGATGCCCAACTCACGCATGAGCGAGTGAGCGTTACCCTTGGTGCGACTGGTGGTGCCAAAGCCGGGCAGGGTATAACCCTTGATCTTGCGCCGGTCGATGCCGAGCAAATCGAAAGCCTTGACGGTGACGAGCAGAGCCAAAGTCGAATCGAGGCCACCGGAAACACCGATGGTGACTCCCCCCCAATTATTGTTGAGAGGGTTGGCACCGCCGAGTTTCTCCAGGCGCTTGGCCAGACCAGCAACCTGGATATTGAAGATGTCTTCGCAGCGAGCCTTCAGCTTCGAGCCATCCTTGGGCACGAAGGGCTGACCATCTACGTACGTGCGCAGACCGATTTGGTCTGCCGTCTTGGCCGTGCGCGAGAGACGGAACATGCGCTTGCGATAAGGGAAAGCGCGGGCGAACTTGCGCTGCGCCTCGGAAAAGCTGGTGTTGCCAATGCGAGCGACGCGCAGCCGCTCGATGTCGAGATCGGCCACAGTGAACACGGCTTCGCGAGCGAAGCGCGGGCTCTCTTGTAAGAGCGAACCGTCCAGCGCGATCATGGCGTGTCCGCCAAAAACCACGTCGGTGGTCGACTCATCGACACCACTTGAAACATAGGCGTAGCCGGCGATCAGACGACCGGACTGACCGACCACCAGGTCACGGCGGTATTCCGACTTACCGACCAATTCGTTGCTGGCCGACAGATTGACGATCAGAGTGGCACCGCTGAGGGCAGCCAGGGAGCTGGGCGGAATGACGGCCCAAAGATCTTCGCAGACATCGACGGCGATGGAGAGACCCTCCACGCTATCGGTATGAAAGAGCAGGTCGTTGCCGAACTGCACGGTGCGGCCAAGCACTTCGATCTCTCTGCTGTGAGCCACTTCAGCACCGGCGAACCAGCGCTGTTCGTAGAACTCTTTATAGCTCGGCAGGTAGCTCTTGGGAACGACACCGAGAACAATGCCGCTCTTGATGGCGACAACACAGTTGTAGAGCTTGTCGTCGAGCACCAGCGGCAGGCCGACGAAGAGGATTCCGTCGAATTGCTCGGAAGCATCGACGATAGCCTTGAGACCTTCCTTGGCGCCTTCGATCAACGTGGTCTGGTGGAAAAGGTCGGCACAGGTGTAACCGGTGATGGAAAGCTCTGGCGTCACCAGCACTTCCACATTATCAGCCTGTGCCCTTTGCATGGCGCTGATGATCTCGCCCACATTGAACTGGCAGTCTGCCACTTTCAAGCGGGGTGAAACAGTAGCCACCCGGACGAAACCCAGGGCCCTGTTTGAAATCTTTGCGAGCGCGGACTTGCCGCCGCCCTTTGATTGGTTATTTGCAGTCATATTTGATTCCTCGGGCTCTTCAAGAATATTCCCCGATTTGGTGTCAGACAAGCCGACACCATCACTTGGAAACATTCTCAGCGAGCAAGTTGGCTATAGAGTTTACAACTAGAAACGGTTCTGCGTTTGGTTAGCAACGCAGAACACAGTGTCAGCCTGTTGAGAGAGTTAGCCTTCTATGGCCAACGACTGAACCACATGGGCCACAAGGATGGCCGCAATCGACCGGACCTTGAGGAAATCGCCAGCCAACGCCACAGCGTTGGGATGGCTGTCAGTGACAGTCACTTCAGAGAAAAGGGGCTGACCGGCATGGTCAACAGCCGCCTGCAGTCTTTGCAGAGCAGTGCCCGGGAGCACGCCATGCCCAGCCCAGAAGCGAATTTTCTTGCAACCGGAGCCCTCAGTGTTGGCAGTGCCAAAACGATAGCCCTTACCAGCATCGATGGCAGTTGAACCACGACGGATCATGTCATCGAAGAGGTAGATGTCCAGCCCCGCCACATCGCCGAGCAAGCCCAGCAGCTGGGTTTCGGAACCGGACTTGCGATCTTTGACCGCAATTGCCGCCTGCCAGAGCTGGTCGCGAGCGACACCCTTGGCGGTGAGCAGCTTGTTGATGTCCTTGACCAGAGATTCGGCCCACTTGGCCCGACCGGTGTCGGTTGTGCAGAGACGACCGTTGAGGCTCGCTTCCACTTCCGCCAGAACGATCTCCTTGAGGCAGTAGAGGTGGGTGGTGCGCACGCCATTGCCGAAACTCTGGGAGACACCCTCAGCATGGAGGTCACACAGAACCACACGGTTGCCCATGGGGCAGCGGGGAATGGAGCCGATCAGACGAGCGCGATAGGTCGCCTTGATGGCCTCGTGAAGGTCAGGTTTGCCCCGCTCCATGGTGGAATAGCCGAAGTAGGGGACGACCAGAGTGAGACTGAGCGCACCCGCCTCGTAAGCGGCGTTGGCCATGACGTAGAGGTCAAGGGTTTCAACATGATCGATGGTACCGCCAATGATGACGACATCGCGACCATGCACTGCCACGCTCAGACCTTTGACAATGCCATCATCGTCGCGCAGGGCCTGGCCTCGTTCGAAGTCAGCAAGACCATGAAACTGATCTTGCATATAGCCATACCTCTTAGTCGAGAAAACCACAGCACGGCCGCGGGCGCCAAACAAATCAACCGCAGCAGAACCACCGAGACTGCGAACGCGGGAGCGGGTGCCGCCCAGTTTGTCATAGAACGGGATGGACGGGCAGCTGGGCTCGACTTCCAAGACGCGATTGCCCAGAGGCGTCGGCGGAATGGCAGAGAGCATGCGGTTGCGAACGCGCTTGAGGAAACGCGCCTGCTTGCCGGTACGCTTGTCTTCAGGCAGAACGATGGTGAGCCCAAGAGCCCCTTCATCAGCCAGAAGACTGGCCACGTCGAAGAGCTCGAAGGCACTGTCAGCAGTGGCGAAGTCGCCCACAACCACTGCTTCCCGATTGCCCATGTCGGTGACCAGTCTGTGGTAGGTCTCTCCATCAGGGAAGGCCTCCTTGAAGACCTCCCCCTTTACCAAACCGGAACCCAGCCTGGCAATCAGGCGGGCAGCCACTTGGTCTGCTCCGCCTTCGGTTACATAAAGCACTTTGCTCATAGTTTTTTTCCTGTTCGAGGGCTCTTCGCCCTGTTAAGAGAGATTTCCTTAGCCCTGACGAGCTTCGGAGTGCTTGGTGAAGTAGGCCTCGCGCTCGTGAGCACGCATGCCGTTGTAGGTGTCGATGTGGCTCTGCAGCAGGGGCGACAACTCGAAGCGGGTGTACTTGCCCCAGGTTGCCTCGGCCCGCTTGCCCTGATCGACGTACGATTCGTCATAGACAATGCGACCGTTTTTGACGAGCTGCACGAACAGCGGCTCGCCGTCGACAACTTCGCTGACGTCCGCGATGTACATCACATCGCCCTTGCCGTAGACACGCACGTTGCCAGGAATAGAAGCCTTGCCCGGCGAATTGCTGAACTTCATGTTGGGGTTGCCGTCAGTCTCGCTGCGCTTGAACACAGCAGCGGGGGTATCGCGGTGGACGCCCCGCCAGAAGTAACCGCCGGCACCAGGGAAGAGCTTGGTCGGCTCGGCACCAGTGGTTTCGAAGAAGATGCGGTCAACTTCGACGCACTTCTCGGGGTTGACTTCGTCTTCGTAGACGGTGAGCCGGGGCACGAGGCCTTCTTCCACCAAGCGCTGGTAGTACATGGCGCACTGCTTGGCGATGTCGCCAGAGTCGACACGGGGGCCGGCTTCCGACGCTTCGGGCACGGCCTTGAGGGCCTTGATGAAGTTCTCCAGACCAACGGTTTCGGCGTCGATCAGGTCAGTGAGAACGCGGGCATTGGGAACAGCCTTGAGGGCTGCGATCATCATCTCCAACTCGCAATCGCTGAGATTGCGGTCGAGGCGCTGATTGCTGCTCATGCCCTCGTGACCGAAGGTGCCGATGGAGTAGAACATCTCTGGCCACATCAGCTCGGCGGTATCGTTCGATGTGAGGATGCGCTTGCCACCAGCACCGACGAACAGTGCCAGCAGCATAACCAGGTGATTGGTTTCCAGCGCCGCGCGCAGACCGAATTCAGCGAAACGGCCCTTGGTGGCGATCTCCATCAAGCGGCCCTTGGTCGCTTGAATGACAGGCTGGAAGTAGTTGCACATGCGGGGCTCCAGGTAGGAGAGCACACCGCCGTACTGACCTTCGAAGGTCATCGAAGGCACACCAGCGAGGAAAGTCTGACCTCCGGGGAAACCCCAGACATCCACCGGCAGGTAGATATCGCGGCTACCCTTCTGGTCGGCCAAGAGCGCCTCCCACATTTCGGTGGGGAAGTAGGGCACCTTGGAGTTGTTGTGGGCGAAGTCGCGAGCGAGCTGGATGTCTGCACGCTTGAGCGGCTTGCGGAACCACTGGGCCAACATCGCTTCGTGACCAGCTTGAATCAGCTGGTTGCCAGCGCCGGCTTCACCAATGCCTTTGCGCATGGTCAGGTGATAGGCCGCCGGCTTCATGGCGAAGTCACGGAAGGCGTGACCCATGGTGCGTTTGTAGGTATCGGTGGCCGTGATCATGCCGCCGAGCAGGAAGAGACGATCGAAGAACTCAGCGATCATCTTCTGCCGCTTGCCCTGCACTCGCGCTGCGAGGCGCTTGCTGGCGGCGGCGCTCAACTTTTTGGGTTGGGCGGTGACAGTGGAATTGGACGTTTGATTACTCATAGTTTGAATCTCCGACAAGCGGTGATGCCAGGCCGCTGCGTGCGGTCTGGCGGGTTAAAAAGTAGAGAGGTGGCTTTTTAGTCCACAACCATTGCTCTTGCCAGCTATGGTTTAACTGGGCAAAAACTGACTAGGCACTAGCTCGTGAGCTAGACAGAAAAGCGATTGCGCAGACTGCGGAGCAGCCCAGCAAGCAAGTTTCCGTACTTCTGACAGGTGGTGCAACGGCGCGGAGTCTTGGCACCACCAGCGGTGTAGAGTCCGCGTCTACGAATGAGCTGCCAGACTTCAGGCAGAATCATGTACCAGACCGATTCACCACGACCGATGCGGTCACGGATCATGGTCGAGGAGACAGGGGGAGCCGGGCAGAACGCCAACACTTCAATGCGCGCTTCGGGAATGAGCTTGGCCCATTCTTCGATTTGCTCAGTGGTATGGCCCGGTCTAGCGAAGATGAGGAAGTGGGTGAGCCGGAACAACTCGGCCGAGTCATGCCACTTGCGCAAATGCCAGGAGTGAGTCGGCTCCAGGTATTCAGAGCTGAGCATCAAAAACAGTTCGGTGCCTGGGCCGTATTGCTTGCTCAGCGCCCGAACAGTGTCGAGGGTGTAGGAGGGGCCGTCACGCTTGAGCTCAATGTCGCAGGCCTCGAAGAAGCAATTGCGAAACAGAGCAGCTTCAACCATCTCATGACGAACACGGGCATCGGAGACACCGGTCTTCTTGTGAGGAGGGTTGGCACTGGTAACGAACAAGACCTTGTCGAGGCGGAAGGCTTCTCGAGTCATCTCGGCGCACATCAAGTGTCCCACGTGAGGAGGGTCAAACTTGCCGCCGTAGATGCCGACTCGCTGAGGTTGGCTGGTCTTCCACCAGTTCCAAAATTTGAGTTTGGCTAGGTTCATAGCTGGTTTCATGGAGAGTGTCCTTATGCAGCAGCATCCCCCGAAGGTCAGATACTGATGTTTAGTGGCTGTGAAAAAAAGAGCGTTGTGATCCCACCAGCGCTGCGTTGGTATAGATAAAAGAGGAACCTAAAGTGTGTTGAGGTTTTGGTGTCTTTGAATCGGGATTAAGAGGAGAATGTAAAAGTGACAATTTAATCTAAAAGTTATCAAGAGACCACACAAGCAACTGTATCGGTTGATTACTTAGGACAAGCTAAGATCACCACCAAATCAGCGGAATACCGGACTCTGCTTGACATATCTAAACTAAGCGTAATTTCTTTTTGCCCGAAGCAAACCTAGCGTGGCTAGCGTCAACCAGCCTTCAGGGCTAAAGCCGTAAGAAAAACTGCCAGAATTTCTTACGCTTTTGATAAGCGGAAACTAGCTATTCGAAGAACTAAAAATTACAACTAACTGACTATTTGGTTCACTTCGCCGCGGCAGCGGCTGCAGCAGCGCGATCTTGTTGCACCTTCTGCTCCAAACGCTTTTCTTCTCTCTCAATTTCTTCTGGGGTCGGCGCACCGGGATGACTGGCAAAGCGCTGGGCTGGCCCCAGCGGATTTTGCACCTGTTGAGCAATTTGAGAATACTGGAAGACTTGATAGCCCAGAGCGGCCACCGCCAGCACTAAAAAGCCAATAAGAATGCGCGTCTTCATCTAAGCTCCAATGAGAAAATGCCCAGTTGCTGCTTGAATAAAAAGCAAACGAAAGCAGTAGCAATTGGTCAATTTTATCAAAAAGAAAGGTTATACTGCCGATTCGCTCAGCTATTTTTGCCACTGCCAGGTCAAGTGTAAAAAGCCAATGAACATCTTGTTTGCAGCAAACAGCAATTCGGTCGAACCGATTTTCATTCAATTGGCCAATACAATAGCCGATCTAATTGAAAGTGGAAAACTAAAGGCAAAAACAAGACTACCGTCCAGCAGAGAGCTGGCCAATAGCCTTGGCCTCTCCCGAGATACTGTAGTTAATGCCTATCGTGAATTAAACAGGCTGGCTTATATCAGCGGTGCCACGACCAAGGGCACTTTTGTCTTACAAAGGGAAGAGCGTGAAAGCTTACTGGAGCAACTATCGAGCGACCTAAACAGCACAAAAACCGCAATCAAAATGGACGAGTCTAAGCTGTCCAACTTAGGCAGACAGCTGTTAACCCAATCGTTTAAACATCCTTCTACACCAAGCTTTGCCGCTCTAAATTATGGTGCAATCCCGCGTAGCGCATTGCCCATAAGGCGATGGCGTGAATTGATGCAGCAAATATGTATACCCGAGACCTTTCGCAAACTAGAGTACGAACCCAATGTCTTAGGTCGAGCAGAGCTGCGAAAGGCCATTGCAGCCTATCTTTTCCGCAGCAAAGGCATTGACTGTGACTGGCGCCAAGTGGCGATTTTCTCACTCTCCGCTGGCATTATAAACATGCTATTTAAACTACTAGTAGAGCCAGGTTCAGTGGTGGCAGTAGAAGACCCGGGCTATGGTGCAGTAAAAAATATCGCCAAAAGTCTTGGCATAAAACTGCTGCCTGTGCCAATTGACGATCAAGGATTGAGTGTTTCAGCCCTGAAGCAACACAAGGGCCAGGTAAAGATGGTCTACGTTACCCCTAGCCACCATGACCCCACGGGAATCATAATGTCGCCAGCTCGCAGAAAAGAGCTACTGGCTTGGGCTGACGAAAACAATGTTTGGATTGTAGAAGACGACTACGACAGTACTTTCTACTACGGCGCTACGCCGCATCAAACTCTCTGGTCAATCAGACCAGATGCCAATGTTATCTATAGTTCCACATTCTGGCAAATCCTCTACCCACTTGCCACCATCGGCTATACCGTAGTGCCGAAGAATTTGATACCGCTCTTATCAACGGCAAAAGACCTACAGACTGAGGGTATAGCTGATTTTACTGTGCAATTGACCCTGACAAAAATGCTTGACGAAGGACACTTAGAAAAACACATACGTAAAACTCAAAAGTCTTTTGCCAAAAAACGCATAGCACTGATCTTCGAATTAAAGCGGCAGCTGGGCTCACAAATTGATATTCGCAACGATAGCGCCGGTAACTATTTTGTTGTTTACTTACAGAACTGGTCAAAAGACACGATTGAAACAGCCGCACTGCAAGCCAATTTACCACTGCTCTCCACAGCAACCTACTATCTGCAAGAAGCCAAAGCTGGCGAATACTTGATCAATTTTTCTCTTCTAAACGAAGAAGAAATAGGCAACATAGTTTCTGCTTTTGTCAGCGCTCTCAATCAAGTTTGATGGCATACCAATAATTTATCGGCAGAGGCATACCAGAAATCGGCAAGCCGTACCAATTTCACAAAATTAACGCCGTACCAATATCAATACAGCTAGCTCAATCTCAAAAATATTAACTAATACAGCATTTTCCACGCGGCAACTGTTTTGATCTAGCCATACCCCTGTGGTGAGATTGGTTTATCGACCATAAAAAACAAAGACAAAAACAATAACGCAAATAAGAGCCAACCACGAAAGAAAACCTAGCTTAAAAGCCCACCTGCAAGACCTCCGGTTTTGCATCGAGCAATACTCTTTCTCAGTCTGGCCACAAAGCATCAGAAAATGAAAGCAGGCCAATCTATGACAGACAAAAAGTGAGGCTTCATGAACACGATCTCCATATCAATCTTAGCTTCCTGCCTTGCCCTATACCTCGGCTGCATCCTCGGCTTGGCAGACTCAAGCATCCTGGACACTCTCATTCTCTGGGATCTTATCTTCGTGCCCTTTCTTGCGGCAGCAATATTTGGCCTGGTGATTGGCTTCGCCATAGCCAAGCTACTGGGCCAAGCTATGCCATTTGTCACCGAAGTGACTGAGACTTTTCAGCTCTCCTTCAAGCGCGGTGACAGCCTGACAGATGATTTCTATTGCATCAAATCAGACCTGGCTAGCGGCAAAAAGGCTTTCCATATCTACGAGGTGAGCGATAACAATCTCAGACTGGTGAAGTCACTTTGGGAGAATAGCTCCACAGTGGTGGTACAAGATCAGACCCTGAGCGACGCAGGCATCTGGAAGAAGACCAGAATGGTTCCAGACCCGTCCTCTCGTCTCTACCACTGGGCTCTGGCTCAACCCAAAGGCAGGCGCAACGAGCTGCACCTGCCACCAAATATGGTGGAGCAAAACCCCTAACAAATCAACCTCTAGAGAAGGGGGTATAGAAATGCCGATACTCGACTGGATTATCCCGAAGAAGATTACCATCGAAGGAACCGTCATCAGGTGGCGCCAAGCAAAGAGCTCACCTGGGCTCGAAGACAGCGAACGGGTCTTCCTCGTGGAAGACGCCGAAGGCGAACTAATGGCAGTGGTCTGCGACTTGGATCTCTCGCCAGACGCAGTTATTGCCGCCATTGGCGACAAAGTCACTTTCAGCAAATACAAGAGAGGCGACTATGCCTACAAGCTGAAAATTGTGGCAACAGCAGCTGTCAAAGCCGCATAGGCTTTCAGCAGCAGGAAATCGCGCTGTTGCACAAACTCGTCAATGTCTACTACCTGGGCACCATCCGCATCACTTAAGCCAGGGCCAATGCTGATCATCTCTTCAGCCATTTGACGCTTGTTTGCTTCCAGTAGCTTCGCAGCTACTGGAAGCAATTTCAGCGTGGGTTTGATCAAATATCTTTTTCCGCATCCGCTATTATTAGCTCATATAGTTGATCAAGTATATTATCTTAAGCAACAGGAGGAGCTTGTGGTCGATTTATACTATCAAATGACGTAGAAGAGATCAACCGCAATTATTCACGGGAGTGATACCAAAGTAATCTTTTAAAAAGCACAAAAGCCCTGTCAGTTGGCTCAGAATCTGTGTTTACCACAACCCAGACCAAACCAATAACGGAGCTTTTGATATGACTAAGTCTAAACAGGTTATTTCCGGTTCGCAAGGCCAAATGCAGCTTGATGTGCCAGGTTTAAAGAGGGTTGTTGCAAAGTTCGATGGCGGCGC
>JBIPOV010000126.1:0-12662 GCA_044378815.1 Obscuribacteraceae bacterium (SeqCode) | reverse complement strand
CCGCTAAGCGCTTTTATTGTTTGTGGATTAAGCAACTAGAACGATACCAGTCGCAGCCCACAGTCAGGTTCATCACTTATTTCAACTAATCTTTTGACATCCTCCCCCTCTTTTCAATTTTTTCCGTAAATACTATAGCATGTCAGAGGATGCGAGAATTAAGTGTCAGTGAGTCCTCGCGCTAGCAAGAGTGGCTGCCAGGGGCGCCGCGTGTTTGAACATCCTTAAACTGTAATTTCAGTTACCGACTAAGCCCTTCTACGAGATCTTCAAGAGCTTGCCTGTTCTTCTGCGAAACTACTATTTCCTTGATATCTTCGGTTTGTTTGTAGCCTTTGGGATAATCGAAATCACTGTCGTTATAAGGAATTTTTTTCCACTCAGTAAGGAATGCATAGCAATTATCGGACGGTTTGCCGCGTAGGTTCTTCACCGATAGCCAGGGAATTGCTTTTTGTAGTTTTGCTCTATCCTCGCTCCGTGGTGTTGTTGTTGCAACTACCTTTTCCCGCTTTACGATCTTTAGTGGTATGGCTTCAATTGCGGGTGTGTGGAAATATCTGGAGGCTATCTCGTTAACTTGAGGTGGCGTCTTTAACCCTTCTGCTACCCAGAAAATAGAGCCATCTCGGAGTTGGTATTTTAAGCAATTCAGGCCCAATAGCTTTTCTTTTCCCAAGACTTCGAAATTTGCTTTTCCCATCGCCTTTGTTCTGGTTCTGGTGGAGAGCGCTGATGATAGGTCAAAGCGATCTAATTCCCCCTGCCATTCCAATTTTTCGCTGTCACGAAAACAAGAGACCTTCCAATTTGGTGCCTTTGATAGCACAACCCCGCCATTAGATAAGTTAGTGATTTTGATAGCGTTTGCTGCCACCAAATAGCGATACTTGCCGCTGCCAAAGTGCTGACAATCGAACATCCAAACTGTGTCATTTTTAGGTGCGCCATAAGCTGCCAGGCAAAAAGTACTTGAGAGAGCGAGTGATAGTCTCAGGACGACCTTTGCTCTAATGTTTCCTTCTGAAAGGCTATTCACGAAGTTTACCCCTGCGGAATCAATACGATTGGCTACCGCGGACCGATACTATAGTAGTTCTAGCAGCTTTAGATTCGTCATACAGCAAATTGCTTCGACAGAAGGGCAGCTTGCGTTTCAATTACTTGTAAGTTCTATCAGCGTTGGCTCTAGCCGTATCTGCGGCGGCTTGTGCACTATTTGCTGCTGCTCTGGCTGTGGCATAATAGCCGCGTGTTGCCGCCGTAGCGTTTGCCGATTGGGCTTTATAATAGGCAGCATCAGCTTCACGACGAGCTTGAGCCGCGGCGTAATAAGCCGTGTCAGCATTTTGTGAGCGAGAGTAATGATCACCGTAGTATGAGCTAGAAGCTGCGTTGCGGGCAACGCCAGCTTGAGTCTGGGCGCGACTGGCGTTGCCGCTAGCGTCGCCCGAGCTAGAGTCTGTTGAATCACCAAACATAGTTTGGAAAATACTAGTCCGACCAGAGCGTGGTTGCAGTGTCTGTTGTTGCTGTTCGGAGCCGTTCATCCATTGCCTAGCGCGGTTTATTTTGGCAAAGGGGCTCTGATTTGTGGCTTGCATGCTCTGCATTGGCTGGGTCGGAGTCATTTGCGGTACAGATCTGCTAGGCTGCCAGTTGTTATTGCCCTGGTTCATGAACGGGTGTTGCATAACCGGATTTTGGTTGAACGGTGACGCTTGAAATTGCCCGCTGTTTCCTCTCTGGCTTGCCGAATAGCCGGAGGCCGTTTCTACTGAATCGAGCATCTGCTCAAGCTGTTGTGTGCTGTGCTGCGAGTAGGCTGGAAGACTGCTGTTTAACAGGCTGAGGCAGGCCAGCGATAATAGCTTGAATTGGTGATTGGCTATTGATTTCGTCATCGGTGTGACCATTAACAAACTCTCTAAGGACCAGTATTGTTATTCCACCTAAACCCGATTAATAAAGCTCTTGGGCAAATGCTTGCTTTGCAAGTGATTAATTGAAGATGAGCTATAATCGAAAAGCCGGGTCGAAGGATTCAGGTTATCACTACCAATGAAGGGGTCGCAGGTTCGAATCCTGCCAATGAGTTTGGCAACAAACTCGCTGTAGCTCAGGGGTAGAGCACTTATACCTGATCCAAACCTTATCCGGCACCCATTCTGAAATTACAAAGCGCTATAGCTGCCCTTTGATTGCTTTAATCAGCTTTTCGTAAGGCATAGCTTGCTGATAGGCTTTGCTGCCTGGTTGCTGTTTGTCGAAGTAGGCTTTGCTTGAGTAGCCGTTAATAATTTCTCCTTTCTGTTCCATCTGATTGTTGGCGTCAACGGTAAAAACTCCGGTGGCCGGGAAACCCTGTTTGAATATGTCCATAGAAATGCCGTGGTCTTTGAGCATCTTCCCAGTTTCTGGGCTGTTGGGGTCCATGTTCAAAATTGTGGCTTTGCCAGCAAGTTCTTTGGTCATTTCGGGAAGGGCTTCTGCTTGTTTCTGTTTACAGGGGACACAGTGGGTCATCTCAAAATTGACGATCAATGGTTTGCCGGTTCTCTTCGCTTCATCTCTGGCTTGATTGAAAAGTTCTTTGTTTCTCTTATCAAAGTTGACGTAGTTTTCTTCATCGTGCTCTTTTTCGAGAGTTTGCTTTTCAGCTTCGCTCATGCCGTAAACTGCTGTTTGCTCCTTCTTGTCATTGTCTTTAGCCGCTTCTTTTTCGTCTGTGTCCGTGCCTTTGCTCGAATCATTATTGTTGCTGGTTTCGCCATTGCCTTTTGGGGCCGGCTCGGATTCTAGCTTGAAATGTCCCTGGTGCGATCCGCTGAATTTCTTGGCATAGCTGTTTTGATCTTTCAGGCTTTCTTGTATATCGCCACCCCAGTGGGTGCTTACAACACGGTCGACAACTGGTTTGCCGCCTTCACCAGGTTTAACTGACTGTAGGCTGGTGAAAGCTAAGTCGGAGCCATTAGTGTTTTGCTGAATCCAGTCTTGCCATTTTTTTGCATGAGTTGAATCTGGATTATTCTTTACCTGCTCGTTGACTTTATCTTTGTCGATGTAAACAAATTGCATACCAGGATTTTGCTCTTTCATCTTGGTCATTTGATCAAGCAATTTCTGAGTATCTTTAGTTGACTGGGAGCCAATGATAAAGGCTACTCCCTGACCCTCAGCCGCTGCTTTCTTCACCGCTTCATGAGCATTGGTATGGTCGTAGCTGGTCAGCTTAGAAACTGACTGATCATAGCTTTCGCGACTAGCAAATTTGTTGTCGCTAGGATAAATGACGCGTCCAGATTCGGCGCCTCTATATGAGTCGCTGCCTCGATTTGTTGCGGACGACTGATCATAAATCTGGAAACCAGGGTCGTGAAAACTACCACGATACTGGTTCTGCATATGATTGAAATACTGGTTGTTTAGCCGTTCTTGAGCTTGGCTATACTGAAAGTTTGGATTCACAAACTGTGAATCAAATTGGGGCGTCTCGTATCTTACTGGCCCACAATCTTGACGAGGTCCTCAGCCCATGGTTTTGCCCTCTTGCCGCAGTAACTTCATAGCTACAGATTAGGGCAAGATTGTTTCAGACTTGTTGCAAGCCGTGGCTTCTTCTCTGTTAAGTTCGCCCATTTGAGCACTGCCTAAGGGAAAAACTAAGAACGCTTGCCCCTTGTGGTAAAGCTGCTTATATGAAAAACCTGGATAACGGGTATATAGGCTAGGCTGAAAGGTGCAAGTCTATGGATACGAACAAGGCACATTTGTCCTCCAAACTTGACGCGGCAAAGACTCTCGAAGCTGAATTGGCCGAAGTTCAGTTGCAGGAATCTCGTCGTAGCTTTTTGCGCATCGCCATTGATGCTGTCACCGAGCCCTATCACCAGCAAGCTGCAGCTAAGCAAAACCTTGAACAAGCAGTTCAACAAATCAAAGGGGCAGGCTTCTCTTCATCTTCTTCTCCTCAAAGTATTGAAATAGCCCGGCAAGCGTCTGAGAAGATAGAGATTGCTAGACAAAAGGAATTAGATGCCTACAACATTACTTCGGGTGCCGTAAAGACACTTGGTGCCTTTGCACGAGGTAAGTTTGGATTTTTTGTTGCGGGTGCAACCTACGCTCTCGATGAAGTTTCTCAGAACGACTCTATGTTTACTGATGCTGCTTTGGGTTTAGCCAAAGGCCTGACTCTGAGGGGAATTATTGGAAAACTAGGCACCTCTAGTCAGGCATCTCCAGCTTTGATGTCTTTAAAATTAGGTATTTCTAGCCGAGTTGTTGACCCATTGCTTACTCGTGCTAATTATCTCAATCAAGATGGTGAAGTTACTAGTGAGTCGATTGGCCGTGGATTGCTTAGAACTGGCACTAGTGCCATAGATCCTATTGCCTTAGCGAGCGATCTAGCCAGCGCTGGTCTGACCCATGGCTTGGTCAAGCTAGCGCCTCAGCAACTGGCCGGTAATACTTTCAAAGCAATGACGACGATGAGCTTTACTCGTGGCTATGCTGATGGCTTAACTACTGAAGCTCAAAGTCAATATCATAAGGGTGAACTTTCATTGAATCGGTTGGCTGTTTATCCTCTTGCTACGGCACTTTCGACCTCATTGGCTGCGGCGCCGGGCAATCAGCGTTTGTATGCTCACAAGTATGCATTGGAAAATGCTGCTGCCATTAGGGAGCGCGAGTTTAAGCTTGTTGCTATCGAGCCTGGGGATGTTAAAAGTATTGCCAATAGCGGTGGCAAAGTCTCCACTTACTCTGTTAAGCCTATGGCCGAAGGATTTGTCGCTGGTGAAACAGAGAAACTTTCAATTGTCAGAGCAAAGGTTCCCACCGATTGGCTATCGGCTGCAGCAAACGGTTTTCACCGCTCTGCTCCTAAGAGTACTGAGCCGGAAATTAGATTTGTTAGTCGCCCTGCTGGCGATGCAAACGCACCATGGCAAATGGCAATTGATAAAGGTGCTAATTCGCTTTTACAAGTCATGCAAAAGAACTCTGGTTATCACCACGGCAAAGACGTTGCACCGTATTTGAAAGACTTCAAAGAACCAGTTAGAGCATTTCTTGGCAGTGGCTCTGAAAGTGGTGCCTTCATGTTGTCTAGCGGCGCAGTATTGAAGGTTTCTAGTTCACTTACTGGACGAGATTTTTCTAATTGGGGTAAATTGCCTCATGATGCCAAAGCGCTATTTGATGCGGTGCAAGTGAATAATCAAATTCGGCCCAGGGGCAGTTCTGTTATAGCCCTGTCATTGCAGGAACCTCTGCGCACGCCAGTAACTGAAAAACAGGCGGCGGCCTTACGTGAGCAGATGACGAAGGATGGAGTAATTTTTCACGATTACAACTATCGCCTGATGGGTGACCAGGTTAGTTGGGCCACAGAGCAAGTCGGTATCGATGCTCGTGGTAAGGCCGTAATGCTCGATTATGGGGCCCGCCGCCCCCTTAGGTGATTCATTTTGAGTATTGCGTTTAGGTGATTCGTTTAAGTGATTCGTTTAAGTGATTCGCTCTAGCAGACTTCCTTTCTATCAGTTTTTTTTGCATTTCTACTGCTATTAATCGTATTATAAAATATAGTAGAAAAAATAAATGAGAAAAGCGGCAGGGTTTGAAAAGCTGAAAGTGAGCAACGAAGGCAATAGCTTTGCGGTCTTTTGCTTTGCCTGGAGTGGCTTTTCGGCAAAGTGCAGGTTTTGAATAGTCGTTCACAAAACAGAAAAAGAGAGCAAGAAAAGCCTTTTGGGCTCTCCTTGCTCTACACCACAGCAAGCGCTGGTGTTACTTGCTGCTTTAATACGACCTAGCTCAAGTTTCTTGTGTTGCTTTCTGTCGTCTGCTGTTATTCAGACTTCTTCGAGCTTCAGCTCAGGCGATGGTCACGCCCTTGCAGAGATAGACATCCTGGATGGCGTTGAGCAGGATGACGCCGTCCTTCATGTCTTTCTGGAAGGCCTTGCGACCCGAAATCAGCCCCATGCCGCCGGCGCGTTTGTTGATCACTGCCGTCTTGATGGCCTGGGCCAGATCGTTCTCGCCGGAGGGTCCACCGGAGTTGATCAGGCCCTGGCGACCCATGTAGCAGTTCACCACCTGGTAGCGGGTGAGGTCGATGGGGTGGTCGCTGGTGAGGTCAGAGTAGACACGCTTGTCGGTCTTGCCGAACTTGAGCGCGTCAAAGCCGCCGTTGGTTTCGGGCAGCTTCTGCTTGATGATGTCGGCACCGATGGTGACACCAAGGTGGTTGGCCTGGGCGGTCAGGTCAGCGGCCGTGTGATAATCGACACCCGGTTTGCCGTCCTTGCCGTCGACCTTGAAAGCGTTGTTGCGCAGGTAGCACCAGAGAATGGTGACCATGCCCAGCCGGTGAGCTTCTTCGAAGGCCGCGGCCACTTCCTGAATCTGGCGAGCAGACTCTGGCGAGCCGAAGTAGATGGTGGCGCCGACGGCGACTGCCCCCATTTCATAGGCTTGCCGCACCTGACCGAACATGATCTGGTCGAACTTGTTGGGATAGCTGAGGAATTCGTTGTGGTTGAGCTTGACGACGAAAGGAATCTTGTGGGCGTACTTGCGCGACACTGAGCCGAGCACGCCGAAGGTCGATGCCACTGCGTTGCAGCCGCCCTCGATGGCCAGTTCGACGATCTTATCGCTGTCGAAGTAGATGGGGTTTTTGGCGAACGAGGCGCCGGCAGAGTGCTCGATGCCCTGGTCAACGGGCAGGATGGAAAGGTAGCCTGTGCCTGCTAGACGGCCGCTGTCGAAGAGGGTCTGCATGCTGCGCATCACCCGGGGGTTGCGGTCCGATGGCGCCATGAAGCGGTCGACGAAATCGGCGCTGGGCAAGTGCAGGAGCGAGCTGGGAACCTTTTCGCACTTGTGCTCAAGCAGAGATTTGGCGTCGGCGCCCAGGGCTTTTTCGATGGTGGCCAGGTCAGTGGAGGAGGTGTTGGTCGTTTCGGTCATAGATTGCCTTTTGTTGATTTTTTCGGTGGTTGGTCGAAGAGGTGTCGAACTATTAGCACTAGTGCCAATGCTTTTTTGTTCGATGCTCTTTATTGCTGGGAAGAAATACGGGTGTTTAGAAAGAGGGTCCGAGTTTGGGGTTGATGGGAGTGACTATTTTTTCTAACACCTATTAGATCCGTGCTGCCACTGAGCAAAGGCGAAGTTCTGTAAACCGTTGCTGTAACTGCCTTGTAACATCTCGCTGTTAGTCGGCGAGCCAGAAGCAGCGAGGCTGCAGCGAGTCAGCCCTGGTGCCTTTTTGCGCTGGCTTAGTGGCATCTCATGGCCGATTAAAGCCTTCTGTCAGCTATTTTTCTTGGTGCAAAAAAAACAAATGCTAGTGCTGTCAGATGAGATGCTGCTCTAAAATCGAATTATTTGCTTGCGCTAACTCGCGCATCTGGCACGAACCGTGCAATTGCGGTTATTCCCCACTATTTCCAGCAAGCTCTGTGGCCATTGTTCTAGCAACAAAAACCAGGCGAAATTTCTCTGCTCTTTTTCTTTGAAAATGCACGTTGCCGCTATGGTGCCACCAGCTTGACTCTGTGTTGTTCTCTACTTGACTAAAAACAGCGCCATTGCAAACAGAGTCGAATTGTAGCCGATTGTAAAGAGGGTTGCTGTAACAATAGTTATTCTCACCTTTTGCGTAGTTAGAGCTTAGAACTAAGTATCTCTTCTCAATTTTTCAATTACTGGTGCAATAAAGCTAACTCCTAAGCCAACACCTCTTACGCCCGACTTTATCTCTCAAGCACTCTTGAGTGTGGGAGACGGCGGATATTGAGTTGGTTTGGTCTGTTGGCAATTGCTCAGTCGGCAACTGCTTAGACAGCAGCTGTTCTGGTCGGGCTTCTGCCTGCGCAGAGCTAGTACTTGGGTATACGCAGTTGACTTGTAGCTGGCATAAGTGCCGCTGCACGTTGTCTTCGTCTGCCCTTTTGATTGCCGTGAGAAGAGCTAACAGAAAAGCAAAAGGAGATACCCATGGCCCATGTTGGAATCGGCTCTGAGCTGGAAGTTGTTTTCACGCCCGCCCCTCGTGGCTCGCGCGTCGAACAGCTGATTAACGGCCGACCCGCATACGCGACCGAATCTGGCCCTGCACCGCTTGCCGGTGATCGCTGGAATGTCAAAATTGTTGCCATGAATCCGCGGCGCACTGTCTACTTCGTCGAACCGATTGAACTGGTGGAAGCTGCTGATGGTCTGACCGATGTGCTCCGGCCCTATAGCCCCTTCTATCACGAGTTCATTCGCAAGGCCGAAGCCGATCTCGCTCGCCTGCTCACCCGCAAGACGTCTCGCAGCACTGGTGTGCGCGGCCGCCAGCGGGCGAAGAAGTACCTTAAGGAAGAAGTGCTGCTGCCGGAGGGATATCGGGCTCTGAAGCTCGCGGCCATCGGCTGAGCACAGCTGAAGCTGACGAATACTTTGACGTCGAAGTCACCTCCTTCTATCTCTCATTTGTAGGAGAACAACCATGAATGGATTAACAGAGAAACCGGCTGAGGAACCGGTCGAGGTGCCAGTGAGTCTGCTCAACCCGGCGCCTCTTCAGATTCCGAGCGGTGCTATGGTTTTGCCTGGCAGCCAGACCGCTCTGCTCGAGCTCCAGGCCAAGGCTCAACAGGAAGGGCGACCGCTGCGCATCAAGCTCGGCGTCGACCCGACCTCGGCTGATTTGCATCTTGGTCACGCTGTTGTTCTGCGAGCGCTCAAGCGCTTTCAGGACGCCGGCCACCAGATCATTCTTCTCATCGGCGGTTTTACTGCCACCATCGGTGACCCCACCGGTCGCGATGTCACTCGTCCGGCTCTCACCGCCGAGCAGGTGGCTGCCAACGCCCAGACCTACCTGGAACAAGCCGGCAAGATCATCGACCTGTCGCGCACCGAGGTGGTCAACAACAACGACTGGCTCGGTGCCATGAGTGCTGCTCAGCTCGTCGCCTTGACCAGTATGGTGACGGTCAATCAGCTTCTGGCCAAGGACAGCTTCGGCGCCCGCATCGAGAAGCAGCAATCGGTGGCTGTGCATGAGCTGCTCTACCCTGTGCTGCAAGGCTTCGACTCGGTGCATCTGCGTGCCGATATCGAAGTGGGCGGGAGCGACCAGCGCTTCAACGTGCTGATGGGCCGACAGCTGCAGAGCCTCTTCAAACAGGAGCCGCAGCTGGCGCTTTTGATGCCTTTGCTTGAAGGCACCGATGGTGTGCAGAAGATGTCGAAGTCGCTCGGTAACGCCATTGGCCTGCGCGATGCACCCGACGACATGTTCGCCAAGTGCATGCGCATTCCTGACGATAAGATCATGCGCTGGTTCGAGCTGGCTACCTCGGCCAGTTTCAGCGAGATCAGCACAGTGGCCAGTCTGCTCTCCGCGGGTGTCAATCCCAAAGAGATGAAGGAGCGTCTGGCCAAACGTATCGTCAGTGAGATGCACGGCGAAGCAGCTGGTGAGCAAGCTCTCGCTGCCTGGCTGGCCGTACACTGCCAGCGGCAAGCACCGACTGAAATGGACGAGTTGCAGGTGCCGGTCGCCACCTCTGTGGTGGAGCTGCTGGTCGCTGCTGGGCTGACGTCCAGTCGCAATCAGGCTCGCCAGCTGATCAAGGGCGGTGGCGTTCGCCTCGATGAGGTCAAAGTACTGGACGAAAAGCAGATGGTCGACCTGGCCACTGACGCTAGCTGCGTTCTTCAAGTTGGTCGGCGTAAGTTCGTGCGCCTGGTCAACTCAACCAAGATGTAACCTCTCAACAAGGAGAAGTATCATGTTGTCTTTGCATACCAATTCGGCTGTGGCCGCTGCCAGCAGCGCTCTCAAGGTTGACGGCAATGTCGTCGCTCTGGCCTGCAAGCTCGATGCCAACGCCCTGGTGCGTCTGGTGCTGTCGGCTTCGAAGAAGGAGTTCGACGACGTTGCCTTCTGGAATGGCGCCGATGAAACCCGTATCCAACGCCAGGTTGGCGATTCGGTGGACTTCGTCAAGGAGGGCATCCGTCGCGTCATGGTGCTGGCCGAGAAGCTGCAACTCCTGCAGGTGATCTGTCAGCGGGCCATGGCCGAAAAGGCAGAAGGTGAGGCCCATGTGCGGTCGGCGGTGCGCGCTCTGGCGGCCCTCGGTATCGGTGATGGTGAGGTCAAGCTCAGCGCCGCTGCCGACGACTTCGCCCGTCAGCGCGATTTGCTGGAGAAGACTGCGGCAGTGCAGGTGGTACTGGCCGCTGAAGCCGCCACTGCTTTCGACCAGCTCTCGTCGCGCATGTTCGACCTCTATGGCTGCGGTACTTCTGGCGGTGCGTCCGCCGGTCTTTCCCGCGTCCACTAACAACTCCAAACCCGGCGTCGTCAAACAGCATGGCTGGCGCCAAACAATCCTGCAACTGGAGAAAGGAGCTAAATGTACACTTTGGCACAAATGATGCAACAGCAAGTAGAGGCTCACCTGGAGCAACTGCGTCGCGGCCGCTGGCTCACCTTTACGGGTGAAGAGGCGGTCACGATTTTGCGTAAATCGATTTTTCTGCCACGCTGCCCGGTGCTGATCGTCCACTGCCATCAGCGTCTCGGCTTTGCCCCTCGCGAGTACGAGCATTTCGTGCCGCGCCTTTTCAATGCTTCTCGTCGCCATGGTCTGGTCACCATATCTGGTGTGCTCGGCGAGCGCGAGAGCCCGCTCGATATCCACTGGCGGCCGGATCGCCCCTTCGACGAATCTGGCACCTATCTCTCGGGCGTCTCCACCTTGCCCGACTACTTCCCGCAGCAGGCTCTGGCAGCCATCAACGTGCCGGAGATTCTGATCTAGCAGCACAACGCTAAGCGAAAACCTGCTCTAGTCAATAAGGAGAGTCTATGATCGAAAAATCTCAGACAGCTAATGCGGAGCTTGGCTCTGCCGGCGGCACTGCGCCTGTCGCGCAAGAACGTCCGGACAAAAGGCGCACGCCTCCTCCGGGTGACCGCGTCACCAATTTCGTGCTGATGCCGCCCGATTTCGTGCCTCCTTTCGAGAGCGTTACTGCAGTTGCTGTGGTGGCATTCACGGAAGATGGCATGATAGTCGCCGCCGAAGAAAATCGTGGTCCGGACTTGCCCGGCGGCCACGTTGCGGAAGGGGAAGAAAGCCCTGAAGAAACTGCTCGTCGCGAGTCGCAAGAAGAGACCGGCGTCAAGCTCGGCGTCGTCCATTTCTTGCGGGCCATTCAGTCAGATCGTTATGGCAGCACGCCAGAAGATCTGACCTACATGGTGATCATGGCCGCCCTGGTGGTCGAGCACGGCCCCGTGCCTGAGGGTATGAAGAAACACTTGATGACGGTGGAGCAGTTCTTCTCTGCTCATCGCGGGTTGCGCCATGAAATGGTGCGCAGTCTGGTGTTGGAAGCACAGCAGTTGCTGTTCCCTGGGCTGTAATAGCAGTCATTTCTCTGAGGCGGTGAAGATTTCAATAGTCGCTTCACCGCCTCTTGACTCTGAACGGTTGCTTGCACTTTTGCCAATGGGCAACCCACAGAGCTGAACTTAGACTATTCTGCCGAGCCCTATCGGGCTCATCACCACTTGAAAGAAAATTTTGAAAACTACCACTGACACACATGATCTCGAGCGCGCTGTGCTTGAGGCTGCACGGACGCTGTCTGCACAGCTGTTGCAAGAAGCGAAGACTGTCAAACAGCAAGCGCTCGTTGGGCAGAATTTGGCGCAGGCCAAAGCGGCGCTCGAAGAAGCTGATTTTGAACTGGCCTTTGCTGACATGCAGTTCGGCGCTGCGCGTTATCACGCCCTGCGCTGCGATCGAGCCCGCAAGGGAGCGAAGCTCAATGCCTTTCCCTGCGCCGAGATGACTGCTCTGATTGCCGCTCGCAAGCAACTCTGGACAGTCGGCATTGATGGTAACGATGAAGCCATCCTTGAGGCAGCTCGCAGCTATGGCGAAAAGACCACTGCTTTCTGGCTGCTTCACGAGGAGCGCAACAAGCTGGAGGCCGACTGGACTGCTGCTGTGGAAGCCCAGCGCGTTGCCGGTGAGGCACGCAAAGAGGCTGTGCAAAAGCGCGGTCGTGCGCGATGGGCTGTGGAGCAGGCCGAGGTCGAGCAGCGCACCTTCTACACGCAACTTAAGATTGTGCCAAACGAATTTGCGGCACAAGACGCTCTTCATCAAGCGGCTGCGCTTTTGACTGGCACGCAAGACCAGGGCTTCGCCTTCAGCTATCTGAAAGTGCAAGATCTCGATGTGGGTGTGGTCTAAGGACAGGCTGAGAGCGGCCTAACTGCGGTCTAACTGCGGTAGGTCCATCACCGGTATTTCTACAACCGGTATTTCTACAACCGGTATTTCTATAACCGGTATTTCTATAACCGGTATTTCTGCCAGTGCTATTTCTGCTAGCCCCGCCAGTGGGACGCTAAGCTAAGGACCTGTATTGAGCGGGGGGAGCACCAAATTTGGCTTCGGCTGAACTGGTGCTTCTCCCTCTTTTTTTACTACTTAATTAGTAGACTGGTCTATTGTTGAAATGAAAACCTGCCTATCACCTTAGTTCAGCTAAAGTGACAGTTTTTGCAAAAGAACAAGCACGGATGAGGCTTTGCCAAATTCGTGCTTGTCCGAATCTTC
>JBIPOV010000056.1:0-41794 GCA_044378815.1 Obscuribacteraceae bacterium (SeqCode) | reverse complement strand
TTAGCCTTACCAACCAAACAGTGAGTTAAAGGTGCAAAAAAAAGAAAAAGCTTGTCACTCTTCGATGCTAAAATTTCGGCCTGCCCACTGAAGGCAAACGAATTTCAACTAGAAAAGTGACAAGCTCAAAGAGGGGTTACCCCCTCTCTTCAATTTCTTTTGTTGCAATGGCAACAGCAGCTATTCCAAAGCTCGCGAACCCTCAGAAACCGTCCCTAGCTGAGGGTTCCATTGACCAAAGCCTAGGGGCATTTCTTCGCTGGCGCGCAGGGGCAGTCGCGTTTGCAGTCGACCGATTCCAGCTGCACAGTGCTGTGCTGAATGCTAAACCTGTGCTCCAGTAATTCGTGAATAGCCTCCAGCACTGCGGTGGAAGACACGCTGTTATCGACTCTGATGTGAGCCGACAAGCTGTCGAGACCAGACGTAATGGTCCAAACGTGCAGGTCATGCACATCGACCACACCAGCCACCAACTTCAGTTCGCTCTTGAGCTGACCGAGGTTGATGCGACTGGGTGTGCCCTCCATGAGAACATTGACAGACTCGCTCAACAGCTGCCAGGTGCGTGGCAGAATCATCAGACCGATGGCCGCACTTACCACTGCGTCCACCCAGAACCAACCAGTGAACTTGATGATCAATGCAGCAATGAGCACGCCAGCGCTGGCGATCATGTCGCTGACTACTTCCAGGTATGCACCTTTCATGTTGAGCGAATGATCCGCTGAGCTGTGCAAAACTTTTGCACAAACGGCGTTGATCACAAGCCCAGCCAGCGCCACCCAAATCATCGGCCCGGCGACGACTTCAGTAGGCTGCAAGAGACGTATACCCGCCGTGTAGAGTACCCAGAGAGAAATAACCATGAGCATAGAAGCGTTGGCCATGCTCGCCAGAATCTCGGTGCGGTAGTAGCCGTAGCTTCGCGACAGCGAAGGCGGCTTTCCAGAAAACCAGACAGCAATGAGCGCCAGCCCGATACCGGCAGCATCGCTGAACATGTGGCCGGCGTCTGCCAGGAGGGCAAGACTGCCAGTGAACAATCCAGCGACCACCTCAGCGCCCATGAACGAGAGGGTGAGCAGAAGCACAATCCAGAGCTTATTGCGATTCTGGTTGCGAAAATCGTGATGGGGCCGATGAGCATGCGGATGCTGCGCGTGCGCATGCTCAGCATGTTTATGACCGTGCCCATCACCAGGCGAATGCCCGTGACCTTTATGAGATGACATAGAGACCTCTTTTGATATTAGCGGCGTTCAGCGCATCGACGGGAAGCGGCGCTTCATGTCGATTTCCGATTGCCGGCCGTTATGAAAGATAGAAGTGATGCCGACTGTCAGCAGCGCGACAGTGAGCACGAGCATGAACACCGAAGGCACCCACGAGGCGCTCTCGGCAGCTTTGAGAATGCTTTGCAGTGGAATCAACGCCACCATGCCGACGGCATAGGCGCAAATCGCGGTCAGCCCCGTGCGCAAACGCACTTTGTCGAGGGCCCAGCGGGTGGTGTTCCAGCCCTTGCAGGCGACCGCATCGGTCTTGAAGTCAGGCTGCGGCGAGACCAGGTGACGCTCCAGCGACCGGCAGGTGAAGGGATAGACAATGCCAGCGATGGCGCCGACGAGCGCGGCCAAGGCAGCAACGGTGTACAAAAATGTAAGCAACATAAATACGTTCCTTGTGTTTTTCGAATTTGGAAGTTTTTACTGACAGGGTCGCCGAATTTCTAGGTTCCAGAACTGGCCAGAGCTGCCCTAAGCAGCCGCTGGCAACAGTTCTGCAAGCCGACGATAGGCCAGACTGCTGACCTTGAGGCGGCGACCAACACGCTTATAGCCATTGAGGGGCTGATCGTAGATAGCCTTGATGCGCGGAAGAATACTGGGGTCGGCATCAACTGCTTCAGAGTGCACTCGACTAAGTTCTTCAGCATGGCTATCACCTGTGACAAGAAAGAGCGGCAGCTCAGCCTCGGCGCACGCAGCTAGCAGCCTTTCCAGGGCGTACTCAAAGTAAGGCTTGGGCAGCTGGAAAAGCCAGCGGTTGCCTTTCTTCTTCTTCAGCTGAATCTGATTGACGAGAATGCCAGCGGCAGTGGTGCAGACGCCCAAAGTGAGCAGATGCAAGCCACCACGGCTGATGATCAAACCGAACTCGCCATCGAGCCAGGTGCCCACCACGTTCTTACCAGTCAACGGGTCGGTGCGCATTCCCGTGTATTCACCACCACCACGCTTGTTGCACCAGTGCTGCGAATGGTCGATAGTGACATCAAAGCCCTCCTGAGCGAAATCGAAGGCCTTGAAGAACTTGTGAAACTGCACCACGCGCGACCAGGGTAGATTCTCGCCTTCGTACCTGGTGTACCAATGCCAGGCCGACTGAGAGAGCTTATGAGCGTAGATGTAGTAAGGATGTTTGTACATATCATCAAAGACCTGCCCAGACAAGTCCTTTCCAGCACGCCGCGTACCACCTCAGCGGGGCTGAGATAGCGCTCCAGGGCGACCAAGCTGAAGTCCGAGCGATGCTCTTTCAAGAGACCGGCCAAAACCCCAAAGTCGGGTTCTGCCGACTGCCAGGCCTTCGCCTTGGCATGGTCGGTGCCGTAGTAAGCATCGCAATAAGGAGCAAGCTTGCCGGTGGCGAAGAGCTTGCGAGCCAGTCGCACTCCCACTCGCTCGCCCTTGCCTGCCGCCTCCATGTCGAAGTTGAGCTCGTCTTGACGCAAACCCAGGGGGTGCTCAGCCCGAAATTGCTTCCAAGCCAAATGCATTTCCTGCTCAAAATCACGACGCTCCGAATAGTCTTCCGGAGGCGGTAGTCGAAGCAACTCAAGGAGCGGCCGCGGAGTTATACCAGTTCTGGCTTTCGCCTTTGCTGCTTTCATAGGTCACCTCCTTTAGAGTGAAGCTAATCAGTGAGAGATAGAGAATGAGAGACGAGCGCAAGCATCTCGGCAGCGAGGACTTACGTCTTGTGATAGTCAACGAGAGCGCAACCGGTCGACTGGTTGTCGACATTGGGCGCGCCCAATCCCGCCTCGTGATCACCGATGTGCACAGTGCGGAAGTCCACACTCAAGCGCGTTGCACCGCTGACGTTCTGGCAGGTCTGATGCAGGTGCGACGCCGCGAAGAGAATGACTTCACCGGCCTTCGCTGCAAACGGCACCATACCATCGCGAGCAAATTCCTCGGTGGTCGAAGGATAAACCGCAGGCACCACCGAAGAGGCAGCGCTGCTGCTCTGGAAACCCACCTGCTCAGACCACCTGTCGTAGTCGAAGGCAGCCGAGTCGTTGGCCACAGGCTTGTCGAAATAGGCAGGAAAGAAAGCAAAGGTCTCGCCTTCGCTGACGTCGTAGAGCGGAATCCACCAGTTGATTTGCGCCTGGGGATTGGCGTACCAGGTGTCGCGGTGAGCGCTGTAAGCCGCAGCCGCCAGCGGGTTTTCATGACCGCCATCGGTGACAGCTCGCAAGCGCGCGGAGTCAAGGGCGTTGGCTTCTGGCGCAAAACCCTGCTCCGCCATGACAGAACGAACGAGGGCCTGGGTTTCGGCGCTGGCGAAAACAGAACGACGCACCTTGCCCATGCGCTGATAAAGCTCATCAGGCGGCAGGCTGAACTGCAGCTGTCGATGAGGAACAGCCGTACCGAATTCGCGATCGAGCTGAGCCACCACATGCGACACCAGGCGAAGGGTTGCCGGCGTGGCCGCGCGAGGCAGGATGGCACCTTCGTAGATGCTCTGCCGCAACTTGTCGTTGGCGGTGGGCTTGCGAGCGACAACGATGCAGCGGCCACTCTCAGCCGTAAGGGGGCTGCCGTCGGTGCCGCCGAATAGCTGCACATCGACGAAGCCGACTTTCTTGAACATTGCCACCAGATCGCAGGGCATGTAAGCACGCAGGGTGCTGTCTTGCGTCAGCTCCTTGCCGTCAGGCATTGCCCAGGTCCAATGCTGCACCATGGTGCCCTTGTAGAGGTCAAAGCTGCACTTCCTGGTCTGCACGATGTCGCCCTGAGGAGAATGCAAAGTGGTGCTCATGGAGGTCTTGAAGGCCTGCATGATCATCGGCATGTTCAAGAAATCGAGAGCGTAGTGGCCTCCTGGCTTGAGAGCAGCAAATGCCCGCGTCACCATTTTCAGGTTCTGCTCATCTTCTTCAGCGTAGCCGAAGCTGGTGTACCAGTTGAAAGCGGCATCGCAAGCGACCCGGGGCACAAAGTCGAAGGCGTCGGCGACGGTGAACGTGGCGTCGAGCTTCGTTTTTGCACCGGCCGTTTTCGCCGACTTGCCCTTAGCCGATCCAGTCTTGACCAACTTGGTTTTGCCGGATTTACTTGCTACCGCCTGCTTGGCCATGGCGATATACTTCTTGCAGAGGTCAGCTCCGATCATACGGAAGCCTCGCTCAGCAAGGGGAATGCTCATGGCTCCGAAGCCACAGCACTGGTCAAAGATGGTGGCGCCGGCGGTGAGGTGAAGCTTCTCTCGCAGAAACGCGATCGACTCCTCCAACTCCGACTGATTGCTGCGCACCATGTAGAGTTCGAATGGCGTGTCGTCGTAAAACGACTGCCACCAAGCTGGATGCTTATTATTACCCATATTTATGCTCCGAAATTTCCTGTATTCGACCAGGATTAGTATCGGCCTTTCGGCTGGCAAAATTGTTAGAGAAATGAGCCTCAGTATCTGGCCTGGCAGCGCCAGACCAGATACTTAAGGCCAGAGACTGCTTGTGGTAGACAACTAGCGAACTAGCAGCTACCGAATTAGCTACCACTGAGCCAGCATCTCCTGAACGGCTTTCACCGCCAGTTCCAGCCGCTCATCCCAGCCGCCCTTGATTTGGACGAAATTGCGCTGACGCGATTCCAATTCGAGCACACAGCGATCGAAGAAGGCCGGGCTCTCTTTGGGAATGTAGCGGTGCACATCGTCAACCCAGGGCACATCGTAGTGCGTGAGCAAGTAGAGGTCGTAGTGCCGTTTGTCAGCTTCGTTGCGAAGCCATTCGGGCACTTCCCCCACCAAGCGACCGCTCCAGATGATGCTGGTGACCAAATCGGAATCGCAGAACAACACACCCTTCTTCGCCTCGCGTGCCATGGCGTCTTCTGATGCACACTGGCCGCGGGCGATTTTCAGCATGTCACCGGCGTCGATTTCTTTGCCTTGCGCCTCGATGTAAGTCTTGGCATATTCCGGCACAGCGACGCTGCCGAAGCGCTCAGCCAGCTGTTTGGCGAGGGTGCTCTTGCCCGTTGATTCCGGACCAAAGACACAGACACGCCGCACATAGTAAGGCCGCACACAGGGAGGCAGGGCCTCCCAATGCTTGAGCGGATTCTTGCGAATCTCCTGCTCGCTGGCGCTGAAGCCAATCAAGCTAGGATCAACCGGAATGAAAGCGGCGCCAAGGTTCGCTGCCAAAAGCTTACCCCGCTCTTCCAGACAGAAGATATGGCCGCCGTTCTTCGGCACGATGCGCCGCAGACCTTTGACCAGACTCTCCGAAAAGTCCGCGCCATCCGATTTGTGCCAGGTGGCGCTCTTGATGCGCTTGACCGTGACACCTGGGAAAAGTTCGTTCAACCAGGCCACACGCACAGCCACCGGGATGGTGTCCTGTGCGTGCTCGTCGACAACGATGGTAAGCTGCCCCTCGTCGACATAGTGCCGGGCAAACTCGATCATGTGAATCTGGGCCTTGTTCACCGGTGAGAAGTCACCGAGAACAACGCCCTTGCGAGCTGCTTGTTTCATGTTTAAGTCCTCGGTAAAGTTTGGTAGATTCACCCCTTGGCCTTGTGAGCCTCAGGTTGATCGGCCCCGTAAAGGCCTTTCTTGGCGATCAGCTGCTGCACATCCCAGGGCAGGCAGTAGAGCGTCGAGCCACCCGAAGCCACGAGGCCGCGGATTTCTTCGCCCGAAACCGGCTGACTGGGCGCGTAGACAACTTCGATGTTGGCATTGGGAATGCGCTTGGCCCACTGCTTGGTCTGCTCGATCTGGCTCCAGTCGTTGGGAAAGGCAATGAACTTGCACTCCTTGAACAACTCCTGGGCGCCCATCCACTTGCTCAAGCAGAAGGGATGATTGGGGTCGAGGTAGTCAGAGCGCAGCAGCACGAACAGCTCGACGTCTTTGCCGTAGCGGCGACGAGCTTCTTGCACAGTCTGCAAGGTGTACGAAACCTTGCCACTGTCGATGTCGTTGCGCCAGGCGTCGAAGTAAGGGTTCTCCGCCGTTGCCGCCACCACCATGTCGTGCCGGTCTTCGGCCGTGTCGGTGATCTTGCGGTTGTTGGGCGGCGAAGCACTGGTGACAAAGACGACGCGGTCGAGGTTGTGCTCGCAACGCGCCCATTCACCACGCAGCAGGTCGCCGTAGTTGATGGGGTCGAAGGCGCCAGGGTAAATGCCGACACGCTTGAGCTCAGATACCGGCGGGGCCTCATGCTTGTAGGGCGCTTGGCCCGGCTTCATGTAGTGGCCCTTCTTGTAGATGATCTGCTGAACATTCCACGGGGTGGAATACCAGATGGAGCGCCCCTGAGCCACCCACTGGCGGATCATGGTGCTGGATAGCGGCGGGCTGGGGGCATGAAGTGCCTTGATGCGCGCCTGCGGGATGAGCTTGGCCCAGGCCTCGATCTGCTTGACGGTGACGCCTTCACGCGGGAACACGAGGAAGCGCACCTGGGGAATGGCGAAGAGCTGGTCAGCGCCGATCCACTTGGGCAGGAAGTACTTGTGGTCGGGGTTGAGGTACTCGGAGCTGATCATGACGAAGAGGTCGACGTCTTCGCCGTACTCATCGATGACGCCCTGCACCGTGTTGATCATGTACGAGGTGCCGTTCTGGCGGATGTCGCTGCGCGAAGCCTCGAAGAAAGGGTTGTTGGCCGTGGCCGCAACCACCATGTCATGACGGTCGTTGGCAGAGAGCGAATCGGGCTTGTTGTTGGGCGATTCGCCGCAGGTGACGAACAGCACTTTGTCCAACTTCTCGGTCATGCGAGTCCAGTTGGCGCAGAGCAGGTGCCCGTAGTGAATGGGGTCGAATTGACCGCCATAGATGCCGAAACGGGGCTTGCGCCTCAACGGCTTGCCGTAGAGGGTGATGCCCAGGTGGCGGCGAAGGTTCTCGATTTTAGCCATAGTGATATTCTCCTGTAATGGCAGCTTGCTGCCTACTGGTTGAGAAAAATTGCCGCAGCGCTGATTCAGTTCTTCCTTGCGACCGTCTTTGCTTCCTTCTTCACAAAAGGGTGAGCGGAGCGACGAGCGGAGTAGGAGGAGAATGCAGCAGTGCAGATGTGAGAATGCAGCAGTGCAGATGTGACAATGCGGCCAGATAAAACATCGTAGATGTATTTCTAGTCGCGGGTTAAGAAGTTAGTTCAGATTGAGATACGCGTTCTAAGTTTGGTTGCGGGAAAGATAGACTTATATCTAGCAATTCCCCTTGGCATCGCTCAAGCAATATAAAGCTCTGTGAGTTCATTCTTCCCTTTTCTACTAGAACTCTGTTTAATGTCGACTTGATAGCTCGCGCTAGGCTTCAATTTGCCTTAAATGCAGATAAGAAAAGTCGCCAAATACGATCAAGAAAACAGCAAAAATAGAGGCGTTGGATATATAGGCCAGGCAATGGCGGTAAGATGGGAAGCAACTAGCGCGTCAAGATGCAAATCGTTTTCAGCGACTAGGCGCGAGACAGTACCAACAGCACAAAGCTCCAGAGAGTAATTTTCATGGCAATAACATCAGAGAAAAACGTAAGAAGCGGAGCACTGGTCAAAACCTATTTCAAAATCGCTGAGCTCTGGAATCTTACTCTCGAAGAACAAACAGCATTTCTAGGCATGCCACCAAATTCTGGTACTTACACTAGCTGGAAGAACATCCCTAGCTCAGCCATTCTCGACAAAGACAAACTGCTAAAGCTAACTTTGATTATGGCTATTTACAAAGACGTTCAAGAAATGTATCCCGGTGGAACCGACGCACAAATATGGCTGCGGAAGCCAATTACCGAAGCACCTTTCAATGGTGTTTCACCAGTAGAATTTTTGATGGCAGGAAAAATACCAAATCTGATTTTAGTGCGACAGTATTTAACTGAGAAGAAAGACCCGTAGATAGAGTTGCGGTGGTGCTCCGATTTCGCTAACGCCACATCGAGAAATAGCACTTGATTGCCTCATTTGCTCCATTGCAAAACTGTCCGATTTTTGGCTGAAAATCGGACAGTTTTGGAAGACGAAAAGAGTAATAGGAAACAGATGAAAAAATTCGCCATAACAATCTTTTCCGTGCTCACGTTCGGCGTAGCACCGGCCTTGGCACAGACTGCGGATCCGGTGCCAGAGTTACAGCAAAACAGCGATTGGTTTCAAACTTCCTTTAGGGATCTTTGGACGACATTCATAGAGAGCTCTCGCGACCTGCAATTTATCGAGGACAAACTTATCCAGGACAAAGGCGCCAAAGCACTCTATAAAGCTTGGGTTTTGAACGCCTGCACTGTCCCGGGCAAAGAGCATTATTACAATGTAAAACCAGGCTATGGCTCACCGGCTGAAGTATCACCTGCGATCTACGGCCCCCCGGAAGTTGGAGGAAAGCCAATTTTTGGACCTGCTGATGCACTCCCTCTGCAGGTTGTGATAAGAAAAAATCATGAACATCTCTACGAAAGTGTTTGCGATTACGTCCGCGAACCATCAGGCAAGATACACGAAAGCGCCAAGAAAACCATAGTAGAAATGTGCGGAGAGGAAGCGGTTAAAGCACTCGACACCAAAATTGCCGAAAAAAATGCCGCGACTAAAGAACAGAGTAAGGCTAATCGTTAAACTCTCGCATGACATTCTCTTTCAAATTCTGAATGTCATGCAAATGCGAATACGACGTATAGTGAGCAGCAAAAACGATTCGCTCGTCAGCACCGAGAGTTGATTTGCAGAATTCAGCCTTGGCGCTTTGCCAGATCAGCAGAAGCAGTAGCGGATCTTTGATAGTGACGACGGGGAAATTTGTCGCTGAAAAAAATCTTGTTGGTCGCTATTTGCCATCCGAATATTCCAGCGTGCAGTCGCCAAAGCCCATCTCCTGGCAGAGACGTTGTGCGTTACTCTCTATCTTGTTTCTGGCGTCTGCATCCTTCCCTCTTTCATTTAATCCGTCAATGAGTCTCTCACGTATGGCTTTTAGCTCTTCCGGAGAGAGGTCCTTTGATGTTATAGGTGCGTCTTTTGTGTCTTTTGTGGTGTCGATATGGGGAGTATTAGTGTTGCGCGGAGTGAACTCTTGTGGCTCTCTCTCCACTCTTTCTGATCTGACTTGGTCCCTATTGCGCTCACTCCATTCTTGATTTGCTGCGGGGCGCAGTTGGTCTCGCGTTGAATTGTTGTAATCCATTCGGTCACTTATCACTGGCCCTTTGTTGCCACAGGGGTTGCTTCTTGTGCTTTCTTTTCCTGGAGGACAGGGCCAAGAATCAATCGATAGCTTCGCTGAACAACCACTGTCTTGGAAGACCGAGTAGTCGTTGATTAAGGAATCGGGTCGGGTAAGCTCAGACATAACTTTGGTACTCCCGGTTTAGAAAATTGGAAAGCTCGGTGCTTCGATGAGACCAATTTATCTACTCGACGAGACCAAAGGGTGACTGTTCTGTGACCAAAATGTGACCGTGCAAGTATAATAACTGTTTATCTGCCAATACCTTTTCTTCCTCTTTGATTGCAAGTTGATTCGCTGCGAGTGTGAGCACCAAAACTTGATGGGAAGCCAATTCTTAAAATCGCCGAGGCGGTCACTTTGTGCCGGATTGTGAAAAGCAAAAGCGATCTTAAGACTGGCACCGGCAGCATGGTCGGCAGCGCAAGAGGCAATCCGGCAAGCTATTACTTCGATTTATGCTTAAGCGATCCTGACAAAGCAATTCCAGTATTGAAGCAATTCTGCATTGCTCAGAAATTGCCATCACATTGCTGGCTGAGATTCTACGACTACAATTGGCGCCATGAATGGGTGCGCATGTTACCTAGTACACCAGATCTGAAACGCCCTGAAATTGAAGGCTAATCGTTAAACTCTCGCATCACATTCTCTTTCAAATTTTGAATATCATGCAAATGCGAATACGAAGTATAGTGAGCAGCAAAGACGATTCGCTCGTCAGCGCCGAGAGTTGATTTGCAGAATTCAGCCTTGGCGCTTTGCAAAAGATTACTGCTTTCATGAACATCCAATAGTTCGATTCCAGCAGAAGTCTCGCACAGAACGGCTAGCAGCCCTGGTAAAGCCAGAATGAACTTAAAGTCAGTGAATGGCCCAATAAACTCGTAGTTGCCAATGAGAAATAGCGATGGCTCATCCGATATTAGATCGGCGAGATTCTTCCATTGCTGCTCAACGGCAGTGGTATGCGGATTATCTAGTAGCATCATGATTTAGTAACTTTCGCTTGAATCGAACCTTTGACCACGGACATTCTGGCCCAGTTCGATTAAGGTAGGGTTAACGTCAGTCGCCAAGAATAAGCAAGTAAACACTCTTGGCTAGAGGGCCTCACGCTTGAGTTCTAGCATGGTTACAAATAAACGCTTTGCGTCTACTGGCCAAGCTCTAAAGCCTCGTTTCTCATAGAAGCGCTTTGAGACATCATCCTTTGCATCTACCACCACAGCTCTAAGTCCTGCTATCTCTGAAGCGGCCATCGCCCGCTGAAGAGCATCCAACAAAAGACTATTACCAAGCCCTTTACCGGCCCAGTTTCTATCAACAGCAAGCCGCGCCAATATCAAGATCGGGATTGGATATTTACCTAAACCCTTACGAACATTCTCCGGTGCTTCCGTCCATTCAATAGCACCAAAAACTAAAGTGTAATAAGCAATCACTCTGCTAGCTTCGAACACAACGTAAGTTCGAGCGCCTTCCCTCTTCTGGGTCTGTCGAGCATAACGCTTTAGATATGTGTCGAGCGCTTCGACGCCAGAGTCGAATTCACTGGTATCAAAACCGTCTTCAATAGGGCACGGTCCTATCATCAAAATTCAACCGTTTTCAAAGACACTTTTAGATTTTAGAAGCTTACGCAATGCCGGGTTGCTCTTCGGCGGATTATCTAGTTCGTGGCAAATAGCGTTCCACTGGTCTTCAGAAACAGACAGGACATGCTGATGGCGAATGACCTCCTGGGCAGCCTCATAGGCGTTATTCAGGATAAAACTGCTGACTTTCGTCTGCTTGATTTGAGCAGCCTGTTCAAAGGCTGACTTTTGCTCTTCAGTCACCCGCAGATTGAGCGTCTTTGCTTTCGTGGTTCTTGTTTTGGGTTTTGGTTGCGGCGCTGCCATGGTTCTTTCCCCAAAGGATGACAATACCAGTATGCCAAATTGTGTATTCATTGTCTACACAATTGTCTATTCGACAGTTTCAAAAGCTGCAGGGGTGCTAAATAAATAGATGGCACCACTCTCGGACAATCGAAACTAGTAGTTTCGTTTATCATGATAAAGCAAAGTGGTACTTTCGATTATCACGAGTACGGCTATACTAAGAGCTTATGAATTCTCTATGATCAAATGAGCCGATCATCTAAGCATCAGGCTTTACACACTACGCCACCAATTACTATTACATCAACTAGTAGTGCAAACGAAAAAATTTGAGTGATGAGTAAATTGGAGCAGCATCCGCAATAGAACGATGTCCCATTGCGGATGCTGTCCGAAAAACAACTAGTAGTCGGTGTTGTGCGTATAGCCGTCGCCGAAGATCTGGAAGGGGAATTTCTTCCGCAGACCGCTTGCACTGTCCTCTCCGTCAGGCTGAATGTAGAAGGTCGCTTGCCGACGGCGTGAGCCCTTGAACTCCACATGAGCGAAGGCGTAGTTCGGCGCGGCCGACTTGTCGACGGGCGCGATAACCACCTCGACGTAGACGGCCTTGTCGAACATCTCGGACGGGAAAGCCGACAGCTCGCTCGCCTCGAAGAAGACGGCCTTGCGGTTATGCTCGTCCATCCACTCCATGGTGTCATCGTCATGCATGAAGCTCGACGTCATCTTGATGCGATTCATGGCCTTGATTTGCATACTGCAAGGCGTCCCAAAAGAGAGCTCGGCGATTTGCTTGTATTCGTGCACCATTGCACTGAACTGAGCGAAAGAAATCGGAAGCAGCAAATTGCTGATACTGAACCGGGTCATGGTGTTATCTCCCTTTTGGAGCAAATTGAGAAAATAGCAACGGCGCTAAGCCTGCGACACTTATTGCGAAGTGCCGCAGGCTGTAGCTAAGGTCGCCGTCTGACCTTCGTCACGCAAAGGTTCTGCGCGAAAGTTTTACGCGAAGATCGCCTTGAGCGTCTCCAGGTACTTCGCAGCGCCGCCTTCCGTCAGGGAAGTAGCAGCGTAGATGTTGGTCGGCGCCGTTGTCTGCTTCATGTGCACCTTACCCCAGTCATCTTGTTCGCTGGCGAGGAAAGGCACAGCCGTGATTTCCACCGGCACGACGTTGTAGATGGCCTTGCGCAATTCCTCCGAGAGGCTGAGCGCGGCGACCACGTCGTGAATGAAAATCATCTCGTTCGGGTCCTTGGCCTGGCGAGGACGCACAGCGGCGTCGTACCAGAGGGCATAGAGGTGGTAGAGGGCACGCGTGCCGGCATTCTCAGGGAACGCCTCACGCAGCTTCTGAGCCGTCTCAAAACCGATTTCCTTGACGCGAGTCACTTCCGTGGGCATCAGGTAAATCGGGCAGGTCAGACCCTTGAGCACCGCGTGGGCACCCTGAGGGTCGCAGGCGACGTTGAACTGCACAGCACCGCGCGGCTTGTCGTCGAACTGCATGAGCGAAACGTTGCCCCAGGTGGCGAACATGGCGTGCAGTTCTTTGAACTTGGCGGCAACGGCCGGGCAACGCACAAGAATCTGGTAGAGGCCGGTCATGGGGCCGCCGACAGTAACAGGCACAGAACCATCTGGAAGACCAAGAAGAATCTTTATCAGCTCTTCTTGAGCTTCCAGCTCGCTGTGGCGAATGGCTTGCAATGGATCGACGTCGAAGAACTTGTAGTACTCGGCGAAGTGAATCCAGTGCGGAACGAGGGTGCGAGGGGCAATGCCTCCGTCGAAGACGCGAGTGACATTGACGCCGAAGTGACGGAGGAAGTTCTTAATGCGCATGGCGGAGGCTTCTTGAGCCATGCGTGAACTCTCACCATCCCATTCCCAAAGAGCATGCTCCTTGGTGGCGCCGAAGCGCACGGGGCGGCCAGTGAGGACGACATGAACTTCGGCAGTGGGGATGAGCTTGTGCAGCGCAATCAATTGCACGAAGTTGTCGGGGTCAGGCGCGTCGATGAACGCGAGGATGTGTTGTTTTTCTTGGTCTGCCATATGAGTATCCGTTTATTTGAGGAAGCGAAACTGAAGTGCCTGCTGAAACCAGAACCAGAGAAGTTGGTTCAGAGCAGCGGAGGCATTGATTGACGAAGCGTTGGAGCGTTTCTGATTGGTTTGCTGTTGGAGGCGTCAGGGTTAGGTGGAAAGGGAATACCTTGTGTCTAACAGACCGTATACGCGCGGATCAACAAAAGAAATGTAACTACAAATATGGCTAAATTATCGCTCATCGAGGCGACCTTAAAGAGTTCAGCTAGCGCGAGGCAAACGAGACGCACCGAGAAACACAAACCACTACATTAACCAGTAGGAAGATGCCAAAAGCTAGACAATGGAAAGCGCCACCAATAACGGTGACACAGTCCACTGCCTAGCTCAAGACCATCAAGTGGATGCTAGAGGCCGCCCACCAAGATGCTGATGTAGGCGTAGTCCAGCCCCACCAGTTCATGCCCCTCGAAACTGTCGAAGCCAGCACCACAAGTATTCCGCAAGCGCAGCGTCGGCAAGCTCAGTGAGGCAGCGACTGTAGCGTGCAGAACTAGCTTACCAGCGCCAGGGGCCCAACCGGCTCCAGAAGCGCAGGGGCACGGCGAACATGGCGTAGGCCCAGCCTAGCGAGAACGGCATGCCGCAGAGCACCCAGCTGTCCGGAGACAGTCCGCGCTGGAGAGCCAAGCCGATCACGGCGGCGGCAAGCCAGCCGAGCCCGACCACAGCCAGCAAGTAGGCGCGACTCTTGCGCACTCCCGCGGCAGCATCAGCGGGCAGAATTTCATTGCCATCGCGCACGAGCCGATAGGCGAAGAACGGCCAGGTGACGGCGATATAACCAGCAGCGATGCCGACGAAGAAGAGGGCGGTCTTGAGGACCGCAGAGAAGATGTCCATTGCATTGTCCTTTGTGCTTGCGCCACCACCAACGGTGACATTTGAAGCCCAAACAGTTTTGACCTGAGTGGGCTAAAAGGTAAGGTTGTTCACTGCACCGAGATGCAGATACAGAGTTGATCTAGCTCAGTAGGCTGCGTATAGGCGTCTTCGGCAACATAGGTGTACTCGTGCTGCAGCGACGGCGCCAAGCCAGCAAGAAGCAGCTCTGCAAAGACCCACGCAGCAGCACCGCGCAGATTGCCGGGATCGGCCTCAGGCTTGGCAGCACGAGCATAGGGATCGTGGTAGACAGCCCCCTCATACTCGCCAGGCTGCACATACATCACGAGGCACCGCACCGGCAATTCTGCCGCCAGAGCCACCGCGCTGGTAATGCGCTGAGGCAGAGCACTCAGCACATCTCGCACGCGAGCTTCACGCTGCGCTGATAGCATTTGCGCTTCAGCCTTCGTCTCCGCGCGCCGGGGCTGCTCGATAGAACGGCGAGCGGCATGGCCATCGGCGATAGCCTGATCGACAGTACGGCGCAGACCATCAAAACGGAAAGCGTTCATTCTAGCCTCCATCGATTTGGGGTTAAGGCACGAAAGGCACGTATTAAACTTAAAGCAGAAGCTCCCGCTCAGTTCACAGACATCAACGCGTTATTTACACCAGGACGGCTCGCCACCATTGGCAGCCTTGACCTTCTCGGCATTGGCTTGCCATTCGATGGCGCTGCGGCTGCTGGCCATGAGAGCCTGAACAGTCTCGATGTTGGTGAGGTCCATTGGTTTTCTCCTGAAGGGGGAGCGTGTTGTTGAAAGTAGTGCCTGATTAGGCGCGCATGGAAACGAGGGCGTAGTAGCCGCGCAACTTGGGTTCGAGCACCATCAGAGAGCCTTCACCTGGCTGGGGATAACCGTTCCCAGGCAGAGCGGCTCCGGCCGGCGAATGAAGCTCAGCGTAGAAGTTCTCGATGACCTGCTCGGGCACTCGGCGCAGTCGCTCAGTGTTGCGCGCCTTGGCGACGGCCAGGGGCAAATCGAACAAGATCAAGTGACAGGCGTAGTTATGCCTGCGGGCAGCATCGATGACCTTGCTGCGCTCATGGGCGTGCACGTTGCAGTTGTCGATGACCACATTCAGGCCCAACTGCATGCAGTCAGCGAGCCGTCCCTGGAAGAGCCTGTCGACCTCTCCGAACATGCCCTGATTGCTTTCACAACCATAGAGCTCGCGGCGAATGCTGTCCTTGTTGAGAACTGCATAACCCAAATGCGGGAAGTTCCGGGCGAGGGCGCTCTTGCCGCTGCCAGGGACGCCGACAAGCAAAATCACATGCCTGGTCTTCCCCTGAGCAGAGAAGGCCTTGGCCACCTCCTCACCGGAGAAAAGTTGCTTGACGTTGTTCCTCATGGAGTCCTCCGTTGGCTGAGAAGTGAGGTTGAGGCAAGCGCTTTTCAAACAGAGCTCTTGAGGAAAGCAGCATGAGCGCATGCCCACGCTGCTTTCACACACGGCTATCTAGAACCTATAGCTCTAGCAGAAGCTCAGCCCTTACTGGTAGGGCTTGAACTCGCGCGGCAGAACCTTGGTGGCGCCAGCGGGCAGGTCACCAGCGTTGGTGAAGCGGAAGTTGGCCTTGGCCATGGCGGCGTTGTACTCGGCGGCCAGGTTGTTGTAGTTCGCCTTCAGGCCCGACACTTCGTTCTGCCACAGGTTGTACTGCTCGAGGTCGGCGCGGGCCCACTGGGTGCGCGGCGTGCCAGCGTAGGTCTCGCTCATCGACTTGATGCGCGCCTGGGCGGCATCGATGTTCGCCACCTTGGCGTAGAGCTGGGCGCTGGCGTCCTTGAACCACTCGTACTTCTGCAGCAGGGCCCTCGGGCCGAACTGTTCCCTGGCCACCTGACCGGCTTCGCCGATCCAGCCAGCCGAGTAGCTGAGCACGCCGCCGAAGCAGACGAGGGCGAAGACGATGAAGATCCACTTCATGCCGAAGCCGATCGGGCCCTTGCTGTTGGCCGGGTCCATGTTGTTCCAGTTGTCGTTCATGATCTGTTCCTAACGGTTGTGTTGGGGTTGACGAGGTTTGGTGTTGCAGGTTGCTTGGTGCTCGAAGTGCCAGAAGGAAGAAGGTCTTACTTCTTCTCGCCGGCAGGGGCGACAGGAACGACGATACCAGGCGCCACCGTCAGCTCCATGTTGATGACCACGCTCTTGACGGCGATGGTCTGGTCAGAGACGTGGATAATCTGCCCACCGGTGAAGTAGTGCTGGTGGTAGCGGCCCTGGGCGTCGAACCAGAAGATGTATTCGGCCGAATCACCGTAGGTGCCGTCGTCCTGCAGCACTTCGCTGGTGTAGTGCGTCTCGTTGCCGAACTGCACGTTGAAGCCCCGGGTGGAGCTGTTCACCGTCTTCGGGCTGAGGCGCTTGCCGGAGCTGGTGACCTTGCCCTTCACCGTCGAGTAGATGATCACCTGGCCGGACTCGGGGGCGATGATGTAGAGATGCTTGACCGAGCCGGGGCTGTTGTCCATCTTCAGGCGACCGGCGATATTGTCCTGTTCGACGGTGCGGCCGGTGTTGGGGTTGACGGCGACCTGCACGGTGGCCTTCTGCACGCCCGAGGTCGACTGCGGTGAGTCTTCCTTGCAGCCAGCGAGCGAGACGGCGACGACGGCGATGGCGACGAGCGAGAGGGTGGAGAGGGAGCGCTTCATGGTCTGTTCCTTTGTTTAAGGTCGGGTCGGGTCGGGTCGGATCGGACTGGATCGGGCTGGGTTGGGTTGTGTCGGTTGAGGTGAGGCGAAACTGCTCGTTACTTGGGAGCAGTGACGTCGGCGTTGATGGTCACGCTCTTGCCGACCAGAGGCTGGTCGAGAATCGCGATCACCTGTCCTTCGGTGAAGAAGTGCTGGTGGTATCGGCCCTGGGTGTCGAACCAATAGAGGTACGGCACGGAGTTGCCGAAGGTACCATCGTCTTGCATCATCTCGGTGGTGATCTGTTCGATCCCGCCGATGAGAATGCGCATACCTTCGATATGCGTGCACTTGTCGCCGCAGTCGTACTGATTGATGGAAGTGCGCGGGCTGAGGCGCTTACCACCGGAGGTGACTTTGCCCTGCACGGTCGAGTAGAGAATCACCGCGCCGGTCTTGGGGGAGAGCACGTAGAAGTGCTTGACCGAACCCGGCTTGTTGTCACGGTTGTAGCGTTCAGCGATGTTCTCTTGTTCGGTGGTGCGGCCAGTGGCAGGGTTCGGGCGAACCTCCACATGGGCCGGTCTGACTCGTGACATCGATTCGACATCACGAGCAAACGCCGCACCAACAGTGATGGCAGCGCCGATCGCCACGACCGTGGAGGCTGCTTTCAATCGATTCACTGATGACTCCTTTATTTGCCATGGTCACGGGGTCGGAAGGATAGAGGGCGTATCGCTACGGCTCTAGCAGCGCCAGCAGCCGCGGCCACCGTAATAGCGCTGCTGCTCCCTCTGACGCTGCTCCTGCAGGTGGAGCCAGCGCATCTGCTGCTCATGGGCGCGCTGCTGCTCGAAAGCACGCTGACGCCGCAGGCGCTCGTAGTAGGCGCGGTCGCTGTGGGCACGATCGTCGTAGAGGGAGTTGCCGTGATGACGACGATTGTCGCGATACCCGTAGCCATTGCGCTCGCTGTTATCGAACAAGTTGCCGAGCAGGGCGCCACCGACACCACCGATGACGGCACCAGCGATAGGGTTGTCGCGGCTCAGCGCTGCGCCAGCGACACCACCGACCAGAGCACCAGTATTGGTGCCAGGCATACCAGCACAGCCGGTGACGAGGAGAAGGCCCAGCAGGGCGAAGACGGGAAGAATGCGCTTCATGGTTGTCGTCCTTCTTTTGGGATGGGGAAGATTAGGCACGTTGGCAGGCACGTAAGCGAGCTCAAGCCTCAGCTGGCTCAAGTCGCTATAGAGGTATCAGCAAGCAGAGGCGCAGATGAACGCAGACGCGCTCTGTCGCTCAGTGAAGGAAGCGCGAGACGAGGAAGCCAGCGACGATAGCGAGGAGGAAAACGAACGGCATGATGGTTCTAATCCTTATGTTTGGGGTTGAAGCTCGGATTCTGCTGCGACAGGTCAGTCGATCACAGCATGCTCCTCGATGGAGTACGAGACCAGTTCGCAGCCGCCCTGCGGACCCCGAATGCGAGCGAGCGCAGTGCAGTAGGTGCGGTTCGACTGCCACACGATATCGGTGGCGGAAGCGGCGGCAAGGGCGGAGGTGATATAGGCCTCAGCGCCAGCAGAGCTGCGAGAGACCTTGCGCACCTCACGGTGACCATAGGCATCGTGGAACTGCACAACGTATGCGATCATGGTTTTTCTCTCTTCTTCTGGGGTTGAGATAAAAACGGCAAACTAGACGACACGGATGTGTCGGCAAGTTCATCGATCTAGGCACGCTGTTTGGGGGTTGTCGGGATAGCTCTGGGGTTGAGGAAAGAAAGGTAACGAGTCAAAACTAGGGCAACCGTGTTCGCCAACGCAACCTCTTTCTTGACAACTTTATTTTGCCACGCCTCTTTCAAGGGCGAATTAATGATTGAGCCGCTTTGCGAGCCAGCCTAGCCTGCGCGAGCCGCGCTATATTTGCCACCACCAGCGGTGGCACAGCAAACAGCGATAGACCGAATGGATTCACTCCAATCTCGGCCTAATATAAATAATTGACTTTGAAAGTGAGTCTACAAGCAAGTTGTTACTAGTTTATAACTGGCTCTTTGGCAATAGCGCAGGTGATTTAGCGCAATCGAGCCAAGGCAAACAATTCGAGCACCAGAAAACAACGAATCTTATGCAGGTGCACACCAGCTTCGCCTACTAGCAAAAAGGAATGACTACCACTACAGCCGGATTTAGCCTTGCTATAATTCCCAGTGATGAAAAAAGCTTTGACCTTAATTTGCACGGCCTTTCTGCTCTCCTGCCTCAGCTCCGAGGTAGCTGCCCGTCCCAAGCAAAACAAAACAACAACATCATCAGCCGACATCTGGGTTCTACAACAAACTCACTCAGACGTGGGTCAGCAAGAGGTTTTCATTGCTCCAGATGCAATTAAGGTGAGCAACCATCGAAACGGTTATGATCTTGTGTGCAAAGCGCCTAGCTGGGAAGTGCATTGTTTTCGTCGGCCTGAAAAACTAGAATGGGCGGGCCCCCTTTCAGCATTTGACGGCCTACTCCTAGTCAATCCCAACGCCTACCCAAGGATAAAGAGAATAGTCCTGTTTCCCCGAGCAAAAGGCAAAAAACTGGGCCTCAATTACACACGTTTCGCACGACGAACTAGCGTCTCATCCTTTATTGATGGAACCGCAGACATAGCCGTCTCTCCAAGCGCACTAGAATTTCTTTGTAGATTGTACAGATGTGCAAATACTCAAACAGTGCCCCTGCAAATAACCTCTTACCATGGGAGTAGAGCACTGCCAAAGATCGAAATGGGAACTATCGGCTTAGACGTAGGCATCGATCTACGCAGCGGCCAGCTTGACGAAATGACGACACAATCATGGAAAAGAGCCCCCTACAAAGCCGACATTTTCGCACGACCTGTGGGATTCAAACGCGTAACAAGCTTGCCGCAGGTTTCCTACTCTAGTGACATGAAAAACCAATTCGACGAAATCTTCCGCGATGGTAGCGGGTTTCGCAGCAACGTGCACTGACCCGAACAGTACATCACCCCAGCATCTGCTCCAAATAAAGCCGCACAAGCTCATCGGAAGGGTCGGGGCAAACTATACCTAACGCTGCCAAAATGCCCTTTGTGTTTCGATCATCAAAGACAACATCAGTGGCTTGAAACAGATCCATCGTGCGGAAGAATTCAAAATCGCTGCCGGTCAGTCGACAAAGGGCCATACAAGCGGCAGACTCTGCACCGCCAAGCATAGAAACACGGCTGAGCAGCTGCTTCTGAAACTGGCTAGGCGAGACAATCTCTATACCTTTATTAACTGTTTGCATAGCGGCCAGCAATCTTTTCAAAGTCAGACTATTTGAATTAGCGATGTGATAAGTATCAAACTTATCGCTAGCCATGGCCGCCAGAGAAAGCTTGATTACAGCCTTAGCAGCGTAATCTACTGGTGTAATATCAACGCTAATCTCCTCACTTACTTCAGGAGCACAGCCCAAAGAAGACAGTCCGTTCACAAACAAATCAAGAAAATCGTGATCAGCACACTTTCCTCTGACACTGTCACCAGTAATTAGCCCGAGGCGATGATAGGTAATCGGTCCGGCCTTGCCTCCCAAGCTACGCAAAAAGACTTCAGCAGCCCACTTGGTTTGAGCGTAGCCCCCATAAACAATGGCAGTATCATCTAAATGATCAGATTCAAGCAACACACCATGGTTTCTATCTGTGGCAACGAAAACAGACAAAGTGCTGATGTAGTGAAGACACTTGCTGCGGCCGCTACAGAGAAGACGCGCCACCTCCTGGGTGCCGACCACATTAGATTGGCGCAGCTCGGCATAAGAAGCCAGGTTATTTACCTGCGCAGCACAGTGATAGACAGTATCAACCCTATCTGCCAAATCGTTCCACACCAGATCTGTGAGACCAAATTGCCGAGCATCAAATGTGCCGCAAATAACTCGCAGGCGCGACCGGTCGCCAGCCACCAAGCTAGCTCCACAACGATCAAGCGAACCCAACCAATGCTTGCCTAAAGCTCTCTCAATCCTCTCCAATCCAGCTTCTTCAGAATCGGCCCGAACGAGACAATAGATCTGAGCACTGGTATTCGCCAGCAATTCAGACAACAGTCGAGCGCCAAGAAAACCGGTGGCACCAGTCAAGAAAATATTGGCTGGCTGCTTTTCCAGCACTTGCTGGCGCTGAGCCGCTCTCTCTAACATTGCTTCAAACTCTGCCGACAAGCTAATATCCTGACGAATAGCAGAGCATAGCATCCCACCAGAGGCAGTCAGCGACTGCTCACTAGACAAATTATTGAGCACCGAAGCAAGTTCCGAAACCAGCGGATGAGTAATCAAAAGAGTAGGCGGCAAAGCCAAACCTAGAGCAGAAGCGACCACGCAAGCTTCTACAACAGCAAACGAGTCGCCACCAAGATCAAAGAAATGATCGTCTTTGCCGACGCTATCTACACCAAGCACTTGCTTATAAACCTGGGTCAAAAGGCGCTCGGTGGGCGACAAAAAATCAAGCGACAAAGAATCAAGCGGCGAAGTGCCAGAAACTGAGGCAGCAGCCGTTTCGTCAGCAGAAACGGCATTCTGTTCTAGCTGGCGCAAACGCAGAGCACTGAGATCGACCTTACCGGTCACTGTCAAAGGCATCGGATTCAACACTTCAATGCACTGGGGCAGCATCCACTTGGGCAGCACCTGAGCGAGATACTCCCTCAATTCCACGAGATCTAAGCGCCGACTTAAATCCATACCCAAACTAAAATCGAGGTCTAAATCAGCCTCCATGTCAGCATTCGAATAGCGACCAGACTCAAGGCCCGAATCGTTATTTGGCTCTACAAAGGCAACCAGAATCTCGCGAGCAACACCAGCCTTAACCGGGCGTTTCAGTACAGCGGCGCGCTTGACTCCGGCAAACTGAAGCAGCCTTGCTTCGATTTCCTCCGGCTCTACCAGCATGCCTCGCAGCTTCACCTGCCTATCGGTGCGGCCGAGAAATTGATACTGACCATCTTCAGTGCGCGTCACCAGGTCACCAGTGCGGTAAAGTCTTTCGCCAGTGGTGGGATGCTCAATGAACTTTGCCTCGGTCAAATCAGGGCGATTGAGATAGCCGCGGGCTAAGCCAATGCCAGCGATATGCAGCTGCCCTGGCTCACTTCCATCGATTTCATTGAGATCTTCGTCGAGCAGATGATAAGTAATCCCCGGCAGGGGCAGACCAATTAGAGGTCGACTCCAATCAACTCCACACTGCCCTAGACTGGTGCAAACAGTAGATTCTGTGGGTCCGTATACGTTTACTAGCTTTATCTTTGCAGCAAAACTACGCACTACATCTAAAGCACAAGCTTCACCACCAATAACAATAGTTTTCAGTGAAGGCGGTAGCGCAGCCGGGTCTAGCAATCTCAATATAGACGGCGGAATATCTACATAGGTAATGGCACGGTCGGCCAGAATCTGCTCTAAGCCATTGCCGGGCTGCAACCGCTCAGCAGGCTCAATGAAAATGGCAGCACCACTGAGAAAAGCAGTGCCAAGATCTGAAACAGAGGCATCGAAACTAGTAGAAAGATACCAAAGAGAGCGGCTTTCGCTGTCCAAATCAAAGGCAGCAATCTGGGCCGCTAAGAAGCTTACGATGCCCCGATGAGTAACCAAGACGCCCTTGGGGCGGCCGGTTGATCCCGAAGTAAAAATCAAATAGGCCAGATCATTTGGGCCAGTCGAAGCATAGCCAAACGAGTGCCCCAGCTCCGATTGCTCTGATTGCTCTGCTAGATCGAGAACTTTCACTCCAGCGACATGAGCGAAACTGCCTTTGTGGCTTGCAGAGGAGGCCGCCACAGCGCTACTGACCAATACAATTTTGACACTGGCCTCATCAGCCATATATTGCAGACGCTCAGCCGGCAACACGGGGTCCATCGGCACAAAGGCCGCACCAGCGTACCAGATAGCGAGCATGGCACAAATATAGTCGGCCGACTTCTCAATTGAAATGCCCACCACATCCTCTGGCTGCACTCCTTCAGATTGCAATTTTAATGCAATAGATCGAGCACGGTGAGCCAACTGTGCGTAGGTAAAAACGACTTCTCCGGCAACAATTACAGCAGCATTGCCGGGATACTTCGCCACAATAGACTCGAAAGCCGGAACAAACAAAGCATGAGTATTCGCAGCATGGGTATCACTCAAAGCTTGTATCTCTCATGCAGAGCCGCTGCCGACATAGCCGTCATAAGCACTGGGTCAACGGCACTGCGATCTTCGGCCTTCATTTCTGGCAAGCTATCAAGCAAAGCTATTACCTTTTTCTGATCGAAATAGGGCACCGACTGAAAATTCTTGCTGCGCAAAACATCTTGTAATACGGAGTCTGCCTCACTATTGGAGAAGCGGCTTAGTGGCGGAGCAACAAAAGGATGCTTCTGCCTTTCATATATAGTTGTGCTAATGACCGGCTTCACAGCTTCGCGCAAAACATACTTTTCGGTTGTGCCTTTGATTTTGAGAGACAGCGGCAGTTTGCGCACAAATTCAAAGAGATGGTGATCTAAAAACGGCAGACGGCCCTCTATAGAATTAGCCATCTCCATGCCATCACCCAGGGTGCGCAAAATATAGTTAACTAGAGCAGTTTTAGACCACAAATAGAGCGACTGATTGACGCGGTTGCGACCCACCAGCTGCCCTTCTATATCGAAACAATCGATTAGCTCACGGTAAGAATCGCGGCCAGCAAATTGCTCTTTAAATTGATCTGTTAGAACAGCACAAAGTTTATGCCCAAGAGTACCCTTAGCTTCTAAAAAGCCTGGCACATAACCAAGTTTCTCTTCCACAGCAGCAAGCGAAAGTGACTGACCATGCTGCAACATGATACCGGCCGAGGCTTTGTTAGTAGCATGCAAATTGGCAAGCAAATTCTGGCGACCATCAGATTTGAACAAATCACTGCGCAAATGCGGATATCCGGCCACAACTTCATCGGCCCCTTCACCGGTAAGCGCAACTTTATAGCCACCTTTGCGAATAGTCTGGTTCAAAATATACTTGGCTGGTAAGTGTCCATTAACAGCAAAGCCTTCACTGTAATAGACAGCATCCGGTAAGCACTCAATCAATTGCTTCTGGCTGACAAAGATTGGCTCAAAGTCGGCGCCGGCAAACTCGGCCATTTCTTTGGCGATAGTCAATTCATCGTAGCTCTCTTCTTCAAAGCTTATTGAGTAGCACTTTAGCGGCTTGGAGTGATGTTTCATGGCCAAACCAACCACCGCGCTCGAATCAAGGCCGCCGCTCAGGTGAGCGCAAACAGGGGCTTCAGCTCTAAGACGAACACGCACAGCGTCTTCTAACTTGGCGCCAAACTCAGCGATGAGTGACTCTTCGCTAACACTAGAACTAAAAGCACTCGAACCACCGTCAAGTGCGTCCGCTTCCAAGCCATAATCAAGATCCCAATAGCGCTCGATAGTGACTTCAGAGCCGCGAGCCAGCAAAAAATGCCCAGGTGGAAGTTGATTAATGCCAGAGAAAAGTGTGCGATCAGGCAAGACGTACTGCATATTGGCTGAATGGAAGAATGACTCTTCATCCCAGTTAGCGGCAATTCCCGCGGCAAAGAGCGCTTTTGCTTCTGAAGCTAAATGCAGAGAGCCATTGTTTAGGTGGTAAACAATGGGCTTGATGCCAAAGCGGTCCCGAGCAACAAAAAGCTGTTGCTTATTTTCATCCCATATCACTAGGGCAAATTCGCCACGCAAGTGCTTAAGACAATCGACGCCATATTCTTCATATAAATGCAGAGCAATTTCGCTGTCGCCAGTGGTTTTAAACTTGTAGCCTTTGGCTTGCAGCTCCGAGCGAATACGCTCGAAGTCATAGAATTCGCCGTTGACGATCATATGAATGCGGCCATCTTCATTGCTAATTGGCTGTGCTCCAGTAGCAATGCCAACAGTAGCTAAGCGGGTATGACCAAGAGCAACAGTGCCACTGGGAGAAATATAGATGCCCTTACCGTCCGGGCCACGATGATTGATAGCGTCTAGAGCGCGGTTTATCGTGTGCTCAGAGACGGCTGAGACTGACTGAGACTGGCTGAGCCTGACTGCAAATATTCCGCACATTGTTTGCTCCCGACAGTGCTATCTGAAAGTTGATCAAAAGGAGCAAAGAACGGCTTGAGCGATTCGCTCGCTTTCGAGTTGGCGAAAACAGTGGCATAGTTCTCAAGGCTGTAGACGCCGTCAACTAAGTTGGTTATATCAAGTTTGCCGCTAGCGAGTAGTGTCATGGCATCGTCAAACGATCCATAATTTACAACATGCAAGACTGGTTCTTTCTTGATTATTTCATTCATTCGGAAACTCAAAGGCTCATGCTGCCGACTCTTCAAAATGATTTTGCCACCGGGTCTAACTTTGGCCACAAGCTCAGAAAATAACTCAGTATTGATAGCGGTCTCAATTACATAATCGTAAGAGCTATCGTCTAGTTGGCCTTTGTCTTTGACCGGATCGTACAAATCAACATTGGCGAAACCAGAAAGTTGCATGATGCGATGCATTAGCTGCGAAAATCTGTTGGCACCAAATATGACACCCTTTTCATTTTTCGAAATACTGGCTTTAAACACGGCCAAAGAGGCAGCAACTGGCTCGGCATAGGCGGCATCAAGAAAAGGCATGTGATCGGGCAATTTGTAGAGCGAAGTTGCCGGTACAACTATATAGCCAGCAAAGCAACCGTCGCGGTCAATGCCTATAAACTCTGCTTCTAGACAGGCGCCATGGCAGCCCCTTTGGCAATGATTGCAAAAGCCGCATGATAGCAGGGGATTAACACAGACACGATCGCCAGGATAGAAATCACTGGCATAAGACTGTGTGATAATTCCTGAAAACTCATGGCCCAATATCAGGCTATCTGGAGTCTTGAGCTTGCCTTCAGCGGCATACAAGTCTGTACGGCACAGTCCAGCCAACATCACCTGCACCAGCACATCGCCGACATTACGCAGCTGCGGAACAGCAACACTCTTTGCCGAGAGCGTCGAACCTTCCTTTATAATTGCTTTCATTTTGTCGGTCATTGGTTGAAAGTTGTCGGAAGAGCAGCAGGACTAATATGGGCGGTTTTAAGATCAACTACGAATTTACTATAGTCAACCACCAAAGCAAAACAAGCAATATAAATAACGCTCACTTAGTATATAAAGGCAACGCTCTTTTAAAGAACGAGGCCAGAGGAGCATGCGAAATTAGCCTTCCAGCAGAATTTTGCTGGGTCTTACCCAGTTTTTCAAATCAGCTATTTCGTCGCTTCTTTCTGTACTAATTAGAAGCGATTCAAAAGTGCTCAGCAAAACTGGGCCATCACCATGGAAGGGATGCACCTTCAATATTTCGTAGGCAATTTCTAAAAACCTCTCGGCAGTCTGATTGTCACCAAGGGCCATAAATTCACAAGCAAGATTGTTCAATCCAGGAATACTGTAACCAAATGTAGGATAGAGACCGCCATCGTGACCGCTTAGAAGAGCTGCGCTAAGCTGTTTTGCTTCCTCCACGCGCCCCTGGCGAAAACAAACTATGGCTTTGTATAACAAACATTGCACATAAACGCCTATGCGACTTTCAGGAACAATATAAATTGGTTGCTGTACTTGGGTGCACAGCGCCAGAGCCAAATCAGCATCACGTTCACAGGCTGCCAGGTCGCCTTTATGCAAATGCACTTCGAGCAAACTAGATAGTGGATAAGCACGGCCAGCTTGCTCTCCACCCTTAGCAGCTCCCCATATTTGCAAAGCCTGATTGGCCAATTTTTCGGCACTATCAAACTCGGCCTGATGCAAATAAACCATGGCTAAATTGTTTAGATATACAGCCGCTAAGGGATGCTTTGCTTGGCTGGGGGTTTTCTCAATGCGTTCGATAATTTCGCCGTATAAACTTTCGGCTTTGTGATACTGACCTGAAGCCATGTAGGTCAAAGCCAGATTCGATTGCAGTGTATAGAAAGTCCAGTCTTTGCGACAGGGCATACGCTTCCATAATTGCAGCACCGTGCTCAATATCACTTCGGCCTGACGATGTCGCTGAGACTTAATCAGACCGGCCGCCCGCCACATGGCGGGGCTCGCGATAATGCTGGCGGCAAACGTGTAAAAGAAATAGACACTCAGGAATAGATATAAAAGTGCACCGAGATAAATGCCGCTGAAGAGCATCTGGCAGGTCAAAAGCGGCATGGCCAGTACACAGAAGACTTCAAAGAGCCACAACACCGCGGCTTGAATAAACAAACCTGGCCGCATCCCTGAAAGTGTAGATTGCGGCTTCAAATTTAGACTAGGAAGACTAGGAGGATTTTGCAAACTACTCACTGTATCGCTAACGGTCGCTAACTAGCGTCAACATTGGCTCTTTATGGGCTTTCTCGTGAAAACACCAGCCCATCTTCCATCGCTAACGAACGGCTCGACTTCCTCGATTTTAGCAACAATCTCAGCCGCCACTCCAACTTGATTTTGAGCGAAAACTAAGAAAAACCTCGCGCTACATAGCATTGGTATGCCCCTACTGGCGAAACAGGCAAAACGCCTACAGAGCAAGGCATACCGAATTTATTACCAGTTGTAAAGCGGCGCTGTGCAACATTACTTGAGATGCCATACACAGAGAAAAGAGCTAGTTATTAGGTCTCTTTCCACCCCAACTAATCTTTGAGCAAGAACTTCTAAGTCTATCTAGCTCTACACATCGAGAAAGTTACTCAGACAGCTCAGCTGCCTGGGGCGTTCACGCGATGAGAACTAGAGGCCTGAGGTCGCCAGAGAGAGTTGGTTCTTTTATCTTCCCTTTCGGAGCTACGACGAGACAGAAAAGGCATCCATGAACCCCGAACTTTCAACATCTCTCAAGGCTGTCCTGACCCCCGCACAAGCGCCGGTGCTCGGCAGCAACATTCTGGTCGTGGTTGATATGCAAGTGGGCTTTGCCGCTGCACTTGAGCCCTGGCTACTCGACGCCGTCGAAGCAGAAGTGCGCCGCGCCAACCAGAACTCCTGGTCAATCGTCGCCCTCGAATTTCTCTGCGCCAACCCGCTGCGTTTCTACGGCGATACCCACGACCGAGTGGTAGAAGCAGCGCGAACCAGAAAGGAAAAAGCAGACGATCCGCAGCGTTTTTTCATGCGAGCGAAAGCTCAAATGGACGGCAGCGAGCGGGTAGTCGATGTTTGCCTCAAGGAAGGTTACCAGCCCCAGCTGTTTCGAGTCTGCGGTGTCAAATCGCGGGCTTGCGTAGAAGCAACTGCTGTTGGCCTGGCCACGCGCTTCCCCCACAGCATAGTCGAGGTGCTCACCGGCGCCTGCAACCAAGACAATGGCAATGACGAGAGCATCTGGGACGGCTTCCCGCTCATGGCCAACCTCAGGCTGCTCAAAAGCAGTTAATGCCTGCCTCCCCAACCCTTCACGAGTGACACTGTCACTTCACTGGAGACAAAATGCAACTTACCGTTCAGCTGTCCTTCGACCGCGCCACCCTCACCCGCCTGCTCACCACCGCCGTGCGCAAGTGGAGCGGGCTCTACCAGATCGACTCGCTCACCATCAACGGCAACACCGACGGCACCGTCTCTGGCTATGCCATGATGAAGTTCGCCGGCAAGAACAGCATGATCCACTTCAAGCACGATGTCATCGTCGCTGGCATCTGCGAATCCCTCGCAGCCGAAGGCAACCCCATCGACAAGGCCAGCCTCACCTTCAAGTACATCGAAGGTCGCGGCTATGGCGGCGGGGCCTCGGTCTCGGCAACGGCCAATCCGGCTTCGGCCGACGCCGCCAAGCCCGATGCTGCCAACCCTGCCGAGCAAAAGGCTGGCTCGATCTCGTTCCCCGGCACGGTCACCGTCAACTTCGGCATCGACGAACTGACCGACCTGCTCAAGGCCGCGGCCAAGCGCGCCGGTGCAGACCCAAGCCATGCGTCGGTGACCTACACTGACGAGAAGACATGCTCGGCGAACATCACGGTCAAGACCAAGGGTGGCGCCTCCGGCACCATCGCCCTGGGCGCGACCCAGATGAACGAGACCCTGAGCGAAGAACTGACCCACCGTGGCTACACCGTCGCCCCGGACGGCCTGCGCTACAACCACAGCCAGGGTGGTCACGGCAGTCGCAGCGGCACCAGCATGACGGTCACCCTGACCGCCATCCCCAAGTAAAGGCCAGGAAACAGCAGAAACGAAAGGCCTCCCGTAACGAAAGACAGATAGAAAGGTAAGTATGAACGCAAAGACGAAAGCAGACCCGAAGGTGGCTACCACCGCGCAGACCCCGGCAACGACCGACAACACCGAAGCCTGGGAATCTGGCGCCCTCGGTTGCGACCCGGCTCATGCCGTGGCCGTGCCCGATGACGGTTCCGTGGACCGCGCCCTCGGCCTGGTGGTGATGTCCACCAGGGTGAAGAAGAAGCAAGGCAAGCAGATGGAAAAGGCGGCCAAGAAAGCCGGCCTTTGCCTCAAGGCCTGGCTGCGCCAAGCGCTGATCGAGAAGCTCGACAGCAGCAAGAAGGGCAAGAAGCAAGGCAAACAGAACGGCAAGAAGCCGAAGAAGTAAGCTTAGCCGAAGCCCAGATGGGTGCCAGCACCCTGGAGCGCATTCCGCTCTCCAGGGTGCATTCTCATATCTGTTCAATCTTTGCAAACAGCAAACCACGCCATCCTCAGCAGCATCTAACTGAATCATCAAAGAGAAGGAATTCAACATGCACGAATCTCTCGCCGACGTTGCCGCTCGCTTCCGCGTTCCCCGCCTCGCCGAAATCGCTGCCGCCGACCCGCGCTTTGCCCAGGTGCAATTCATGGTCGAAGCCGACGACTTTGCCTACGAGACCCTCCTCAACAAATGGAGCCCGCGCGTCAGTTGGGAAGCCGATCCCAGCGTTTGCCTGGTCGGCCTGGGCATCCTCATCGGCTGCAACGTCAACGTCAATGCACGCTTCGTCAACCTCAACGGCCACACGGTGATGTTCTACTGGGCCAACAGTGACCTGGTGGATCGCCGCATGGTCAACAACTTCGTCGAAGAGGTGCGCAACCTTGCCCTCGCCGCTCGCCCGGGCAGCACTCCGGCCGGCAAGACCGACCCGAGCAACTTCCACGACTGCGTGAACTTCTGCGAGCGAAGCTGAACGCCAAGCAAAAGGCGCATCACAAGAAAACTGGAAACCCACTTAGCTGAAGGAAAGTCACATGGACTTCTTCATCGCCTATATCTACCTGCCATTCACTGCACTGCTCATTCTCTTACTTACTACCGCCCTGGGCACCCTGCCCGCCAGCGCCGTCGAAGGCGGTCGCAAAGGAGTGATTTGGGCCGCGCTTCTGACCATGGCCTTCATCGGCGCACTCTATGCCGGCTTCGGCTACATGCTCTGGGACATTACCTTCTACCGCTCCTCAGACTGGCCACCAAGTGCAGGCGCCTACATCGGCTTTGCCGTGGCGGTTGTTTGCATTGCCATATGTCCAATCCACACCCTGCTCACTGGCAGCTCCCGCGCCCAGTTCTTGCGTGACATGGCACCACGGGTGCAACCATTCATAGAGCGGCACTTCGCCACCATCGACCAGGACGGCGACGGTGTAATCTCCGAAGCTGATCTGAAGCAGCCCTTGAGCAGCCTGGGGCTAGACAGCGAAGAAATGGCAATGCTGCAGCACATCAAGGATGAGCTGTCGCAGATCGGTCATGTCATCGGCTCGTACACCACCACCACCTGGGTTTGGATTTCTGTGGGTAAGGGCGGTTACCTGTCACCCATGACAAGCACGCACAACGTCTACGGCATCAGTGCCAAAGACTTGCCTGACTACCCGGCGCGAGTGATCGAGAAATACAAGCACTGGTAAGAGTTCTGCAATTTCCTACACCAGTCGGGCTATGCCCAACTCCAAGTCGGTCACCGACTGTGCCTTCACTGCTACTACCTTTACTCCGTTCGAAAGGAAAAATGAAAACTGCCGATAACAAGCCGCTCCAACCAATCTTGGAGACAGCGGCCGCGCTATACTGCGCCATCCAGCGCCTGACCGAGCAAGAGCCTGGTCCGCTAGACCCGCTCTTCACCATCAACAACTTTCAGCTGATCGCGGCTTTCGGCCGGGCACGGGTGGCTTTCCACAATGCCATGGGCGCTCGCCCCAATGTGCATACCAACATGTTCGTGCCGCCATCGGGCGAACTCAAAGCCAGCGGCGAAAGGCTGATGCAGGCGGTCACGTCTTTGGCAATCGTCGTCAACGGCATCGCCACAAGCGACAGCCGCGGACCAGGCTACCTCGAACACAACACGAAAATCTGGGAATTCCGCCAGAGCTTGCCCCGCAGACGCACGGAATACCGGCTAGCGCTGGAAGAGTTCGGCAGCGCTCTGGGCTATCCGGTCTACGACCCGGGCGCCCTCAGCTACACCCGGCAAGAGGGCAACTCTCCCCTCTACTTCGACTGACCCAAACGAAGGATATCGATTAACAAGGACCTATAGGTCGCAACCTCTGGAGGTCAAATTGACCGCATCTCTACTTACTCCTTTGACTGCAGACGGCGCCGAGAACAAAATCAAAGCGCTGGAACAACTGATTGCCACCAGCTCCACCAACTTGGTGGAGCTGACCAGCGAGCGCACCTTCATGATGCTCGGCAGTCCCACCTTCGCAAGACTGAGCGGCGACACCAAGAAGCAATGCGAGGCCGTGATCCCGGCCTTCGAAGAGCTCTTCGGCATGATCACGCTGATGCAGACCCAGGTAGACAAGGCCAAAGCAATCATGGCCAACCTACCTCGCATCGCCGGGCGTGACGCCAAGCTGCTCGAAGTGACCACACTTCTTTCGGAGATCAAGCTGCCACCGGTGGCGGTGCCTCTGGAAAAGCGCGGCCTGCTCACCGGCGCCGAACTGACGCAGACGGTCTCGGCCGATCGGCTCCTGGAAGCGATGGCGACATCGTTCACCGAAGCCAACCAGCTGATCTTCAAAATCAAGGGGGCCTGGGCCACCTTGAATGGCAAGGTCAGCAAACACGAAGACGACCTCAAGGCCTTGCAGCAAGAAGCTCTCGGCCTGGGTTGCAGCACGCCTGAACTAGACGAAGCAGAACGGGCGCTGGCAGCAGTGCGCGGCGCTATCAACGGCGATCCGCTTTCGGCCGACGGCAATTTCGAGGCACAAGTTGTGCCGGTGATCGAGGCTTGCCGCACCCGCCTAGCTCAACTCAAGGCGCTGAAAAGCCAGGTGGTGAGCCAGCTGGCCGAGGCCGAGCAAGCTCTGGCGCATCTCAAGACCACCCACGCCAGCTCCCTGCAGGCCGTGGAAGAGCGCAAGGTCAAGCTCACCATCGACCACGAAGACCAGCTCACCATGCCCCTCGATGACAAGGTGATCGAGCAACTGGTGGCCTGGCTGCAGCGCCTCAAGACCACCGTCGGCGATGGCAAGTTCCAGGCGGCCTCGGTGGGCTTGGTCAACTGGACAGCCCAGGTGCTCAACCGCACTTCCTCGGCTGAATCAGCCTTCCAGGCCAACGATGCTCTCTTGCGTGAGCGTCGTGACATGCGCGGTCTGATCGAAGCACTCAAGGTACGAGCGGGTGCTGAAGGCATGGCAGAAGACGCGACCCTGGCGGCCATGTTCGCCAAGGTCTCGAAGATGCTCTACAGCAGGCCCACACCCATGACCGAAGCCCGCCGGCTGGTCAAGGAATATCAAGACGCAGTCTTGAAGTGAATCAACACCAACACTCTGAAAGGTTCCAGATGAACGGACACAAGTGCACGACCGCCTCCTGCGGAGGGGTCATCCAGGATGGTTACTGCGATACCTGCGGTAACGAGCCTGCCGTCGAAGTCAAGGCTGCCACCAGCTCCAAGCCAGCACCGACACCGGTGGCATCTGCGGCCGCCCCGGCAATCGTCAACGGCGCCAAGTGTGGCGACGCTGCTTGCCAGGGGCTGTACGAAGACGGCTACTGCAATACTTGTGGCAACGCTGCCACGGCTGCACCCTCATCCAATGCTTCTTCGGCAACGCCTGCTGGCCTCTCCCATCGCACCGGCGGCTCGCGCATCTCCAACAAGACATCGGGCACGGCACTGTCTGGTGTCACTTCCGCCACGTCCACCCGCGTCTCCCGTGGCACTCGTGTCAGCACCAGCCAGCGTCAGCTGGGCCTAGGTCTGGTGACCGTGCCGGTCATCCCCAAGAGCGACCCGCTCAAGGCCCTGATGGCCGAAGCGAAGGTGCCGGCCAACAAGCGCATCTGCGGCGGTTACCTGAAGTCGGGTGACCCCTGCGGCAACGTGCTCGACAAGCGCGAGAAGGGCTTCTGCCCCAAGTGCCAAACCAAGTACAACTTCATCGCCGGCCTCGACAAGGGCGAGCTGGTGGCAGGTCAGTACGAAGTGCTGGGCTGCATCGCCTTCGGTGGCATGGGCTGGATCTATCTGGCCAAGGACGTCACCCTGGCGCGCTATGTCGTGCTCAAGGGCCTGGTCAATCAGGACGACAAGGCCTTGGCAGAAGCGGCCGTGGCCGAACGCCAGTTCTTGGCCGAGGTCAAACACGCCAACATCGTCGGCGTCTACACCTGCGTGCAACACGCCAACGCCAAGGGTTCCGCTGCCTACACGGTGATGGAGTACGTCGGTGGCCGCACACTTAAGAGCTTGCGCAAGGAACGCGGACCGCTGCCCATAGCTGAAGTGGCCGCCTACATGCACTGCGTCCTCGGTGCCTTCGGCTACATGCACAAGCTCGGCCTGATCTACAACGACTTCAAGCCCGACAACGTCATGCTCGAAGTGGACGACATCAAGGTCATCGACCTCGGCGGTGTCACCCGTGCCACAAGCACAGACGGCGACATCTACAGCACCGTGGGCTACGCCGCTCCCGAGCTGGCCACCAAGGGTCCCTCGCCGGCCTCCGACATCTACACCCTGGCCCGCACCATGGCCGTGCTCTGCACCGAGTTCAAGGGCTTCCAGACCACCAACGAGCACAAACTGCTGACGCCCGATGAAGAGCCGGTCTACGCGCAGTACGAGTCGTTCTATCGCTTCTTGCTCAAGGCCACCCACGAAAATCCCAACATGCGCTTCCAGAGCGCTGACGAGATGGACGAACAGCTCCTGGGTGTGATGCGCGATGCCGTCGCCATCGACTCGGGCAAGGCCTGCCCTGGCAACAGCGGCCGCTTCGGCTATGACCGCATGCTCGAGCGCGACGTGGCGCAGCAGCAGGTGGTCGACATCAGCAGCCTGCCACGCCTGCGCATGGACACGCAAGATCCTGCTGCCGCCATCATCCTCAACAGCACGGGCGGTGGCTCCAGCGCCGACCTGAAGCGCCAAGAAGGCGTGATCGTCAGCACCCTCGAGCAGTATCCCGACTCGCACGAAGCGAAGCTGGCGCTGGCTCGCAACCTGATCGAGCAAGGGCAGTACGACAAGGGTGAAGCCACCCTGAAAGAGATCGAGGCCGTGGATGCCTTCGATTGGCGGGTGATCTGGTATCGCGGCGTCTCCTTCATGGCCCGCGGCCAATACGACAGCGCCCTCAGCGCCTTCGACACCTGCTTTGACGAAGTGCCGGGGGAACTGGCACCGCGTCTGGCTCTGGCCATCGTCAGCGAGCTGAAGAAGAGCAGCGATGATGCCATTCACTTCTACCGCTCGGTGTCGCGCGTCGACCCCGGCTACGCCACGGCACTGTTCGGCCAGGCTCGTTTGCTGGCCGCCCAGGGCAAGACCAACGAAGCCGTCGCCGCACTGGCCATGGTGCCGCAGACCAGCAGCCTCTATGTCGACGCCCAGAAGGCGCTGGCCATGACGCTTATCAACGCTGGTAACGGTTCCAAGCAGCCGGCGGGTGACGATCTGAACAAGGCCGCTCAGACCATCGAAGCACTGGTGCTCACCGGCATCGAAAAGCTGACCATGGTGCAAGAGCTGTTCACCGCAGCCCTGAGCTATGTCACTTCCAAGCAGGGCACCCTCAAGCTGCTCGGCAAGGAAGTGCCGGAAATGGAAGTACGCACGCGTCTGGAAGCAGCCTACCGCGACCTGGCGCGTCTCGCCCATGATGATGGGGAGCGCATCCGCCTCGTCGACCTCGCCAACCAGGTGCGTCCGCGCACCGCATTCTAAGGAGAGCGAACTTGCAATGTTCTGCATGCAATGAAGCCAACGATGATAGCGCAGCCTACTGCGAGGCCTGCGGCACACCGCTGAACGAAGCGGCCAAGCACACTGTCTCAGCTCCAGGAGGCGAGGCCAAAACCGTCGACCCCCTGCTCGAATGCCCCGGCTGCCATGCCGGCCCCGGTTGCATTGACGAGGACGGTCACTGCACCAGCTGTGGTACCAAACGAAAGGCAGCCCCTCGAGATCACTTCTTCCAGGCGCTCTCGGCAAGGGTTGCTGGTGTCTGCGACATCGGCATGAAATACCGCGAGAACCAAGACTACATGGGCCTGGCGGAGAAAGGCGGAATTCTTTCGCTGGTGGTCTGCGATGGTGTCTCCAATTCGCAGAATCCGATGAAGGGTTCCAAGGCGGCTTCCGAGCTGGCCCGCGACATGCTGCTCGCCGGGGCCGACCGCAGCGATCTCGATGTGCTCTTCAACGAGGTTGTGGTCGCCTGTCAGGAGGCCATCTGCAAGGTGCCCTTCGACAAGGATGTGCTGGGCAAAGACGGCACACCCGTCATGCCGGCGCAGGCAACATTCGTAGCAGCGCTGGTGAATGGCCGGCGCGTCACCATCGGTTGGGTCGGCGACAGCCGAGCCTACTGGATCACTGATACGGGCTGCCAGCAGCTCACCGTCGATCATTCATGGCTCAACTGGGCCGTGAGCGAAGGTGGCATGACCCTGGCAGATGCCGAGAAAGACGAGCGAGCGCATGCCATCATCCGCTCACTCGGCGCGGCCGAGGATGGTACCAATCCCGGTATCTCCCCTCCCGACATGCGCACCATGAACATCAGCGGCGCCAACGCACAGCGCGCAGGCACGCTGGTGGTCTGCTCCGACGGCCTCTGGAACTACCTCAAGGATGGGGAGCACCTGCGGTCGCTCGTGGACAAATTCTCCCAGGCCGGCAAGGTCGATGCGTTGACGGTGGCTCGCAAGCTCGTCACCTTCGCCCGCGAAGCCGGTGGCCACGACAACATCACCGCTGTCGTCGCCTATCTCCAGTAAGCGCTGTCTTGACCATACAAGTCAGTACCCAATCGTCAATCATCAGAAATCAAGGAAGATCCAAATGACCACCAACAACACCGCTGGTAGCTTCGAAGGCCGCATCGACCACAACCCCGACCTCGCCGACGGCGCCAACTCGGTCGTCGCCATAGCCTCGATCAAGAGCAATTCACCGGGCGCCAGCAACATCGTCGCCCAGAAGCGCGTGCTCGGCTTCGTCGTCGACGGCTCCGGCTCCATGGACGGCGACAAGTGGCGGGGCGCCAAGAAGGCCGTGATCAAGGGCGTGGAAGCGATGCCCACCGACGGCAATACCTACTTCTTCGTCATCATGGGCGGTGACGCGGCCCACATCATCGTCGAGATCATGCTCTCGACCGACGCGAACAAGCGCAAGGCCCTGTCTCTGCTGGCCGACATGAGCAACACCGGCGGCACCTACTTCGCTCGCTGGCTGGCCGGTGCCCGTGCCCAGTTCGCCAAAGTGCCCGGCGGCATCAACATCCTCTACTTCCTCACCGACGGCAAGAACGAAGGTGAAGACGTCGCCACCCTGGAAAAGGAACTGGCTCGCTGCGCCGGCCAATTCGAAGTGGAATGCCGCGGCGTCGGCGTTAGCTACAAGGCCGAAGAGCTGCGCACGGTGCAGAAGGCGCTGGGCGGCTCGGTGGACGGCTTCCAGCAGCCGGAAGAACTGATCGCCGACTTCAAGGCCGTGGTGGAACGCACCCAGGGCCTGTCGCGCAGCAATGTCATGCTCCAGATCTGGACGCCCGTCGGTGTCAAGATCGCTACCATCAAGCAGATGACCCCCCAGCTCCTCGACCTCGGCGGTAAGGTCGTCGCCGGCCCCAACCCGCGCCTGAGCCGCATCGACACCGGTGCCTGGGGCGAAGAGTCGCGTGACTATATGATCGTGGCCGAACTGGCTCCCGAAGCCGTCGGCAAGGTCGATGGCCCGACCAAGCTGGTGGCACGCATCTCGCTGATCGAAAATGTCAACGGCGCCGAAGTCGAGACCAAGCTCAACGAAGGCGGCCAGGTGACGGTCCAATGGACCACCGACGACAAGAAATCGACGGTGATCAACCCCAAGGTGGCCAACTACACCGGCCAAGCCGAGCTGGCGCGCAACATCCAGGAAGGTGTGGCCGCTCTCAACGCCGGTGACGAAGACAAGGCCACCAAGGCCCTGGGCAAGGCGCGCGAACTGGCCGTTGCCACCGGCAACGACGAAGCCACCAAGCGCATCGACAAGATCGTCAAGGTCGACCCGGACAAGGGCACGGTCAAGATCATCAAGGGCGCCAGCGCTGGCGATGTGGTCAACCTCGACACCGCCAGCACCCGTACCAAGCGGGTCAAGTAAGTCAAATAGAAAGGACATTGAAATGACCACTTACCATTGCCCCGCCGGCCACAACTCGGTCGACCCCGACTTTTGCTCCGAATGCGGCAACCAGCTGGCCGCCGCTCCCGGCGCTGCTCCCGCGGCACCGGCTGCTGACCCTGCACCGGCTTCGGCTGCGCCCATCACCACTTCCGCTCAAGGCGGACACGAGAACTGCCCCAAGTGCACCGAAGCACGCGACGGCAGCGCTCAGTTCTGCGGCGTCTGCGGCTACGACTACGTCAACAAGACCGGCGGCGAAGTGCCTCAGGCAGCGGCCCCCGTTGCCGTGAGCACACCGAGCTATGCACCTCCGGCAGTGCCCAGCCCGGCGCCCGCCAGCGCTCCGGCATCCCTGAGCTCGGCCCGCATCGACCTCGAAGTCATCGTGGGCAAGACCGGGCCGCGCAAGCACTCGCTCTTCGAAAGCGAAAGCCTGATCGGCCGCCCCAACAACAAGGTGGCCCTCAGCCTGGTGATCGACGGCGACGAAGGCATCTCACGCCGCCAGATGATGATCACGCGGCAGCCCGACGGCACGGTCACCGTGCGCGACCTCGACTCGGCCAACGGCACCAAGGTCGAGCATGACGGCGGCACAGCCATCGTCGCCGTCGGTGAAGAGAGGCCCATCGTCGTCGGTGACAAGATCATCATCGGTGAGCACACCGTCGTCACCATCATCGCCATCGTCATCTGACATAACTGCGAAAGGTTATCAAAATGCAAGCTCCCAATAATTCGGGCAAAATCAAAGGCATGATGGGCACCACCCCGGGCAAGTTGCGCCTGGGCATGTTCGCCATCTTCATCCTCGCCATCTGCTTCGCCATCGCCGGCTATGTCGGTGTCAGCGGCGCGCGCAGCTCGGTCAACACCATCGCCCGCGACGCCGTTCCCAGCATCGTCACGGCGCAGACGGTGCGGGTCAAGCTGCTGCAGATGGACTCCCTGGCTTCGCAGGAGTTCCTCGCCGGCGGCGCCGACTCTGGCGCTCAAGCCCGTGTCAAGTACGAAGCGGTGCGTCAGGAACTGGGTGAGCAGCTCACCATTGCCGCCAAGAATATCAGCTTCGGCAAGGACGAGCAGACCCCGGTCGAAACCCTGATGAACAAGGTGCAGGCCTACAACGGCCTGGTGGAAGCGGCTCGCGCCAACAACCGTCAGGGTTTCCCTGTCGGTGCCGCCTACCTGCGCATGGCTTCCACCATGCTGCACGACGAGATGCTGCCGCAGACTCAGGCCATCGACCAGCTCAACGTCAAACAGCTGGAGAACGAGTATGCCAGCTTCAAGAGCGCCTCGGTGATTCACATCGGCATCATCGCCGCTGCTGGCCTGGCACTGCTGGTGGTGCTGGGTTACATGCAGCTCTTCATCAGCAAGAAGATGCGCCGCAGCTTCAACTTGCCTCTCCTGGCCGCAAGTGCGGTGGTCGTCGCTCTGACGGCTTACAGCATCGTCGGCATGACGCTGCAACGCAGCAATCTCGGCGCAGCCAAGGAGACCTCATTCGTCTCCGCCTACAACTGGCTGGAAGCCCGTGGCGCCGCCTATGACGCCAAGACCGACCAGAGCTTGTTCCTGATCGCTCTTGGCGCGGGCGCCAAGTACGAAGAGAGCGCCAAGGTCAAGGTGGAGAAGCTGGCCGACGCCGCAGCGAAGAACGCGCAAGGCGACAGCGCCAGGGCACTCGCGGCCCTGCGCGCCTACGTGCAACAAGACGAGCGTATCCGCAGCTTCGACAAGAGCGGCAAGCGTGCCGAAGCGGTCAATCTCGCCCTGGGCAACGGCACCCAAGAAGCGCAGAAGTCGTTCGACGACCTCAACCAAGTGCTGACGGCCAACCTGAAGACGGCCACCAGCAGCTTCGAAGCCTCCATCGCCAGCGCCGAGAGCAACATCAACTTGCTCGACCTGGCCTTCATCGTGCTGTCACTGGCTGTGGTGGCACTGGCCTACTTCGGCCTGACGCCCCGCATCAATGAATACCGGGCCTGAGCGCCATCACCCCGATCTGAAAGGAAAGAGAATGAAAACCTTCACTCGCCTGCTCATCGCCATTTGCGCGATTGCAATTCTGGCCACCAGCCTCAGCCCGGCATTCGCCGCCGATGCCACCGCCAGCCTGCGTCCGGCCGCCTCGCTGCCGCGCCCCATGGCCATGCCCGACGGCAGCACCATGAAGAAGATCCAAGATCGCGGCCGCCTGATCGTCGGCGTCTCCCAGGACAAGTACGCCATCGGCTTCCTCAACCCGCTCACCAACGAGCTGGAAGGCTTCGACATCGAAATGGCCAAGGCAATGGCCAAGGCCATCTTCGGCAACGAGAACAAGCTGCAAATCGTGGCCGTCTCTTCCGCCGAACGCATCCCGCTGATCAAGGCTGGCTCGGTCGACATGGTGATCTCCACCTTCACCATCAACGCCAAGCGCAAGGAAGAGATCAACTTCAGCGAGGTCTACTACATGAGCGGCCAGAAGATTCTGGTGCACAAAGACTCGGCCGCCAAGTCAATCGCTGACCTCAGCGGCCAGCGCGTCTGTGCGCCGGTTGGCTCCACCAGCGCCAAGAACATCCTCACAGCCAATCCGGCGGCCAAGCTCGTCGAGACCATCGAGTTCACCGACTGTCTGGTTCTCTTCCAGATGCGTCAGGTGGAAGCGATCAGCACCGACGACGTCATCCTGGCCGGCCTGGCCAAGCAAGACCCCTTCGCCAAGGTGATCGGCTCCGGCTTCACGGCAGAACCCTACGGCATCGGCATGTCGAAAGACCAGCCCGACCTGGTGCGTTTCGCCAACGGCGTGCTCGTCCAGATGAAGAGCGACGGCACCTGGAAGCGAATCTACGACAAGTGGTTCGGCTCCATGGGTGCGGCTGAGCCGCCGCGCGGCACCTACATCGACTAAGTCGACGCCGGGCAATCAAGCGCTGGCAGCATCAACCTACGTTTGATGCTGCCAGCAATAGCAACACCATCACGAACTCTACATTCAAGAATCCGCACTTACGTAAAAGGAGACAACCATGAGCCAAGTCAAAATTGGCATTCTTCTGACTTTCACCCTGCTCGCAATTTTTGCTTGTGCTGCGGCTGACACCGTTTTTCCGCAGTACAAGGGATTTTTCTTTGTCGCCGCCATGACTCTCATGGTGCCGATGTGCTATCTCTGCGAAATGCTCGACGGTGGCTCACCAGCTTTCTACGACGACATTCATCGCACGGACGGCCACGCCTGAGCAACAATCCTTCGTCTACCACCATCTTGGGAGAACTATCATGCGCCACCATGTATCTCATTCTCAATCGTCCTCTCACTCTCCGGCCCGCTCGCGCCTGGACAACGACATCACCGCGCTGCTGGTCGGCCCCCTGGTTGCCTCCGTGGTCGATGACCTGGAAGCCTGGCGTGAAGAAGACTGGCAACGAATCGACCGGGACGAACCCGAGTCGGCCAGCGAATTGATGCGCGGCATCCAGCTTGCCATCAACGTCGGCCACGCCGCTTCGGTGATCGCCAGCGCGGCCCAGAGCGAACTCGACATCGTTCACAACCAAATGCTGCAAGAACTGCGCAACCTGCGCGATTGCTTCGCCCCTGGTGAAGAAATTCGCGCATCGGCAGTGCGCCTGCGCTTTCAGCAGAAGGCCCTGGTGCCCCTGATGGAAGAGCACAACGGCATCGCCCTTGATGCCGGTCAGCTCTTCGACGAACTGTCGGCCCGCTACAACGCGCTGCTCTTCCCTGTGCGTCACGAGTTCTCGCGCTCGATGAGGGCAAACTAACCGTTACCTATCTAACAAAAAATCATGCCAACCATCACCACACTCGCAGGCCGCCTCAGCCTGCCCTTCATGCTGCTGGCTGGATGAAACCTCATCGCCTAGCGGCACTAAGCAATGGCCCAATCGGGCCCTTGCTTTTTTTCGCACTCTGCCTATCACCTTAGCTAAGCCGAAGTTTGGATTTTATATTAATGGGGTAGGTTAACTATAGAATACAGTGTCTTGATGAAAAAGCTTAGGAGGTAGGTATGAAGAGACGTATAGCACCAGCA
>JBIPOV010000168.1:0-3662 GCA_044378815.1 Obscuribacteraceae bacterium (SeqCode) | reverse complement strand
TTCTACAATACAAAGCGCTTGCACTCATATTTAAACTACGTCTCCCCAGACCAATTTGAAACCTGCATGGCAAGAGCATAAATGCGATCTCCCATTTTTTAGTGTCTGCCAGCTTGGGGGAAGATCACTCTTCCATTGCCATATTGAGAAACACCCTTGCCTCGCGATACTTTCCTGTAAGATAAAATAATTTGCCCTGATTGGTGTAAAGAACCGGGAGCTGGCTTGAATAAGACTGGTACTGCGGCCTTGCAGCCAAAGCAAGAGCTTGATCGAATAGAGCTTGAGAAGAAGTGTACTCGCCCCTGTCTCTGTAGATTACAGCCAAATTATTTATGCAATTAACGTACTCAGCTTTCTCAGCCAAATACTTCTGAGCATAGGCCAGTGCAATCGAGGAATAATACTCTGCCTCGCTCAAGCGTCTTGTCGATCGGTACAATTCAGCAAGATTATTGACAGCTCGAATTCGTCTCACATCGCTTTCGGGAAGCCGATCAGAGAGGTGCAAAGCTTTGAGTAAATGCTGTTCAGCATTAGAATAATCGCCAGCCCTAAAGCTTAATTCACCCTCTCTGATTTGATAATAATAAGGACCACTTTGCCAGCAAAGAAAAATGGCGTAAATAGAAGTTACAACCATCTCAAATCTGACCAGTGCTTTTACAAAATAAGTAAAACCCTTAATAGTGTGTATCTGTCCGGCGAACAGCATCTGTTGCCAAACATTTAAATAGTTGATGATTAGTCAGTTAGAGAACGGCTCTAGTTTCTGGCGGCTGCTTCAACTTCTAGAGGTTTCCAGGCGTCAGGCATGAGTTGGTTCAGGCTTACATCCGGAGTCATCGTTAGGCGATGAAGAACATCCTTCAAATAGGCAAAAGGTTCGAGCTCATTTCTGATGGCCGAAGCGATCAACGTGTAGAAACATGCCGCCGTTTGACCGCCACCTTCGTTTCCAAAGAACAAGTAGTTTTTTCGGCCGAGAGCAATTCGCCTAAGGGCACCCTCTGCAAAGTTGTTGTCCAGAGTGACCTCACCATTCGTAAATATAGTGAAAAGCGCATCCCAGTTCTTTTGAGTGTAATTAATCGCCTTACTGATTGGCGACTCTGGAACTTGAGCCCGCTTCGTGTCGGACAACCAACGTTCGAATTGCAGCATGATAGCCAAGCTCTTTTCTTTGCGCAACTGCAGACGCAAAGCAAAGAACTTCTGGCGACTCATTTCTCGCTCTCTCGCAATTGCTTCAGCCTCGTGTTCAACGTGGTAAAGGCTGTCAATTATTCGAACCGCAGCAACTCCGAGCGTGCCAGCAGAGCTGATAGCCTCATAAAACTTGCGTCGCACATGAGCCATGCATGCTGCTTCTACCACCTCACCAGAAGTGTAGATATGATCGTAACCCGCATAGGCATCGGCTTGCAGAATTCCGCGGAATCCAGAGAGAACCTTCCTCGGTCCATCTCGTCGCCTGGACCTCGTGTGATCGAAGAAATCGAAGGGATTGACTGTGTCACCTTTGTACGTCCACATCCGACTTTCGACAAGCTTGATACCATTCTCATTTCGAATAGATTCTTTCAATTTGACGCACGTGTCATCGGTCCAAATAACGCCGGATTGCAGAACTCGCTTGCGAATAGCTTCGACCAATGGCGCGAGCTTTGTAGCCGCCTTTTTCAACCAATCACACATAGAGGATCTAGAGATTGGAGTACCCATGCGGGCAAAAATGTTCTCTTGTCGGCTCAAGGGCAGATGGTCACAATATTTACTGATTGCAATTTGAGCGATCAGGCCCGAACTCGCTGTTCCTTTCTTGATCAACTTAGGAGCCACTGGTGCGATACTTACGAATTCTGCGCATCGTTTGCACGCTACTTTGAGCCGGTGATATTCTGTGACAGATAGCGAAGCTGGCTTGTACTCTAGTTGGCGACTTACCTCGGAGCCGATGACCTCTTTCGTTTCTGCGCAACATGGACATACCATCTCAGCCTCAGGAACAGGTATCAAGACCGGAGTTGCGACTAAGTGCGCCCACCTTTCTTCCTGTGATTTTCTCGGCTTAGCTTGCGTCAGAATGGGTTTCTGTTTGCTGACGCTAGTTGTATCTTTTTCTTGGCCATCAGCAACGGAGTCGTCTAGTAGAGCCGAAATCGAAAAAAGAAGCATTTGCTCTTCTGAAAGATGTTCCGTCTTGCCAGAAAATGGTCTGGCTCGGAGAAACTTCAGCTCTGCACCAAGAGCCGCATTCACTTCAAGAGAAGTATTTAATTGCTCTTGCAGAGTCTCTACCAATTCGACCATTTTGGTAAGGCATAACTTCATTTCCTCGGCCGTGAGATTGTCGAAATTAAAATCAGCCATGACTAAGTAGATACTACAGGTGGTGCTCGCCGGAAGGATAAGTATACGACCGATAAACCCAGCTGTCATCCGATTTCGAAGGAATAGACTACCCCATAAAAGAAGTGACACTCATCGTATTGTTAAAAAGGCCCACCAGTAGGGACTTCAGCGCCCAAGGTCTGAAACATAATCTTTACTATCGGTCACACGGTAGTTTTGAGCACCAAACTCGATGGCCTCTCTTGAATATCTCTTTTGCTTTTTAGTCTCTGAAAAATTGATACCGGCCATCATCATTGTGAAGTGTACTTTGTCAATTTCAAGACTTGCGCCCTGGCCTTTTGTCATCCAGCGAGAGACATCGAAAATACCAGACTCAAGCCGTTTGTAGTAGATCGCGTACCCGTCTCTGTCCCACTGGAGAATTTTCATTTTCCTCTTGCACTTACTTAGAAAAACGAAGTAGTGACCAGAAAAGGAATCTTGCTTTAGAACATCCACAACCAGCAGAGCTAGCCGATCAAAGCTGCAGCGCATATCGATTGAGTCTGTGTAAATCAGTATTTTTGAATTTCCTAGTGCTAACATCCTGCATCCTTTAAATTGGACAGAAGTTTGACAAGTTCACTTGTGCTGAGAGTTAGAGCCAAGGAAATACGAAAGCCAGCAGGCGTCTGCAATTCAGTGACCTCAATCAGAGGCGAATTCACTGGGCTGTATCCAACAAGTTCTTGCTCAGTGTCGCAGACTTGCACTTGCAAGAACTGCCCATAGCTTGCAGAAGGCTCTATTCGTTCGAGTGCATTTTTGCTCGAATCCTTGGGTACCACTTTCTTGTATTTCCGGCACCAGTCCCTAAGAGTGTTTTGACTGATTCCGTAGTCTTCGCAGTAGGCCCTCATTGTTCTGCCGCTCATAGCGAACCCCTCTACGTGCGTGTTCCAGAAACGGGCTCTTGCAATAGGGTCTTTGATAAAATGCCTTGGTTTTTGTTTCATAGTTCGATGGTGCCACGATTCTGCCATCATGACCAGATGCCGTTCCTCGGACAGATACAATAGTGTTGTCTTTCAAGTCATATCCTCAAATTAAAAGAGTTCGTTGAGAAACCAAAACAAGAAGGCCTAAAACGCCTAGCTAGAGCCGATCATAGCCTGCAGATACTGACAAAACTGTGATGACTGTGAACAGTCCTCTAGATGCGCGGATATTCGGCGAGGAGTTTACACGGCATATGCGAAAGGCATCCCTCTGGCGTAATTGAAACAGGGATGTCTTTCTGAGATGTTTTGGGTTAGCAAAATGGT
>JBIPOV010000125.1:0-12723 GCA_044378815.1 Obscuribacteraceae bacterium (SeqCode) | reverse complement strand
TTCAATTACGCCAGAGGGATGCCTTTCGCATATGCCGTGTAAACTCCTCGCCGAATATCCGCGCATCTAGAGGACTGTTCACACTCACTTCTTGAATGAGGAAATCGCCGAGTTGCGGCGCTTTGTGAGCACCGCAAAAGGTACAATGCTGATCGTTCCGGTCCAAGGTACACGCAACAGAACGTGGCTAGACAAAATTCTGAATATTTTGCCACATTTCAGTAAACGAGTTGAGGGAGATGACCTACCGCTCGATGCTGCGGGAAAATTGCGGCTGCCGGCCGAACGAACAGTTTATGACTGCTTAGAGCAGTTCAAAGGTCAGATCTATGATGTTGGTGAACTGAGCGTCGCCCTTGATTCATTAGTCGACAATCCGGAGGAGGGAAAACACAGCCTTTCTTTGACAAACATATCAACGTTGAACTGTTTGCAAATAAGCTGAATTTGCCTTTGAAGGCCGGCGATAGCTGCGTTGATTACACTGTCTTTGTGCACGAAATAGTTTCTGCTGACGAATCAGCGAAGCGGTGGGTAATCGTGTTAGTGCGAGAGGCACCAGAAGATGAGCAGCTAGTACTCATTGACCCAAAGCAAGATCCATTATCGGAAGCCTTCTTTGAGGAACTGAGAGAACGAAGCCAAAGTCAATTTGAAACTGGACTTTCTTGGCAGGTGAGCGGTCTTAGCAATGGATGGCAACTTCGCTGTCATCCACGATTTGAAGAGCTGCTCACCTTATTGCGAAAGGGCTACGGATATCGCATCGATCAAATTCACGGCGGGCTGCTACTACCATACTAAAGGAAGTATTGTCACTTCTTCACTAAAGCCGCATTGAGGTCTGAAGTCAACCGGCCTTAGTCCTCTCCAACTCGCGCTGTAGCCCTATGCTAATGGAGCTACAGCGCTCGAGGTTGGATTGCATCTGAGCAAACACTAAACCTCAAGAGCCTATTTTTTTTGCCCAAAGTACAAGTAGACCAGTCTACTAATAATCCCTAAAAATAGGGACTGATTAAGTCCCAACAATAAATATCAAGGGGCGGCAAAAGACTTGACGCCAGGCTCTGTTGGCTTGCGACAGGGGCACCACAAGTGATGCCTTAACGAGGGTGCATTGGCATTGTGAAATAGAAGGGCGAGCGAGTTCAGCCTTGCTGAACTTGCTCACCTAGGCACCGACAGCGAAACAAGGTTCGGCAACTTTAGTCTATTTACCAGAGTTGAAAATTCTAGCAATTAGACGCTTGCCTTTCCAAAAGCGCTTTAAGGCATGACGCTGAACGAAATGTATGGCTTCGTTCAAGTCGTATAAGACACGACTTAGATCAATACGGACTAGCAAGTTGGCGACAATATTGATACAGATTAGTCCGCATATTGCACCAAGGACGGCTCCGGCTTCGCCAACACCTAGGCAGTAGAACAAGATCCCTACGGGTGTTTCAAAGCCTGCAGGCAGCTCAAGCCACGGTACGAGGATCGAAGAGACATATTGCCATGCCACTACAAGCCCGAAAACAGCTCCGGGAAGAATTCCCAAGAAAACTTGATAATCTTCCATATTTTATTAATCTCCAAGTAAAAGTACGGGTAAGTTGAGCAGGCAAGAAGCAGTAAGCTGCCAACCACCAGCGGACGACACATATTCCGCTATGAGGTGAAAGCGCCGCGGCAATTTGAACCGAGCTAAGCATTGCGAGAAAGCGAAGCAAAATAGCCGTTGTACCGCGCTGGAAGAGGCATGGGGTTGCCGTTTAGGTTGGTCGAGGCTGTCAGGATCTCGACAGCTGCGGCCATCATTCTTTGATGATGGAGATTTAGACTATCCGCATCAAGAGAATTGCATCTCGGCCACGATTCTGAGGTAAATCGATCCTGATCAGTGACGTACCACCATAAAGCCTCAATCGGCTTTCTACCGGCCAAGAGCAAACGCTCATTGGAATGAAGTTTGCTCTCTTCACAGGCATAACTGTTACTGACCACTAGTGCTGCGTAATAGTTACGAGATCAGCTGCAGAGCGATGCAATCGACAGTCGACTGTATCGCTCTGCATACTGGTCTATTCCCTATGCGCCGAGGGGCAGCAGTTTACCCACTCACAGATAGAACAGTGCTTGCCTGGTCGAGCAATGGCGTGCTTCAAAACGGAATCGCGCTCCTTCCTCATTGCAAGGTAGCTCTTTAGAAGCCCTCTATTGTTATTGACCCAGGTCACCATCTGTGATGCCGTCAGAGTCTGAGTAAAAATTTCCTTAGAACCAAGGAAAACAATAACTCGCTTTACAGAGCTAGTAGGGTCTCGCATGGCACACCAGGCAGCCGCCATCGTCTGGAAGTCTACCTTCTTGCCAAGTTTACCCTTCTCCAAAGATCCAGATTTGTATTCAATTACTACCCTTTCCGCTCCTTCAACAAAGGCATCGACTTTGCAGCGGATTGTCAATCCAGACTGCACGTCGAGACGCTCCAAGGTAAACTCTCGCTGAATTGGTCGGGAGAACTTAAACAGACTCAACGCTGAACTACACCAAGATGCCATGTCTGTGCACTGTTGCTGAACCTTCTCTGCAACTTGCAAGCCAAGCACTTCCGTAACTGCATCGACTTCACGATGCGAAATCTCAGTACGTTCTTTAGGCGAAGGAACGGCAAGTAATTTATGAACCAAGTTACCCTTCAATCTGCCGACATCGGTAACCCGAGGAACACCGTATTGCCAGTTCCACGCAAATCGTCGCTTACACTCACCCCAGTGAAAGAGGCGTGTGACCGAAACTACCAGTGTTTCATCTATAGCTTCGTAAGCTGGTCTATCTAACTGTTCCATAATTATTCAGGTGTCTATACTAAAGTGAACATAGGGAATAATCCCAGGGATGAGGCGGGAATCGAATCCGCACCTCTTTACTTAAGTCAGGCTAAGCTAACCTAAGCAAAGCGCTCACACCAGTAAGCTACACACCCTTTGAGCTAATCGCTCTTTAGAAATCGCCGCCGCCGAAGGAACCAGCGCCTGAATCTTCGGGCTCATCATCGGTAGTGAATGACTCACTTTCAGCAATGTCGCCACCGCCGAAAGAACCAGAACCGGTGTCAGCGTTTTCGCTCGAAAATGAGGAAGCAGTCGAATCAGAGCAAGAATCAACAATGACTGTGCTGCTAATGATAAGCTCTGCAGCTTGTTGCTCCCGCAACAATTCGTCAGCTGCGTCTCTAACAAGCTTAGCTTGGCGCTCTTCTTCTGCTAGAACTTCAAGGCGTTGCTTCTCTACTAGCTGCCAAGCTTGAACGGCTGCAGCAACGAGCGCTTCAACAGCATTCTCGGCATTTTCCTGCGCGGTTTGCGCAGTCGATTTTGCCAAGTCGGCAAGACGAGAAGCTTCTTCGTACTCTTTGCGGAGCAACGCGGCTTGAGCCCTGCCGAGGATAGCAGTAGCATCGCTGGTATCAGCAACAACATCAGCACCAAAACTGATGGTCTCGCCACCAATCTCTTGCACCGTCGCATAAGAACTTGGCACTTCTTCGATTCGGCACTTGGCCAAATGTATAGCTCGCGCGGAAGTATCGGCAAGCTCAATGTCAGCTTTTGCAAGTTCTTCAGCGGCAGCAATCTCTTCATCTACCTGAGCTAAATTCTGAGAAACTGCTTTCCAGTCATAATGAGCGGTTTGCATGTTCAGCTGAGCAGCGCTTAGAAGCTGGCGAACCGATTGCAACTTACTTGCGGCTGCATCTCTAACTTGGTCTTGAGAAACCAATAAAGCTGCGTTCTCAAAGCGACTCTGACTAAGCTCTAGACCGCGCGAGGCCACACTATGTGCCAAAACTTGACTGTCGATAACTTGAGCAATCAAATGAATCGCTCTCGCAAGTTGCTCAGCGTCTTGCTTGATCTTTGCCCAATCTGGTTTTACAGAAGAAGCTAGATTCGATACCAAGGCAACTTGCTTACGCTGAAGACCAACTTCCGCAATGGTTCTAGCCGAGGTTGAAAAGTCCTTTTCGGATAGCTTCACTTCAAGAGCACTAAAGGCTATCTGAAGATTTCTGTTAGCTTCTTGCGCGGCAGCTTTCAGCTTAAGCAATGTGTCCAGAGCGATGTGAATCGCCGAAAGGCCCTCGCGACTGCTTTGAATAGCAGAGCGCACAGCAATGAGCTGCTTTTCTGCAGCCATGAAATATTGCTTGAAATAAGCAGATTTTACTTCGTCAAGTTGACCACCGACTTGTTCGGCAACTGCGTTAGCTGCAGTGACGTTTCGCGCAACAGAACTAAAACTGCCTGGCATAAAGTCATTGCCGAGAGCAGTCAATGCTGACTGCGCTAACGGAATTTCCTCTCTCAACTTCTCAAGAGCTTCTCCAACTGGCACTACCTCTCTGCTTACGAAAGAACGCGCTGCCAAAGAAGCCGTAACCAAGTTTGGTAAATCATCGATGAGCGCAATTGCAAGCTCATTATTTGTACTGCACTCAGCAACATTTCCTTGTTGAAGAGCACGGCTAGCGCTGGCAAGAAGCTGTCTTACCTGAGCACCGATAGCATCAGGATTATGGCCAGGCTCTGCCAACAAAAAAGTCGGTGACACATCAGCAGGAGTTTCAGCACTAGGGAAAGAATAGGAAATCGCCTCTTGACGCTTAGCCTGGAGGTTGCCCAGCGCATCAGAGAGACACTTCTGCGTCTGTGCCAAAATAGCAACCAGAGCGATTGCTTTCTTTAGATCATCAATCAGAAGTTGTGCCGAATTTACAACTTCTGACGACTCGTTGTACGCAGATAGCGGATCGCTCAGCATCTTATCTGAAAACTGCTGGGTAGCAGATAAGATTGCCGCTCTTCGCACATCATAAGGCGTGGCTGAGACTTCCAGCACTGTTAGTTGTCCGACCAAAGTATTCACAGAAGCAAGCAATTCGGCTACCTTGCCCTCGTTCTCACTAGCATCTCGAAAAGCTGGCATTATTTGTGACAGAGCTTGATTTGTTCGGTCAAAAAGCTGGCCCATGTTCTGCAGAAGCTGGCTGGGAAGGTAATCAAATTGCTGAACCGCAGAACCGAAAAGTGTTCGCTTCTCAAGCACCAGAATATCGCCAGTAACAGTTACTGGAAGATCTTGAACCAGCGAAACAGCCTGCTGCAAGCCTGATACAGAGAGAAAACCATTGTTCCTCACTGCAGCATCAGCCTCACTTAAGCGCAGACTGGCAGCCTCAATGCGAGCACTGAGGTCTGCATAATCCTTGACAGCAGCAGCGTATGCTACAAGAGTCATACCAGAAAAGCGACTGCTCCAATCGCTACCTTGTTGAGAAAGAAACTCTGCATACTCTCTCTCAAGAGCCATATAGTTCTCGTTGGCTCGATCAAGAGAAGCGCGAAATGCATCAATAGCTTCCATAGACTCTTTGCGTGCGTTGTGATATCTCAACACAAGAAAAACAGCAGCGAGTATCAGTGATAGCAAGCCAACGCCAAGACCGATTCGGCCAGGCAAGGCAGCCTCGAACTCTTTCTTGGCTTGTGCTGCCTCCTTAGCGCTTAACGCCTGATCAAACAGATCGTTTATGTCGCCAGCGACAGCTGAAGCGAAACCAGCCACATCGCGAGGAAGATAAGCAACGCGACCCTTGCCACCTCTGGCGGCAGAGTCTAAATTGACATTATTTGCACCAAGGCCTAGAATGCGAGCGCGATTTCCCAGATTAATCGCGTAGCTAAATTTCTTAGGGTCGGTGTTCGACCGCACGACCAAAAGCAAAACATAATTGTCTTGATCAAGCTTAGAAGACCATTTGAGCATCAAGGCCTCAAGTTGACAGACGGCAAAACCCTTCTTGCAGCTAGCAGGCGACTCATCGCCCTGCTTGGCAATCACTACGTAGAACTTCAAGCCATGCCTCTTTGTCTCCTTAGCCAGAGCAGGCGCAAGACTATCCAAGTTGATTGGTGCGGCGGTATCGGCCTTAAGCAGCGGATCGAAGTAAACCGTCGCATCAGTCTTGTCTGGTTGATAGGTGGGAGCCGCTATTGCTGACAGAGCGGGAGCTACAGTGAGCAAAGCAGTGAGAGCCAAGAGCAGAGTTGCTCTTGAGATAAGAGAAGAAGACTTTTTAGAGTTAGATTTAGCTTTAGACATAACTAGAAATTCCTGCCAATTGGCATATAAATGAGAATTAGTGAACAGTCCGAAAACATATCGAGATAGCTAACAGACGAAAGCGCCAGCCTCGGGGGGCCGCGAATGAGATGAAAAGCCATTTACCGATTGGCTAACGTTCTGCGGCGATCGCATAAAAGACTGACGGGAGTCGAACCCGCATACCTCTTCGCTCAGACGAAGCGCTCAGACCATTGAGCTACAGTCTCGATAAATAAGCGAAATTCTGAATTGACAAACAGCGCAGGCGAAATAAGTGACTCATCAAGCCACTTCTGCTGCTTCGTCAACAAGAGCTGCGAGATGTTCGCGCTTAGCCAGTGTTACAAACTTAGATGCTTCGAGAACCTTGCCAATCTCGCGCATAACAGCCATACGATTTTGACGATTATCAATGAAAACAACCTCGCGCGAACTTGTCGTGAACATGTTTTTTCTAACATGCACAACGTTCCAGCCATTTTTCTTAGAAGCTGGTTTCAAGGTAATGTCGAGGCTTATCACCTCATCTTCAGGGCTGACGAGAAATAGGTCATGACCACGACGGTCATCACGACTGCCAGGTCTAGTCCGCAGCAAGCTATATCCAGATTTTGCTCCGTTTATCCATTGCTCTAATACGGCAGCCATGGCGTGCTGAACTTTGATGCCGTAAAGGTTTTCCAAATCGGAAGAATTCAATAATTTACTAGTCATGTTGTTAGTTATCCCCGGGAAAAACAAATTGGGGAATAAGTGCGACGGGATTCGAACCCGCATACCTCTTCGCGCAAGCGAAGCGCTCAGACCATTGAGCTACGCACCAGTTTCAATCGAACGAAGGAGATGGAAGGCGATTAACTAGCAGGCTTCTTTCTTTAACCAGCTACCACGTGACACATCCTTTCGATAGTGCTCCACATCAGGGTCGCAGAGGAAATCCAAAGGTAGTGCCTCGGGCATTAGTACTCCAAGCTTTCCCTTGGAAAATCCTGAGAGCCTGCTCCAAGCCAAAATTACGTGTGTCCATCGAAGATTTTGGAAGTCCGCTACGATTTTTCCGTTTCTATCGCGTTTGATGTAAGCGATTTTGAGTTCGCCTCGTCTGCGTAGTCGGATGCTATATACCGCGCTGCCATCCTCCGATGTCATAACGTCAAGCTCTAGACCAATTTCGGTCTCGGGCGATTGAGACCTTTCGACGTTTTCCTTGGAAACTATACTCATGCGAGCGTCTGGGTGGTAAGCGTCGCACTCAAATGAAGCTGTCGAAGAGGCAAGAGAGCACTCCCGTGAAACATCCTGGTATCGGACAAAATAGAAAGAATGAATTCCGTGTTCATTTCCAAGCCAACGATTGACTTCAGAAAGAACGCTCTTATTAACTTCACAATCGGCTATCGCCAGCAGGTTAAGGCGTACTAGCCGCGAAAACACTTCATCGGTTACGCCGGCAGACTCGCTTGTAAATAATCCCCTCATTGGAATCTCCGCTTTTTTGTTATTGGTAGTCAAAATCACTAAAAAACTCAGACACGAAGAAGGCACCACAAACCACGAGCGCAATAGTGCGTCGAGTGAAATAGCTGTAAAAGCAAAGTGGTGTCGGTTTCGGTGGTTGAATCGCTCTAGTGAAAGTGTGAAAAGTTATGCCCTTATATTGAAGAAAGCGCATTTGATGAGTCAACCGTAACCCCGCTTGCGTATTGAGAGACTGCTAAGACCGCTAGAATTGAACTAATCGCCATCCAGGCCCTCTACAGCAGTACTTTCGGGGCACCCCAAAACTCAATTTAGACCGCGCCACGAGCACCTAGCACCGCTAGCGATGCGTCATTTGCGCACGAAGAAAGGAGCAATGAGCGGCACTAGCATTACAAATAGCTCAAAATATACAGCAGGCCTTGAATTTCATAGCTAAGGTCTGCGAGCGTCAAAGACGCATCGACAATAAATCACTCTGACCATAAGCATATAGCCTCCTCCAAAAGAAAACCCGTTAATAGGCAATCAATAGACAACCAATAGGCAGATGTTCAGGACATCTGGGCCGTAACCTAACAATGGTTGTCACGACCTATTTTGTGACCGCTGGAGAGTCAAGTGAAATTGTTCGCGTTCAAACACCATCCACTTGAAGACAAATGACAAAGAGCTTGACTGTTTATTTAGTTCAAACATTCGGAATCTACAACCAGAAAGAAATGGAAAAGGCTATTTTCCTCTCGTTCAACGACGCTACAAAATCGATTGGTATTTCCTGCGAATGGGTCGCGAAAGAAGATGGAGTCTGGGAGGCTTTCCCAAATGTCGCCAGTGTCAGCGAATTCTACCGAATCTCTAAAATGAATGTAGGTCAATAATTATGCTCAGAATTACCATGCATGAGGTGACAACGCTCCCCAATGAAGGTAGCCGCCTTGCTTCAGACGGCTATTCGTACGAAGCCTACCTTGGAAGGGTCTATTTCAAACCAAGCTGTGGCTTTGAGCAGGCGGTTGCTGCGGTGAGAAACATGCGCACTCGTTATCTGCCATCAGCACTTTTTCCTAGCGCTGTGCTTTTAGCTAACGCGATCAAGGAACTTGCAAATGGAAAATCAGAATTTTCAATGGAACAGCGCATTTGCACAGTCAAAAGATTGGCCCAGGTCAATGTCACAGACGACGTCGTGCACCCATACTCTAAAAAGATACTGACAGGTCAATTCTGGGAAAATGAACACGAAGAGGAAGAAGCTGAAGACATAGTTAATTTCTCGCACGCAACCCCGTCTATCTAATTAGCCTTTGACCATTTCTGGCGCTCAAGTTTGCGAACTTGAGCATCAGTCAATCTTTCATGATTGTCTGTGGCAATCAATTGAATTTGGCAACGCGGACAACTAAATGTAGCAAAACGCCTGGCATTCATACGCCAGATGTGGCTTCCAGACAGAAGTGAAACCTTGCAGTGCGGACACTTGCAGAGGCTGCAATATTTCTTCCAGCAGAAGATCGCTAACATCAAAATAATGCCAAGCATGATCAAACGATCAAGATCAAGACAAAAATGTAGAACAAGAATGGCAGAGATAGCTGATGCAATATAGGTAGAAGCCATTTTCTTCTGCTCGAGAAAAGTAGCTTGTGTCTTCTGAACCGTGCGTTGATCTACAGCTCCAATTAACTGAGTCACTTCCCTGGTACAGTAATCTAATTGGTGCGAATTGTAATCGGGCATCACAGGCTATTCCTTATTCGTAAGACAAAGGCTCAAGTAGTAAGTAATGCCCTGGGCTAAGTTGTCCGTTGGCATACAGAAACATTAGGCTATTAATTGTGACAATTCCATGTCGGAAGCATTTGAACAAACAATAGCCTGACTGGAAGCGTAAAATACGGCTGACTAGCTGCGCTAGCGCCCCGAGCGGATCGACTGTAGCGAGTGCTCAGAACAGTAAATTCGAGCAGAAACCGGCTGAAGCGCGCTCTTGAGACTCGACGACAACAAGATCAGTCGCATGGTATTGCATTGACTCACTTGCGAGAAACCTGCCACGGTTGATTATCTATCCATCAATGAACACCAGAGAAGTTTCATCCAGCAAAGCCAGCAGCAACCTCTACAAGTAAAGCAGAACTCGCGCTAAGGTGCGGAATTTGCCCCAACCGGCAAACTTGTATTGGCATTAATAGCGCATCGGCGGCTTTGCTGAGATGAACGGGTTTGAAATTGCGGCTAGAAACAATCAAATCTCACGTAAAAACTCATCGAACAATAACATGAACAACCAACACCCTGTAATAGCAACGAAACGCCGTCTTGAATTCGGATTTTTGGCAACTAGTCGAAGCCTAGGCAAGCAGAACTCAAAATGGGCCATCTGCAAATCACAAGCTGAGTCTGTAGAAGCCTGCAAGCAAGAGGACGAGGTTGACAAAAGAAACTATGGACTTGGTCTTTTTTTAGTGACTACCGAAGATTATCTGCTGTATGGCACCGCCAAAATGAGAAAAGTTAAAATTCAGTCCTTGCCAGACTTTCTCACACTACTGACAGCTGATGACCCTGCAGATGAAGCAGCAATTAAATGGTGCCGCGATCATTACTGGATTTAGATTGAGAATCTTGATTTAGTTGCATCTAAACCAAGATTCTAATTGGTCTCCTATGCTAGCAACGCCGCTGAAATAGGGGCCAATAAACAAGTTCAATCTAATTTCCAATCTTATTTCAAACTTATTGTCAAAATCAATGACCAAAACACCTGAACTAGAATCACTCTCTGGAGAGTGGGACGACGACTGGCTAAAAACTATTTGCGAAGAAAGTGAATTCGCTGGCAACTACTTCAATGCAGAAGCCAGCAACAGCAAAGTCGATCTGGCCGTTGCCGAATTGCCTCTATTCACCCCCTGTGAAATTACTCTGGCTGAATTGCTCGGTGTTGAAAGCACAGATATGTATCAATCAAGCGTTGCCGACTTAGTCTATACAGACGGGTTACACTCTTGCACAGCCCTAATGTTTACTCTAGGCGGTAGGTGTTTTCTACATCATGTGGTGTCAGATAGCAACCCGTCCGAGATAATGGGCGACATTTTGAGCCACTTTCAAATGAATCAAATTGACCAAGCAAAGCAAGACAGCAAGTTCAAGTTGTTTGTCGTACCTGGCTTTGAATTTTCGATCTTCTCCCTTAGAGTCTGCTATGAAGTCGCCAGCCAACTTGGCCTATGTAACAACATGGCTATCTGGCGTGGCGCATTTATAATGGACAGAGTTGGCATTCAACCTAGCGGTCCGTTCTTGTTGCCTGCCGCGGTCGAAGAAGCTCGCAAAATACTAATTGAAAATGTTTGGGCTCAAACCAGGCTCAATGAGCTACAAGAGTTGGCGATTTTGCAGGTCTTAAGTGAGCGGCTTGAAATCGAAATGGAGGCGTTACAAATACTGCCCCAGAACCCGAAAGCACGTGCAATCTGGTTGCGATTTAGGACCGGTGAAGAAGTCGATAAACCCGAGTTAGAAATAGTTTCCGAAGCGCTGAAGCAACAAGTCGCAAATCTCCGCTGAGCAGTGATAGAGATGAATTGAACAAGTTCAATTCATCCCTATCACTTAGCAAAATATTTTGAAATATTGCAATAGACCAGTCTACTACCAAGCTGGAAAATAAATTTTCTTTTGAATCGATTGCTAGGTTTATAGGCTTTGGCAGAAAAAAACTCGAACAGATCCCTTTGAGTGGAATCTGTTCGAATAATGCACGCCAACTAATCCTCAAGGTGACAGTCATGCTAGAGCTCTCGGAAATCAAAGCGTAAAACTCTCTCCGGCATGCCGTTGAGCTAGCTCTTCCCGAAAGTCTCTGCCAGGCAGAACGATTTCACCAGAGGCTGCCAGAACTTGTTTGCAGCGCGAGAGCACACGTCCGACTTGGTCACAAGACTCTAGGCGGCCAAGAATTCCGCCATCCTCTCCCATTAAGCGAAAGTTGCTTGTGATCAAGGCAAAGATACGTCGTTCGTAGAGCATAGTGATAAAACTCATGAACGCCTGCATGTCAGTGCGTGGATGGAGCTGATCAATCGATTGCCGCTCAGCAAATATGTCGTCAATGATGACGATCGGTGCTCCACCATAATCGCAAGCACCAACCTGGTGATCAGAGTAGAAAGAACCACGAGAAAGAACAACCTTGCTCAATAGCTGGGGAGCTTTGTCAGCGATGTGATTAATTACTGCTTCAGCCAGATGAGTCTTGCCATGGCCAGGGGGGCTGGTCAAAAACATAATGCGGCCATTATCAAAGGGAAACTGATTACGGAGAATCAGGTCACGTTTTTTGATAATTTGTTCTGCCACATCCTGAAGGCGCGCGACAACTGGTTGCTGATCTTCACAGTAAATTTCAAAATTTTGAAAAGTACAATTAGGGCGAACTTGAGATAGCCTGTTCGCTCCGTAATGCTTGCCGGGAATAGCGCTAAAGCGTTCAACACCGTATTTCTGGAGCGCAGCGCTACGTTTAGAGGAATTGTCAGTCATGGTAATATGCATCTATTAGATTAGGTTTACGAAAATTATAGAGACTCTCTTAACCAGAGCAGCTAGATGGTCTATTCCGGCAGTCCGTCAATATAGAAAATTGCGCAGGCTGGTAATGCGCTCGAAGGCAAGAATCAGCCATTGATCAAGATGGTAGTGGAGGTTCTGGTCCACGAGATTCTGAAGCACAGAAAGCCCATCTAAATGAGCCGAGTAGCGCATTTAGATAGGGTTATGGTGGTGGCTAGTTTTACGTTCGTATCCTTAGCGAATGACGCGATCATTCGGGTTGTTGGTCCGGGAGAAACAATTCAACGCCTCGAGCTAATTCAAGTCGAACCCAGCCATTCTCAGTATTGACGTCCTCAATCCGAGCGATAGGAGTATAGCTCTTGCGCTTGCTTGCTCCTTCGTTTATCTCGAGGAAAAAGGTCAGCCCTTTCTTGCGACCAAGTCGGTGGTAATTGCCTTTTACTCGACCACGATCCTGCCCGAACTCTAGGGCATCAACATGGCAGATGATATGCCAATTTGGGT
>JBIPOV010000124.1:0-12747 GCA_044378815.1 Obscuribacteraceae bacterium (SeqCode) | reverse complement strand
CCAAAGTCGGCAACTCGTGCTCTTTTCGCAGTCCAAACTGCGCGCTGATACTCTCAAATTAAAGCACGCCGGATCTCCTGAAACTAGTCCACCAACTGCATATACCTGTGCTTGCCGAATGCTTACACTTTTTCTTTTTTCTACTACATTCTATAATATGCAGAAAAGTAGTACAAGATTGGCGCCGAGAATTTAGTATGGCCTGATTTCATTTTTGGTAATTAGCTCCATTTTTAAGCCGTCTAGGGTACTAATTCTTCTTGCTGAGTCTAGCGGTTGGCCACAGAACTTGGATGCCATTAAAGCCAAGTTTCTCCGAGAGCTCACCAGTCACGCTGTAAGCTAATTTGCAAAGTTACCAAGTGATAGTTATAATATGTACCACTGTGTGGTAAATTTGCATGCTCTATCCTCGAAATACCAAATCTGATCTTCTTGAGTCTATTCAGCACAGTCCCGTTGTGCTTATTGTTGGGGCGCGCCAGGTGGGCAAGAGCACTTTGGCCAAAGGTCTCTTTCCCGAAACTGAGCGTCCCTCGTACGTTACTCTCGACGACATCTCAGCCCTAAGTTTGGCGAGAAGTTCCGCTAAAACTTTCCTGCAAGGCCTTGATGACAGTGTCATTATTGATGAAGTGCAGCGTGCTCCAGAATTGTTCCTGGCAATCAAAGAATCAGTAGACGCCAGTCGCAAAGCTGGGAGATTCATTTTGACTGGATCGGCTAATGTACTCACTTCGCCAAAAATTAGTGAATCACTGGCTGGACGAATGGAAATACATACTCTTTGGCCTTTGTCTCGTGGTGAGTTTTTGGGGCAGCGAGAGGGTTTTATTGATTTTGCATTTGCTGTAGATAAAGTACCAAAGTTAAGTCCGCTGAAGCTGCCTCAGCTTATCGAAATTCTTGTTGCTGGAGGCTATCCACCGGCATTGGCGCGGCCTTCGCAGAAGCTTAGAGACAATTGGTTTCGCGGTTATCTAAGTTCTATCGTTGAGCGAGACATCAGAGACTTGAGTCATGTTGAGCGCTTTACTGAGCTGCCAGACTTGCTTTCACTGGTCGCATCTCGGGCTGGTGGCATGCTCAATCTAGCCGATTTGTCGCGCTCGCTCTCTCTACCTTATATGACACTGAAGCGCTATTTAGCTTTGTTTGAGGCTATCTTTTTAGTTGTGCCGCTCAATTCTTGGTCCAGCAATATTGGTAAGCGCTTGGTTAAAGCTCCTAAGCTGTATCTCAATGATACTGGCTTGCTTTGCCACATGCTTAGGCGAGATAGCGCAGCTCTTGAAGCAGATCGTACTCTTCTAGGAATGGTATTTGAAAACTTTGTGCTAATGGAACTTGTAAAACAGATTTCATGGAGTGAGACTAGGCCTCAAATTTATCATTTTCGTACTGCTGATACAAAGCATGAAGTCGATTTTGTGCTTGAGTCAGGTGATGGTCGCATTGTTGGCATTGAATGCAAATCCTCTTCTACTGTTGATCAGAGCTCTTTCAATGGCTTACGCGCGCTGGCTAACCAAGCTGGCAAAAAATTCCATAAAGGCATTGTTTTATACACCGGCACGAATGTCCTGATGTTTGATGAAAATCTTTTGGCTCTGCCTATCTCGGCCTTGTGGGAGATCCAATCTGGTAACTCGCCAGAATCAGAATTGTTTGTGAGCGAGGAAGAAGGCGATTATTTCCCCTATTAGGTTTCGCTAGAAATTCTGCAAGAAACTTTAGCTTGGGCTTGCCACAGACATAGAATCGACACATTCAAAAAAATAGAATAGAACGCGTGGCCCTTAACTAGGAGTGCTTGTGATCATTCATTCAATAAACGCACTCAAGACATGCCACTAGATTCGAAAGACAAAGCCAAGGCTGAGAAGGCCGGTAAACCTCAAGAGAACGAGGCTTATTCAGCTGCGCACTTCAGTCGCGATTTGTTGGTATCGGCTGCCTATTCGGCTGCTGCAAATCCGACTAGTGGATTGTTACAGATATCAGACCAACTTTTGGGCAGCAAACTGCAAAAAGGAAGCCAGAATTTCTTTGCTCAAATGGGTGTAGAAGCTCCCCAGGCTAATGCGACTGGGGCCAAGTGGCTGGCTCAGACCCTTGGGTCGGCAGGGGTTGTAGTGCCCTTGCTGCTATTGCATAGGCCTGTAAAAGCGCTCTTGGCAGAGAAAGGCGCTAGCATACTCTCTGAAAGAACCACTCTGGGTTTTACTATCAAGGAGTCTGCCCTGACTGGCTTTCTCCAGGGCAGCGTGCTGACGCCCAGCGAAGACAAGCATTTCTTTGGTGAACGCATCAAGAGCGGCATCGGCAGTTCGGTAGTTTTCGCCGGGATGACCGCCACCAGCTATAAAATCAATCGTTTTGCTGAGAGTGGCTATGCAGTTAAGCATGGGTTTAACTCAACCCTCAGCAATCCCATAATCACGGGTGTCATTTCTGGAGTTCCTGGAGGAACACTTAGTGCTCAAGTCGAGGCGATTAAACAGGGTCGTGCTCTACCCACCAGCGCAGAGCTGAGAGAGTCCATTCTTGGCGAGTCTCTTGTGGGGGGGCTCTTTGGCGCTAAGCAGCTAATGGCAGAAAATCGCGCCATAAGCCCCAGTATTAACTCGCAGTCCCGTGAGCTCCTCAATAATCCTGAGGTACGCAGTCTATTAAGGGCACCACGGCCCTTTAACCGAGAGCCCGAAATATTCGACAACTTTGGGGAAACCTTGCGACCAGCAAAGGTTCCCCAGCCAACTGGTCCCTGGCAAAATTATTTCGGCTGGCAAAAAGCGCCCTGGCAATTGGGTCAAATTACCAGATATTGGAATGGAAAGACTGATGTCGCGGACGTCGGCAGTAGCATCTGTCACAAGTCTTTCAACAAGGAAGGCCGGCTCGTAACAGCATCGGCAAGCACAGGCAATGCTCATAGCTATGTCTACAATGCTTCCGGTGAACTTAGAGCAATTATTACCGACCCCCAGCAGGGCTGGTTTAAAATCAGAGGTGGCTGGGCTCAGGGAGGCCTAAACCCCAAAAACGGCCGTCTAGAACTTTTCCTTGGCCAGGCCGAAACTGCCCGGGTAACTGATGAAGGAGCCTTGCTGGCTACCCAAGAACGGGCCTGGACAGTGCCACTAACGAATCGCTTTCAATCTGTCAACAGCAAGACTTCCTCTCTCAACCTTTCGTTTCCGGACAGCGAGAAGTACTTGGCCGACAGACTCACCGGAATAAAGAGCCCGCACTATGATATTGGCAAAGTTGCAAATGGCGGTGACAACAAGCTCACTGCGGTTGCGGCAGAACTTGTGGCCTTTAGAGATGCAGCTCAAGAGACTGGCCTGCTAGCGGGCCAAAGTCAAATCGAAGCTGAGGCCAACCGGTCGCTTTTGGCCGGTAATCATAGTGAGGCAGCCAGTTTACTGGTGGCAGCTAAGAAACTTTTGCAACAGCCTGGGGTGAGCTCGCTGCAAGCACTAAGAGCTGAAAATGGTGTTTTGAGCCTGACAGCCGAAGGCTATAAGGACGGCTTGCATCACCGCTATTTGCTAGACGGCACAGTGATTAGCACGGGCGAGCTGACACGCACCACTACCTTTGCTAATGGGAGCAAAATAGAAGAGTCTTTTCACGATAACTCACAAAGAACTACTCTGTACGACGCCCAACAGCGCATCGCAAAAATTAAAAAAGCTACCACCGAAAGCGGAGAATTCGCTCAGAACGTTCGCTACGACGCTAGTGGTGCGGTTGTCTCTGTGAGTTATGGCATTGCCGGGGCAAAGACAACTTTGGGCCTTGAGGGTAACAACTGGCAGACGAAAGTTGAGCTGCCCCAACAAGGCCGGGTGCCAGGCCGCCAATATACAATTGACCATGGCCCAGGGAAAGTGACTTTGCGGGATGACGGTGCTGCATTTATCGAATCAGCTTCTACGGGCCGCACATTGCTCTACGAGGATAACGGCCAGCTCTTTGTGGTCGGTGCCAAACAAGGCCAGCTGTTTAAGTCGGGGGGCAGGGTTCTCTCCTCTGTCACTCCAGGCCAAGCGGTGCGGGTTCTAGCCGCTAACACCGATGTGGAAAACACCCGGCGCAGCGAACTCATGGAGACAAGCTTTGCTTCGCCAGTTGAGCGAAGCCAGTTTGAGCAGGCCAGCGAAAAGTTTGAAAAACATGCTGATGAACGGGGTCTCGACAGGCAGACAAAAACAGTCTTGTTTGCTGAAGTAAACAACGTGCTGGCCAAGAATTCGGGCAATGCTCTGGCCCTGATCGAAGATATCAATCAAGCCTTGATCTCTAGTACTAAGCGACAAGACGCCAATACCAAGTTGGAAGTTGTAGTTGAGAAAGACGGTGAGAACACCAGAATTTATATTGGCAATAAGGCCCTAGAAGTTTCAGCGCGTGGCGAGCTTAAAGTTGCCGCCAATCTTCTCATGCGTTTTGATGGCATCACCGATTCAAAATTCAAAGCGGAGTTAAACAAAGCCGTTGAGACAAAGCTCTCTAAAGGTGTGACGCAACTACTCCAGCAAAAGGGCGTCACCATTATTGGTGCCGAGAGCGTTGCCAAAGCTTTCCCATCTATAGCCTCACAAAAGCCTTCGGGGTGGCCCGACGGTGCCACAATCAATTGTCTTGATGCTTTGTATAATCCTGTCGAGCAACGCATTGTTGTTGCTCAGAATCACACTCAATATCGCAATAACCAAAGAGAAACAGCCCGCACCGCCAACCCGGGCGAAGCCTTGCTCAGAGCCGTGGGGCAAGCAGTCGACAGTCACTTGGGCAAGGACAAATTCTCGCAGTCCAGTCAATTTCGGGAAGCATTCAAGGCGGATAGTGAGGCCTTGCCAAAAGAAAGACGACCAGAGTTTTACACAGTAGCCTCAGAAGCGGAGAACAGGGCAAACTTGTTCGCTGACCTTTTTGCCGGTACACAGACAAAAATTGAACAGGCAAAATCAATCAAAGCCCTTTACCCAAGAAGCGCTGCTCTCGTCGAGGGTGTTGCCAGTAAAATTAATAGAGGGCAAGTTGACGAGCTTAGCGCAGAAAGGCAGCCGCACTTAGTTACAGCCAGCGAGCAAAGTAAAGTTAGTGTCCCAGTTGATGCCGGTGGAAGACTGCTGTCATCTCAATTTACCCCTTCGGCATCTTTGGAACGGGAGCTTAGCAGAGCTACTGATGGCACCATTAGCGGTGCTATTGAGAAAGTTAATGACAGCACTTATACAATCAGGAAAGAAGGCAAAAATTGGACTTCGATCACTAAGGCCAAGGACGGCAACGAAACGCAAGTCGGTCTTGGAGAAGGACAACTCAGCGTAGATAAAGAAAACCGTTTGGTCTTTACGCCTGTCGATCCGGCGCGGCCTAAAATTGTGCACGTAAAACCGGGCGAAGATCAATATCATTATCCAGATAAGAGACTTGAGAGACGATTGGCCAATGGCCGAAGCGACTTCATTGCAGCCGACTATAACCACGAACTGGAACTTCTAAAAAACACTGCTCCCCGGGCCTTTCTCGGCCGGGACGCCGAGAATGCGGGCCCCATGAGCCCACGCCTCAAAAGCTTGGCTCGGTTTGAAAAAATGCTTGAAGACTACAGTAAATCTCCTTCGCCAGCATCCAGCTCCGAGAAGCAGGCCCTGGTATTCTTGCAGCTCAATCGGCTTCTAGCAGACGGTCCCTCTAAGCTTTCCCTTGACCAACGCGGCCAACTGGCTGAACTCCTTCTAGCTCAGGCTATTGAGCCGACAAAGATCTGGCAAGGTAGGCACCCCACCTGTAACGTAACCGCTGTGCAGCACCGCTTAATGGTGCATCATCCAGACAAAGTCATCGCACTGGTGGCCGATATGGTGCAGAGAGGAGATTATGTGCGCACAGACGGCAAGGTGGTAAAGGGGGATAGCATCATCAACGGATTAATTCCGGACAGTGAGGCGCATAGCAATCTCATGCGTCAAGCAAGTGGTGACGGGCCGGTTCTCAATGATGATGGCAGTCGTGACTGGGCTGGTCAAATCATACAGAGCACATTGGTTCGATCCGCCTGGATGGACAAAGAGTTTTATCTCGTAGGCACCCACATTGCTCCCGCTTCAACAGTCTCCTATGTCCGTACTTCGAAACCAGGCGAGACTGGCGAAAAGTTCAAAGCCGTAGTGATCGACCTGAGAAGTTTGGAGCACATCGACCCTAGGCGTTTAGATATGGAGAGAGTATTCGACTCGGCCAAGAACCTTATCGGCATGGTGCCTAAAAATAGATTTTTACCACTGCGCTCAGCCTCAGGTGAGTGGCTAACAGCTCTTTCACCCGGTGATACCGGCTACAATGCCGATGGTCGCGCCCTTGTGCATCGAGCTTCTCCCGAAGAAATCGGCTTTGGGCCAACATATTTGGGCGAGAATACTCTTGTAAGCATGGGTAATGACCATGTCAGGCCGCTGCTGGGCCTCGACATGGAACTACCGAGTTCACCGCTATTAGATATTGACGACATTGCCAATGCTTACCGCAGTGTCAATGATGATCCTAATACTCCGCCCCAAATTATAGGCTTCGGCACCACCCCAGGCACTGACCGAAGCGTTAACTCCAAGGCGGAGTTAATGAAAGCGGTTAACGATTTGGCTGACCGCTCTCAACTCCCCGGAATTCTCTTGGTGCAAACACGCAGTCAACCATTTGGCCACTGGAAAAATTCCGGATATCACGCGGTTAGCGTCTACGAAGGTAAACTTAAAGACGACAGCATTAACTTCTCTAATTATTGGGGCACCGCTGACAATCGCATGCAACAGGGTATCTCCGCGCAAGCGCTAATGAACGCGGTGCGCCCACCAATAAGACCGCCAGAAATTCCCCAAATGCTTTTGCCTGTGCCAATGATCAATGCTCTCTTTAAATCCAGCCCTGATAGGATAGGGCAGTAGAAAATTGGTCTTACAAATATTCGAAAGTGTCTTTCGCTGTTGGTTTGGCGATAACTCTAATCTTCGTCATTTAATTCGAAGGCGGTCTGGGTTTGTCTTCAAATTGATTCATGCGATCTTCCAACCTTACGATGCGTTTTTCGAGACGGCCAACATTGCGTTCAGAAGACAGCATCAATGAAGAGATGCCGCTCAGCTTGGTATTCACTTCAGAGCGGAACTCGTGCAATTCTTCGATTGTCTGGTCTAGTTTTGCGTTTGTCTGGTCAAGCTTGGCATTGGTTTGCCCAATACCATTTGCAAGCAAGGCAAATCCAGCCCGCATTTCTAGCTGCAACATTTCAATTAATTGCTTGTCCTGGCTCATCTCATTCACCTCGTTAGTCCCACAATAGAGATAACGCTTAGCGCCTGTCAATAGTTCAATTGTGACAAGGGTTTGTTGCTGTTGCTCGATTTAGGTAGATTAGTTCGTTTTTCCTTAACAATCTATTGAACTATTTTCTGGTTCCCGCATAATGAACTGATGAACAGAAATTGCTACATGCTCCCCACCCAACAAATTGTCGCCGAAGGCGCCAAACATAGGAGCACGTCGCAAAGTATGTACTGACACAAACAGCATTCAGCATTCAGTTCAGCTTAGTCGACGGCTCCCACTAAAAAGGGGGCTTTTTTTTGCCGAATTTTTTGTCGCAGCATTGTCTGTTCTAGTCCGAAAATTGACCCTTATATTTCACCCTTAATGGAGAGAGAAAGTGCACTAATGAAGCCTTTGAAGAACGCCGTAGAAACCGACAATTTGAGAAAAGTATTCGAAATCAAACAAGGCCTCTTGCGCAGAAATGCCAAGACAGTCGTGGCCGTTGAGGGAATTTCGCTTACCGTTCCCGCGGGGCAGTCAGTAGCGTTCATCGGGCCAAACGGAGCTGGAAAATCGACCACAATTAAGATGCTCACTGGCATTCTTAAGCCTAGTTCTGGCACTGCTTCGGTGTTGGGTTTAGATCCCTGGAAACAGCGCTCTAAGCTAGTTAGACAGATAGGCGCGGTGTTTGGTCAGCGCTCACAGCTATGGCTGCACTTGCCGCCATCAGACAGTTTTGACTTGCTGGCTGAGATCTATGGCATTCCAAAAAATGACTATAGAAAGAGAAAAGCGCTCCTGGTAGAACGCTTTGATCTTGGTCGCTTCCTCTCTACTCCTGTGCGTAAACTCTCTCTGGGTGAGCGTATGAGAGCTGAGATAGCTGCCAGTTTGTTGCACCGGCCGCAGTTGCTTTTGCTTGATGAGCCAACTATTGGTGTTGATGTTATTGCGCGGCAAAATTTGCGCGATCTCGTCTGTGAGTGGAATAGAGAAGAAGGAGTAACTGTCTTCCTCACTAGCCATGACACCGGTGATATCGAATCAGTTGCTGATCGAGTTATTGTCATCAACCATGGTCGAGTAGTTTTAGACGACTCTCTATCTAGTGTTAGCGAGAATACCTTGATTGAAGGGAAGTCAGCTGGGCTGGAAGAAATAATCGCTCACTTGTTCAATAGTGCAGCTAGTTTGCCCATGCAAAACTGCATTTCGCCAAGTTAGCCTTAAAAGTAGGAAATTGCATAATGAAAAATTCAATACGCCAGATCTGGGCCGTTGCAAGAGTTGCGGCCCGGTCAAACCTGGCCTACTTAGGTGAGGTAGCCAGTCGTACTTTCTTCTTGGCCGTCATTCTCTTCATCTTTTTGAAGCTCTGGCAGGCCACTTATCGAGAGTCAGCTACTGCCGTTATTGGTGGCTTATCGCTCAATCAAATGCTCTGGTATTTGACTGTGACTGAAGCTATCTATATGTCGGCACCACGCTTGGCTCAGCAAATAGATGAAGACGTGCGTTCGGGTGCTCTGGCTGTGCGTTTGCTTAAGCCAATAAGCTATCCGCTTTATTGCTTAAGTAGCGCACTTGGTGAGCGAATCGTTAGATTTTTAGCTAACTTCGCTACCGGGGCCGCCGTTACGTTTTGTCTAGTGGGGCCGTTTAATTGCAGTCCAGCAGCACCGATTATGCTGCTAGTTGCAGTTCTTCTAGCCTTTGTTTTAGATGGCTTAGGTCACCTGATCATAGGGCTCTGGGCATTTTGGCTAGAAGATACTTCCGGTTTACTGCTTATCTACACAAGGTTAAGCATGATTCTGGGAGGCATGCTCATTCCCATGGAGCTTTTCCCCGATTGGCTGAAAAGCTTTGTCTTCTTCCTGCCTTTTCCTTATTTGGTCTGGGGGCCAGCTCATCTCTTTGTTCATTCCGATTGGCTGCAATTTGCCCAGCTAGTGGGTTTGCAGAGTCTGTATATTTTGCTTTTGCTCGCTGTGGTTAATCTGATTTACGGTTGGGCATTAGAGCGCATTTCTGCGCATGGAGGTTAACTATGTGGATTGCAAAAATTCTGAGCTACCTCAGGCTGGCTCGGGCTTATATCAAGCTCAACTGGTCGATGCAGATGGAATATCGAGGGGCTTTTGTTTCACAGGCCCTGGCGATGTTTCTCAACAACGGCACCTGGCTTGCCTTTTGGATGCTCTTTTTTAGCCGGTTTCCAGTTATTAAAGGCTGGGAACAGTCAGATGTGGTTACGCTCTGGGCTATTAGTGCCGCCGGATTTGGCTTGGGCAATGCTTTTTGCTGGAATTTGCATAATCTGGCCGCCATGGTTTCTCGTGGCGAGTTAGATGTTTGGATGCTATATCCGAGAGCCTTAATTCCCCATCTTGCTCTCGGTAAGATGAGTGCCACCGCTATTGGTGATTTAGCTTTTGGCTATTTTATTTATATCGTCATGGTTCGGCCAGATTGGCAGCACTTCTTGCTCTTCAATTTGCTGGTGGTTGCCGTTGCAATTGTCTTTATCGGCTTCAATTTGTGGCGCGGTAGTTTGGCTTTTTACTTTGGTCAGGCAGAAGTATTGTCTGAACAGTGGTTTTTCGCCATGATTACTTTCTCTACTTATCCTAATTGTCTCTTCGACGGTTGGATGAAAGTAGTGCTCTACACTTTGATTCCAGCTGGCTTTATCAGCGGCTTGCCGGTTGAAGCCCTGCGCGATTTCGATTTTGGCGCTGCTGCTTTGACCTGGCTTGGTGCCCTTGCCGTGCTCGCTTCTGGTGCGGCATCGTTTGAGCTGGGCTTGCGTCGCTATCAATCAGGTAACTTGCTGGGTATGAGGTCGTGATAGTGACTGATTGGCTGCACAAGGTTAATTTCTTTCGATATGCGAGATTGGCACTCAGTGCCAATCTCTTCGGCAATAAGGGGATATTCAATATCGGTGGAGGGAACATTGGGCTAGCATCTATGGTCTGGAAAGCTTCTCTCCTTAATTCGAAGGAGGTCTAGGCTTGTCTTCAAATTGATTCATGCGGTCTTCTAGCTTAACGATGCGTTTTTCTAGACGGCCAACATTGCGTTCAGAAGATAACATCATTGAAGAGATGCCGCTCAGTTTTGTATTTACGTCAGAACGAAACTCATGCAATTCCTCGATAGTCTGATCGAGCTTGACTATCGTCTGGTCAAGCTTTGCATTGGTTTGCTTGAGGCTAGCATTGGTTTGGTCAAGCCTGCTATTGGTTTGACCAATTCCCTCTGCAAGCAAGGCGAACCCCGCCCGCATTTCTAACTGCAGCATCTCAATTAATTGCTTGTCTTGGCTCATTTCGTTCACCTCGCTAGTCTCACAATAGAGATAACGTTTAGAGCCTGTCAATAGTTCAATGGCAGCCGCAAACTAACTATCTGAATAGCGATTTTGACGTAAAGCTTTGGGGTACTAAGACTATGAGACATTCTCATTTGCACTCTATGCCACTCCACTTCGACGTAGAAAGGTTTAATTCCGCACTTGAATGGTTATGTAGCTGATTTTTCGATTGGCGAGATTCTCGTAAAAGTTGGTGTCGTTTCGCAGCAGCAGGTAGACGAGGCTGTTAATGAATCTGGCACTAGGCAGAGATTAATTGGCAAAACCTTGGTGGCCCGTGGCTGGCTGACAATGGAGCAGCTCCGCGCTGGTCTTCAAGCACAGTCATTGCTCAGAGACGGGGTTGTCGATACTTTTATTGCCATGAAGGCCCTTGCCGTTGCTTGCAGCACTAATAAATCATTTGAAGCAGCACTGCAAGAGGTGCTTCCAAGTTTCCCTCAGCTTCATAGTGCGCCGACCTGCAAGCTAGGTGAGCTACTGGTTGAAGCTGGAGTGATTGATGCTGCGACACTTGAGAGTGCTCATGCTAAGAGTCTAGTTCGACAAGAACAACTGGGAAACGTCTTAGTTGCCGATGGTTTGTTGACCAATTCGTATCTTGATGCCGCTCTTGAGCTGCAGGTGCGAGTTAGAGATGGCCTTTTTACTCGAGAACAGGTGGTTGAAGCCCTTAAGCAAGATCCTGTGCGCTTTCTCGCCATGTTGGCTCCGAGCACAACCAACCCTGACACAGTGGCATTGCAACTCAGTGAGAGCATCCGGCTTGGTGATTTACTGATTGGGGCGAGTGTTGTTAATGAGGCTGACGTGCTCCACGCTCTGGAGTTTTCTCGCGTGCACGGCCATCCCATTGGTGAAATGCTTTTGGCTCGGGGCTTTATAACCAGATCTTTGTTGGACGCCGCCCTTTCTTTGCAGCAGATGGTCAGTGCCGGGCAGCTCACGATTGAGAATGCTACAGCCTGCCTCGTGCAAGTCTTTCACACCGATAGACCGGTGTCTGAGTGTCTGCTTTCGCTTAACCTTTTGGGTCAGCCTGCTCCGATTGCTTCATTTGCGCCCGATTTAGCAGCGAAAATTAGAGGGCGGCGCTATGGCAGGCAAAAGAAACGGCAATCGGTGAAGTGGTCGAGCGTCAACTTCGATTTCTTACGCTCAGAAGTTGATGAAGGTGTTGCAGGCACAGAATCTCTTGCTGCGGAGCAATCGGAAGAGAAAGATTTGATCGTTGCTTCTCCTTTGCCAGAAGAAGAGCAAGTGGTTGACTTGAATTCGCAAGATGCTTTTTATGACCTGCTGTTGCCCCATGGTTCGGCTGCAGTTAACTACGTCTATGTTAAGGCCGATAGAAACTTACTCTACAAGACTCAGCGAGCGGCCTATTCGCGCCTGGGGCGCGCTTTACTCAAACAGCGGGCCTTGAAGAGTTCAGAAGAACTTCTGCTTCAAGCAATAGAAATTTCCTCTCAAGAATTTTTGTCAGAAAAGCAAGCTGAAGATCTCATGTTTTTAGCTTGTCTCTATCTGAGGCAGGGCAAAACTTGGCAGTCTGAGCGGCTAATCACCCTGTGCTTAGAATCAAGTCCACATTTGTCCGAACGTTTGTTAGGTCTTTGTCATCATCGCCTTGGCCTTGTTTATTGTCGTATGAGCTTGTTTGCCCAGGCTGAGAAGCAATTCTTGAGAGCTTGCGAGCTCATGCTAGCCAGTGATGAGAATGCTAATGATCAGCTCATTCAGCGCAGGCTGGCTGCTATTTTTAAAGACTACGCTGTGCTTTTGAACAGCATAAAAAGAGAGAGGGAAGCGGCTAAGTATTATGCGCATGCCCGCGATATTCTTACCAATCTGGTCGCCACCCACTGAACGGCCCCCAACTCAGGGGCCACGCTGAATCGCTAACACTATAATGCATAGTATAACGAAAGCGCCGCAATTATTCACGGGAGTGATACCAAAGTAATCTTTTAAAAAGCACAAAAGCCCTGTCAGTTGGCTCAGAATCTGTGTTTACCAAGACCCAGACCAAACCAATA
>JBIPOV010000012.1:0-137310 GCA_044378815.1 Obscuribacteraceae bacterium (SeqCode) | reverse complement strand
CGGACCACCAATAACTAAATCGTTATCGCTCTAATTCGGACCACCAATAACTAAATCGTTATCGCTCTAATTCGGACCACCAATAACTAAATCGTTATCGCTCTAATTCGGACCACCAATAACTAAACCGTTAGCGAGCATTTTGCGGGGCTTGTCCTATATAACTACATTAATAGCTGACGGCAGTGTACAAGGCATAACCTGCGCAAATAGGTGCTCCCTGTAACGGGCCTTGGCTGCTGCTTTCGTACCAACGGGTCGGTGCACGTCACCGATAAAGTAAAGGCGTTGAACACGACCTCCGGGAAAGGACCACAATAAGGCTCAGATTGCGTCTTTGTGAGCCTGGGAGCGGGTTCTTTAGCGAGTTCCTCTGTGATACAAACTCTTCTATACTTAGCTCTTTCGAAACTTCGGAGAGCATGGCGTAGCAGTTCTATTCGAGCCATTTTCTACAGTGCTCGAAACTATTCTTTTGAGAGACTAGCCTTGTACTGAATTGCGCGGTCGCTCTTGCCTATTTTGCCGGAACACTACAATACGAACCTATCGTGCAGGTGGCAGGCACATCAATTTGCATTAACCTACGCCCAGAACGACCGGAGGGAAAGCCTTTCTAAAAATTTTCTTGCCATGCAAATAACTAAATTAGTCTATTATTAGGATGATTCTATCATCGACTCGCTCTTGCAAGGAGCGCGTTTATCGGTGTCGAACTGTTTCTATTCGATACCACAAACTATGGAGTAAAAAATGCAGGGCAGATTGAAACTAAAGTCTAGAAGCGAAAAAGCGTTCTTGGTAGCGATGTCGTTAATTTCTGTAATCAGCTTGCCAGCTGCTGCTCAAGCTCAAAAGGCCGCGGTGTCGAGACCATATAAAGTCGGTTATTTCAATTTGACTATGGTCAAGCTAGCTTGTCCGGAAGCTGCCGGAAGCGAAGCCTTACGCCTACAGGCCGAAGCTCAACTGAAGCGAGATGCGGAAGAAGGCAATCGCAAAATTGAAAAAGCCCAGAGCGAGAAAAAATCAGCTGAAGAATTGCAGAAAATGGTGGCGCAAATTCAGACTGAAATTAATGCTAAGCAGCAAGCCCTGGCGCAGCTTTTGCAGACTTCAAGCGCTCTAGCCAACGAAAAGATTGCTCGGGCTGTCAATGCTGTCGCTCGTGAAAATGACCTTGACCTAGTCGTCGACGGAGCTGGTGTATTTACTGGCGGTCAGCAAGTTCTCGATAATGGTTTAGATATCACTAGTGAAACCATTAAGAAGCTTCAACCGGGTTTGCAATCAACTACCAGATCGGCGGAGGCACCAACTAAGCCTGCCGCGCAACCAGTTAAAAAAACACAGTAATTGTCTCTATTAAGGATGCACCGCGATGACGACAACATTTGCCTATGACCTGGTTACTTACGAAAGCTTCCCGTACCCTCAGACTAGACCTGATCGAATTGCAACCATTGGCAGACTTTTCGGCATTGATGCTGCACCGCCTGAAAATTGTCGGGTGCTGGAGCTTGGTTGTGCCAGTGGTGGCAATCTTATCCCCTTAGCCGAAGCCTATCCCGAGAGTCGCTTCTTAGGAATTGACTTATCTAAGCGCCAAGTCGCTGAAGGCGTTGACTTGATCAATCGCTTGGACTTGCAAAACATCGAGATTAAGCACCTAGACATAACTGAAGCCAGCAAAGAGACCGGCAAGTTTGATTACATCATTTGCCACGGCGTCTATTCGTGGGTGAGCCCCGAAGTTCAAGCAAGTATCTTAGATACTTGCAAACAGCTTCTTGCACCTAATGGTTTGGCCTACATCAGCTATAACACCTACCCTGGTTGGCATTTTCGCGGCATGATTCGCGACATGATGCTCTACCACACAGCCAATCTTGCCGATCCAGCTACGAAAGTAGCGCAGGCTAGAGCATTGCTTGATTTTCTTGTTCAATCGGTACCCGCTCAAGACAATGCTTATGGCATCATGCTTAAAAACGAAGCAACCCTTTTGAAGCAGCTAAATGATACCTATTTGTTGCATGAGCACCTCTCGGAGGCCAATCAGCCAGTCTATTTCCATCAGTTTGCTGAAAAATTGCCTGAGCATGGCTTGCAGTATGTGGGAGAAGCAGATTTCCACACCATGATTTCGGGTAATTTGCCAAAGGAAGTTGATGAAACTTTAAAGCGTATATCAAATGAGATTGTTCGCACAGAGCAATACATGGACTTTGTTCGCAATAGAACCTTTAGGCAAACTGTATTATGCCGTTCTGACTTAAACATCAATCGTAATTTGTCAGGGCAAAATGTGGTTTCCTTCAATATCTCAGGATCTTTGCAAATGTCGTCAGATATCTCGCTAGAACCAGGCAAATTAGAAACATTCAGCTCCGCCAGTGGTACTAGCCTGACAACAGGACAGCCTCTCACGAAGGCAGCTCTGAGACATTTGGCTCAAATCTATCCTGCTTCTATATCCTTCAAAGAATTGCTCAGTGTTGCCACTGCGGCTGTTGCGCCTTTGTTGATTCAAGATGCTGACTCTGCTTTAGCTGTCTCGCAACAGCTTGGTTCAGACATTCTTACTTGTTATGCTTCCAATATCATCAATCTTAAATCTAGTGGTGATAATTTCACTACTAAGGTAAGCGATAAGCCTTCAGTTGCCGGCTTGGCCAGAGAGCAAGCTAAGACACTGAATCGGGTAACAAACCGCTTGCATGAAATTGTAAATATCGACAGCTTCGGTCGCACCATAATCGGCCTGCTAGATGGAGAAAGTGATTACCAATCTATTTTGAATAAACTGGCAGTGTTAGCAAGCACCGGTCAATTAGTGGTACAAAAAGATGGTAGAGCTCTAACGAGCGCTGATGATTTGAAATCTGTTTTAGATCCAACCCTGCGGGAGACGCTCAACAGATTTGCCTCAGCGGCTCTTCTACTCGCTTAGTTAGTTTTGAGTTTTTTTCTAGCTGTCCTCAATGGCTGCCCATTAGGGATAGGCTCTCTGTTGCAAGGCTAATGCTTCGAGATCTTGTAGATGCTTTTTCCACACGGCTATTTTGTTTTTGTCATGCAATAGAATTATTGCTCTTCGATAGCTTTTGATAGCATCATCAAAACGCTTTTGCTTCTCCAAGGTTGCACCTAGACCAAGTTCTATCTCCGCATCACGCGGATACCACTTTTTACCTTGTGCGAAAATCTTAAGAGACTCGCCTAGATTTCCTTCTTTTAGGTAAATATTACCCAGTGCCTGAAAACAGCTCGGGCCTGGGTCTTCTTTGCCAATCTCTGTCAAATATTCTTTTTTTGCTTCGTCAAGGCGACCAAGGTCGCATAGTATTTCAGCCTTGAAATTACGAGCCTGGGTGTAGGTGCCACCGTGATCTTTGATTGCCTTGTCTAGCTGTATTAGAGCCTGCTGTTTATTGCCCTGTTTATATGAAACTACTGCCTTGCCCAAATGAGCATCAGCATTAGTGCCCTTCTTGCTCATGGCAATTGCTTTGTCGAGATTGACTGTGGCCTCTTCTAGCTTACCGCTCTGTGCTAAAGCTAGACCCAGCGCAGTATATAAGCCGACGGTGTTAACGCCTAGTGCCTTTGCCGCTTCAAAACATTGAATCGACTGAACTAGTTGACCACGTGATTTCAGTAAATTGGCAAGAAGCAAAGTCGCATCTTTATGCCTTGGCTTGAGAGCTAGTACTTCTTGGCACTCTTGAATTGCCAAATCTATTTTGTGCTGACGGACATAACAATTGCATAGCCCCCAGTGAGCTTCCCATTGATTGTGATTGATTTGCAACGTCAACTTGTAAGCATCAATCGCCTGTCTGGTATTGCCATGAAAGAGATTGAAATTGCCTAGGTCAAGCTTTTCAATGGCGTGGAGCTTAGAAGCGTTTCTCGACTTTTCTACGCCTAGTGAAAAGGCTTTGCTTGCTGTAGATTCAATGCCCAAGGTTGTCGGGGCACTGCTTTGGCTATTATTTAAGTTACTTGGCTCTGCTTGAACAACTGAGAAAGAACCAGCTGAGAAAGAGCCAGCTGTTAACAACGCTAGCCCAGCAAATTGGGTGAAGTGCAATAAGCGCTTTATTCCAGTCATTCAGCTTCTCAAGTAACTTACCGTACTTTATTGTAGTTTGACTGAATTATCTGTTGCTTGCTCAATGTTTTCGCTACTGCTCGCCTGATTGCTTGTGTTAAAAGTACTGTCAGCAACAAACTTAATTCGGCCAGAAGGTGAAACACTGCCGTGAGCATCTGGTGTCGCAATCGGTACTTAGGCCAAAGCAGGGCTAGTCTCCAATGAGTTTGCAGCAACCTTGTTAGCAGTAGCTGGAGTGTCTGTCTTAGCAGTTTGCCCCAACGCTTCTTCAGCTGAATCAGCTACTTGATTTGGTGCTGGCGAAACACCAGGATCAGCGTTTGATGTGACAGGCGCATTAATCATTTGCGGCCCTACTTTTGGAGGGAAAGAAGCTGATTGCTTTAACTGTTTGCGCAAATTGTCCATAGCTGCGTTTGTAGCGGTTTTGTTGAGAGTGTAGCGCAGACCGCCAAATATGCGGAAGTCAAAGCCAGAGATGCCTGGAACACTTCGACTTTGCCAGTTCCAGACTGGCTCCGCGCGCACAAATGTCACCAGCCCTGGAATCTTCTTAGACACTTGCCGCGATACTTCAGCCTGAACAATCATTGACATATTAGTCTGCGGTGGAATGGCTTGATTATTTCTGAAGTTACTAACAAAGGTGTCTACTAGTGAGAATGTCCACGGTCCGCGTCGATGCAAGACGCCGAGTGTATAAAACGGGTCTATTTCTCTTGTTGGAGCGACAAAATATTTGGCACCACGCAACTGTAATTGAATGTTGCCAAAAGCAATGGTGCTCGGATTAACAACATGTGTTAGGGTCACGCCGGGCAGCCAGTCATATTGGTTAAGCCCTCTAGCTTGCCAAATTTCCCGAGCTTGCAAGTCGAACTGCAAGTTGGTGCGGCTGCGTATTGGGATCTCATGCCTCACCCCCCAAGCAAGAGATTGGGTAGTGGGATAGGTAAGATTGCCGTGATAGGCAAAGACGTCTTTGAGGGTGAAGTAGCTCGCATAAATACTGGTTCTCGGCAATACTTTATAGCCAACCGTGAGACTCGGTAGCGCTCGGAAAACATAGTCGCCTTTATGATGGCGGTTAGTAAAAAATACGTTGGTTTCACCGCGCTGACTGATCTCTGTGCTGAAATTCAGCCACAGACGACTTGGCAATTTTTGTAGTAAATAGAATGTTGGGCCCGGTCGAAGCAGCTCTCTCTGACGTCCTAGACCTATCGGCGTTATATCTGTGGGGATGATGCTGGGAGGTGGAGCTTGAGCGAGAACTGGACTTGTAAAGGCAATTAGACTGAAGAGAAGAGCCGAGGCCGAAGAACCGAAACTTCGCGATATTTTTTTTACACTCACCATAAAAACCTAAGCGGTCTGAATCTGTAACCTTGTCTGTCGGCTTATTAAACTCCTAAGTCTATTGCAATTAAGGCTCCGAGTAAGATGAGAAAAAAATAACGATAGCCGCTAACCAAATCTCTTATTTACTTTCAGACTCATATCATGACATGGCATCGGTTGCAGAAGATCAGCAGCCAGTTTGTCAAATTTCGGCTGGCTCTATGGTGATTTATTCACACGTATTCTAGGTATAGAAGATATAATTGTCTTATTATATGTTCAAAGTGGACAAGGACCTGTCTTCACTTCGGGCATCTTTGGCATCTAGGGCATTTTGGGAATCTAGGGTAACCACTTTGAAGAAAGTAATTTTTGGCTTAGTGAGTTCTACTGCTGGTTTCAGGGCTACCCTTTCGGCGAACGGCGCTAGAAAAAAACGCAACGCCTGTTTAGTAAGTCGAAATATCGAGCCGTCCGAAAGGAGACGCAAGTTCTTAGCGGCATCACTGCTGCTTATGGTTTCGATACCTCAGTTCACCCAAGTAAGGGCTTATGCCCAGGTTTTCCAGACACCTGCGACAGTGAGCACCCTTTCTCAATCTGTTTCCACCGATGCTTCCGGCAGCATGGTTCAGACAGTTGCAGGCATTGGCAGTGGTTCCGCGCAGGCTATCATGGTAACCACTGGCGACATGCTTCCCGGCAGTGCTAAAGACTCGCAGAGTAACAGTGGCAACAATGCACCAGTTGTCCCGCCATCTCCGGCAATGGCCCAGGTTGACATTGTTAGTGGACTTATCCCAGTTGTTGCAACGGTTCAGCTCTCTCCTGACGTTCCGGCCCTGGCTTCAGTCACCACAATCAGTTCTCAATCACCAACCGTCGGCGCCGCCGCTTCGGCAACAGCAGTAGCTACATCTACGCCAGCATCTACGCCAGCATCTACGCCAGAATCCACTTCTTCTGGTGTAGCTTCTTTGTCTACTACGACTGCCTCTCAAGCTTCCACAACTGTGGCTGATGCCTCATCTATCCCAGGCGCGAGCTCATTGACTGATGACAGCTCAAGCGCTGCCATCCCGACTGTGTTAGTAACCGTTGCTGCTGCTCCCGACGTATCTTCGTCGGCGACTAGCGCTGTGCCTGGTAGTGTCACAACAACATCAATTTCGCACTCAGGGCCGTCAACTGCTCTACCTAGCGCTTCGACTAGCGATGGTGGAGTTCTAACAACTGGTGCTGCTGCTCCTTCTGATACTGGTACAACAACAACAACAACTACTACTACTACTGGAACAACTGCTACAACACCTACCACTCAAACCGCTGATAGCAGCCAAGTATCTGCCACTGCCGCGAGCCCCAGCCCTTCCTCGGCTTCTGCGCCTGCAGTTGTCCAGCCTTCCGTGGCGAATATCACCACCGCAAACGGCACTCTATTTGGTTCGGGCCTTGGCCTCGACCTCAGTTCAACTCAAGCCACAATTGCTGCTCCTATTAACCATCCAGTGAGCATAATGGTTGGCGGCGCTATGAACTCTTCCGGTCAAGTAGTTGGTGGAGCAGAGATTTCAATTGCACCCGGGCAAATGATCACACCGGCTCAATATGTTGCATTGACTCAGGTTGTTCAACTAGGTAGTCAGTCAATTGAGCTGAGTGTCGGCGGGACAGCTTACGGCGGCAGTTTCTCATTAGTGGCGGGACAAACCGGAGAGTTGAGCAGCCTTGTACTGCCAACCAATGTTTCGCTGGGCGGTATAGGCTTCAATTCCAGCAATCCGTTCTCTGTCACTGGCAACGCCAGCATACTCGGCAACTTCTTCAGTTTGCAGACAGATGCAAACTCATCCTCTATCTTGAATTTTGGCAATTTGACAGTTAGCGGTCTTCTTACTGGTGACGCTGCTCAGATAAGCTCTGGGCCATTTTATATCCCTTCTGGTCTATTCTCCTCTTCCGCCCTGTCATTGAACACGCTGGGTTCATTGAGCAACTTTGGAACAATTAATTCCGTTGGAGCGCTCAATATAACGACTGGCGGAAACCTTACTAATGCTGGACTATTGAGTGGCTCGACTGTCAGCCTAGCATCTATAGGAGCCGTCTCTAATAGCGGCAATATTTTTGCGTCGGCCGGCAACATCGGTCTAAACTCAATATCTGGTAATTTCAGCAATAGTGGCATGATAAACGCCATTGCTGGCAGTATCAATATTAATTCGGCAACGGCAGCTTTGCCTGCCAACATAGCCTTCAATAATAGTTCTGGCGTGCTTTCCGCTCGCGACAGTATTAATCTGCGCAATGCTGATTTCGATGACAAGGCAAATCTCAGCATAACTGGCGGTGATTTCTTATCTAATGTCGTTAATCTAAACGGCGGCCGCGGCGAAGTTGACCTCCATGTTAACAATGTAAGCGGCACAGTTAACTCCACGGCCTATATTGTAAGACTGAGCTCAGCGAGCGACATCACCGTCGGAAATACTACGGCCTCAGGCGATCCTACCATTGTCAGCACCATTGGCAATGTCACGATTACGGGCAATCAGATAACTGCTGGGGCTCCTCTGTCTGTGATTGCTTACGGTAACATCCTTACTAATCCTGGAATTACCATTAGTACAAGCGGCGGTGAAGTATTCATGGCGGCCGGGGTGAATATTCAAGACGGTGGCGCCAACTGGCTTGTCACAGGTCCGGCCAGCCCTGGCGGTGGATTCCTCGATCTCAGAGGCGTGACAAACTTCACTACCTCAGGGGCAAATGGCGGCAACGTCACACTAGTCGCTTATGACGGTGGTGAGATCGATTCTGGAAGAGTGCTGCTAAACCCTGCTACTACTTTGCTAACTGCAGGTACGGCAGGAGCCAATGGCAACGTCACAATTATTGCTACAGATACGACTTCTGCAGCAAGTCAATCTATTCAAACAGGTACTATTGACACTCGTGGAGCTGGATTTGGCACCATAGGCACGGGCAACGTTACGTTAGCAGCAGCGGGCCTGCCCAACACCTTGAACATCTCTGTTGACAAAGGTACAGGCGCAGCAACAGGTCTAGGAAGCCTTGTCCAACAAGGTGGAATAGCTAGAGACATCAACGTTGCCGGTAACATAGTAACAAGAGGTGGCACAGTCAACCTACTGGCTGGTAACGCCACGTCTGTCAATGGCAATATTTTAGTCACCGGCCAAGTCGATAATAGAATTAGTTCGACTGGGGCAGGCACCGGTGATGGCGGTTCGCTTGTTGTATTGCAAAATAGCGCCAATCCTTTCATCGTTGGTGGGGCGACCTTAAATGGTATCGGTGCTCCAGCCGACGCAATTTTGAATCAAGCTGGCAGCAGCGGTGGCAACGGCGGCATCGTCGATATAACTAACAATGGAGCAGGTGGCATTACTGCCAATTTCGGCTCAGTTGTTAGTCCAATCATCAATATCACAGCATTTGGCGCTGGCTCCGGTGGTTCTTTCATTCTCAGTGCACCATTAGGGCCGGTCAGTATTCTGACTACTGGCAACAGCCTGGCTGCCAATGCCGCTGTAGGCGGTGGCGGCAATGGTGGTGTCATAAAAATAGAAGGCAAGACTTTTACCGCTAGCGGAAACCCGTCTCTAAATGCCTTTGGTGATGGAGCCGGTTCGGGTGGTGAGGTCACCGTTCAGTCAACACAGGCTGGTAACAATATCTCAGTCGGAACTACTTCAGGTGACATCAATGTCGACGCAAGCGGCGGCACCACCGGTAAGGCTGGCAGCATAAACCTTGACGCCGGTGGCCAACTGACCGTTGATGCCTCTAAGCTGTTGCTCACAACCGGCACAAATCAAAATGGGGGCGCTCTCAAGCTTAATGCTGGAGCTGGTGGGGCTGGCGATGTCCAATTCTTAGGTTCAATTGATGTTAGCGGCAATGGCAACGGCAATGGTGGCAGTGTCACCATTGGCTCTAATAGCGGCACTGCCTTTACCGTATCTAGTGGTGGCAATGGCATCACCGGAACAATTAACGCAAGCAGTGGTGCCCTCGGCGGCAACGGTGGCAGCGTCAGTATTTTCAATAGTGGTGCCGGTGGTATCACTGTCAACAGTTCCGCCGCAATCAGCGTAGCTCCCACGACGAATGGGGCCGGTGGCGAGCTTGTACTCGATGCGACCAAAGGTGCAACCCCCGGAGTGGTCAGTCTACAGACTGGCACTTATGCAGCTAATGCTGTCGGTGGCAACAATAACGGTGGTGCGATCACCATAAAAGGATCGCAGACATTGGCAATCGGAGGTGCTGTAACTCTATCGGCTGATGGCACCGGCACCGGCGATGGCGGCCTAGCGCAGCTGATAGCCACTGGAGTTGGAAGTACAGCCACAATTGGTGGAGCTGCCGGTCAATTTACAATTGGAGCTAGAGGGGGTTCACCAGGTTCGGCATCAGGCAATGGCGGGACAGTCGAAGTCAGGCAAGGTGGTAATCTGACCGTTTCTAACCCATCGCTATTAGATGCCACGGCAAGAGGCACGAACGGCGACGGCGGGAGCTACATACTAGAGGCCGGGTCAGCAGGTTCGGGTAATCTTTCTGTGTCTGGTGCTATCAATTCTAAAGGTGGGGGCGCAACAGGAACGGGAACTGGTAACGGCGGTTCTGTACAGCTAATCAGCAAGAGCACGACGGCATTTCTCGTAAACGGTGGCGCCACAGCCAATGGCATTAGCGGAGCCGTTGGTGCGTCCGGAGGAGCCGCAGGGGGTTCTGGCGGCAGCGTCAGTATCATTAACAACAATAATGGAGGCATAACGCTCACCAATGCTGGTGATGTTACAGCCGCGGCTCCAACATCCGGCAATGGTGGTTCGATAATACTAAACGCTGCTGGCGGTGGTGCTGCATTAGCCGGAGACATAACAATCCCGACTGGCACAATCAATTCGAATGGCGCCGGAGTAAGTGCCAATGGTGGCACAATCAACATCACTGGACGGAACTTCATCAGTCCTGGCGTTGGTCCACTCAATCTCAATGCAGATGCAATCGGTAATGGCAATGGCGGCACGGTAAAGTTCACAACAACGAGTGCAACTTCAGACCTAGTCGTTGGCGGTGGTGCTGATGGTAGCCTATGCATCACAGCCACTGGTGGTTCGCTAGCATCGGCGGCAGGCGACGGTGGCACCATAGCTGTAAATGCTGGTCGCAATTTGACAATAAATAACGACGTTGCATGCCTTAACGCCAATCCACTTGGTACAAACGGAAAAGGTGCCAACCTAGAGTTAGGAGCAGGTAAGCTTGGTGCTGGCGACTTATTCGTCAACATACCTCTCAACGCTAGTGGCGTTGGCACGGGTAGCGGCGGTTCCATCGCTCTTTCTACAAATAGTGCAGCTGTCTTTAACCTTGGCGCCGGCTCCGTGAGTCCTGGCGTGAATGGTGCCCTAAGTGCCAACGGTGGGCCAGGAGCTGGCGCTGGTGGCGGGGCAATCTCGATAGCCAATATCGGTGCTGGTGGTATCAATATCGGAGCCACCACCAATGTCTCCGTATTGGCTTCAGCGGCTGGAGGTCCAGGAGGTTCTATCAACCTTAATGCTGGCAGTGGAACGCTAACAATTCCAGTAAGCGGAGCGGTGGGTTCACCCACCTCCACTCTAGACAGCTCTGCCAATGGTCCTGGCAATTTCGCTGGCGGCACAATTAAGCTGGCCGGCAATACTATAGATGTTCCCGGTGGCAATCCACTCAATCTTGACGTCAGCGGCTCTGGTTCTGGTGCAGCTGGCACTGTTGATATCATCAAAGGCACAGGCGATGTCAGTGTTGATGGCAGCCCAGGCAGTTTTACGATTGATGCTGTTAGTGGGGATGGCGCTAATATCAATATTACAACGCCTGGAGATATCATATTCGACCCCGCTTTTGTCAGTTATCTGCCCACAGCCACTAATGGCAAAGGCGCCTGTATCAAACTGAACTCAGGTTCTAATCTATTTGTCAACGGTTCGCTAGATGCCAACGGAAGAGGCACTGGAGATGGTGGCTGCATAATTCTCACCAGCAATAGCCCAACTTCTACACCATTCACAATCGGTGTTGGAGCTGTGACCAATGGTGTTAACGGTACGCTCTCCGCAGCTTCAGGGCCAGCAGGAGGCCAGGGCGGTATCATCCGAGTTACAGACAATGCCAATGATGGAAATCCTCTTACTGGTGGCATTGTTGTAGTCGACACTTCCAACCTAAGTGTAAGTGCAAACGGAGGCAAAGGCGGAGAAATAACTCTGAAGGCTGCTAACGGTCCGGTAGCCTTTAGCAATGGCGGTGCTCTAAGTGCTAATGCCGGCGGCGGTAACTTTGCTGGTGGCACCATTGCCATTACTGGTACTAGCGTGAATTCAGGTGGTGCATCAGCGCTTAATCTCACGGCTAATGGCAGTGGCACCGGCAACGGTGGCAGCCTGGTTCTGACGACGACTTCTAACACCATCGGCGACGTCAATCTAGGCTCTGGCGCTGGTGCCGTTAAACTCGCAGCTCTGTCTGGTGCCGGTGCCACTGGCAATGGTGGTGCTATTACTGTAAATGCAGCTCGCAATCTTATTGCCGATGGTACCCAAATACTAGTCACTTCACTAGCTTCTAACGGTAGCGGAGGCACCATTAATCTCAATGCCGGTGCTTCGGGAATTGGCCTGTTGCAAGTCACTGGTGATATCAATGCTAACGGCACTGGCTCAGGCAATGGTGGTGTTGTCAGAATCACCTTCCCAGAGTCAAACCCTGCCAGTCCTTTACTTATTGGTGGAGTTGGCGGAGCCACTCAGAGCTTCGTATCAGGATCGATATTGGCAGAAGCACCAGGCATTGGTCTTGGTGGCACAGTCAGTATCAAAAATACGGTTGCTAACGCGCCACTAAATATTGATTTTGCCGGCACTGGAGTGATATCGGCAAAGAGTGCCCAGGGTAAATATGGTGACGTTGTACTTTCGACTGCAGGTGGCGCCTCTCCAGCCGCTGGCGAGAGCATCCTAGTCAAACCGCAATCTGGTAATGTGGGACGTATCGGCGGTTTCATCACCGCTATTGGCACATCAGTAGACATCACGACCCGTGCTTCAGACGCTCGTATTGATGTAGGCACGGTGACAGCTACTAGCGGCATTGTCAATTTAGTTTCCGACCAGGGAGCTGTCGGTCGCGTCAGTGTTGGTGAAGCACGGGTAGCGAAAGCCACCGGCAACATCACTATTGCCACTAAAATATTTGAAGACAACGGATTGGTCACCACTTCTAACGCAAATGGTCGCATAGACGTCACCAGTCCTGGCGATCTGTTAGTCACAGGCGAGGGCACAATCTCGACCACTGGTGCTGGCAACACAGTGATCAGATTTGCCGCAGCGCCATCCTCTATTCTTGCCTTAGACAACAACCTCAATATTCGTCCAACTAATGACGCTGGTATCGTTATTTTTGAGGCGCCTGGCAGTGGCGGCACAATCATCGTGCCGAGTCAGCGCAATATATTGATTAACGATGGTGGAGAGATAAATATTTCCACCAACAATCTTGTGCTTGGTCAGCCCGCCAACAATCTTATTGGTGGCTCATCTATATCGGCTGTTCCTGTTATCGGTCGATTGTCGAATGTGGTCATAGATTCAGGTGCCATCGGCGCCCAAGATCTCAATATCAATTCGAAAGGTCTATCAAACACTATTGCTGCTGCCGGTGTTGGAGCAACGCTCACTATCGGACCAACCAATGGTACTTCTGACGGTAAAAACCTTAACTTCACCGGCTCAAACACCATACTTAACCTCAATGGTGGCGAGGTGATGACCCATGTAAGAAGTACTGCGCTTCTTACGGCAACAACTACTATTGCCAGCACGATGACACTATCGGCTCAGGCAAATGTTTGCATAGGTTTGGACGGAGGTACAGCAACAACTCCAGCTACTCTATTAAACAATGGCATTATTCAAACCAGTGGCACCGTTGATGGAACCCACATAATTGCTGGACCTACCGATGCACCGGGGAAAGGCCCTAATTTTGTCTCCGTCGGCGGTGGCACCGTTGCTGACCCTGGGTTAATCTCATTGACTGGTAATCCAGTTAATGGATTCATCGGGATAAATGCTCTTGATGATGGTTTGACTTTCCAGGCCAATTCGGCACAGACCCTAAATGTTGGCAGCGGAGCTGGCTCAAATACTCAAGTTGGTGGCGGTGCCATATCGCTTCTCAACGGCGCTCAAGTGATCGCCAGCAATGGCAACCGGCTTGATGTCTTCACCAACAGCCTGACAGTGGAACAAGGTTCTCAACTGGCAATTACAGCCTTGGGAGCACCGGTCAACGTCGGTACTGGCACAATCACCGGATGCGCCAGTAACTATATAGTAACCGGCCCCCTAACGGTCACTGCTGGCTCGGGAGCTACGGATCCGCAGATAAACAGCAGTAATGGCCAGATCAATTTCACGCCAAGCGTTGGTTCAGATCTGACCTTTGCTAATTCTGGCGCTGCCACAACGATTAAGTTAAATAGTGGCACAGCTGAAGTGGTAACCAATACAACAAATGCCACAACTACCGTCACTAGTGGTACTACCCTTAGTGTGACTTGCAAGCAGCTGACATTTAACGTCAATAACGGCACTTTTGCCAACAGTGGTCAAGTCAACGCAGTCAAGTCTGGCGGCACTGCTGGGCAAATTAATGTGCTCAGCACAAGTGATTTGACAATGCCAAATGCTGGCAATCTATCGGTAGACCCGACCGTCGCTGGAGACGGTGGAACGATTGTGATTCAGGCTGGAGCGCCTGGAAACCCCCTGGGTATACTCAAAGTTGGCGATGGAACTGCCGCCAGCAGTACCATTAATGCCAATGGCTTGACCAATGGTAATGGCGGCACAGTCACAATCTCTGCTGGACAAGTAGTTATCGAGCCAGGCACCCCGCTCACTATTAATGCCAATGCCGCAGGCACAGGCAATGGTGGTACCATTTCCATCAGCGCTAATGACCCAATAAATGGCAATGTCACTACCGGAAGTGGTTCTACCAATATCAATCTCATCGCTAGAGGCGGAACAACCAACGGAAACGGCGGTACCATCAGTATCAGTGCCGGTAATGATGTGACAATTACTGGTTCGGCGTCAAATATAGACGTTTCTCCAGTAGGCACTAATGGTAACGGCGGAACCGTCAATATCCAAGCTAGCACCGGCTCAGGTAGCGGCAAACTAACTCTTTCGACCAATATCAACGCGGCAGGCAAAGGCATTGGTAATGGTGGCACCGTAAAACTGACAAATAATAGCAGCCAGACATTGATCGTCAATCAACCAATTAATGTCGATGCTGGAGCTACCGGCAATGGTGGTTCTGTCTTGGTCCAGAATTACGGCAATGGCGTTATCAATGGTGGCATAGACGTACAAACGACACTGACTGCTGATGCGCAGGGCTCAGGCAGCGGTGGCACCATAAGCTTAGATTCCAGCCCTAATGCTGGCCTGGCCGGTGCAGTCAACTTAGGAGTAACTCCCTTTAGCGCTAATGGTGCTGGTGTCGGCAATGGTGGCGACATACTGATCAAGGGCTCCCAAATTCTGGCCACCGCCCCAACTCCCATAACCCTTGTTGCCAACGCCGGTTCGACTGGTAATGGGGGCAGTATTACCCTTGTAGCCAAATCGAGCACTGGTGACATCGCCCTTGGCGGAGGAGCTGGGGCTTTCACCGCCGCAGCCACAGGCGGCAGTGCGTCTGGTAACGGTGGCACAATTATAGCGACAGCGGGCCGAAACATCTCATCACCAGGCGCTGGCGGGTCAATTACAGTTAACCCACTAGGTGGCAATGGCAATGGCGGTAATATAACACTATCGGCCGGTAATGCTGGACCCGGCATCGTGTCTGTAGGCAGCGGTCTGAGCGCTGATGGTATTGGCAGTGGTGCTGGCGGCAGCATCTCGCTCTCGTATAATGATCCCACTGCTTCTGCTGCAAATCGATTTGTTGTTGGCGGTGCGCCTGGTGCTAGTGGCGGACTCAACGGCACTGTCACTGCAAATGGCGGAGCAGCTGGCAAAGGCGGCACCATAACCTTCGTAAACAGAGATGGGGCTTCAAATACTGACCAAAATCTCTTCATAGATCTGAAAGGCGACGTCTCCGCCGCTGGCTCAGCTGGTTTGGGTACCATCAATTTTAATAGAAATGATGCGACAAATACTTTTGTTGATGTCAGCAGTTCAGCTGCCAATAAAGGCAATCTGACTGGCATTGTCAATTCTTCCGAGGGCAAAGTCTTCATCAACCCCCAGGGTACCGACACTACCTTGACCGCTGGCACAATCCTCGCTCGCACTGGTGACGCCGAACTTGTGGTCAGCTGCACTGACAACTCACAAATCATAGTGCCAGTTGGTTCAACGGTAATTTCTAATACCGGCGAAGCTAAGTTGGATGGTAAAACCATCACAAACAGTGGAACAATTCAGGGTCAGACAAATGTGAGACTGCAGCAGGAGCAACTCACCAATAATAGTGTCATAAACGCAGTAAATGGAAGCGTCTTCATCGATGTCTGCATCGACAACAACAACCTCGTTTTGAACAATTCTGCGCCAGGCTCTATAACAGCCAACAATGGCAATATCAACCTCAACACTGCTGTTGCCACTGCTGGTGGAAAAATTACTGTAACCGGAAATGGAACTCTGGGCTCAAATGCTTCAGGCAACATAAATGTAGGCGTCACTGGCGAAAGAAATACTGTCGACATCACTCAAAAACAAATAGTGGGAAGTGTGGCAGGTTTTGGCAACGGCACCACAGTGACAACAACGGCCGGTAATCTTTCTGTCGGGCCATGGCAGGACAGTGGCAACGCCACCTTCGACGCAGATGGTGCAGCTGCTAATTTGATCACTTCTGGCAACATTACTTCTTCCGGAGCACTCACCCTTGATGCTGGCACTGGTAACTCCGATGTCATCATCAGCAACGGCAATCAAATTCAGGGTTCTGCAGTCAGCCTGCTCAGCGGCACCGGTGCAGCCGCTAAGGTGCGTATTGGCAACGGCAACGCCTCGGTTACCGCTGCAACTGGTAATCTCTCCATTACAACTCCGCAGCTTGATATGGCTGCAGGCTCAAACTCTATTACCGCCACTCTTGGCTCCATAACAACTTCGCAGCCTAATGCCGCTTCTCTTCAAGTTAATCTTGGTGCTGGCTCATCCATCAATGCCAGTGCTGCCGGTCAGGATATAACCTTTAACGGAACTGGTATCAATATTAATGGTGCTGGCGAAGGCCTGATCAACGCCAATGACAATGTCGCTCTCAATGGCGGCGCGGCAGCAGTAGTGGCCAATCTTGATGAAATAAGAGGCTCCATAACTGGTACAGGAACATCGGTTTCAGTAACCACAGATAATGTGGCCGGTAACCTCAATATAGGCACAGCAACTGGCAAACTCACTTCTACCAACGGCAACCTCACTCTAAACTCGGGCAATAACGTCATCTTCGCAAACAGTGCCTCTGCAACGGGTGGAGATCTATCGGCACAAGGCAATAATGTCTTCTTCAATCCAGCCGCCAATATGATTGTTTCTGCAAACAACGTTGCTGGCAATGCCAACACTGTGACTCTCACTGCAAGAACTGGCAATATTCTCAACCAGTCAAACTTCGCTGTAGACGTCCAAGCTAATGGCTCTGTCAGCGGTGGCACAATCAACTTATCTGCCGCTAACAACGTTGACATGAAAGGTTCTGGGACAGGCTCGGCAACGATTAACGCCAACTCTACCAGTGCAGGGAAAGGCGGCACAGTCAACGTAACCGCGAACACTGGAGGCGGAGCCGGAACAATAGTCTCTGCTGGCACAATTTCTGCCAAAGGAGCAGGAGCTGGCAATGGCGGCACTGCCAATCTTGTCGCTAATAGCTCCGCTACTCTCAAAGTTAACGACACCATTAATGTCAGCGCTGGCACCACCGGCAATGGCGGCAATATCACCATCAGGAACGACGGTGTTGCGGCTGGAAATGGCGGCATAATCGTCAGTAAGAATCTCACCGCCAATGCCACCGGCAACAACACCACTGGCGGCAACATAGTGCTCGATGCTGTCTCCGCTGGCTTCAGCAGTGGACCGGTCACTGTCGACCCAATCACATTCTCAGCTAATGGCGCAGGGACAACCAGCAAAGGCGGCACCATACTGGTAGAGGGTTCAAATGTAATATTCTCAGGTGCTGGCTCGCAAGTGATAAATGCTAACGCCGGTACAACTGGAGCTGGCGGCTCGATCACTTTACGGGCAACCACGGGAACAGTCAACCTCGGTGGCGCAGCTGGCGATGTTCAGCTATTTGCCAAAGGCAATTCGGGAGTTGGCGGTACAGCGATTGTGGAGGCAGGCTCTAGCATAAAAGCTAACGGCGGTACTGGTTCTCTCGATGTTAGTGCCACAGGAGCGGGAAACAACAAAGGCGGCAGCATCGCACTTAGAGCCGGAACTGCCGGTGTCGGAAATGTCCAGGTCAACAGCGGACTAAATGCCAATGGCACCAATAATGGTGCCGGTGGCACAATTTCTATTCAGTTCAACGACCCAGCGGTGGTCAACACCTTAACCATCGGCAGTGCAACCGGCAACAATTTCATAAACGGCGACATTAATGCAAATTCGCCGGGAACAGGCACCGGTGGCACAATCACCATCGCCAACTTGAGCAATGGCGGCGCCGCTCAGAATCTCGATGTCAATCTGACAAACAATGCAAAAGTGAGCGCTAGTAGCACGACAGCAGCAAATTCCGGAAATATCAACTTCAATTACAATTCTGCTGGATTGCCTGTCGGTGGAGCAACAATTGATGTTGCCGGAGCCGGAGCATTGACTGGATACTTGAACACTAAAGGCACCAGCGTATTCATCAATCCTCAGACGGCTGGCACTACGGCAAGAGTGGGTACAATCCTCGCCACAGCCGGTGATGCGGAAGTTCAACTGGACTGCACGACGGCCACCAATATATTCGTAGATGCCGGTAAGTCAATAATTTCCAATACTGGAGAGGCGAAACTCGAAGCCCAGAACATCACTAATGCCGGCACAATTCAGGGTCAGACAAATGTTAGACTCGAGCAGGAGCAACTCACCAATAACAGTGTCATTTCGGCCGTTACCGGTGATGTCCTCATTAATACTTGTGTTGCTGGCAATCCTCTTAATGTCAATGTCAATCTTGGCAGTCAGTTAAATGCTAATAATGGCAATATCAGGTTCAGTAATATCAACGATGGCGGAACGATCACTGTTTCTGGAAAGGGCAATGTCGGTACCAACCCCGTTGGTGAGATTAGCTTTGGTAAGGTCGGTGGCACACCTAATACAGTGACGATGAATGTCAACCAAGCAATTGGTTCTGTCGCTGGTTTTGGCACCACAGTGACGGTGCAAACCACTACGGGTGACCTTAAGGTCGGGCCATTTACATCTTCAGCTGTAACAAAGTTCACAGCCAATGGAGTCGGTGCCGACATCATCACCAGTGGCAACATTGATAGCGGTGCTGGCAACCTGACTCTACAGGCTGGCTCAGGTGCGGACGCCGACGTTAAGCTCAACAACAATGTCACTACTACTAGTACTCTTGCCGTTAATTCAGGTGCTGGTGCAGGCTCAGATGTTACTCTGGCGGCGAACGTGAAAGTCAGCGGCGGCGTGACCAAGATAACGACACCACTGCTAGCTGCTGGGGCCAACTCAACCCTAAGGTCAACCAGCGGCGATCTCGATTTGCAGAGCAATGCTGGCACTCTTACTGTAAATTTGGCTGCTGGCTCAACTCTTAGTGCTGATGCTGGCAATGTCGGCTTCAACCGTACAACGGCTGGTGCTATCACCATGACTGGTGGGCTAGGAACCGTAAAGGCTGGAGCGGCAGTTAATCCGGTTGTGACCTTCAACGGTGGTCTTGGCGCTAATGCCGTCAATGTAAACGTAAACGACATCATCGGCTGTGCCGGTGGCACTGGCTCTACATTTAGTGTGGTGGCCCAAAATAATGACCTCAAAGTTGGCCCCATCAGTGCGTCCGGCGCAACGACTCTCCAAACCAAAGGAGGAGGCGCCGATTTAATTACTTGCGCCGATATCACTTCTACTAATGGGCCTATCAATCTGCTAGCTGGCAGCGGTGCTGATGCTGATGTTGTAATTAATAACAACGTCAATGCTGGTGCTGGTGCTCTCAATATCACAAGCGGAACTGGAGCTGGTTCTGACGTAACCGTCAACACTGGGGCTACAGTCAAGGGTGGCACAACCACCGTTACAACACCATCTCTTGTTGTCAACGGTACTGGCATTGTTCAATCGACAGTTGGCGCCTTGCAAATATCGAGCAATGCGCCTGGTAATGTGCTCAGCGTCGCTCTCAATGGACCAACATCTACGCTGGTGTCAAATACTGGCAATGTCAACTTCAATACCCCGGCAGCCCAGGGCAAAATCGATGTTACCGGTGGCCCTGCTAATGGTGTTATTACTGCCAATGGCGGCAATGGTCTAGCTAACTTCAATGGCGGCTTGGCTAATGCAGTCAATGTCAATGTCAATCAAATCAATGCTTGTATAGCCGGTACTGGTACTCCCTTTAACGTCACTGTAGGACAAGCCTCTATTCTCGGCGATGTAAGATTCGGGCCAATCACTTCCAATGGCGGTCTCAACTTAGTCGGCCCAACCGATGTTCTTATCTGTGCTGATATCACATCTAATGGCGGTGATATCAACGTTACTTCTGGTACTGGCGCCGCTAACAAAGTCAGCTTTACAGCTAACGCCGACCTCTTTGCCAACAAAAATGTCAGTATCAGTACCGCTAATCTCAATCTTACTGGTGGCAATAACACAGTTAATTCCACCACTGGTAATGTCAGTGTTCAGAGCAATGCCCCTGGTAATGGTCTGAATGTTGCTATGGGAGTTGGTTCAAAGATAAATGCCACAGCAGTTACTCCAGGCAATGGCAATATCTTCTTCAATCCAACGACTGCTGGTGATATCAGCGTCACTGGTGGACCGGCCAACGGTCTATTGAATGCAGGTAAGACTGTTAGTTATGCTGGTGGTGCAGTCACGACCAACGTCAATCAAATCAATGGTTCTGTAGTCTCTCAGGGGGCTGGAGTAACAACTGCTTCCATCACCACAAAGACCGGTGACCTCAAAGTTGGTCCTTTCACATCAAGTGGCACCACTGCATTCACAGCTAATGGAGTCGGTGCCGACATCCTTACCAGTGGCAACATTAATAGCGGCGCTGGCAACCTGACTCTACAGGCTGGCTTAGGAGCTAATGCCGGCGTTAGGCTCAACAACAATGTCACTACCACTAGTACTCTTGTCATTAATTCAGGTGCTGGTGCAGGCTCATATATTCTGGCGGCGAACGTAAAAGTCAGCGGCGGCGTGACCAAGGTCACTACACCTCTTCTAGCTGCCGGGGCCAACTCAATTCTAAGGTCAACCAGCGGCGATCTCGATGTGCAGAGTAATGCTGGTGGCCTTACAAATCCACTAGTCGTCACTCTAGCTGCTGGCTCAACTCTTAGTGCTGATTCTGGCAATGTCGGCTTCAACCGTACAACGCCGGGTGCTATCACCATGACTGCTGGGTTTGGTGGGTTAGGAACCGTAGAGGCTGGAGCGGCAGTTAATCCGGTTGTAACCTTCAACGGTGGTCTCGGAACTAATGTCGTCAATGTGGACGTAAACGACATCATCGGCTGTGCTGGTGGTAGCGGCTCTACATTTAGTGTAGTGGCCCGAAACAATGACCTCAAAGTTGGCCCCATCAGTGCGTCCGGCGCAACGACTCTCCAAACCAAAGGAGTGGGCGCCGATTTAATCACTTGCGCCGATATCACTTCTACCAATGGTCCTATCAATCTGCTAGCTGACAGCGGTGCCGGTGCTGATGTTGTAATTGATAACAACGTCAATGCCGGTGCTGGTGCTCTCAATATCACAAGCGGAGCTGGAGCTGGTTCTGATGTGATAGTCAACACTGGCGCGACTGCTAAAGGCGGCACTACCACTGTTACAACACCGTCTCTGATAGTCAACGGTACTGGCATTATTCAATCGACAGTTGGAGACTTGCAAATATCGAGCAACGCTGTAGGCCGAGTGCTCAATGTTGCTCTCAATGGGCCGACATCTACACTGGTATCAAATACAGGCAATGTCAACTTCAATACCCCAGGAGCCCAGGGCAAAATCGATGTCACTGGCGGCCCTACTAATGGTGTTATCACTGCCAATGGCGGCAATGGTCAGGCTAACTTCAATGGCGGCTTGGCTAATGCAGTCAATGTCAATGTCAATCAAATCAATGCTTGTATAGCCGGTACTGGCACGCCTTTCAATGTAACTGTTGGACAAGCCTCGATACTTGGCAGTGTCAAATTCGGACCAATAACTTCTAATGGCAATCTCAACTTAGTCAGCCCTACCGACGTTGGCATCTGTGCTGATATCACATCTAATGGCGGTGATATCAACGTTACTTCTGGCACTGGCGCTGCTAACAAAATCAGCTTTGCAGCTAACGCCGACCTCTTTGCTAACAAAAATGTCAATATCAGTACCGCTAATCTCAATCTCACCGGTGGCAATAACACAATTAATTCCACCACTGGTAATGTCAATGTTCAGAGCAATGCCCCAGGTAATGGTCTGAACGTGGTTATGGGTGCCGGCTCGCAGATCAATGCCACAGCAGTTTCTCCAGGCAACGGCAATATCTTCTTCAATCCAACTACTGCTGGTGATATCAGCGTCACTGGCGGACCGGCCAACGGTCTATTGAATGCAGCTAATACTGTCAGCTATGCTGGTGGTGCAGTCACTACCGACGTCAATCAAATCAATGGTTCTGTAGTTTCTCAGGGGGCTGCAGTAACGACCGCTTCTATCACTACAAATACCGGTGACCTCAAAGTTGGTCCGTTTACATCAAGTGGCACCACAGCATTCACAGCTAATGGAGTCGGTGCCGACATCATTACCAGTGGCATCATTAATAGCGGCGCTGGCAACCTGACTCTGCAGGCTGGCTCAGGAGCGGATGCCGACGTTAAGCTCAACAACAATGTCACTACCACTGGCATCTTAACAATCATTGCTGGCACAGGCGTGGGCTCAGATGTGACTCTTGCCAACAACGTTACAGTTAAGGGTGCCACTACAACAGTCAATACTCAGCAGCTAACAACTGGCACCAACTCTGCTCTGTCTGCTACCACAGGCCCGCTGACTATCGCTAGCAACGCCCCCGGCAATGCCCTTGATGTGTCATTAGGAGCCGGGTCTAAGTTGACCGGAGCTGGCAACGTCAGATTCAACAATACAGGCGCCGGTGGAGAAGGGCCAATCACGATCACTGGAGCTGTCGGAAGCTTTATTCAGGGCCCGGATATCGATTATAACGTTGGTAAGAACCCGCTTACGGTAGATGTAGGTGAACTGAAAGGTTGCAATCATATCTTCACGGCCAGTGGTAATCCAACCAGTGTTGCTTTCACTACCCAAACCGGCATAATCGATTTTTGTACACCAATTGATACTTCTAACCCCAACGGCAATGGTGGCAATATCAGCATCGTCGCCAATGGTGGTGGTGTCAACCTCGGTGGCTTCGACGTCAACGCCAGTGGCGGTGGAGCCTCTGGCAATGGTGGCAGCATCAAAATCGCCGGCAATGGCGGCGGCATAACAAATGGCGGCAACATTATCTCCAGTGGCTCTAGTACCGGTACGGGGGATGGTGGGGCGATTACCCTCACCAGCCCTGGCAAAAACATCACTGTCACTACAATTCAAACCAACGGTGGAGCTACCGGTGGCAACGGCGGCACGTTCACCAGCAATAGCTCTAACCTAAGCGTGATTGGCATCGGACCTAGCGGCAATAGCATATCTGCTGATGCACCAAGCGGAAGCGGCGGCATGGTCAATATCAACACAACGTCGAATAACCCATTTGTTGCCGGTAATCCCTTCCCTAATGGCACAGCATCAGGTATCTCGGCCAACGGTGGTGCCGGCAACGGTGGCACGGTGATGATCGCAAGCAATGGCGCCGGTGTCAATCCGGGTGTTACAGTCAGTACCAATGGCTCGGGCAACGGCGGAGTTGTTACCTTTGATGTTAACAATCCCGCCAACCCCAATCCAGTTATCAACATTGGCGGCACAGTATCGGCCACGGGCGGCACACCTGGCACAGGCGTGATTGGTTTGGGTAGCGATGTAGATCAAAACTTATTTGTCAATATTAATGGCGCCGGGGTCCTCAACGCAGGCCAACAAGTGACCATTGGCAATCTCGATCCCGTCACTGGTCTCAAAGCAGGGCCTCCTGCTGGCTACCTATTTATCACGCCATTCCCTAACGCACCATTCCCTAGCGGACCATTCAACACACCTTTGGTAGTGCTGAACGGCAAGTTGCCACCACCACCACCACCGGTGCCACCAACAACTGGCACCGGTAACACCGGGGGCATTGGCAACGGTTTCAATCTATTCGCGTTGCTTGGTTCAAGAAATGCCGATGTTCAATTGCTTGGTTTGCGCATTCCGACAGATCTGACAGATGTTCTGTCGCGCGGCAAACTCAGAAAAGAACAAGATTCTGACATATTAGATGACGAAATCGCTCAACAAAAACGCCTCGGTAAGAGTTGTGGCATTATTGAAGGCAGCAGGACTTATGCCAGCAACTTCGAGCCAAGTGAACAATCTCGCTTGGCTAATGAAAAGATCACTATTGCTGAAAATACTGGCGGTAGTCACTTTAATCTAGATGATGGCAATGTTCTCTTTGCCCCAGATAAAGCAATCACAGTACAAACTCAATCAGGCATTGTCCATATTCCTGGTGGGGCAATTGCCTTTGTCATGGCAAGTGGTTCCGATGTAGCTGTTTATGATTTGCACCAGACATCACAAGAAGCGATGAAAGTAGTTACGGGTAACAAACTTGTCACTCTTGATCCAGGTCGCTTGTTGGTGCTCACGCAGCAGGAGACCAGAGACTTTGAGAGAGTGGTCGGGCGTTGCCGTTGTATTGGTTATCGCAATGCTGAAGAAGAAGACATAAACGGAAGCATAAGGGCATTCGGGATGGACTTCTCTATTCCATCAATAGTGTCGAATGTGATACCGCTCAAGCAAATGCTTAATGCCACTAGTGGCCCAGATAAGGCTGCCATGGATAAGATTCTCAAGAACTCAGCACTTTTGATGGAACTGACTGCCAGTGCCGGACCGTTTAAGGATGGTAATTAGAGCACTTTTGGTTGGGCTAGGACTGCTATTATAATTAGTCTTAGTACGGTAGAAACCTGGGAGAACTTATGAGCGATAGTCCAGAACCAGTGGCGATCTGTCTATGTGAACGCGTTTTGCAAGACATCTTTAGAAAAGACGCCGTCTCGCTGGTGAATGTTCATAATGGCATCAGTTCGCAAGCCTTTCCAACATTGATACCAGTGATTTATGCTTTTGCTCAACTCAAAGGTCACAATAAACCGTTTGCCTATCAATTCAAGATCTCTGACCCGAAGAAGGTTGTTATAAGTGCGTCTTCGGTGGGACAAGTTGAAGCCTTACGCTCGCCAAATGCTTTGCATAAAATCATAAGCGGTTTTTCTGGACTAGTTTTCCCTAGTGAAGGTACCTATACAGTCGCCCTTGAAATTGATGGAAAAGTGGTGGCATCTATTCCATTCGAAGTTGACTTGGTCGCTGCCGTCTAAAGAAATAAGTATTCTTCCAACTTCGCTCTAGTTCTAGTTCTTAAAGAACTTTTCCACAGAGCTAAAGATCGACGATAACTTACTTGCCGACTTACCTTGCTCAAGCTTGAAAGCAATCTCGTCGCATTTCTCCGCCCGCTTGGCAATCTTTTCAGCTTGTTTTTCTGGCAGACCTGGCTCTAGGCTGGCATAAGCGCGATAGTGAAGAGCGGCCTCACGTAAAGGTGGAGCCGATTTGTTATAGAGCTTCTCCAAAGTTTCAGCCAAGCCCAAATGGGCAGCAGAAAGACGCGGATTGAGATAGGCGGCATTCCTAAACTGATCAATTGCACTCGTCAGCTGTTTCTTTCGAGCAAGATCTTGCCCTAAAGTCAGGGCTTGCCGGGCCTTGTCGCGGGCAGTTGCTACGTTGTTCAAGCCACGCTTAGAGCGAGCCGCAGCATCTTCATCACTAAACGTGCCACCACGTTTATAGGCACTATCTGCGCTGTCAAGATCTCGAATCAACAAAGCCATGTCAGCGACGGCAAACGCTTGAGCTGAAGTTGTGCAATTCGCAATAACTGTCTCAAAGGCTTGGGTGGCTTCTTGATACTTAAACTGGGCAAGACAAGCCTCAGCATAGGCAATTCGCTGAGGATCGTTTGTCGGTGTTCCAATAGTGGACAAATCTACTGGTTTTCCCGAAATCGCCCGCAACTTAGCATCAGCCAAACGCAATTCCATATCATTTGGATTTAACTGAATTGCCCGCTGAATGAAATTCTCAGCTGATTCAAAGTTGTTAGAGACAAAGAAAGCACCGTTTGCTTCCTTCTGAGCCTTGATCATCAAAGTTCTGGTCATGCCCTTAACAGCAGCAACATCTCCCGGAGCGAATCCTAAAACAGTTGTATATTCCTTCAAAGCATCATCGGTTTTCTCTAAACGCAAATTGATATCACCAGCACGGCGATGCAAATCGACGCTATTGGGGCTCAGCGCTAGACCAGAACGCAAGTCTCCAAGCGCCAACTCAAGGTCACCACGAGACTCTCGAATATCAGCCATGCGCAAATATGCATCATCACTCTCTGCCTTGATTAAAATCGCGGCTTGATACTCTTTAATGGCAGCAACGCGATTGTTCTGCAGGCGATAGACATCACCTAAGGCAATGTGCGCTGGTGCACTATTGTTGTTCAGCGAAAGCGACGTGTTCAAAGACTTATAGGCATCATCAAGTATGCCCTGGGTGAGATAAGCCTTGCCTAAACCATAGTGAGCAGCGGCATTGTTGGAGCGCAGACTTATGGCCGAACCAAAATCGGTGAGCGCAGCAGCAGTATCACCAAGTTTCAAATCAATCAAACCGCGCTGAACAAAGGCAGAGCTATATTGGGGATCAAGTTTAATAGCCATAGACAAACTATTTCTAGCGTCTTTCAATCGGCCCTGTTCACGCTGAACCAAACCCAAAACGATATATGCTTCGGCTGCTTTCGGATCCAACTTCAAAGCCTGCCTGCAACCGGCCTCTGCCGAAACAAGAGTGGCATCACGCTGAGAAATTACAGTCATTGATGATGACTGCAATCGATAAAGCTTAGACATCGACTGACCAACGAGGGCCAATGGAGTTTTACTATTTACTTTCAGAGCCTTGGCAAACTGTTCATCAGCGGCATCAAGCTTATACTGCTGAACGAGAGCAAAGCCGAGCCCAGTCAGGGCAGCAGTATCTTTTGAGTTCTTATTTACAGCAACGCGAAATGCATCTTGCGCTTGCGCGTATTTTCCATCAAGCAGCAACTTTTCTGCGGCAACTACATCAGCCGACAGTTTCCCTTTAAATAGTCTGTCTCGAAAAGCATTCGCGGAAGTACGCGAGCCAAGCGACAAAGTCTTTGCCGTACTGGCGGATGCCGCTTTAGCCTTCTGCGCCATAGCGCTCGGCACCACTAACGACACCAAACTCAAACTTAGTGAAAGACTCAAAACAAACCCTGCTGAACGATTAAACAAAAGGAAAACCTCCTGGCTACTAAAGCATTCTGTCAAAAATAGTCCTCGATAAGGTACCAAGTTTGGCACAGATTAGCACCAAAATCATGGCAGGGAAATAATCAACGGGCAAAAGCCCAGCCAGGGAAGGCATTGAGGCATTTTCACTGACCCCGATTAAATTGCAATGGAAACAAAAAAAGGCCGTTTTGAGTCTGCCAACTCTTTTGGCCACAGACAGGGCAGCACAGCCATTCTTGAGCGAACACTTCAAGGATACTGCCTTAAGCTAGTAATGAGAGCCAATACAGCGATCTACAAACGACCAAATTTGCAAATCACTGATTGGCCCTCGCGGGTGGTGCAGATGCCTAGTGGTAAGGAGCTGGATTCTCCCAACCAAAAGGTATCTACTTGCCTGTTGCCAGCCATACCATGCATCAAGCCGAAGCTAATGCATTGCAGCGGCTAAGACATTTACAGGAACTAGAACTACGTTCTACTTATCTGTTGGTCTCATCTATTTCGCTAACAGTCCTAAATTCTGAGACTTTCAGCTAGACAAACAACGGCTCTTCGAGTGCTGGAGTGCAATGCACTCTTTCAGCACCCTAGCCAAGGTTCGCTCGGCGCGACAGGCGACGTAAGGATTATCGTCTTCTGCCAACTTTTCCAATAGATGCGTGGGCAAATGCGGGTTTTCCGCAAGCCCGTAGCGCACATCAACACTAATATCTTCAACAGCACGCTCAATTAAGCAAAGATGAGCGCTTGCATTCTCAGCTACTGCCAATCGTACCGATGGGTTACTATCACAGCCTAAAACTATGAGCAACTCAATCGGAGTGTGCTTATTTTCAGCTAGATGCGGTCTTACTTTGACATCGGCATGCTTGCAAAGCCGATGGAGCAGACCGCTAGCCAGCTCAAAATTTGAAGTATCAGGTTCCGTATACTGTTTCGCATCTATTTTCATTGTTAGCCTCCCTTAGGCCCCCTGTGTTAGTGCCAAACAATCTCGACACCACCCAATCTTCACGTTACGCTCACGTTGTGATCAAGAAGTGACCATTTGTGTTAGCCACGGTAAGAAACAAGATCGCCCCATCTCAAATCGGACGGATCAGGCCGACAAAAGCAGCTCACGGAAAGCCAGGCACAGCAATGGTTTTCAGCCTCAAGCAAAAAGCGAAAAAATGGGTTAACATGGTTCGCGTTCGAAATTCGATGCACTTAAAACACGCACACACAAAGTTCAAAGCGAAAGCTAAAAATTATAAAAATGCACCAAATTTACTAATAATTTGCCAAATTAGCACTGCCAAATAGGTAGCGAAAAAGCAATAAGAAGAAGCAATGACAGAGTCAGAAATAATTAGCAGCGCGAAACTTGGAATCATCAAGCGGCTAGTCAATTTATTAACGGAACACAAAGTGCCGTATCAATTCACTGGCGGGCTGGCTGGCAATATTCACGGCTCAAAATGGCCCCTTCACGACATCGACCTAGAGATGCCGCGTGCCCACATCGAATTAGTCGCTTACCTGCTTCGGCAGCATATCGTCTCGCCTTTGCGCTTCTATCAAGACCATGAATTTCAAATGGTAATGTTCAATCTGAAAATCGACGATATTGAAGTTGACATCAATCAAATCGAAGCACAGCAGATTTGCCACAAAGGGCAGTGGGTCCCCCTAATAGTTGACATCAAAAGAGCCCAACTAATGCCTTTTCACGGCATGAAAGTGAGCGTTCAACCGCTAGAACAACTCATTGCCTACAAAACAATGCTAGGCAGAACCAACGACGTCGACGATTTAACCAAGCTACTCAATCAATAAGCGAAACTAAGTTTGCTTTTTAACAGAACTTACAAATACGGCCGCTAATCAGGCTACAAATCAAGCTCCTGAATGCCTTGGTCGTCTACTTGACAGTCAAGAATGCGAGGAGGCTTGTTTTCAGTCTCCACCCAATAACCTAAGCGCTCGCGAACCTGGGCCTTACGCTTCTCGTGGACTATTACCAGCACAGACGAACCCGCACCAGATAGGGTACAACCCATGATCGGCTCGTTCATCAACTCTCGGCGTAATTTGGCAAGCTCTGGCACCAATTGAGCCCGATAAGGCTCATGCAATCTATCATCAAGTGCATCTTTAAAGGCTGACTCATCACGCCGAGCAACAGCAGCGACAAGAGAGGCGACTTTCTGCACATTGAAGATGGCATCCTCCATCTTCACGTGCGCCGGAAGAACAGCTCTGGCATTTGCAGTAGTCAGACTAAATTGCGGTGAAACCACTAGCAGGTGCCACTCTTTTGGCCAGTTTAAGCGCTGTGTAACTATATTTTTACTAGAAGAGTATGACGAAGGGCTCGACACCACCATGTTCCCCAACAAACAAGCTGCTAGCGTTTCTGGATGCCCTTCCAGCATGCTGGCTTCGGCAAGCAATGTCGGAGCACTAGGAATGCGATCTTTTAATACGCTAGCCGCCCAAAGTGCACCAAGAATAGCAGTGGCACTAGAGCCGAGGCCAACACCAAGAGGAATTTCAGAATCAACGATAATTCGCACACGTTGCAGCAGATCATGATCGCGCTGCCAAAGTTTACTCAAAATCGTATACGTCAGCTTGCCTTGCTCTTGCGCCAGATTGCTCTTGGCAATACTACCCTTGAAAGTGATAAGAGGAATTCCTGGATCATTGTCATCAAGTACAAAAAATGACATGGTGCTATAAATGTTCAGCGCTAGACCGACACAATCCAAACCTGGTCCTAAATTGCTGGTCGAACCAGGAAGCCGAAGAGTAAACCTGCGACTTCTATCAAACACCTTTTTCAAATCGGTCATGGCACAATAATGTCCAACTGTTCAACCTAAATCTATCCGAATTTCCGGCAGAGCTGCCAGAATAACTCTGTAATAGTAGCAACAAAAAAGCCATGAGACATTTAGTAACGGGCGGATCTGGCTTTCTTGGCAATCTAATCGCAATACATCTACTTGCAAAAGGTGAGGATGTAAGTATTCTCGACATCTGGGAAGACGAGCAGAGGCCGACGAAAGCAAAATTCTTTAAGACCAGCGTACTCAATAGAGAGGGCGTTGCCGCAGCAATGAAAGGTGTTGATATCGTGCACCACACCGCCGCTTTAGTGCCTCTGACAAAGTCGGGAGATCTCTTTCGCCAGGTCAATGTAGAAGGCACAAAAATCGTCGCTGAAGAAGCAGTTAAGGCCGGTGTCAAATGCTTTATTCACACCAGCTCTTCGGCAATCTTTGGCTGCGCCCCTTGCCCAATTACTAATGCCACCCCGACCAAGCCAGTAGAGATTTACGGAGTAAGCAAACTGGATGGAGAGCTTGCCGCCAGGGAGATTGCAGACAAAGCAGGAATGCCACTAATAGCGGTGCGACCAAGAACAATTATTGGCGATGGCCGCCTTGGCATTTTCCAGATACTGTTTGACTGGATCAAAAGCGATATAAACGTCTACGTCATAGGTTCAGGCAAAAACAAAATCCAATTCCTACACGCCCAAGACCTAATTGACTGCTACCTAATGTTGGTGGAGCTAAACAAGCCTGGACTATACAACGTAGGCACAGACCGCTTTAACGAAATTGGTCACTGCCTGGAAAACCTTGTTGTTCACGCTGGCTCAAAAGCAAAAGTCAAACGACTACCACAGACCTTGACCGTAGGCTCGCTACAGGCGCTCGACTCGATCAAACTCAGCCCCCTGGCACCGTGGCACTATCTGACTTATGGAGAAGACTTCTATTTTGACATCGAGCCACTAAAGCAGCTTGGCTGGCGGCCAAAATATTCAAACGACGAAATGCTTGCTGAGAGTTACGATTCTTTCATAGCTAACTATGACACCCTCATGGCAGCAAAATCATCTTCAGCGCACCGCAGGCCGCTAAAAGAGCAAATCCTCAAAGTTTTAAAAGTGGTATCACGTTTTTGTTAAAACCCGACGCACAGTTTGTACGGAACACCAAAGGCTAGCGAAAAGGCCATGGCGGAAGCGCTGATGGCACTTCGCCCAGCAGATCGCCCCCGAAATGGCAACCTGACAACAAATGATGAAGCTGCAAGAAGTTTGCCTGCTACAATCTTGAGGTTCCATGCCTCGAGAGAAACTATGTCTGCCAATTTTTCGCACAGCCGGGTTAAATTAAATATGTCTGTCAATCCGCTTACAACTTCAATGCTTGCGCTGTTATCTCTGACAATGCTCTCACTCTCGGCTTGCTCTCCAGCTCAACCACCGGCACCGAAAGCCCCCGAAGGCTTTGTCGCTGGCAAAAAAGAAGATCCCGAGTTAGCCAAAGTCAAAGCCGATGCCCAGGCAAACTGGAAAGAATTCGTAGAGGCCTTCAACGTCAAACAAAAAGGCGAGAAGTTTGCCATCAACTCGTGTCTTTATGATGACAAGAAATCTGAATTTAAGTGGATTGAAGTCGACAAAGTCTATGACGACAAAGTCGTCGGCCATCTAGAAAAAGATTCTGTTTATTTGCCCAACGTTAAAGCAGGAATGGCGGTAACTGTTCCTGTTGCCGATATTGAAGACTGGGCCTTCGTTGACGCACAAGGCAAGCAACACGGTGGCGCCTCGCAAGCTATCCTGCAAAAGCGCTCCCAAAAGTAATTATTGCCAGGCTGGGCCAACTGGACCTATCGGGGCGCTAGGTGGTGCGCTGGCGATGGGCTCAACTGGCTTCTTTAAGATCGCAGCCACAGCATTTTTGTTAAACTTGGCCGCTTCCAACATGGCGAGCAGATTCTGCGCTTTCTCAAAGTCTAAGAATGCCTGGTCATATTGCCCCAAGCAATAATAGGCAAAGCCCCGATTATAGAAAGCTTGAGCACAGCGTCCATTGATTTTGAGGCATTTGTCATAATTGGCGATTGCTCTTTGCCATTCAAGGCCAGAGTATAACCGCCAGGAAGAGCCACGCAACGCCACCAATTGCGATGCCAAATTTTGATGAGCCAAACCACGATTATAATAAGCCTGAGCTAAATTTGGCTTGATCTTAAGTACTTCAGAATAACAAGCAATAGCTTCCTTCGCCTGACCAGCAATGGCGAGCATTGCCGCCTTATTATAGAGAGCAAGTATCAAATTTGGACTGGTTTTGTAAGCTTGTTCAAAACTAGCCAGAGCCTTAGCTTTATCGCCAGAGATTGCCTCTCTCACGCCGTCACGGTACAAGATTTGGCCTTCTTCAGTGACATCATCGGCGCTACCAGCGAGACCAGCAGCTCCAGCCGGAGCAATTAGACCACCGCCGCTAGCAATTCTGGTGTCTTCACTAGCCTCCAGCCCCTGACTCGGGGCCTCTTCGCAAGCCTGTGCATCATCAGCAGTTAGGACAGCGGCAGCATTAGGAGAATTACTTAAAAAGCTACCGGGGTCTTTATTTATGGCGAAATAGGCCGCGCCAAAGACCAGGACTAGAATCAGTAGACTAAGAGTCAAAGCCACCGAGCGATTGGCCGGTCGAGCCGGTTCCTGGACGGCCACATGTGCCTCGAGCTTATCGTAAGCCTTGTGCGCAGCCATTTCAGAAGTGTCAGTTATAAGAGCATCTAGCTCTGCCAAACATTGCTCATCAAGCTCAATCTTAGATTTAGCAGCGGCTGCCACTTCATCAGCTTTAACCTGTTGGCCGCTAACGATAGCGGCCGCATAGACCGCATCATAAAATTCATCTGAATCAGGCACAGCATGCTCTTGAAGACGCTTCGAATCTGCTTCAACAGATTGGCGAATGGCACTCTCAATTAGAGTTTGAATGCGCTGCATGCGCTCGTGCACAGCCGCTAATCGCTTTTCCACCACTCGCTTAGACGGTGGCTTGGGGCTTGTTTCACCCAGACCAGCCAACAATTCTTCGAGCTCAGGCAGGGTCTCTACCCCAGCCTGCATGCGAGTAAAATAAGCCCTGAAACGAACCGAATCACTGAGTGCATCGTAAGCCATATTGGTGATCGCAAGGCGTTGCTCAAACAATTGCTTTTGATCAGCTGGAGTAGCTAACATCTTCTCGCGCCAGATCGCGGCTCGGCGGTCACGCGCAGCTCGCAATACCTTTCGCGAGGCGCCAGCGGGAACAGCTAGCACACGGCGAAAATAGATTCTTAGCGTTGACTCGTCCATATAAAACCTTGATCAGTCATACTTTAAACTTACACAAATAGAAGGCTAGTAACCGGGCCGAGTTAACTGGCTCGATTCTGGGAAGATTTTAGCTGGCAGGGACTCTCTTTACTAGGCATGAACACGGTTGCAATTTTAGATGAATGATCCCGCCTTACAGCCTGAAAACTCGCCCCCAGGCGCGAAAGGCAACTCGGTAACGCTCAGTAGAATTATCAAGTCAAAAGGAACCATAGTTGTCGGCGGCTTTATTATCAGCCTCTTACTGCTTGTCATGACAGCAAAAAAGATTAATTGGCAGCTTGTCCACGATGCTTTTGCCTCGGCCACATGGCTACCATGGTTGCCATTAGCTGTGGTCACATATCTCATCGGTATGCTCTTGCGAGGCTTAAGGCTGAAACAGCTAGTCAGTACAGAAGCCAGTCTAACCGTAAGTACGGCCAGCAACATCATCGCCGTCGGCTACGCCACCAACAATATCTTGCCAGCCCGCTTGGGCGAATTCGCTCGCGCCGGTATGCTGGCAGAAAGAACTGGCCTACCCTACGCGCTCTCTTTAACGGTAACCTTCCTCGAGCGACTGCTCGATGGCCTGACAATTTTGTCCTTATTTGTTCTCGCCATTTTCGTCACCCCAACCGATCAATGGTTAAAACCAGCAGCTATGGTCGCAGGTCTACTTTTTGGTTGCGCCCTTCCTTCGGTTCTCATGTTAGCCTTCGCGCCACAGCTATCACTATCTCTGGCATCGCAGCTCAGCATTCACCTGGGAAGAAAGTGGCATACCCGCGCTCTTGCTCTAGTCACGCAAGTAACGAGAGGTCTGAGCTGCCTACGCGATGCCTCTACAGCTCTTTCTGTGCTGGCGACTAGCTTTGTTATCTGGATAATCGAAGGCCTGATGTTCGCCCTGGTGATGCCATGCTTCAACCTGCCAATTAGCCTGGTGAAAGCAATTGCGGTGATGGCCTTTACCAATCTCGGCATTCTAGTTCCGTCCAGCCCTGGCTACATCGGCACCTATCATGTCTGCTGCAAAACAGCACTACTGGCGGTGACTGGTAGCGAGGCGGCACAGACAACGAATAAGGCTATTGAACAAGCAGCAGTGCAAACATATCAGTTAGCCAACATGCCCTTCTTAAGTAACAGCATTGGCAACATTACTGAATCGACGGCCTTATCTTATGCCGTAGTAGTGCATTTGGTGTTTTACACAACAGTGACAGTCTGGGGCGTAATTGCCATGGCTCGCTATGGCCTAGAGCTTGGCACCACAGCCGCACTTGCTTGGCAAGCCAAGCCCATCACCAACCTGCCTGAAACTGACGCCATGGCCGTTATCACCTCAGTGCCAACACAAAAGCACAGCAATCACTGTTTTAAGATTACACCCTTCTGGTTGGCAATAGTAGGCTCATCTGTACCGACCGGCTCTCTTGTGCTCAGTGCAGAAGAACGCCGCGAAGCGGTCACCTATGCCACTCAATTTGTCTGCTCTGAACTAAGTGCCTTGCCATCATTCTTACGCATGCTCTTCAAAATAGGCATCCTCGGCTTCCGCTCAATTACTATTGCCTCGAATCTTTGCCCTTTCGAAAATTTGTCTGGTGAGAGACAGGCGAAAATAATCAACGCTTGGTCGTACGGACCTATTGGAACAACGCGAAAACTCTTTAAGCCACTGCGAAGCCTAGCTCTGCTTGCCTTTTTCGAGCATCCCGCTATACTGGCCGCCCTAAACAAATCGAATGATTCATCCGAAAAATTTAAATCAAGTACAAACGCCTAAACGAAATTTGCCGCTAATCAGGTTCCAAATAATGACCTCTCAAAAGCTAGACACCAGCAAAGAAACACTAACAAGCAACAAACCATTGCGGGTGCAAGTGCTTATTATTGGTAGTGGCGCCGGCGGTTCTACCACAGCAAATGTTCTAGCAGAGCAAGGCTTTGAAGTTGTCGTCCTTGAAGAAGGAGAACGCCACACTGTAGACGACTACGGCCAATCACCAACCAAGGCTATGAACCTGCTCTATCGCAATCGCGGCGTCATGCCGATCATGGGTAGCGTGCCCATCGGCTACGTAGAAGGTCGTGCTTTGGGTGGCAGTACTGAGATCAATAGCGGCTTCTGGCATCGTTTGCCTCCCGAGTTTCTGATGCGCTGGCAAGCACGCTTCAACCTCTCTGATTTCACTCAAGATACTCTTGCTGAGCACTTTGAATGGGCAGAAAAAATCTTATCAGTAGGCCTGCACCCTGGACCTTGGCCAAAATCGACAGAGGTTTTCAACCGTGGCGTAGAAGCAATGCAGTGGTCGGCGCAAGAAGTGAAGCGAGCGGCAAGCGGCTGCGAAAACAACAACACTTGCTCAGCCGGATGCCCGAAAGGAGCCAGGCAAGGTGTTAGCCTCAATCTCATCCCCGACGCTCAAGCCAAAGGAGCAAGGTTCATAACCGGTTGCAAGGCCAAGCTATTACTAAAATCACGGGGGAAAATTACAGGTGTATTGGCCGAAATTCACAAGCCAGATAGCACCAGCGATCTTGTGCGCATCGATGCCGATCACATTTTCGTCTGCGCTGGCCCCACTCAGACACCTGGCCTTTTGCGAAAAAGCGGCATCAAGGAGCACATAGGTGATACCTTCCAAATCCACCCAATGCTTAAAGTCTCAGCGCTTTTCGATGAAGAGATAAACGCCCAGCACAGCGTCATGCCACTGCTACAAGTGAAAGAATTTTGGCCCGATATCTCACTCGGAGGTTCGTTCTTCTCAGTTGGACATCTTGCTCTCAACCTCGGTGACAACTGGCAGGCCAATCAGAATGTCATCCAAGACTACAAACGCATGGCCACATACTACGTAGCAGTGCGCGGCACAGGTCGTGGCACAGTGCGCACATCGCCTCTGGGTGATGGAGAACCAGTACTAAAATACGAGCTGTCCGATGTCGACATTCGCCATCTCAGCCAGGGCCTAGCTAGACTTTCATCACTGCTGCTCTCAGCAGGCGCTAAACAAGTTTATCCCTGTGTCCAGGGTCTGCCCCACATTAGCTCAGAACTAGACGCCGTGCGCTGGCTTGACGAGACCCTACCGCGTTCGCTACTGAGCCTCACCACCGTTCACGCCTTCTCCACATGCCCCATTGGCGAGAAAGTGGAACACTGCGCTGCCGATTCTTTTGGCAAAATTCACGGCTTCGACAATCTCTATGTTAACGATGCCAGCATGTTGCCAGACTCGCCCGGAATAAATCCCCAGGGCACAATCATGGCCCTGGCAAGGCGCAACGCCCTGCACTTTGCCGACCTTCACCGAGGACATTAGATGACAGACCTTGCCATAGACCTCTCAATAGTGACAGGAGTGCCAGGCTGGCTCGGCTCAAACCTCGTCCAGGCCTTGCTAAAGGGGCTACCAGAAGAGACCGCCTCCCAAAGCCCGACATTGCTCAAGCCCCAAGCCCGTGCTGTGCGGGCCCTCTGCCTTAAAGGAAGCAATACAAACGAACTAGCCGAACTTGGCAATGGTCTCAGCTTTATAAACGGCGACCTGACAACAGGTGAAGGTTTAGAGGCCCTGACAGAAGGAGCGCGGGGGGCCACAGTCTTCCATGTTGCCGGTGTAATTCACCCCAGCCATGGCCGCAAAGAATTTTACGACGTCAATTTCGAAGGCACCAAGCGCCTGCTTACTGCCGCAATTAACGCTGGCTGCAAGCGCTTCATTTACGTCTCCTCAAACTCACCGATCGGCTGCAACACCAGCTCACAAGAAGCCGACATGTTTGATGAAAAATCGCCCTACAACCCATATATGCACTACGGGCGCTCAAAAAAGATGGCCGAAGAGCTAGTTAATGCGGCTGGCCGCAAAAGCAGCTTAGAAACAGTGATTATCAGGCCGCCATGGTTCTATGGCCCCCGCCAGCCTCTGCGCCAGACCATGTTTTTCTCAATGATTAAAAACGGCAAAATGCCCATTGTTGGCAGCGGCGAAAACCTCCGCTCAATGGCCTATGTGGACAATATCTGCCAGGGACTGCTGCTCTGCCAGCAAGTAGAGCAAGCCAAGGGAAAAACCTATTGGATCGCCGACCAGCGGCCTTACACGATGAATGAAATCGTCGACACAGTAGAACGAGTGCTAGAAAACGACTTTAATATCAAATGCAGCCACAAGCGCATGCATCTGCCAAACTTGGCCAGCGACGTGGCATATATTGTTGACAGCACACTGCAGGGCTTCGGCCTCTACCATCAAAAATTCCACGTCCTTTCAGAGATGAATAAGAATATCGCCTGTAAAATTGATTTAGCCCAAACTGAACTAGGTTACAATCCACAAATAGCCTTAGAAGAAGGAATGAGAAGAAGTATCAAATGGATTCTCGATCATGGTCAAACCATTTAAACTGCTAAAAAATTGAACGCGCAAAGTCAAAGAGAGTAGAACTGATGACCGGATCTAGCCCAAAGAAAGAAAGCAAAGTGACAAAAAAAGTGGCACCCAAAGCTATCAGCGCGGCCGCCCGACTGCTTGAGCTTTCTGACAACGGCAAATGGAAAGAATTATATCCACCCTTAGCCGACGAAAGCCGCTCACTCTCGGCCTTGCGCGCCGATCTCGCTGATGTTCCCGTTCTCTGCGCCGACGGCAAAGTTACCAATGTCTATCACAAAATAGAATCTGAAGCTCTCTTGAAACGCCAAGACAAAGACATAATTTGGCGCTGCCTTACGCTGGTGCGCGAAGCCTACCTCAAGCTAGAGACAGCAGAAACCGATGGCGCCCATCGCGGCTATCAGTGGAACATGAACTGGAAGCACACCCGGGCAGAACTAGACCAGGTCTACGAAGCATCTAAAATTCTCAACTTAAGCTCTGATGAAATGCGTGATGCCATCATCGCCTCGATCTTCTCAGATGCAGTAAAAACCCGCGGCAATTTTATCATTCACAATATTCACGGCTCGCAAGCTGCAGCCCAAGCCCTTTCTTATCTCTGGGATGATGGCCAGGAATGCATGAAATCGGTAGAGCGAATCGTCTTAGCTATTAAACAGCACCAAATAGCACCACCAAGCTTTATGGCTAACACCGTAGCAATAATGCTGAGCAAAAAACTCAACCTTGATCCCTTTGAGCGCTACAAATTCAACCCCGGTAACCCAGACCCACTGCGCAGTCGCAACCAGCATCTGGTCTGCTCGATTTACAACAAAATCAAAAATCCGTTCGACAAACGACACTTAACCAAAGATCTTGGTCTAATTAAGTTCACCCCAGATGAGCATGAAATTCTCAAGCTCATCGCCATTGATGAATGGTACGTGCCGCACCCCAATGTCGAGGGCTCAAAAATCGCCCACGCCCTGATTGCTGGCGACCATTCAATTAATTACAATAACCCTGATGGCTTTGCCAAAATTGCTTTAATCAGAGGCCCAGCCACAGAAGCGATGTTTGAAGATGCCACCATATATGATTCACTAGAATCAGCCATGGCAAGCTTTGCCGATTCATTCAACATACTCTTGCCCGAAGTAAAAAACCTTGCTCTAGTTGGTATTCGCCGCACCCAAATGGCGGTCATCCGCGTACTGCGCATCATGACCGAATTACTTAGTGGTGTTACTGTCGGCCCCAGAGACAGTGTGCACTTGATCACCGGCAGCGAAAGAGTCGAACTGGCCATGGAACGAGCGAGACAGAAGCAACCAGATGTCTTTCATACCGATGCTGCTTTCAGCTCTGAAACTGGCCACAAGTATCGCAATCGCTCAATGGAGCGCGTTGGCTCAATATTGCAAGAATGGCAAAACGAATATGGCGACATTCCTTTCAGCCCACGGCCAACAGGCCTGGTTGAGCCTGGTCCCGGCCGCCTGCCATTCTGGAATGTACCGCTAAAATACCCCAAACGCGGTAGCAATGGTGAGCAGCTAATCGACACATTGACTCATCACGAGCAAACACAATTCGCCTTCGCCATGAGAATCAGAGAAATTGCCGTGGAACTTCTGAGGGCTGAACAGTGGTTTTACAGCTAAACTGGCAGAAACTCGCCAATAAGGCTGCATACTCAAGAACCATTGTTACTGCCGCGCTGTCGCTATCCGGCCTTTACACGCTCTTCTCGTCTTGCCAGGCTGCACCGGCAGGAGTTCCAGGCACGAATACAACTACCAAGACACAAAAGCAAATACAAACACCGACAACCACTGCAAAAAACGCCAAGGGCCAAATAGTAGATTTTCCCCGGGGCTTTTCTATTGGCACGCTGACGATTTGTAAGATAAAAAACGGCCCAGACACCTACACCCCACTAGGCCCGGCCCAGGGCCGCATAGTATTCAACGACAAAGACTACTACGCCCTCGATGCCAACCACTTATTTTTCCTGCACCCAGAAGCACTAAAAGACATTCCACCCGATTGCTTAGATAGCATACGCATGCGCTTCTCCTCCTTTGATGACGCTGAAGATGGACTCTGCGACAAGGCTATGAAGTATGTAGCAGGTCTTACAGGCTTGAAAAAGCTCAATTTGGACCGTTCTGAAGTCACTGACGCAGGACTCTCCCAAGCCAAGACTTTAGTCAACTTAGAGAGCATCACCTTATTTTCGACCTTAGTAAAAGGCAAAGCCTTTAAAGACTTAACTGGTCTAAAAAAACTGCATACGATCAACATACCACTGAATGAACTTACTACTGACACCTACGAACTATTCAGCACCTATCCCAAGCTAACCACATTAGATGTAGGTCGCTGCCACCCAAGCGAACAAGCCATCAAAAGCATTGCCAAATGCACCAACTTGATTGACCTCGATGTCTCAGGGAACCGCACTGTCAACGATCGTACGATCAAATACCTCACTGCGTTGAAGCAGTTGAAATCGATTCGCTTATACGGCACCAATGTATCCCTCGAAGGTCTAGCCGAGTTGAAAGATCTCCCCTTGAAGCAAATAGTGCTGCCTGAAAGAGAATACGAGAAAGACAAACTAGACGCCCTGCGCAAGGTCTTTCCGCACGCTAACTTGATTAAGAAGGGTCAAAAAACATTCACCAGCGGCGACGAAGCAATTTTTGCACCGCTGCACTAGTCTTTACTGTCTAGCTGAAACAACCTATAGACCATTTCAGCTAGCGAAGGTGCATTGAAAACCGACTTGGCCTCGATAGCCTTAGTGCCGTCGTAATGCTCCACGGAGTGAGTCTTTACGGTTTTACGGCAGGCAATTGCCGGGTAGCAAAGTGTGGATCCAGCGAGCTACGCAGTTCATCAAAATTGCGCACCACGTGTGCTGCGCCGGCCTGGCGCAAACTGGCCTCAAGGGCAGCCGCAGATGGCAGTTCCAGTTGGCGCTCATCAAGACTAAGCCTCTCCACTAAAGAAGAAGAATCTAGCGAAACCACTCCTGAAGCAAGCAGCTTTTCCAGGCTAGCCTTTACCAAAGAGGCTGCAGCTAGAACGTGCGCGCTATCAATGTGATGAGCAAAGCCAATCGGCACTATAGAAAATTCTGCAGAAAACTCTCGGCCCTGCTTAATTTCACTAACAGCGTCTGCCACATAGTAAATAGTCTTGATCAACTCAGACTCAGGACGATAGCTAGTTTTGGTCAGCCAATCACTGACATACTGAAAATGATCTCGGCCCTTGCAAAAATTGGGGCGGCGGCCAAGAATCTCCGTAACTGGTCCAGATTGACTACAAATTAATCGACCTTGAGGGCTCTGCGCCCAGGCATCAAGCACTTCTTGCTCTACTGCCGAGGTAATAAAATTACTTGCTCTGCAAGTTTTAAGCCAGGTTAGAGTCTCAATGGCGCCATCAAAATAGCTCACAGAAGAAGCCGCCGCTGTCGCCAGGGCATTGTAAAGCCGCACGGCAGCTTCAAAATCGAAGTCAGGCGCTACAAGCTCGTCTATCGAATGCACGGTTGCATTTAGACTAGAGCGCCACAAAGTCATTTTCTCAAGGCATGAAATTCCCGACTGGGCAAAGGCGAAATTGACAAGGTTGTTGACATTGAGCGATTCTTGCTCGGCAGCTGGAGCACTTAGAAAATAGGCATAAGCAAAGGCCACTGCGTTAATAGGCATGCGATTGATGAGAACGCCATCGCGAATCCACATCACCGCCACTTGCTTAAATTTGCCCTTTTTCTTCATAGCTTTATTATCGCCCAAACCTTGAATCAGTGGGCCACAGGGAGGCCGACATATGGGGGGCTAGTACTAAAACAGTCATAAACAAGTACTAAATTAGACACACCGACTTGCAAAGTGATTGGCTTTTTGCCTAAAATACGGCAGCGTTCATGGAGAATTATAATGAAGTTTCACAGCGATCTCTTTGGCTGGGAGTATGTTTGGAGAAATTTCGCCGATGAAAAAGGCGGCCGAGCTGTAACTGATTCAGGCGAAGAAGAAGGCAAACTCGAAATGCTTTCTATCCCGGTTGAAGGCACCGGCGTCAAAGTTCTCTTCATTCCAGAAGCTCGTCACGGCAAGAAAGCCACAAGCAACAGCGTCTTGGTTTGCTACCCACCTGAGGGCGACTTTGCGTTCTCCATTTTCCAAGAAAAAGTGCATCATCAACTAGGCAAAGCCCTGGGCATGCAAGACTTGCAAGTACAAGATCAACTGTTTGACGGCAAGTTCATGATTCAAGGTACTTCCGCCCTAAAAATTCAAGAGCTCTTTCTTGATGTGCAATTGCGCGAACTAATATTACTTCAGGCACCATCACTGCTTCACATCGATACGAAAGCAGCAAAGAGTTATCCTAAGCTTGGCATTCCCGATCATGTACATGCTGTTGTCTATCAGTATGACGGCGTTATGGACAAGCTGCACCAGCTGCAAACAGCCTATGACGTTGTTGTCGCAGTGCTGGGCCAACTTGGTGCTATTGGTGCCATTAGCGGTGTTGAAGCACGCGAAGCTGACGACGACGAAGAAGAGAGCCAGGTGCAAACCCAACCAAAGAAGCTGCGCAGCCCTCTATTAGACCGCTAACTTATAAAATCAGCTGGCATCTCTGACTATCAGCTCAGCCAGATGTCGGCCGCTTAAAAAGGCCGCTTCGATGTTATTGCCCTGACACCAATCACCGCAGTAACCAATTTTGTTTTCGCTATCAAGCAATGAACCAACCGCAAGGGGGTTCGGGGCCAGGGCATAGCGCCAGCGGTGACATTTACTGAAAGTGAGTGGCGGCAGCTCCTGCCTGTTTAGAAGCCCTAGTTCGGTCAATAGAGCGGCAGTGACATCAGGTAAAGAGTCTTCTAAGTGCAAGTGCGACCACTCAGGGCTGGCATGCAGCACCCAGTTCTCACCAGTGCGCCCAGGTTTGCTACCGTCACGAGCGACCCAGGCCAAGGCTGAATTTGATACTTTTATGCCGTCAAACTCTAGCGCCAGAGGCTGGGTAAATTGCACCATCAAAGCAAAGCATGGCGATAGCTCGACCTGCTCAACAATTCCGAAACACTCACTGGCCTGCAGAAGACCAGGCAGTGCACCGCCAGCAGTGGCAATCAAGGCAGCCACTTGTACGGGCGGAAGATTGAGCACAATATAGTTGAAGCCATTGAATCCGAAACAATCAAGAGCTTTTTCCTGACCTGATTCCGCCCCGTCATGACTCTCACCTTGACTCTGCTCTGGTTCTAGAGAAGCTAAATCTCCAGGCTTTTCGCCCAGAATGCGATAACGGCTATCCGAGTCAATTTCTAATCTTGTCACCCGGTGCTGAGTAAGCACAGTGGCTGACTTAGCTAATTCGCAAGAGAGCGCCAAAGCAAAAGCATTCATCTTAGGTACCCCGACATAACGCTGTTTGCGGGGTGATGAGGGAGAAAGGGAATAGTCTTCCCCCACCCGCTCCTGCTCGGCTATTGCATATCGGCCATTCCAGGGCAGAACCAAACCTTTTTCCAGCCAGCCAGCAACTACGTCCCTGAACTGCGAGTCGGAGACAGTAAAATACTGGGCGCCATAGTCAAAACCAGGCTCGCGCTCGCGGCTGGCAAGCCGCCCTCCTGGTTGCCGCCCTTTATCGACGACCACCACCTCAAAACCTTTGTCAGCCAATGCTTGCGCGCACACCACACCGCTGAGACCAGCGCCGATTACGGCGACTCTGTTTGTTTGTTTCTTGTTGTCCATATCTAGAGTTTAGCCACATTAAGTGAATATCGTATAAACATTGTTTTCCGTACCAGTAATTAAAATCGCTGCCTATAATTTCAACTTGAGACTTCAGCGAGGAAATTTAAGTGGCTACATGCGTGATCTTGGGAGCTGGCAAAGGTATCGGCCAATCTGTAGCCAAAGAATTTAAAGGTCGCGGCTACCATATCGCCCTATGTGCTCGAAACAAGGACAAATTAGCTGAGTTAGCACAACAGCTAGGCGACGACACCTCAATCTGGGCTGTTGATGTGGCCGATTCAGAAAACCTCAAGCAAGCATTGACCGACATCGCCAGCAGCCACGGCGACATAGAAGTGCTTATCTACAACGCTTATAGCGCAGAGATGGGCAAAGGCTCGACCCTTGACGTGGATAAATTCAACCAATCACTGCTGGTCAATGTCTCTGGAGCGCTTGTGGCGGCTCAAGCGGTAGCGCCAGCCATGATGGCCAAAGAGAAAGGCACCATTCTTATTACTGGCGGTGGCTTTGCCTTGCAACCGTTCCACAATCAAACAGCTCTTTCGGTAGGCAAAGCGGGCTTGCGAGCGCTCTCGCAGTGCCTACATCAAGAGCTTGGACGCAAAGGTGTGCACGCCGCAACCGTCACCGTATGCGGTATCGTCAAGGAAGGTACTGCATTTGCTCCCGATGCAATCGCCAAGAGCTTCATTGCCCTGCACGACCAGCCCAAAGGAGAATTCGAAGCTGAGATCACCTTCACTGGAAAATAGCGCTCCTAGTTTTCATTACAACCAGTAGAATCTGCGCTAAGATCCTCCCAGCAATATCTTTTTGGTCGTGGAGGACTATTAATGAACCGCACTCTGGCAAATCTTTTCTTGGGTCTAGTTATTAGTGCTAGCTTTGGCGCCGCGTTGACAGTTTATGCTCCTGAAGTACAAGCAAAACCAAAAGTCACAATTACTGACCGCATTGAGATTCTCAGCAAGAAAATTGACAAGGGACAAAAGGCAAATGAGCTGACATTGAAAGAAGCAGACAAACTGCGCAGTGACATCACTAAAATCAATGAAAAAATCGAAAAAGCCAAATCAAAAAATGCTGGCAAACTGAGCTACGAAGACGAATCTAAGATTGAAAAAGACCTCAACAAAGTGAGCGTCAAACTTACAGCTAAAGAACTAGACAAGCGCACAATTAGCCCTAACTAAGGCTGAACTAGCTCTGCTCGCAAAAGAAATAGCGACCTTGCTATTTCGAGCTTCTCAAGAAAATCAATAATTCAAGCAAATAAAATGCTCCTCTTCCCTAGGGTCGAGGAGCATTTTTTAGCACTCAATTTATGGCTTTAGTTCTGAATGTCGTTATGAAACCAACGACTTTACAGTGGCCACAATATGATTTGAAGTAATGCCAGCGGCATCCATCAACTCTTCAGGTGTACCGGAACCAGGCATGTCTCGCACAGCGATCTTGACGATCTTAGGCAAGAAGTCGAGACTGGCCACTCTGCCACCACGTGTAACTGGACCTTTTGGTGTGAAGGCATCAAGTACAGCATCACCCATACCACCTTCCGGCCAGTGATCTTCTACCACAATCAAAGTGCCTGTTTCACGAGCAGCCGTGGTTAAGGTTTTAGCATCAATTGGTTTGATGGAATAGAGGTCAATAACGCGAACGTGAATGCCTTGTGCTTTGAGTTCATCATGAGCTTTCAAGCATTCATGCAGAGTGATACCAGCACCAACCAAGGTGAGCATGTCATCAGCTGAGCTACGCAGCACTTTGCTGCCACCAATTTCGAAAGTATCTTCGTCTTTGTACAGCACACGAGTCTTTTCGCGGGTTGTGCGCATATAAGAAACGCCTTCAACACCGTACATTTTTTCGACAAGTTTAGCGGTCGAAACAGGATCTGAAGGATAAAGCACGGTGCTGCCGTGAATAGCGCGCATCATAGCTAAGTCTTCTAAGGCCATCTGAGAAGGGCCATCAGCACCGATTGAACAACCCGCGTGGGAGCCACAAAGCTTGATGGTAGCTCTAGAGATAGCAGCCATACGAATGAAGTCATAAGCTCGACACAAGAAAGCAGCAAAGGTTGAGGAAAATACTTTCTTGCCACGAGTCGACATGCCGATTGCCACACCAACCATCAATTGCTCAGCAATATACATCTCGAAGAAACGATCAAGGTAAGCCTTGGCAAACTTGTCAGAATAAGTAGAGTTACCAACTTCGGCATCTAAGACAACCACATCGCTGTGAGCACCACCAAGAGCCTTAAGAGCATCGCCATAGGCTTCTCTCGTGGCGGCAGGGCTTGTGTAAACAGGGGCCACGTATTTACCTGAGCAACTAATTTCCGCAGTCGGCGACTTCTTAGTGGGAAGATCGGCTGGCTTTTGCACTGCCACTGAATGGTTAGTGACACCCCCCAAGAGCTTGACAGCCGCTTCAGCCTGTTCTTTCGAAAGCGGCTTGCCGTGCCAGTTATCTTGATTAGCAGTGAGAGGAATGCCATGACCTTTTTCAGTCTTAGCAATAATAATTGTCGGTTTGCCAGTAACACCAATGGCCTCTGTCAAAGCTTTATCAATCTGACCGAGGTCATGACCATTGATTTCAATTGCGTGATAGCCAAATGCTCTCGCGCGCTCACTGTACAAAGCGGAGTTCCAGCCAAAAGCAGTTTCGCCGCGCTGTCCAAGACGATTCATGTCAAGGATGGCAACCATGTTGTCGAGCTTGTAGTGCGATGCACATGACATGGCTTCCCAAACCGAGCCTTCGGCCATTTCACTATCGCCCAGCAAAACCCAGACCTTATAAGGCAGTTTGTCGAGATATTTTCCTGTCAGGGCCATACCGACGCCCATGGCAAGTCCTTGACCCAAGGAGCCAGTGGCAACGTCAACCCAGGGCAAAAGCTTAGGAATAGGGTGGCCTTCAAGTCTTGAGCCAAATTTGCGCAAAGTCATCAACTCGTTGTCAGTGATGGCGCCAGCGGCCTTATACATCGAATAAAGCAACGGGCAAGCATGACCCTTCGAAAAGATTAAGCGGTCGTTGTTTGGGTGCTCTGGCTTGCTGAAGTCATACTTCAAAAACTTGGTCATAAGCACAGCCATGATATCGGCTGCTGACATTGACGATGTGGGGTGACCGGAACCCGCTTCGGTAGTAGACCGAATGCTGTCAGCTCTAAGCTGGCTGGCCAATTCCTTAATAGTTGCAACGGCGTTAGCCTGCACTTCTACCATAGCTTTTCCTTTCCTCACTTATAAAACCAAGATTAAATCAGCATACGCGGTCTATATGCTAACGCTTCGTCGTCTTTCTTGCTTTAAGCAATCTATAGATATGAGCGACGAATCTAGAAGTTTGATGCTGACAACTAATTACTTGGAACCATCATCCATGTCGGTCGTCAAGCAAATCGCTGAGCAAGAAAGCCTCGAGCAGAAGTCCACACTTTCTGTGCGAAGTAAATTCAACGCTTCCATCAATTGTCCCTGGAGGACTCATGGCTAACTTATCAATTCTAAAATCAAGCCTAAAAGTGATTGCTAGCGTAATCGTGTTGACTACCATGGCGCCAGCGTTCGCAGACCACGATGATGACGACCGCAACCACAACAATCACAGCTCCTATAACAACAATAACAATAAAAATAACAACAATGGCCGCGGCAACGGCTGGGGCTGGGGTCGCCGCAAGAATGACCGCAACAACAATGGTGTCAATGACAGAGTAGAGCAACAATGGGCCAAGCAAGACTTGCGCCGCGCTCGGAAGTTCCGCACTTATCCTAGCGACTGGAACGATCAACGAGTCTATGTCGCCAACAACTGGAATCGTCGCAACAATGCCTACCAACAGGCCGAACGCAACGCCCTAGAAGCCCAAATGAGAACGCAATGGCAATCGTATAATCCAAATTACAGTGGCCAATATAACTGGAACACTTATAACAGCCCAGGCTTCCTTGACTACGTCCACAACGGCAACCCCGGATTATTCACCCAAATTCGCAACGCCATCGGGATTTAAGCCCAAAGCTCATTTAACTATAGCCAGCTTAGAGCACTCCCTCTTTTGCCAGACATGCGTGATATCATGCCTTGCGCAATTGAGGGAAGCTTTAAATGTCTAATCAAAAACCTAGTCAAACATTGGCAAAAGAAAATGCTTATCGCCTGCCGGAAACAGTTTCACCAATCAATTATCAAATTAAACTGGTTCCCGATCTGGCGAGCTTCAAATTTTCTGGCAGTGAAACTATCACTCTGACGGTCCACAGCACCACCAACGAAATATTATTCAACGCTATTGATCTGCAAATCGAAAATGCTCGCATAGAGCAAGAGGGCAGTGAAACATGCCAAAGTGCGACAGTAACGCTAGAGAAAGAAAACGAGCGTGTGCGCTTGGTCTTCCCTTCCACACTGGCCGCCGGCACCTGGCACCTCAAGCTCGATTTTAGCGGTGAAATCAATGACAAGCTAAGAGGTTTCTATCGCAGCGCACAAGCCCTCAAAGATGGCGAGAAAAGCTGGATAGCCCTGACTCAATTTGAAGCAACCGATGCCCGCCGTGCTTTTCCTTGCTTTGATGAACCTTCATTCAAAGCGACTTTTCAACTGACTCTTTGTGTCGACAAAGATCTAACAGCACTTTCTAATACATCAGTTGAAAGCGAAAGTATCGAAGGCAACAAGAAGACAATAACCTTTGCCAAAACCATGAAGATGTCGACTTACATCGTCGCCTTCGTTGTTGGTCATTTAGAAATGAGCGAAGCGGTCATGGTTGATGGCATTCCAATGCGCATCTATGCGCCCTTAGGCAAACTACATCTAACCAAATTTGCTTTAGAAATTGGTGCAGCAGCCCTAGCATTTTTCAACAAATACTACGGCATTCCCTACCCTGGCGACAAAATGGACATGATTGCCGTACCAGACTTCGCCTTTGGTGCCATGGAAAATGTAGGCGCAATTATCTATAGAGAGAGCGCCCTGCTTGTCGATACCGAACAGGCCTCTCACGCTGAACTAGAGAGAGTTGCCGACGTAGTCGCCCACGAGTTGGCCCATATGTGGTTTGGCAATCTTACAACCATGAAGTGGTGGAACGGCATCTGGCTAAACGAGGCCTTTGCCACATTTATGGAACTGGTGGCAGTGGATAATTTACGACCAAACTGGAAGCGCTGGGAATCGTTCGGCGCCTCAAGAGCCATGGCTTTTGCCACAGATGGGCTCAAGGCCACTCGACCAATTGAATTTCCGGTCAACGCACCAGAAGAAGCTAATGGCATGTTTGATGTCTTGACCTATGAGAAAGGGGCATCGGTATTGCGCATGCTTGAGCAATTTATTGGCCCGGATAAATTCAAGAGCGGCGTAAACAGCTATTTGCAAAAACACAAGTTTGCTAATACCGAGACCAATGACCTCTGGCAGGCATTAGAATCAGCCTCTGGCGCTCCAGTGCAAGAGATCATGAATTCCTGGATCTTCCAAGAAGGTTATCCCATGGTTTCAGCCAGTTTAGATGCAGGCAAGAAATCAGTTACTCTCAAGCAAAAACGCTTCTATTACCTCGAAAACAAAGCGAATGATGCCGCTAAAGTGCTTTATCAGGTGCCGATCTTGCTGCGCGCCAAACTCAAAGGAGAGAGCAAACTAGTCGAAAAAACTCTCTTGCTAAAAGAAGACGAAACCAAGGCAAGTTTCGAGAGAGATCTCGAATGGCTCGTAGTAAATGCAGGTGGTAGCGGTTTCTATCGAGTCAACTACAGCTCAGAGCTGCTCGATAGCCTAAAAGCCGTGTTGCCACAATTGAGCGCCTTAGAGCGTTTCAATCTCGCCAGTGATCTCTGGGCCCTAACTATGAATGGCACAGTTAAGCTCAACCAGTTTCTACAATTCACAAAATTGTTCAAAGACGAAGAAGACAAGAACGTCTGGTCAGTTATTGCTGGCGCCCTGCAATATTGCGACCGGGCCTTCAGCAGCGACAAGAAAGCAATTGAAAAGCTGCGAGCACTAACCGTTGAAATATTGAGCCCAACCTACAAACGACTGGGCTGGGAAATCAAAGCGAAAGAAAGCGAGCTAACCAAGCAACTAAGAGGGCTGACAATTTCAACTCTTGGAACTACTGGCGGTGACAAAGATGTCAGTAAAGAAGCATCCGCACGCTACGACAAGCACTTAAGCGGAGAGGTGCAGTTAGCGCCAGATGTACTCTCGGCTGTTGTAGCGGTACTAGCAGCAAACGGTGACAAGAAACGCTATGAACAATTTGAAGCGTCCTTCAAAAATGGCTCCTCGCCCCAAGAACAAGAGCGCTACATGTACGCCCTGGGAATGTTTCAAGATGCCGCCCTGCTAGAGAAGACACTGGCCAAGACTCTAGCCGGTGAAGTTAAGGGACAGAACGCGCCCTACCTGGTACGCAACATCATGCTCAACCCGCACGGCCGCCAAGCGGGCTGGCACTTTGTTAAAAGCAACTGGGAGCAAATCAATAAAACCTTCCCCAGCCTGATCATGACCAGACTGGTAGAAGGAGTTACTGGCTTGCTTGACGAGTCACTGGCCAAAGAAGTATTCGCCTTCTTTGAAAATTATGAATTTGCCGGGGGACAAAAAACAGTTGATCAGCACCTCGAAAAGCTAGAGGTCGGACTGGCTTTCATTGCCAAACAAAAAATCGACTAAACAACTAGCTAAACCCTCGGGGCACCCCGATCCGGTGGCTGTCTATCTCCCATTGGCCCCATTGGGCTAGGAGGTGGCGGCGCCATAGGTCCCATAGGGCTGGGAGGTGGCGGCCCCATGAAGGGCTCATGCTCAAGCATGTGACGGCGCATTTGCTTTTGCTGCTCCTCAGTAAAGACGGCTTTGGCCTCGAGCATAGAGGTTATACGATCTAATTGATTGGCATTTTCTAGGCTATTGATCTGACGCTGAATCGAAAGCGCATCACCCTTAGCATCGCCTTTATCTGTGCCAGTAATTGACTCCATAAGCTGATGACGCAGTTTAATTAGATCCGAAATCCGCGAGGCAGTGGCGAGCTGCTCTTTCGCTCTAATAGCATGCAGCTTTTCACGCTGCTCATCGCTTAAGCCAAGGGTCTTGAGAAACTCCGGGTCTGGCCCTGGCGGCCGGCCTGGAAATCCAAGACCACCGCCAGCAGGCCCGCAAGCTTTACCACTACTAGAAATTTCTATTCTTTCTTTGTTGCCTAGAGAGTTACCGCTAGAGTTAGAGCCAAGATACTGCACCTCCGGCGGTGCTGAATGCAGCTGCGCAATCAAAAAATCTTCACTAGAAGCATCGCCCTGAGCTGATGCTGGTAAATCTCCCATTGAACCTCCCACGGCACAGCAAACAATGGCTAACAAGTACGAAGCGTGAATCGCTTTCATGAATCCTCCTCCAACAGGCTAAAGAGACAGAGCAGCGAACTTCGATGTCTGATGTCCGATGTCCCTACCATTTCATTTAAAACTAGGGCCGTAAAGGATTTATGTTGCCAAAATGCCAACTTTAAAGGATTTGTAAAGGCACCTTAATAGCAATGGGCTAACATTGGAATACAGTAAATAAGTAGCTAGAAGTAACAAGCCTTGAGTAATCTAGAAATCAATAACCTTGATAGCCAATCGGCCCAACGTAGTCGCCTACTTTTAGTGGACGACGATCAAAAGTACTGTCGCCTCATTTCAGACTACCTTAGTCGCTACGGTTATGAAGTCACCGCAGTTCACGATGGTCAATCTGGCCTTCAACTATCAGTTGGTCATGGCTTTGACGCCATCATATTAGATGTGATGCTGCCAGGCCTCGATGGCTATGCCGTATTGAAGAAGCTACGAGAACAAAGCCAAATTCCAGTCTTAATGCTCACAGCCCTGGGCGACGAAACCGATCGTATTGTCGGCCTTGAAATTGGCGCCGATGATTACTTACCAAAAACGTTTTCTCCCAGAGAATTATTAGCTCGACTGCGAGCAGTCTTGCGACGTAGCAAGGCAATCGAGCAAAGCAACAAAACTGAAATTACAGTGGGGCCACTGGCAATAGATTTGCTAGCTCGTAGAGCCAATCTTGGCGATGAGCTGCTCGCTCTGACTCCTGTTGAATTCGACTTATTAGTTGTACTGGCCCAAGCAAAAGGTCGCGTACAAACCCGCGAACATCTTTTAAATGAAATAAGAGAGCGCAACTACGACATTTTTGACCGCACCATCGACGTGCACATTTCGGCTCTGCGCCGTAAGTTACAAGACGATCCCAAAAATCCTAGATTTATTCGCACCGTTCGCGCCGCTGGCTACATGCTGATAGACCAAATGGAACGCCCATGAAGCCTAGCAATCTATTGCCCCGCCAGCAGAGTCTGGCAATAAAATTTCTCTATCTACTCACTGCCTACATAGCTATTTTAGTGGCGCTGCCATTGATTGGCTTTAATGCCCAATTTGGCATCGGCTGGGAGGCCTTGTTGCAAAGCCCGGCTGGCAACCACGTTGACTCTGTGGCCGATGCCATAAACGAGCAGCTGGGCACGTCACCGAGCACAAACTGGGACAGCATATTGAAAAACTTCGGCGGCATTTACCAGGTCAAGTACTATTTATTTGACAGCAATGGTAAGCAGTTGGGGGGAAACCCCATCAAGCTACCAGATGCCTTAACCCAGAAGCTGCGCATGATGCCTCCTTTTCATGAGCATCGCCCGCCGCCGCTAGGGCCTCCCAATTTTACCGATAGGCCACCTCACTTTAGAGATAGAGAGCCCGACTTCGTTACTGATAGAGGGCCCGGCTTTGGGCCGCCACCAGAATTCCCGAACCATGATCTGGATCTGCCAGAAAACATGCGCAATCGCATGCCAGGGCCTATGCCAGACAGAGTGCCTGAAGAATTGCTCAAAGCTCGCGGAAGATTCTTAGTGCATACGAACAATCCCGATACATTTTGGATTGGCACCAGAATGATGATATTGTCACCAGAACTAGGTCACCCAGTTCCCTGCACATTACTGGCCCAGTCAGAGAATATCTGGCAGAGCAGCTTACTAATTGACCTGAAGGCAGCCTTGCTCGTGCCTTTAGTTATTCTTCTGCTCTCGCTGTGCTTCTGGCTGCCTTTTATTTATCAAATTACAACCGCCCTGACAGAGCTTACCAGAGCGACCGAGAGCATAGCCGAAGGCCACTTTGACACAAAAATAAATAGCAATCGCCATGATGAAATTGGTAGATTAGCCGAAGCAGTCAATTCTATGGCCGAACGCATCAACATTTTTCTCACTGGCCAAAAGCGCTTAATGGGCGACATTTCCCACGAACTTTGTTCACCAATTGCACGCTTGCAAATGGCCCTAGAACTTCTAGAAAGTAGCTCAACACCAGATCAACAAAACCTGCTCAAAGATATTAGAGAAGAAGTTGTTGAAATGAACAATCTAGTCAATGAGCTTCTGGCCTTTTCTAAAGCCGAACTAAAGGGACCAATGAAAAACTTAGTGGCTGTGCCACTAAAGCCACTCTTTGAAAATCTGCTTGTGCGCTTAAGCCTGGCTGACATAGTGACGCTACAAGTAGCGGAATCAGTGGCACCACTAGCAGATCATATGCTGCTGGAGAGGGCCGTAGGCAACATGCTTAGAAATAGCACCCGCTACGGTGGCGGAGAAAAGATTTCACTGACAGCGCTGCATCAAGGCGATGAAGTCGTCATTACAATTGCCGACCAGGGCCCAGGTGTACCCGCTGAATCACTGAAGCATCTTGGCGAGCCTTTCTTCAGACCAGAAGCGTCTCGTAGCCGCAGCTTCGGAGGCGCCGGTCTAGGCCTGGCCATAGTCAAATCTTGCGTCACCGCCTGTCAAGGCACCATGGTCATTCGCAATCGCATCCCCCACGGTTTAGAAATTGAAATCAGACTGAAATGCTAGCAGAGAACTTCCCAGATGAGCCTGTCATGCCATAGCAGTGCTTATCATTCACCGGGCGGGAAAGTCTGCTCCTGAGCCTGGTATCGCTCAATAAAGCTATCGCCCGGCTCGCTTACAGCAAAATTGCCAATGGAAGCTTCTGGCAAAAGTGGCGCTACCGTTAGCCAAAATGCACGGCGATCAAAACCTTTGCGACCCTCGCCAATGAAGACAGCATTGGCTCCCATCGCCCTTGCAGCAGAAGAAATCGTGCGGCTCATGCCACTAGTAAATGGCGATGGCATCGAGCAACAGAGCAAAATTCTAGTAGCCCTGAGCTTAAAATCACTACGAACAAAGCGCAAAAGCTCAAAGACATCGTCGTCAATAAGATGCACAGGAGCGACTATTAACGCTGGATCGTTTACCCGCAGCCAGGCGATGGCAACCGCAAGCTTGGGCACCGACACAACCCTGTAGCCAGCGCGCTCCAATTCGATGGCAGCGTAGTCTGACTCAGTCTGATGCTCGTGTAGTATCAGGATAGATTCTGGCATTCAAATGTTATGCCGCTAACTGAACTGGCGGTACCACTTGTTGCGCTCTCAATGTTCAGATTTAAAAACTCTCAAGTCAATTAAAGCAGCGATAATCTGTTGCACCAAAGTGTAAAAAATCACAGGCAGAAGTACGGCCGGATGATCAGCCAGACTGGCAGCAGCTAGCACCAAGCCGGTGCCATTATTGTTCATGCCCAGGCAAAAAGACAGAAGCAGTGCTGAATAACCAGGCAATTTAATTTACTTTGACGTCAAACCAATTCGACTTCGGTTACAATAGTTTGATATCAAAGCATTTTCGTCTTAAAAGAGGTCAATCATGAGAACAATCAAGGAGATAGTCGCAGCGGAAGCCGTCAGGGAAGGCGCTGGAGTAATCGTTCACCGCCCCTTCCCCACCCGTCATATTGACAATATCGATCCTTTTCTTCTACTGGACCACATGGGCCCCAATGTCTACGCCCCAGGCAGCGCCAAAGGCTTCCCCGATCACCCACACCGGGGCTTCGAAACAGTCTCGTATATGCTCGAAGGGGCACTTGAGCACAGAGATTCAGCAGGCAACAAAGGGGTGATTGCGGCTGGCGATGTGCAATGGATGACAGCTGGATCTGGTGTGGTGCACTCAGAAATGCCTGAAGAGAATTTTCGCGAACAGGGCGGCCGCTTGAACGGTTTTCAACTTTGGGTAAATTTACCCAAGAGCGACAAAATGACAGCACCGCGCTATCAAGACACCCTGTCGGCTAATATTCCGGTCTACGAGAGCGAGGACAAATCAGTCTGGGTCAAAGTAATTGCCGGTAACTCAATGGGAAAAGAGGCGGTGATTAGCACACACATTCCCATTCTCTATTTGCACGTCATTCTGCAACCCGGGGCCAGCTTTAGCCAAGCAGTGCCTATGGCACACACTGCTCTAGCCTATGTAATTTCCGGCCAGGGAAAATTCGCTGAAAAAATAGCAGAGCCTGATCAGTTAGTGATTTTCTCATCACATGACACAAAAGATACCAAGATTAGCCAAGAGAGCGAGACCATTGAATTCACGGCCGAGGGAAAGCAGCCACTGAGCGTGCTGCTCATCGCCGGCCAACCGATCAACGAACCAATAGCCCGCTACGGACCTTTTGTCATGAACTATCAAGCTGAAATAAAACAAGCTTTGGTCGACTATCAAGAAGGGCGCATGGGGCAAATTAGCAACCTTTAACCGAAGACGCCAGCTAGATAATCTCTGGTCTCTTTGCGATCGGGATTAGCAAAGATCTTGCCAGTTTCCCCCGCTTCAATGAGCTCGCCTTTAAACATGAAAGCCGTTTGATGAGAAACACGACTGGCCTGATGCATATTGTGCGTCACGACTACAATGGCGAGATCCCGGCTGAGCTGCCGAATCAGCTCTTCCACTTTGGCTGAAGCAGTAGGATCCAGAGCGGAGGTAGGCTCATCCATCAAAAGTACTTCCGGATTTACGGAAATGGCACGGGCGATGCAGAGCCGCTGCATCTGACCGCCGGACAAAGACAAAGCAAAACTGCCGAGTCTATCTTTAAGCTCATCAAAGAGACCGACCCGAACAAGGCATGTCTCAACTATCTCGGCCAATCTTTCCTTCTTTCGTTCACCGTGAATTCTCGGACCATAAGCAACATTCTCAAAGACGGTCATAGGAAAAGGATTTGGTTTCTGAAACACCATGCCAATGCGTTTGCGCAAGAGATTAATATCGACTGATTTGTGATTGATGTCGTCACCGTCCAACGTTATCTTGCCAGTCGTACGCACGCCCTCGTCGAGTTCGTGCATTCGGTTGAGAGAGCGAAGCAACGTGCTTTTGCCGCAACCAGACGGTCCAATCAGAGCTGTTATATGCTTATCTGGAATATTCAGGTGAACAGCCTTTACCGCATGAACGTCACCATAATATATATTCAGATCCTCAATGGTAATTTTTGCTCTCTTTAATTGCCTAGACTCCTGGCTTCCAAGGCTAGACTCTAAATCTAAAGACTGCATAATTTACCGCCTGATTTTATTGCGAATTACAAAAGCGATTGCACTAAAGGCAAACACGAGAAGAAGAAGGACACTAGCGGTTGCGTATTGCATGGGCGCTATGGCTGCGGCATCTGGATGCTGAGTGGAGAGAACGTAGAGATGATAGGGCAGCGCCATTACCTCGTCGAAAGGAGATTCCGGCAAGGTCGGCACGAAGAAGGCAGCAGCAGTAAGAAGTATTGGAGCTGTCTCGCCCGCGGCTCTGCCGATAGCAAGCAAAGTGCCCGTAAATATCCCTGGCAGAGCTCGGGGCAATACCACCGACCAGATCGTACGCGCCTTTGTCGCACCAAGACTCCTACTAGCCTCTCGCAACGAATGTGGCACTGTTTTGACAGCCTCCTCAGCCGCAACTGTCATAGTAGGCAGGATCATCAACGCCAGAGTGAGCCCACCAGAAATGATACTGGCTCCAAACCCCAGCTGTATTACAAAGAGCGCCAGCCCGAACAGACCAAATACGATCGATGGCACAGACGAAAGCGTGAGAAGAGCGATGCGAATCAGTCGCGATAATCTATTCTCCCCAGCATACTCACTGAGATAAACGGCAGTAGCCAAACTGAGGGGCTGAGCCGCTGCAATAGCAACACTCACAAGCAATGTAGTTCCCATGATTGCCGGAAGAATTCCGCCTTTCGCTCCAGCCTTTTGCGGCAGCGAGGTCAGGAATTCAAGGTTGACGTGAGGCAACCCCTTGATCAATATATCAAGCACTATCAGTAGTACTATAGCCACCAGCGAGTAGGTAGAGAAGCGCATCAGGAAGACCAAAAGCAGATCGCCTCGGAAGGCTCGTTTAACAGGCAATCCCCGAGATGCGACCAGTGGTTGGGATTTAAGAGCGGTGACCACTGAATCGTCCTCCGATTATCGACTGCGCGATGAGGTTGATTGCAAATGTAAAAGAGAGTAACAAGGCTCCAAGCACAAAAAGAGAACGATAATGGTTGCCACCAAATATGACCTCACCCATCTCCGCTGCGATGGTTGCAGTTATGGTCCGAACAGGCTCCAGCGGCGAGAGGGTTACAACCGGCGCATTGCCGGTAACCATTAGTACAGCCATGGTCTCACCCATAATTCGGCCCAGCCCTAAGAGGCTCGCCGCCAAAATGCCGCGAGACGCCGCAGGAATGAGAACTTTTTGAATTGTGGTAACTTCAGAGATACCTAGAGCCATCGACGCCTCCCGGAACTCCCGGGGCACAGCCTTCAGTGCATCTTCTGACAGGGTGACTATGGTGGGAGCTGCCATCAAACCAAGAATTAAGCCACCGGTCAGAGCATTGAGACCAGAGTGCAAGCCAAGAACGTTCTTAACAAATGGCACCAGCACCATAAGACCGATGAATCCGACTACGACAGAGGGAATGCTGGCAAGCAACTCAATAATAGCCTTCAACACCTGCGACTCCCGGGTATTAGCTATGAAAGCAATATATGTCGCTGTCAGGATGCTTACTGGTATCGAGGCGAGGGTGGCAATTACTGTTACCAAAAAGGTTCCACTAATCAATGGCAACAGTCCGAACTGCTCGGCAACCGGCGACACTGGTCTCCAAACGTCAGATAGAAGGCTTATTCCTTCGGGGCTAAAGACCAGAGGCAAGGCCTCGCGAAAAACGAACAAAAAGATAAGAGCAGTCCAGAAAATCGTCATTGCTGCGGCAGTTCGCAAGAGCATAGACCAAAGACGGTCGGTGTCCAGCAAAATCGATTTCATAAGAAGGCGCCCACAGGCACTTTTGCCTGTATCTGTTCTTTTGCCGCTACAGGCACACAACCGTATTCCTCGGCAATCCGCTGTCCTTCATCGCTCAGGCAATAGTCAACAAAAGCCCGCGCCTCAGGGCGATTATCACTCGCGTACAAGAGCAGATCGCGAGAGAGCGGATAACTCCCCGACTTGAGGTTGTCCATAGTAGGTGCAATTCTCTGGCCACCGACTTTCTCCTGAATGAGAAGACACTTCACCGCCTTCGATTCACGAACATGCCCGTAACTGACGTAGCCAATGGCGGCAGACTCTTGGGAGACACTGTCAACAATGCTGGTATTCGACGGCAAGAAGCGTGCCATCCTTGAAAAGTCTTGGTTATTGAGAACTTCAGCCTGCACATATCGAAAGGTACCGGAGGAAGACTCACGTGAGTAAACGGTTATAGGCATGGCTGCAGCGCCGAAGTCACGCCAATTGCTGGCCTGTCCTCTGAAAATTTTCTGTAGGTCTTCCCTTGTCATAGACTCAATCGGATTACCCGGATTGACTACTATGGCAATAGCATCTCTTGCGATCACTATTTTCTTTGGGGTGACACCGTTGCGTCTGGCGAGCTCCAGTTCTTCCTTCGTGACATCCCGAGAGGCAGCTATGATGTCACATGTGCCGTTGAGCATACCAGCGACGCCTGCTCTGGTACCGCCCCCGGTGACAGACACACGGGCATCAGGTCGATGATGAATATAACTCTCTGCCAGCGCACTCATCAATATCACCATGGTATCGGATCCCTTGATGCGCAACATGTAAGAACTCTTTGCTGGTTTTCCTACAAGCACGAAACCGGCGAAAAGACAGATGCATAATGAAATGGCAATAATCCGAATCATAAGAACAGCGAACCTTAACCCAGCTTCAACCTATCATCGGCGAAGTTAAGGTGAGACTAAGAAGTGTCCGAATACCACTAAAGGTTAACTACTAAACGCCACTTAACCCTACGAAGGGTCAGCTGAAAGCGCGGCGGGCTTATATGCCAAACCTACACCTTGCTCGTTCAATGCTTTATGAATAGCAAAATTTAATTCCGAGCGCAAAGAACCTGGTCTAGTAAGAAAATCTTCGGTGTAAACCCGTAGAGAAAAATTCATGGCGTTCTGGCCGAACTCAAGAAACAAGACATCTGGTGGTGGATCACTAAGCACCCCCGGATGCCCCACCGCAGCGGAACGAATAACCTCAGCCGCCTTTACAGGATCGGCATCAAGAGCTACAGGCACAGCATAGGTAAATCTAATTCGGTCGCTTCTGTAGCTCCAGTTAGTTACTTTGCCCTTAATAAATTCGGAGTTAGGCACAATGATGGCGATATTGTCATTGGTGACAATAGTGGTGGCACGAAGTGAAATGCGAATAACATCACCAGTGATACCATCTACTTCAATACGATCGCCAATTTTTATGGGCCGCTCGAATAAAATAATCAAGCCGCTCACTAGATTTGTAGTAATAGTTTGCAGGCCAAAACTTATACCTAAACCAAGAGCACCAGCTAGCACAGTGAACGAGCTCAAATCTATGCCGGCGGTCTGCAAAATTATCAGTGAGCCAAAGAAAATCACCACATATCGAGCAATACCAGCGATTCCTTGGCGCAAGCCAGCATCGACCGAAGAATGAGCAAGTAGCGTCTTCTCAGTCCAGTCACGCAGACGATTGGTGACGACAACCAACGAAGTGACAAGCACCCCAATGTAGAGAAGCATCCAGAGCGAAACTTTAGCTTTGCCTATAGGCAAAAACTGCAACTGAAAAATTGCATCTATATGCTTATATAGATCCTGAAAATCCACCCGCTAGCTCTCCTTCTCAAGCGGCTTAGCAGATTCTGATTCAAAAGTTTCATCATCTTCGTTTTCAGATTTCTGGCAATCAATTTTAAACTCGCCATCTTGCACGTCAACAGAAACTTTGCCACCATGCTCAAGCACACCAAAAATAAGCTCATCAGCCAAGCGCTCACGAATCTTCTGCTTGATTAGGCGAGCCATCGGACGAGCACCATACTGTTTATCAAAGCCCTTATCAGCAAACCAGGTGCGAGCATCCTCGCTCAGCTTCATGGTCACTTTCTTCTCAATTAGCTGCTCTTTGACTTCGTTTATAAACTTGTCGACTACACGCAAAATATCTTTGTAGGTAAGCGGGTTAAAGGCAATCCACGCATCTAGGCGGTTGCGGAATTCAGGGGAGAAAGTACGCTCAATCGCGCCGCGCCCCATACCCATACCGAAGCCCTGGTTATTAGATTCGCCTCGGGCAATCGACTTTTCCCGTTCAGCATCACTAACTTGCTTAGGCCCTTCGTCTTTGACCACAGCTCGCTGGAAGCCAATGTTATCGCCCATCATGTCGCGAGCGCCAGCATTAGTGGTCATAATCAGTATGACATTTCTAAAATCAGCTTTCTTACCGGTGTTGTCCGTTAGAGTGGCATGATCCATTACCTGCAGCAGAATATTGAAGAGATCGGGGTGGGCTTTTTCAATCTCATCTAGTACCACGACTGCATGTGGTGTCTTGTTGATGGCATCGGTGAGTATGCCACCTTGATCAAAGCCAACGTAACCAGGAGGAGCCCCAATCAAACGAGAGACAGTGTGCTTCTCCATATATTCGCTCATGTCATAGCGCAAGAAATTAACGCCCAAGACTTTGGCTAGCTGCTTCGACAGTTCTGTCTTACCAACACCTGTTGGCCCAGAAAACAGAAACGATCCAATCGGCTTGGTAGGCGAACCTAAGCCCGAGCGCGACACCTTAATAGCATTAACCAACTGTTCGACTGCGTGGTCTTGGCCGTATATAAACTTCTTCAACTCGCTCTCTAAATTACGGAGTCTATCTTTATCAGAGCCTGTAACAGTCTTAGGTGGAATCTTAGCCATACGAGCAACCGTGGCTTCCACGTCTTCACTGGTAACTGTGCGCTCAGGTCTCGACTCTTCATCTAACAACTTAACTGTCGCCCCGACTTCATCAATGACATCAATGGCTTTGTCAGGCAAGAAGCGGTCGTTGATGTGTTTGCCAGCTAATTCAGCAGCCGCGATAATGGCATCATCGGAATATTTAACACCATGAAATTCTTCGTAGTGCCCTTGCAAGCCTTTCAATATCTTGATGGTGTCGGCAATACTTGGCTCTGTGACATCAATTTTTTGAAACCGTCTTGCCAGCGCTTTATCTTTCTCAAAGGCAGACTTATACTCGCTATGGGTGGTTGATCCGATGCAGCGCAATTCACCCGAAGCCAGAGCGGGCTTGAGCAAATTAGAAGCATCCATGGAGCCGCCCTCTACTGAGCCAGCTTTGACAATGGTGTGAATTTCATCAATAAAGAGAATGACACCTGGCTTGGCTTTCAGTGCCTTCAATACGCCTTTTAAACGCTCTTCAAATTCACCTCTAAATTTGGTTCCGGCTACCAGGGAGCCCATATCGAGGGAAAATACTTCAGCGCCAAGCAACTGTTTAGGCACTTCACCACGTTGGATCTTCAGAGCCAGACCTTCAGCTATGGCTGTTTTACCAACACCAGGCTCGCCCACATAGATCGGGTTATTCTTGCGACGACGACAAAGAATTTGAATAGTTCTTGCTACTTCAGCCTCTCGTCCAATCAATGGATCAATCTTGTTCTCTTGGGCCTGAGCAATGAGATCGACACAAAAATCTTTTAGCGGATTTGTCTTGCGGCGACCAGTTTCTTCGCCCCCAGGGGCAACAGCATCGCCGTCCGAATCGGCATCATCGGAGTTGATTTTAGAAATGCCGTGAGAAATATAGTTGAGAACATCGAGCCGCGATATACCAGCCTGCTCTAACAAATAAACTGCATAAGAGCGTCTTTCGTGGAACATGGCGGCAATCAAATGTCCGCTATCGATGCTGGTTTGCCCCGAAGATTGCGCCTGTATTTGGGCCCGTTCAATTGCCCGCTCAAATGTCGCAGTTTGCTCGGGTAGACCGTCTTTGCCTTTAGGCAGTTGTTCAATTTTTTCTTTGAGATAAACTTCTAGCTCACGACTAATGAAGCTAACATCTCCACCGCAATTCTCAATCACTTCACGACCTGTCTTCTCTTTGAGCATGGCATAGAGAAGATGCTCAAGGGTAAGAAATTCATGACGTCGACGCATGGCCTCGCTATAGGCTTCGTTCAAGGTGTTCTGTAATTCGCGCGTAATCATTGTTTTACTCTTCTTCTATGGAACAGCGTAATGGAAATTCATTAGCCTGCGCCAGATCAATCACTTTGTTGACTTTAGCCTCAGCAATTTCATAAGAAAAGACACCAGCCACTCCAACACCGGCCCTATGCACAGCCATCATGATGGCATGGGCATCGATGGGGTTTTTATGAAAAATGGTCTGCAAGATAAAGACGACAAACTCCATGGTCGTAAAGTCATCATTGTGCAGCAAAACTTTGTAAAGCGCTGGTCGTTTTGTTTTTGTCTTGGTTTCGGTGGCTACGGCTGTTCCGCCACCTTGCCCGGGTTGCTCAGACATGCTTGAGATCCTGTTTCAAAATGCTCGGATAAGACTACAAGAATTAGAATACAAGCTAATAATAGCAAGTCTCAGATGTCGTTTATGCAATTCCTCAAATTAGTGCGCGTGGTCTGCTAAAGTTTTTCAGTGACCAGCAGAGACACTACTGACAACAGCATGGAAAGGCTCAGCTACAAGCCTCAATTAGATACGTTGAGGCTGATTGCGGTCTTGCTGGTATACCACTTCCATGCCAATGTGTTTTTAGAACACAACGGCAATCTGTTTCCGTACGGCGCTCTCGGAGTGCAGATTTTCTTTGTGCTATCCGGGTTTCTTATCACCCGCATACTAGAAGCCACTCAAACTGGTGTGCTGTTGAGTGATTTTAGAACATTTTATGTCCGGCGCTGCCTGCGGATCTTTCCCGCCTATTATGCACTGCTTGTCTGCTTGTTGCTCATCGGGCAGTTGCCGTTTCCGTTCTTTCAATTCACCTACTTGTTCAATCTGAAAGTCTTTCTCGACAAAGGATTTACCGGAACAATTGTCCACCTCTGGTCGCTCTGTGTTGAGGAGCAGTTCTACCTTCTTTATCCTCTTGCGCTGCTTTTGACGCCGAAAAAAATTCGCGTGATTCTGCTTTCGGTTCTCATCGTGCTGAGCATATGGGCAAATTTTTATTCACAGGCTGTGTTCAACAACAGACCCTATTACCTGCTTTTGCCTGTTTGCGGTCAATTTCTCCTCTTTGGTTGTCTGGCTGGCCACGCGCAGTTGAGAGGATGGGCTGATAAAAGCAACGGAACCCTTTTAATGTTCGTTGGGGTCACTTTGCAGGCAATCGATCAATATCTGGTATTTAGTACGCCTGGCTTTGCGGACAAGAATGATTTGTTTTGGTATAGAAACTACACTTTGAGCGCATTCAGCATTGCCATCTTTGTCTTGGGTCTGTGGCATACAAAAAACAATTTAGTGCTGAAGGTATTCAACTATGTTCCATTTGTCTACCTCGGCAAAATCAGCTATGGCATTTATCTCTACCATCCCTTTAGTTTTGTCGTGCGCGCTATCATTTGTTATCTCCTGCCACCAGCAAAAGTTCTAAACGGCGAATTAGTGGCTTTCGTCATCACCATTGTCTGGTCGATTTTGTCATGGCAATTTTTCGAATCGCGAATTTTGAAATTGAAAGATCGATTCGCTTATCGGGGCGAAGTATTGCGAAAATAAAGGGCATTCAAGGAGATCGGGCCGCGCATTGTAGGCACTTGCTTGATCGCCCTATCGGGCATTTTTGTCGTCAAGCAATCCAACAAAGAATAAGTGCAGCAGGACCTATATAGGACCACCGAGACCATTGATAATATTGGTACAGGCTTTGGCCAATTGCTGATCACCGGCTTCTTCAGCGGTTTTCTTAATTTCTGTCAGCTCACGCTTCGCAGTATTTTCATTGAGATCGCTGACATACTGACTATGAGCGAGATATATTCGGCCTCTAATACGGAAGAAGCTCTGCGGCGGAAGACTGGCCGTAGCCGCCACTATTTGCTTAGCACTATCAAGAGCCTCGGCGGCTCGAGCAGCAGCCACGGCACTTTCATACTGCTTGTTCAACTGCTGTAGTGCAGCAAAGTCAACCTTAGAGCCACGTAGACCATAATAGACCGGCTCTATTTTTTCGATCAAGAAATCTTCACTCGAGCGAGAAGCAGTCAAGGCCGTTTGACTGTATTCTTTGGCGCGGTCTCTCAAATGGGAATTGTCAGCCATTTGCATGGCCAAAGCGGCAGTGGCGACTTTGTACTGCGAGTCGATTCCGGGGGTTTTATCGATATAGACTAAGAATTTGTCGGCTTCGGCCAAACCCTCTGCATTCTTACCAGCGACACAAAGCTTGGTAATAGCGTTCATTCTGTCTTCAAGACTAATTGAAGAAGAAGAAGAAGAAGAAGATGAAGATGATGATGAGGCAGGATGACTGTCAGCCGGCTTCAACGCTATGATTCCGCTACGAAACCGTTCTCGAATAGCATTAGCATCAGCTTTACCAAACACTTTAGAGGCCCCAGCTGAGCCAGCAATACCGGAACCAGAAAGGCCAAGGCCGGACAAACTTGAGCTAGGTAGCGGCGCACTTGCCGATGAACTAGGTGCATCTGAGGAACCAGTGATCTTCTGAATATCTAGTGGTTCTGGCGGCTTGCCACTAAGCTCAAGATGTTTATCTTTGACCAACATCGCGCCAATAAAAGGACTGACACCAACCCAGACGACACCACCAATAATGACAGCCATTATCCATTTGCCAGAACTATTCTGGCCCGAGCTACTTTTCTCCAAACTACTTTTGTCCAAACTATTCTGGCCCGAGCTAGATGTGCCAGAGTTATTCTCGCCAGAATTATTTTCGCTCACAGTTCTTTCTCCAGAGTTACCTAAGTTTACTGTAATTCGCCATGGTATTCCGCCAGTGCAGTACCATTGATTTTATGCGCTTGCCAACAAAACCGATAGTAATACTCTGGACACTAGCTCCATGGCCATTTTTAGCAGCCGGGCTACATATCTTTCATAGTATTTTATGGTCATTCTTTCTCTACCATGGCTGCTGTTTGCTTCCAGCTATTATCTGGAAGCGAAAACACTGGAAACAGCATTTGGCGCTGCCGACAAAGAAAGAAGTGGCATACCTTGTGGCTGGCTGTCTAATTTTTAGCTTGTTCACATGGACAGCCTTTCACCTTTTTGGTCCTTACATCTTCAATAAGCAAAGAGCGCTTGAAAGCCTTACTTATAGAGGCTTCCAACAATCATGGTTAGTGCCACTGAGCATTTATTTTGTTACGGTAAACCCAATAGTTGAAGAGCTTTTCTGGCGCGGGGTCGTACTGAACGAACTGAGTGAAGAAGAAACAAAAGCATTCAGCATGCCATCACTTTGGACCAACTTGCTCTTTGCTGCCTGGCACGTCCTGGTAATCAGACTTTTCGTAGCACCGGCGTTCATGTATGTTGCCTTCTGCACAGTAATGGCCGTGGGCATTTTTCTCTCTTATCTCTATCGCCGCCACAGCTCACTAGTTCTGCCAGCCCTATGGCACGGCCTTGTTTTCGATCTCGCGGTGGTGATTATTTTGTGGTCAGTAATTAAAGGCTAGCCCGACTTTACCATTACTTAGATTTCCCGTTACCTAGGCTTCTCTAGTACTAAACTTCTCTATTAGTCAAACTTCTCTATCGATCACAACCGCTGATGTCCACTTCAACTCAGACAAAGCTTCATCAAGAGTAAGTTGATGCTTGCGAGCATGGTTGATAGCAATAATTGCTTGCTCCATGGTGATCTTCTCATCGCGCACCAGTACGAGCGAACGCAAGGTCGCGTGCAATGTCGGCTCGTCAATTGCTCCAGTAACCAGCAATATTTTGCCGAGCAAAGCGGAGTTGCGCCGAGCATCACGCAAAGCCTTGCGAATGTCATTGTCGTTAACAATGCCAGCGGCCTTAAGCATTTCGCCGAGCCGAATGCGCTCTTTTACCTCTGTTCCTGACAGGTCAAGCTCAGAAATAGCTCGAGCCAAAGAAATATCGCGCTCTGCTACCTGTCGCAGCGCTTCAGCAGCCTTCAGGGCGCTGAGGGAATGACTGGCAACAATCTCTTGCAACTTCAAGGCCGTGTCAAGAATACGCTTGCTGATAAAGCCACCCTCGACCAACATCTGGCCCACAGGCACTTCTCTAATCAATCCCATCTCGAGAGCATTCATCAAATCAGGCTCATTGACCATGCCTGACAAGACCAAAAGCTCACCTAACTTAACGCGCTGACGGGGTGGTGGCCTATAGAAGCCAAGATCCATCAAAGAAACTTCAATGTTGACCTGTCTAAAGCGACTAGATTTGAGGGCCTGCAGTGCCTGCGAGCGCGAAATCTTTGCGTCACGAACAAGTACTTGGGCCGTAAGAGCTGCAGAAAGCATCTCTTCAGATATTGCCCCGGTGAGAACAAGAATGCGCCCCAGGGGCAATCCAGTTTCTTGACTTGTCTTCAAAGCATCTTGCAATTGAGGCTTGCCAATAATGTCAGCCTCAACTAACAGCTCTCCCAGCCGGGCAGTGGGAGTGCGAGACTCTTTAACAAAGCCAACATGGGCTAAACAAGCTTCAAAATCGTTGCTACTGCGCTTGTATAAATTGAGCGCTTCTCGCGCCTTATCTAAGGTAATGGCGCCGTCTTTAACTAAAGATTGAGCCCAAACAGCCGACTCAAGTTCCTTTTCATCAATATAACCACACATAACCAGCACTCGCCCCAGCGGTAGTCCGGTTTCGCCATTAAGCTCCATAGCGTGTTTCAGCTCTTCGGCGCTAAGAACTCCTGCTTCCATCAATAGCTCGCCTAAACGGTGCGAGTTAGGAGATTTGGTGCCTGGTTTCACTTAGTCCTCTTGCTATCTATAGATGCCACGGAGATGCCACGGAGATGCCACGGAGATGCCATTGAGTACGTTATCGCAAAAAAAATCCTTTAGTTGATTGCCCAAGGGCAAAGACTAAAGGACATTTTAAGCCAAAACGGCTAGTTTAAGAAGAAAATTTACCCCCAGGGGAATTCGAATCCCCGTCGCCTCCGTGAAAGGGAGGTGTCCTAGGCCTCTAGACGATGGGGGCATCAGAGGTGCGGCTTCCCGCAAGCAGGTCGTAGAATAACAAACCCGAAACAATAGTGTCAACAACAATGAAGAGAGAACTGAAGATTGTAAGCAGTCGTAGTACTATTGGAGGCTCCTGAAAACATTCAGGCGGGCACAGTGAGCGGCATCTCGCCTTCAGCAAGCAAACGTAACATGAGTTATTACCGAACCTTCAACAGCTACCTCCGCGAAATATTTGGCGAGCGCGTCTACCGCGTCCCCCTCGACGCCGGCTTTACCTGCCCTAATCGCGATGGCACGAAGGTCTTCGGCGGATGTACTTTCTGCGATGAGCGCGGCTCTGGCGCCCCAACAATCAAGACGGCTCTCTCTATTAAGAATCAGCTAGAAACCGGCATAGCGCGCATTCGTAACCGTTTTAAAGCTCATAAGTTCCTCGCCTATTTTCAGGCTTTCACCAATACCTACGCCCCAGAAGGCATCCTCAAAGAACTTTACGATGTAGGACTTGACCACCCCGACGTAGTCGGACTTTGCATCGGCACAAGACCAGACTGTCTCGATGAAAATATTCTAGACTTGTTATCGGTCTATCATGAGCGCACTTTCTTATTCTTAGAAGTTGGTGTACAAACAATTCACAATCGCACCCTTGAAGCCATCAATCGGGGTCATACGGCCGAAGAATTCTTTGACGCAGTGGAAAGGGCGAAGAAACGCAACTTCCGCCTGGCAACACACCTGATTTTTGGATTGCCTGGCGAATCAGAAGCCGACATGATGGAAACTGTAAGAGCGATAGCACCCCTTAAATTGGAAGCACTTAAGATTCACCAGCTCTGTATCTATAAAGGCACGCCGATGGAGGCCGACTATCTAGCAGGAAAACTGCCGCTATTAGAAGAAGATCAATATGTGCGCTTGGTGGCTGACGCCTTAGAACTAATTCCCGAAGAAACTGTGATCATGCGCTTGGTAGCTGAGGGTTCACGGGATGAAATCATTGCCCCGGAATGGTGTTTTGAGAAAGACCGAATTATGCAAAAAATCGAAGCTGAGCTAGAGCGCCGCGGTACCAAACAAGGTTCTCGCTACGCTGAACTAGCTATCAAAGCCTAAGGAAACCTGGAACCATCAACATGTCAATTTCAGACTCAACATACAGAGCTCTCAAACATGATCAAACCAGCAGCAAGCCAATTTCGTCAGTCTTTAGCTAAAAATTGTATTCACCCGACCATGGTTATATTGGCTACGGCACTAGTCACCGCCTGCGGTGCCGACATGGAAGCAGACAAGCGCAGATTTCCTGCCATTTCTAACGACCGTTTAGTGGGCAACAAGTGCAGCCGCAAAGACTCTGCCAGTATCAGACGCGTCGCCATGCATCCACTAGGCCCCACTGGTGGCTGGAACCTCTACGCTACCAGTAAAAGCAACAAGGTAGATTATCTGCGCACAAAGAAACTAGACAAAAACAGCTTAACTCTAAGTGGCAACGAGATTAGCGGTTATGTCAAATTCGCAGAGCCTGGTTATCTCCAGGCACGCTCTTATGACGATGTTTACGGTGACGTCTATTGCGGTTGGTCTCCAGACAAGCTTGAGATTGAACCAACAAAAGACTATGTCTATGTCACACTGGAAACCTGCTCAGTAGGCGATGGCGGCCTAGCCCAAGTGCATGAAGTGAGCTGGTTCCCCCGAGGTCAAGAAGAGGGAATTATTGTCTTCTCCTCTGCCCACCCCGACAAGTCTTCTCCACTAGGTGCCGCCGATCTCTATCGCCCCGACCTCCTTGGTAGCGTTTATCGCTTCGACGATAGCCTGGCATCAGAAACCATCTCAGACTACCTGCGTCAGGGTAATCTAAAAGCAGCAGATCAAGTGATTTCCGAATCACTTGCTGTACTTAGCAAAATGGGCGACTCGGTAGACGGCAGCACGCGAAAGCCCATTGCCGCAAGAGAACTTAATCAGGAAAACTGGGCCATGATTCAGACTTACAAACTCGGTCTAGCCCTGGGTCAATCGAACTTCGATGCCTGCTTCAACAATCTCGAATCAACCATAAATGGCCCCTATCGCGGTTCACACCTGAATTGCGAAGCGTACAAAAAGCTCTTTCCAATCTACCAGTGGCTCAATAATAGAGTCGTCGGTAAGCCCGCAAAACTAAACATAAGCACTCTTGAACAAAGCTACGTAGATAGCGAGCCAATTACAATCGGCAAATATCTGCTAGGTGAAACACCTGAGAGTCAATTCCAGCGCCACTCACGCAGTACCGCCGAATTTTGGATCGGGGTAAATCGGTATCTAGCCGGCGATAAGAATAGAGCCAAAGAAAATTTTCAAAGATTTTTAGAGCAAAAACATTCAGCCGTCATGGCCTTCGAAATTGCTGCCGCAGCCAAGCTAAAGCAGAACTGCGAAAAACAAACGAAGTAAATCATTGGGCCTATTTTGTAAGCAGAGCCGCACCGATGGTGCCCGCATAATCTCCAAGCTCGGCTCTAACTAGCTCAGTTTCAAAGCTCGGTATACGCAAAGAACGACGGCGCATTTCGGCTTCTGCCTTTTCAAAATAGAGCGGCATAGCTTCGATAAAGCCGCCACCGAGTATGATGCGCTGTGGATTATAGAAGTTAACCACACTAGCAAGCCCTATACCCATGATGCAGGCAGCATGGTCAACAGCTCGGACGGCAACCGAATCACCTAGCTCATAGGCTTGAGCTATGGCTTTAGAGCGCAAACCACCTTTAGCAGGATCTACTTTGTCGCGCAAAATAGATTCATAGCCTCGGTTGATGTCAAAAATGCAATTGCGAGCAACAGCCGTGCGCGAAGCATAAGTCTCTAAGCAGCCAAAACCGCCACAGCCACAATCGCGGCCATCGGGCACAACTATCATATGGCCTATTTCGCCAGCTGTTCCACTGTGGCCCCGCAAGATTTCGCCATTGTGGACGATACCAGAACCGATTCCAGTACCAACGAAGATGCAAACGAAGTCATCGCAATCAAGACCAGCACCAAAAGTTAATTCTCCTATGGTAGCCACTTCTACGTCATTTCCCAGCTTGACCTTAAGACCAAACTGTTGCTGCAGAGGCTCGGCCATCGCCAGATCATTGGCACCGATATTGGCAGCAGCAAGTAGAATGCCTCTCTCTCTATCGACCATGCCAGCGGCACCAATACCGATACCATTGAGTTTCCTGATATCGACGCCAGCATCAGTAATAGCTTCATCAATGACCAGGGCAATCCGCTTTACCAAATCTTGGCCGTCAGCCACAAGGCGGGTCTTCTTCTTGGCCGATGCTATCATCTGGCCCGTCGATAGATTGACTACCCCAGCCATAATTTTGGTGCCGCCTAAGTCAACGCCAATAGCTAATTTTTCAGCCACAAGACCACCTATGAAAATCTAGATCAACTTTGCTCTTTAGCGCCCGAGCCCCTTGAAAAGGCGGGCGGCAAAATCGATTTTCAATTTAGCAGATTTAGTGGTTTTCGGTACGGTCTGTTTTACTACAGCAGCAGCACCTTGCTCAGGGCCAGGTTGACGGCCAATATTCTCCATAGGTGAAGCGCTAACCGGCGCCTCAAGCTGACCAACAGTGACCGATTGTTCGCTGGCACTGCCTTCTTCTACTATAGACTCAACAGGCAAGGGTGAGCGCAGAATGCTTCTTGCCAAATCAGAGACAGCTACTTCCGGAGCATCAGCTAAAGCTGAACGGGCTGCAGGTACTAATGCTCTAATCTGGTCTAGTGCTTCCTGGGTTGATTGAGCGGTTGGGTGCAAAGCTTTTTCACTATGATAAGCAGGCAACATTGAGGCAATATCAGCCTGAGGTCGATAGCTAGAGCCGGTGTATCCACCAAAACTATTGGCGCTGGCCACCCCTTGAGCCTTCTCGGCGCTAAACAAGCCGAGAGCCACAGCCACCCTGCGTTGCGAATCATTGGCATTGCGAGTGACAGTCTTACCATTAACGACCATAGTGGTAGAGCCGCCGCCGTCAAGGTTCATCGCTTCAGTACAGCCATGATTAAGAAAGAACTTGGCGACATCATAAAGTGAGTGGGGCCCTTCAAAAGTAGCCATCAACAAGTGGTCATCAGCAGTAATACCAACAGCTGTGCGCCGGGTTATGTGACTTCCAGTCCAGCTCGCTGGAAACTTCTCGCCCTTCAAGTCAAAAGCGAACTTACCTTCTTTAAGAAGCAGAGGACCACCGCTAACAGCCTGGGTGACATTGCTCCACTCTTTGGGAGTGATATTCCAGTCAACACTGACCTTGGCGCCATTGTTTTGACGCAGCGCGGCTAGTGGGCTGTCTTTAGAGTCTGCAAGGACAAAGCCACCAAAAGGAATGGCAATACTCTTACTGTCGCTATCGACTATTTCGCCATAGCTATTCACGGCAACTAAGGTGCCTTCGTAAGGCAGAGAAACAGACTCGCCCCAACGGCGCGTATACAAAATGCAGTGCGACCCAGAATGTCTGGGCTGATTCATATTGTTGATCCAGAGTGTCTCACTGCCAAGAATCGATGTATGCAAAATTCCATGCATCGCCACCCGAGCAATGCGAGCATAACCGCCATCAGTAAAGCCAAGAGCGACTCTAGTATAAAGTGGGCCAGAAAGCCACTCACCATCAAGCATCAAGGTGCCAAGCGGAGTGCCGTTACCCTTGAAATAATTAGCATTGATAGCAGCTAAGGCACCACTATCACGCACATGATCATGGACATCTTTCAAAGCATGAAAAGTCGAAGAGGCTGGCATGGGCCGCACCTGAACGGGAGAAACCGACATATTGACGTCGAGCAAATTGATGCGAGTGCGACCGCCATAAACCTTATAGAGCACGCCTGGTCCAATTGTTCTAACCGATGATGCGGCAGAATGAGTGGCGATTACAGCAGTTGAACTGGCTGGTTGCTTTGCTGACGCTTTCAAGACTGGCTTAGCAACAGCTTTTGCTACGGGCTTAGCTTTCATCCATGTGAGTTTGGTGTACGCACCTGTATGCACCTTTGTTTTCAGGCGCCGACCGGGAGCATTATCAAAGGAATGACCGGCGCGACGGGCGCGATGAAGACCCAAATTGCCCAAAGAAGATACAGCCCGGTGGCCGCTGACGTGAGGCACAGCCATGGCAATCAAGTTGTGCTTGCCCAAGTTACGTTGAGCCATAGCGGCAGGCGCTGTGGCCGAAACTAGAATTAGACTAAGAGCAAGACTAAAGGCACAATTGAAAGCACCAGTAGCTGATAGCGAAAGCACAGAATTGCTCTTAGCTAGCGATGCACCATTCGAGAATGGTTTTAATCCTTTGGATTTACTCTTCAATTTAAATGTTTCCAAATGCGTGAAAGAAAATAAGTCAAAACCGGCAGTAAGAGATGTAGTAACGGTTCAAAATGGCTGCGAGCTAGTTTTTTACACTTAGCTAACATATACCCAGTTCTACTACGAATCTCTCTTAGACGCAACTAAGAATCTTCATTTTCCCGCATGTAAAGCGACGCTCGGCGTTCAGGTATATACACAAGACAGCCAAAAGGCCCACAAACAGGCATTCCGGCGCGAGGTTGTGAATGGAGCCGCAAGTACAGTTGTAAGTAGATGAGCGCTATTTGACCGCTAAATAGCGCTCGCGATAAGCATCAACAACCGCTTGCCTGGCATCTTCCGCCATTAGGGGGAAGCCTAATTCAATGCGCTGCTCTAGATAACCCCGGGCTACTCGTTCTGATAATTTGCGAATACGCAGAATATTAGCCATCCGCTCATCGCGGCCGAGCACACCACGGGCATCTAATAGGTTAAAAGCATGGGAGCACTTAAGAATCTGCTCGTAGGCAGGCAAGACCAACTTAGGAGTAATACTGAGCAAGCGCAGCGCTTCTTTCTCCGCAAGGTTGAAGAGAGTCTGCAACATCTCAGGGTCACTCTGCTCAAAGTTGTAGGTCGACTGCTGTACTTCATTTAAGTGGTAGATTTCGCCATAGGTGACCTTGTCATTCCACTTAAGTTGATAGACGCTATCAACGTTCTGCAGATACATAGATAGACGTTCTAAGCCGTAAGTAATTTCAGCCGCCACGGGGCGCACTTCAAGACCACCAGCCTGTTGGAAATAAGTAAACTGTGAGATTTCCAAGCCATCCAACCAGACTTCCCAGCCAACACCCCAAGCACCAAGAGTGGGCGACTCCCAATTGTCTTCAACAAAGCGGATGTCATGGTCTAGTGGATTAATTCCTAACTGTTTCAGGCTCTCAAGATAGATTTCCTGCACATTGTCAGGAGATGGCTTAAGGATCACCTGATACTGAAAATAGTGCTGCAACCGATTTGGATTATCGCCGTAACGACCGTCGGTAGGCCGTCTGCAAGGATCAGCACAAGCCATGTTCCACGGTTCTGGCCCCAATACCCGCAAGAAAGTTCCAGGGCTCATGGTTGAGGCCCCTTTCTCCAGGTCGTAAGCCTGCATTACAACGCAGCCGTGGCTGTCCCAGAAGCTATTGAGCTTGTGTATAACTTGTTGGAAAGTGAGAGCCATAGCTGAGTTCCTCTATTCATGCGGTTTTAAGTCTAACACGTCAAGAGAAGGGCTAAATATTGGCAATGACAAATATTACGTCCATTCACCGTTAAACCATTAGAATAAGAATCTAAAATAGAACTCTAAAATAGAGTCCTAAATTCAGAGCGTTCGTTCAGAGCAGAAAAGTTCCAAGTTCAAAAATTTTCAAAGACCACTCAGAGGAGAGCACATTGGAGAGGCAGGCGACACCAGACTACGACGAGACTCAGATTCGAGAATCAAGCAGCCCTGCCTTCATGGTTCAGGCGCTAGCGCCAAAGATCAAACGGCTACTCGACAACGTCAACGGCGTGCTGGTAGGTCAAGAGCATGCTACAAAGCTCGCTGTAATTACCCTCTTGGCTGGCGGTCACGCTCTGATTGAAGACGTTCCTGGGGTAGGCAAAACCCTGCTAGCCAAAGCCCTGGCACTTTCAGTACATGCCAAGTTCAAGCGTATTCAGTGCACCCCCGACCTTCTGCCATCAGATATCAGCGGTGTAAGCATCTTCGAAGCGAAAGAAGGTGTCTTCAAATTTATGCCGGGACCGATTTTCACTAACATCCTCCTCGCCGACGAAATTAACCGCGCCACACCGAGAACCCAGTCAAGCTTGCTGGAAGCTATGGAAGAAAACCAGGTCACCACCGACGGCGCCACAAGAAGACTGCCCGACCTATTCTTTGTAATCGCCACCGAAAACCCGATTGAATATCACGGCACTTTCCCCCTTCCGGAAGCCCAGCTCGACCGATTCATGGTCTCACTCTCCCTTGGTTACCCCACACCAAAACAAGAAATTGAAATCTTAGAAAAGACCCTTGAAGAAGGTTCATTTACTGTTGAAGCTGTTTTGACCGAAGATGAAGTACTAGAAGCAAAGCATGTTGTAAAAACAATAGTTGTTGACCACTCAATCAAAAACTATATTGTCTCGATTGTGGCAGCCACGCGCAAGCACCCATCAATAGTGCTTGGGGTTAGCCCCCGCGGTAGCCAGTTGTTGATGCGGGCAGCCCAGTCAGCCGCTCTGGTTGACGGTAGACACTATGTAAAACCTGACGATGTAAAACTACTTGCGCCCTATGTTTTAGGTCACAGAATCATTCCGAAGGTAAGAGATAACCGGGTTAGCCATGCTCAACTTATTGAAAGAATCCTCGAAGAAGTCGCCGTACCGGTTTAGGTTCGCCACCGGCCCCGAAGCGGAGAAACGCGCTCGGGCCGTGGAAGAAGAGAGCGGCCTAAAAGGCATTCGCATAACCATTCCTTTGACCAATTCTCACTTGAAACTGGTATTGGAAGAGCGTTTTTTTGTCATGGCAGTAATTATTGCCGTGCTCTATATTTTTGCCGGCGAAACCGGCAGCGAGTACATTTACCTGCTCACAGCTATTGCACTTACAGTGCTGGCTCTGGGAATCTTCATACCACTGATGCAGGTGCTTGAGACTAACGTTAAATTCAACTTGCCGAAAGAAGCGGTATCAAAAGAGAGGCTCAATCTTCGCGTACACGTGGTGCGCAAGAACTGGTGGGGGCCCCTTGCCCGCGTCTTTCCGATTAAATGGCTGCTCGTCAAAATTAAACTGACTCGACTGGGCGAAAAAGAAAATATGCTACGCTCAATTATGGTTGAGCAGCTAGCGAAAGAAGCCTGGGTAGTGGCTCAAACACCCAAGCTCAGGCGCGGTCTCTATACGCTGCAATCAATCGAACTCTATTCCTGCTATCCCTTTGGGCTGGCATGGTGGGTAAAGAGTTATCCCCTCACTACTCAATTTACAGAAGAACGGCACAGCCAAACCGCCACCTATGCAAGCATTGTTGCCGCAGATGCCGCTCGCACCACCGGCAGTGCACCGCAGATGATTGTTTTTCCACGGACCGACAGTGTCGATGGCAATTTCCTCTTCCGCCTCAGAGCCGTGGGCGACTCGGCACTTTTCTTCTCTTCTTCCCGGCCAATCGCTGCGCTGACCTCAGCCTCAGTGAGGTCATTGCGTGAATTTCGTCAAGGCGACAGCCCGCGACTAATCCACTGGCCAACCAGCGCCCGCACGGGCAAACTAATGATTCGCGAATTTGAGTCAGAAGGCTTACCGGGCTTCGATGTTTTGCTCGACCTTACCTCAGCCTGGCAAAGCGAAGAGCAATTCGAATTAGCCATCTCAATTGCTCTCTCCCTGCTGCAACTGGGCTTCAAACTAGGTGGCTCACCAGAGCTTTTCATTATCCCCAGCTTGGACGAAGATCTAGAGAAGTTGCCAAAAATTCTCACCGACTTGCCGCCACTCGCTCGTGGAATCGGGTGGGCGGCGCAAATTCTTGCTAGAGTGGATGCATTGGTTGTAGACAATTCCGACTATACAGTCAAGGTGCCGCGAGTGGGAGAAGCAGACACACTAGCACTTCTAACAATTCGACCGGCGGCGCCTAGCCCAGATGCTGTCGAGGCCTACCAGGCATTTCTCGACAGCCAGAAAGGCAATCAAGACCGCACAGTACTAATGGAACCCGAGCTTCCTGTAGCATCCCCCAAGCAAGTCGACATCTGGGTAATGTCGAGACAATACCTTGAAGCCGACTCAACTCGCATTCAAGAAAGCGCCAATCTCGACGATGCCATGGCAGTTAAAGCAAGAATTCCAATGCACGCCCAAGGTTCCGGCGACCGCCGCCAAGGCCCCATCGTTGGCAGCAATGCGCCCCCCGGACGCATTCTAGCTACACTCTCTGAATATGAGGAGATGTCGCAGCTGTGATTACCAAACCTAAGATTAAGCCCAAGCGCCTCGCCGAAACAAAGAAAACAAAAAAAGAATCAAGAGTTGAGCAATCGCTAGGCATACGAATTGTCGCTCTGACGATGAACCTTTTGTTGATAATCGCCTCAGCTAGCTATGTGCCAACCTTGCCGATTGCTACATTCATGTTCGCTGCCACAGCCATTCTCGGTAGTTATTTGGCCTATGCCTTTAGAAATAGCCGCCCGGCCTGGGTGGGAACCATACCTACAGTTGCCACCATTCTCTTGTTCACTAATTTCTTCTTCGAGCTGTTCACGGGCTATACCAACGGTATGCACACAGCCGTCGGTGCCTTCATTCATATGCTAACCGGTCTACTGGCGCTGCATTGTTTTGATTTGCGCAGCCGTACAGATTTTTCAATATCTGCCCTGATCGGCCTGGGCTTGCTTACCTGTCTAGCCGGTATGGCCAAAGATGTAATCTACGGTTTTTACATTTTCACCTATACAATTCTCGCCGGCCTCCTCCTTTTCTACGACTCATCATCACGTTCTCACGAGATTGGCCCCTCACGCGCGGTACCTTCAGCCACCGCTGCAGCCGCGGCAAAAGCGACCCAAAAAGACGCCCAAGCTGCAACCCAGGTGAAGCCACCGGAAATGGTGATCAAGCGCTTGCGTATCGCTTCGCTAAGCCCCTTTATTCCAGTCTTCATCTTGCCCTTTCTTAGCTACCTGGCCTTTAGCGGAATGCCGAGAATTGACTCTGTTATAGACATTTTCAGAGACAACTTTGTCAGAGCACAGCTCCCTATCTCTGCCGCCCTCAGCGATCAGCTAGGCAAAGGCGGACGCAGTCAGTCGATTAGAGGGGGAGCACCCGATACAAAAGCTCAAGGTGGAGCTAGCTACACCGTCAGCAAAAGCAATCAGAGCGGCACAGCAAGTGGTAGGAGCCCTGACAAAGGCGACTCCGGTAGCGGCTCCGGAAGCGATTCAGGCAATGGTAATACAGGAGATAGCGGCAACGGCCAGAAGAACACAGGCAAAGGCGGTAAGCCCGGCACAGGTGGACTCCCTTCTCCCGAAGCTCTAAAAGCACTAGCAAGAGAAAAAGCTCTAAACGAAGCCTACCAAAAAGAGGCAGTAGAGCTGCGTGGCGCCGCCAACCAACTTGAAGAAATAGTATTGAAAGTCTCGTCACCACAACCGAGCTACATTCGCCGCTACTCACTGAACAATTTTGACGGTGTGCAATGGACAAGGTCTGTACCGGTAGCGACAACCACAATTAGACCGACACCAAACAGCCGCATAGGTCTGGATTTAACCGCTAGTGATGCCGTTTACGTACCACCAGGCTTGCCGACCCTTGAAGTTAAACAAGACTTCCGCATCGAGCAAGATAATGTCTTCGGCCACATCCTTCCCGCTAGCTGGATACCGCAGCTTGTTAAGCAGAAAGGAAAAGAAGACGCAGAAATTAGATTGGACGGCGATGGCACCATCAAGCTAGTCAGTACCCTACAGCGCGGCTCAGCCTATTCGGTAGTGTCACAGCTTCCTGTTTATGACTTTGATCAGATGCGACATTTGACTCTTGAGACACTGGAAAGTGTAACTGATGACCGCGACAAAGAGATAAAAGTAGCGCGAAGCTGTCAAACACCATACACCGCGGGCGGTGACGAGCTTCAGAAGTTGGCCAATGACGTAGCTGGCCAAGAAGGTAACTGGTTCTATCGTAGCGACAAAATTTGCCAATACCTGCGCAAGAACTACCAGTATGATCCAGGCAGCTTCTATGCAGAAGACAGTTCGGTGCAAGTTCCGGTGCAAGCTCCGGCGCCAACACCATCATCAGCGGTGAGCCCAGCGCCAGTGCCTGGAGCAGAACTGCAGGCTAAATCAACAACTGAAACCAAGCAAGTACAAGAAGTAAAGGAAATCAAGGAAACAAAAGAATCTTTTGTCGAAGATTTTCTCTTCGTCAAAAAACGGGGCAACTGTCGTCACTTTGCCACTGCCTTTGTATTGCTCTGCCGGGCCCAGGGAATACCTGCCCGCATAGTGACTGGCTTCCTGCCTGGCCAGTTAAACAAAACGACCGGCTACTGGGAAGTACGTGGTAAGCATGCCCATGTTTGGGCCGAGATTTATCTGCCGTACTGGAACTGGGTGCCCTTTGATGCCACTCCTAGTGGTCAGCTCCCAGCCCACGAAGAAGGAGGCAACGCCCTCACCCGCTTCGTCAAAAGCGGATTAGCCAATCCATTTGGTCAAAATTACTCTCCTTCACGCAAGCCGCGACATCAGAGAGAACGAACTCAGCGCGAGGAAGATCGTTCTAGCGACAAAGGAAATAACACCAAGAACAACAAACTTGGACTTTTTGACTTTGGCGGCAACAAAGGTAAATCTCAGAAAATCCAACTTCCTTTGATCGGCAACGTTGACCAGGGACTGATGCAACAGTTCTTTAAATTCTCCATAGTATTTTTTGCGCTTCTGGCACTCGTTGTCGTTTTGTTCGTTTACCTGAAACAGCGCAAAGAGACTGAGCGAAGAGAGTACCTACAGACCCACAAACCTTCGACCTTGATCTTTTTAGAAGTGTTGTCTGACCTCAAACGTTACGAGCTACTAAAAGGGCCTACAGAAACCGCCGATGAGCTTTCGATGCGCTTAGGCGATCGCATTAGCGAATTGGCCCAAGGCGGGCGCTACATACCAGATGAATTACCAGAGATGGTGAGCAACTTTATGGAAATCTATAGCGAAGATCGCTTTGGTGGAGCCGACAAACTAAACGAGCTGACAATCATGTCGGGAAAAATCAAGTCACTCGTGCAATCTAAGGGTCGCAAATAAGAAGTTCTTTACCTTTCTGCTCACAAAGCCAAGAAAAGCTCCTAAGAGCTAGTAGAAACTGGCACAACGCGCTAAAGTGAATATACTTGCATGACTTGGCTCTCTCATTGAGTTTCAAAGAGAGTAGATAAGAAGTCAAGTCTTTAGGTTACAGACAATTCGAATGCTGAGCAGCTAAGACAACAATCTAGTAAACAAGATTGCCCGTCAAAAGCGGCTCTATGAGGCTAAAAAAAGATATGCAACAGGTTAGAACCGGAGCACAGCAGCAACAGGAGTTCGTTCCTCCTTATCCTTCAACCATTCTCGAAACCGGGATGAAAGAAGGCTTCTTAGAAGAATTGATTCTCAAAGATATTTACATGGTCAACTTTGCTCTAGGTCGCGAAATCGCGTCAAGAACAATGCTTCCATTCAAACTCATTGAAGAAATCTTGGAAGTTCTGAAGAAGCAGCTCCTGATTGAAGTCAAAAGTTCTGGCGGTCTAGCCGACTATGAGTATTCGCCAACCGAAAAAGGTCGTGACAGAGCTCGTGCTTACTTCGACCACAACGCTTATGTTGGCGCCTGCCCTGTGCCATGGAGTCGTTATATTGACTCTTTGAAATATCAAACCATTCGCCGTGAGCACGTTACTCCGCGGGACCTAGAAGTAGCCTTCTCGGACATCATGGTTAACCGCCGCACAATCAACGCCGTTGGTCCAGCCATCAACTCTGGCCGCGGGATGTTCTTGTTCGGCGAAGCTGGAAATGGCAAAACTTCAATTGCAGAAAGAATTGTGCGCTCGTTCAAAGGTCACATCTTTATTCCGTATGCAGTAGAAATTGACGGACAGATCATCCGCTTGTACGACAACCACAACCACGAACAAGTCTCAGCAGCTAACTACCCGAGAGACTATGACCACAGATGGGTGCGCATTCAGCGCCCTTGCGTAGTGGTCGGCGGTGAGTTGACGATTGACATGCTTGAGCTTCAGTTCGACTACGGTACCAAGCTCTACGAAGCGCCAATTCAACTTAAGAGTAATTGCGGCTTGCTTCTAATCGACGACTTTGGCCGTCAAAGAATCGACCACAAATCACTTTTGAACAGATGGATTGTGCCTTTGGAAAAACGGGTCGACTATCTGACACTGCACACAGGCAAAAAGCTGGAAGTGCCATTTGAACAGTTGATTGTTTTCTCAACCAACCTCAACCCAGCCGATCTTGTAGACGAAGCCTTCTTGAGACGGATTCCCTACAAAATCAATATCACCAATCCTACCGAAGATGAGTTCAAGTGGATCTTCCTCCAGTATTGCCAACGCACCGGCGTTCCGTACAACGAAGAAGCGGTTAACTACTTGATTGAATCACAGTATCGCAGTGGTAAGCGCATGATGCGTTGCTGCCACCCAAGAGACATCGTCGACCAGGTCATCAACCTCTGCGCCTTCTTGCAGACAGACCCTAGACTCTCCAGAGAGTATCTAGACCACGCTTGCGCTGTGTACTTCGCAGCCATGGGCAAATAAACATCTCACGTAGGTTAGATTAAGGATCCGAATAATCTAATGACAATCCCGTGCTAGCATGGGATTGTCGTTTTTTGTAGTGAATTGCCTTGACCGAACAGACAGCACTCATAGATCGCAATAAAGACTCAGCAGTAAGCAGCATAGCTATCATTGACACCACCGGGAGTGCCTATGATAGCTATTCTCGGCCGCATACTAAATCGCAAAAACATAACTGGCTAGAGCGTCAAACCAAAACCCACCTGTTAATCAGCTCTAGCTGCGGCGTTTGGCTAAGCTTTATAGTGCTGACAAATCACACAGCAGATGTTCTGGCCTGGGTGTTGCTGCTCACGGCCCTGATGCTTTTATCATTGACGCGCTGGCTCAGGGTTCGCCAAGAATTACTTTTCTGCATAGAGCCACTGTTTAAGACAAATCTCAATTCTCAATGGTTAGCAAGCTCAAGCGAAACACCATTAGAGCCAGAACTTGAAGAACTTGTGGCTCCGACGATTGCCTTTTTCTCGTTTGCACTGCCTGTGATACTACTCGTAAGTTATCTAGTTTTTCATATCGACTTAAATCAGCTAAGAAAGCCAACCCATACAAGACAAATAGTTGAAATAGAGCTTGTAGCTCCCAGTGATGCAATCGACCGAAAAGAAATTTTACCTTCAAGCGACAAAAAAATTGCAACCAAAGCTCACAAAGGCGCACTACATACAGTGGCAAGTCCAGCGCTGACAGGGGCCCCCGTGCCGAGATCGAATAAAAGCTCGAATCTACGTTCGCAGCCTGACAATATAGAAGATAACAACGACAAGAGATCGGCAGAGGTCAAGCCAAAGACACAACCTGTATTGCTAGCAGCACACAAGAACAAAGCCGAGCCAATAGCTAAACCTGATGCAATTAAGCAACAAACACCAGCCGAGGACATCAACCACAAGGCCCCGCCACTGACATTCAAGGCACCAGACAACTGGAAAACAATCATTGTCGCCAAAGGAAAAGACAACTCAATTGCCTTTTCAGCTTACTCGAAAATAATGGCAACTAAAACTAACCCGCAAAATTCGCAGGCCTTTCTTAGCGAAGTTGAGCCAGCCAACATGATCGAATCGATCGACAGCGATGGTAAGCCGACACCGCTAATTATCCAGTCAGGCGGCCGTTCTAACAACGGCACGGGAGCGCCTTCAAATCTGCACGCATACCTGAAGTTACTCAACCAGAAAGTTAGAAACAACTGGATACCCCCGCGCGGAATAGACCGAATCGCCGTAATTGAGTTTCGCATAAGCAAAGCAGGTAAATTAGTTTCGGCAAAAGCAATGCCTCATGGTGCCGCAGCAAATGCTGATAGAGCGGCTGAAGCGGCAGCCATAGCCGCTCTCAACAAAACATTCCCCTTCTTACCTTTACCGGAAGAGATTGAGGCCTCATTCCTCGACATGCGCTATACCTTCAACTATCGCTTCAATCAGATTGATGAAGTTAGCCCAGCGCAATAAATTAAGTAACCATAGTAGGCTTCTGGCTTCCACTATTAGAGCAAAATTCTGCAAAAAGCCACTATAAAAATAGTGTTAGCGGCTAAAGTGCTTGCGCATCTTCAAGAAATGACGCTCTAGCAAATGCCAGCTGACAAAAGCAAACAAATAGGTCATGCCTAGGGCTAAAACTAACTTAGTCGGCCAATGCTGCAACTGCCAGCTTGAAGCCACCGCGCTATTGCCCTGCCAGATTTTCTCGGCCATAGCAATGGCGAAGTAATGAACTAGATACATGGCATAAGTGAGGCGACCAAAGGCAGAGAGTGCCTTATTGCTGAAAAACTTGGCAAACCCTGGCGAAACCAAAGTGGTGGTCAAAAGCAAGAGACAGGACAAGGCCACAATACTAAAGGTGGCAATGTTGTAATAGCTGTTGTAGACGATATCAGGCAAGAAGATTGCGCCAGGCACAACCACAGCCACAAGAGCACTAATAAGTAGTGGAGCGAAACGCTTGAGGCGAGTTAAAAGGTCAGGAAAATAATACACAGTAACCGCACAAGCCGCTCCTGCCATGAGGGGCTCTAGGTGCGAGAAAGTAGTTTGATAGTAGAGATTGACGGGGAAAGCGATATGGTATTGGTAACGAGAAACATACCAAAGAATAGCCCGTGCAGCCAATGAGAAGACAGCCAAAGCGGCAATTGTGCGATAAAGAGCTTTGGCTGTTGGTAGTACTTTGAGCAAAAATGGCCAAGTGAGATAGAACTGTTCTTCCACAGCCAAAGACCAAAGAGGCAAAAAGAGGAAGACTACCGGCCAGGCCATGGCGCTGGTAAATTTCAGCAAGATATTGGTAGCAAAGGTCAAACTATAGTTGCCGGCAAAGAACGTTAAGGGCACACCCTGTTTGGCCAAGAACTCGTAATATAGGGGCCAGTTCAAACTCTGCCATTGCATCAAAGGCACAACAACACAGGCAAAAAGCAGCACCAGATAATAAACCGGCCAAATGCGCAAAGCGCGCCTGGCAAAGAACTGCTTGAAGGAAATACTATTGAAACGGCCCTTCTCGGCAAGAAGCAAGTGGGTAATAAGAAAGCCACTAAGCGAAAAGAAGACGTCGACACCGACCCAACCCCAGGCGCAGATGGCATCAAGAGCAGGCAGGGCTGGAGCAATGGCCGAACCAAGAGCAGCGCGTTCTACATCGGCAACCCGCCCCAGGTGATGCAAAAAAACCAGAAGGAAGGCAAGGGAGCGCAGACCATCTAATTGCGGCCAGTAAGGGGCTACAGAGGGCTTAGAAGCGGGAGCAGCAATGCTACTTCTACTGGCCTCAATCGGAGCAACGGCAATAGATAGGTCAGTTGGCATTAAGGGACAGTTACCAGCATTGGGCAGAATCTCAAAAAACGCTCATTAACATATCACGCAAGGGTACCGGAGCAGGTTTAAAAGATTCTGACAACCGGTCAAAGCCTTAAGCTGACTAGGTATGCAGACTTTACAGCCTCGACCTCAGCGATAAGGGGAAAGGCAAAAGGCATAGGTGCAGAACAATAGGGAATGAATAAAGGCGAACACACTTCCCCAGAGAGTCGACAGTACACTGGACCCTGACGGGTGGGCTGGCAAACTAGCTTGTAGGGGCCAGAAGCTGAGTTTGGTGCTGGCAAAGTGATAAGTTGCAGACAAGGCAGGCCTGAGCGAGCAAAATTTGCCCCAACGATTTCAATTTTCAAAGCCTCTCGCTCCAAAATCAATTGCTCTCCCACCAGCGGAGCTGGGGCTATGTGAATGCCCTTTGCTAGCAAATAGCGCACATAGCTCCGCCCTATAGCCGTCTGCGCCCGTTCAGACTGGTCCAAACGGGCCAACCGGCCCAAGTGCGATGACTGGCCCAACTGCGACCCCAACCGGGAAGACGGAAACGGCTGGCCTTGTTTATTAAGTGGACAAACGAAATATTCCAAATTGCCTCGGTTGACGATCAGCTCACGCTCTGTGCAGAGCAGCTGAAGAAGAGGGCTTTCCACATAAGATACAGCTGCTAGAAAGGCAAAGGTAATGAAAAGCACGAGACAGGCTATTCGCGGGCGCGCGCGACCGCCAACTAGCACTAGAGCCATCAATAAGTAATAAAGAAAAATATGAGCAGCTTGAGGTTTAGCCACAGATAGTGAGACAAACGGAATAAGCGATAGTGTTCGAGCCAGGTAGATAAGCCAATCTAGCGGAAATTTAGCGAGCCAATCAATGGCGAAACACAAGACCGCTGCAGTATCAATCAGGGGTTGGCAAAAGTAAAAAGACTGAGGTAACTGGCACGCAGCGACGGCAGCAAGAATAGACGAAATAAAGCCCATAATCGTCAACGGCACCACAACAGGCTCTGCCAGCAAATTGGCAGGCACGACAAGAACCGAAAGTTGCTGAAAGACATGAAGTTGAATGGGAAGAACAGCTAGCTGGGCAGCGACTACTACAGCCACAAGTGAAAAGACCGCCCGGAGCCAGACTCGTTCGATATCTTCGAGCCAGGCCGACTCTATCAGAGGGTAAATGTAAACGATACCAAATGTAGCGCCATAAGAAAGTTGCAAACCGACATCTGAAACACTTACAGGGTCTAGGGCCAAAGCAAACAACAAGGCCAAAGCAAGAGCGGCACCATGGGCTAGGCGAACAAAGGCCAATCTCGCCCAAAGAGCAACTAAACACATGATGGCAGCGCGACTTACCGATGGGCCAGCGCCAGCGAAGGCCGTGAACAGCACGACACAAAGAAAGGGCACATATATATTGAGCCAGCCGCTTCGTGCAACCTGACTCGGCCTCGCTTTAGCTTGAAAGAATCGGCAAAGCACCAAAGCCGCTGTCACAATAATTGTTAGATTAAGACCTGAGGCGGCGAGCAGATGCGACAGGCCAATCAAAGCAAACTGTTGCTTCAATTCTTGATCGACACTTACTACCCTATCACCTAACACCATTGACGAAAAGAGACTGCCGCGGGCCCCTCCGAGATGCTCGCTGTGAGCTACTACAATCTTCTTTCGCACTACGTCAATAGCGCGGTTCAGACGCACAAGAGCAGTCTCGCCTCGAACCTTTTCTCTGGTATCAAGACAGTCAGTGGGTTGCGCTGCCACAATGTGAAAATTTTCCGCCTTAACACTCAATCGCGCAAATATGCCTTTGCTAGCGAGCCATGCTGCTTCGTCAAATTCGAAGGAAAAGTTTTTGCCTTTAGGCTTGCGCAATAAGCCCGAAATTTCTACTGAATCGCCAGGCAAAGGTGATGGTAAAGACTCACTATCAACAGCTTCAACAGTAACTAACACCTTACCCTCGAGGGGACGCCTGGTAGGATACAAAAGCTCATCAGCGCGCACTATCAAACTGAAGTCGTGCTTTACGGCAGAGCCAGTAGCCGCTTTCTGCCTAGGTTCTAGCCGAGGTTCTTGCTTAGGTTCCAGACTAGATTCGCGCTCTCGCACTTCTTCAATCTGGCCACTTAGATGAACCCGACTGTTTGAGTGTAGTGCAGGCACAAAGTAAAGATCGTTTTGAGCCGGTCCGCTATTGTCTTTGCGCACAACTGCCCAAGCGAAGCTGAGAACGAGAGCGAGACTCAATGTTGTTGCGACTTTCAGCGGCCAGAGACAAAGAGGGCGAAGAAGCAGAGGCAACAAAGCCACAAGCAAAGTCACAACAGGATGAGAATTAAAGCTAGCAAGTAAGGCACCACAAAGAACCGACAAAGAAAACAAAGAAAATGCACGTGCAGGGCTATAGCCTGACGGAGCCAGGCTGGCTGTCACTCTATCTGTCATAAATCAACTCTCTTTTAAGAAATCACGCCAACCAGGGAAGTAACTCAGCCTAAAGCTTGCCGCTACGCAGCGGCATTTAGTCTCCCTTTGAGTTAAACGTCAAATCGAGCAAGAAAGTTCAATCCAATTCGATTAAACATAAAAAAAGCACTAAGTCGGCGACGACCTAGTGCTCTCTCAATTTTATTGACGACCTATTGACCCGGACGGCTGAACTGGTCACGGAAGCCCAGAACGTTAGAACTGCTACTTGTTAGTTGCAGTTTGCGCTTCTCTTGCATTTCCTTTGCTAACTGAGAGAAAATCTCAGAAAGTTGCTGGGTATCTGGATTACCTGGAGCATAGCTATCAGCAATTCGCAGAGCACCTTGAGCACCGTTGTAGCCTTTCTTCTGGCCATTGGGGAAGATGTCTTTACGGTTGACACCATCATCAATCAGAAGATCATATGCACCACCGCCATCATTGCCATTCTTCATCTTCGCTGCAGCCATAGCCATATAGGCTAAAGCCTGGTCGCGATAAAGCTTGGCCACAACTTTGGCGTACTCTTGAGTCTTCAATTCAGCTTCTTGGCGCAGAGGTTCATTGCCTTCAGCCGCAGCTCTTTGAGCAGCAGCCTGAGCCTTAGCACCCTTATCGTTGTAATAGAGAATCAGATTATCTGGTCCTTTGATATAGGTTTTGAGGAACTCTTTATCAAGCACTTCTGCCTTTTTCACTAGCTCATCAAAGGCGCCCTTAATGTCGTGCTTACCATCAAGAATCTTGGTGATATCAGTCTGCGCTTCTGCCGAATACTTTCTTAGATCATCGGCTTCACTTTGCTTGGGCAGCTCACCTTTGATTGTTACTTGTTTGTTTGGATCGGCATTGTCTCGAATAATTTGCTCAGTCAAAGTCGCCGCTTTGTCAGCACTATTTCTGGTGCGCAACATATAATGCAAGGCCCGGCCGCCCACATCAAGTTTATAGCCATCAAGCATGTATTGAGGCTCAGTACCCTTGTCTGAAATGCGCGTACCTTTATCGAGGATGTTGCGTGAGAGAGCACCGGTAGCACTAGCGTCATCACGCAAGCCTAGAAGTTTCTGCTCAGTGGTTAAACCACCTGCTGCAGCGGGCTTATTCCAGCGATCATTCATGGCAGCAAAACTAGCGTCAACGTTAGCGACAATCCAATCTTCCTTCTTGTTGAGCACTTTCTGCATCGAGCTATCAACTTCTCTCAACGAGCCATATGTACGCTTGGTGTGATCGTAGTTGAAACTCTCTTTGACACTATCGACACCACCTTTAAGGTTGCCGGTAACATTATCTTGCAAAGCATGCATTGCCATTGGCGCTAAAGCACCGACAGTAGCGATGCCGGCCTTAATCCGCCAATCTTTAGCATAGGTAGCAAGAGTCAAGCTGCCAGCGACGGAGGCACCATTCCAGCCATCGTAAACACCGGTGGCCGCATTAATACGATCGGGGGCAGTCAAACCAGTCAAACGGGCTACCCCGTCAATGGCCTGAGAGCCACCAATGGCAACGATAGGAGCGGCTAATTTAAACTTGCCTGGCAAAGCTGCCAGAGCCGCTGGTCCAAGAATCTGACTGGCATTCCACGATTCATGCAAACCATTCGCACCAGCGGTTTTCTGAGTCATGCCGCGATCAGTGTTAACAATAAAGTATTGACCTGCGGAAGCGAGCATGCCAGTGCCAACTCGCCCCATCCAACTGGGACTCTTTTCTAGGAGCTGGGCCAATCGACCACTACGCTTGAGAGCAGCGGCATCGTCAAGCAAGCCAGCATCAACACGCGCATTGATTTTTTGGAGCTGCGCCGGATCAAACAACTTTTCTCCACCTTCTCGCGTCGCAGCCGCGATGTCATGAAGTGCCTGTTTTGGTATCGTGCCACCTGCGGTGCGGGTGTTTAAGTACTCCAATTGCTCTTTTGCAAGAGCCGCTCCATCACCTGTGCCCTTAGCCTTTTCAGCTAAATCTCTAGTCAAACTATCGAATGCTTTATAGGCCTCGGAGTTAGCGCTCGGCTTCAACAAGTCACTAGCAGCATTTCTTGACGGGTCGACGGTAGCCTGCCACAGCTTAGCCAACTTACTTGATCTTGTCTCTACGCCAGTGTCAGCAGCCCTAGCTACTGCCTCATCTGCTTTGACGGTGAGGAACCGGTGAGCAGGAGGAACCATTATGCTAGATATGCCAGCTGCAATGGATGACTGGAACAAATCACGGTGCTGCCCACGCATCGAAATAGCTTCTTGCACTCTTGGGTCAAAGAAATCGGCACCTTGCCAGGAGAACTGACGACCTTGCCCTTGAGGCTGGTTACCGGTGCGTACTTGCTCACCAACGTCGCTGCGTGCATAAGGCTTAGATGGATCTACCTGTTGGTCTCTATGCCGTTCGGTGAAACTAGGCACCTGCTCGCCACCCTGATTGCCGTTATTAGGCTTACCACCAGGCACAAGCGTCCCATCGGGACCATATTGAGCCCCTTGCGGTTTGCCATCAGCTGGGCCCGTGTAATAAGGATCACGTCCTTTACCGGGTTCAGCGCCAGGATTGAAACCAGGAGCTACCTGGTTGTATTTTGCCTGAGCAACCTGGGCACCAAGACCCTCCAGCAGCTTTCTTGTTGCCGCATTTTCAGCTTCGTCTCCGTTTCCTTTAGGTGCTGGATCAGGTGCGTCAGTCATCTGGACTCTCCCCGGTAGAAAAATGCGCGAAGTCGATACTTCTTTATGCCCCGCATCTATCCATATTAAATAAGACTTAGACAACAGTAAATTCGTATAATTCCCACTGCCAAGGGTAATCTTGGCCTTTTTTATTATAATCTTTGCCCGCCACGGCTCCTTAGCAAGGCAACCATGAGGATTAGCAGTAGGCGAATCGGTTGCCAAGCGGTATCCTTAAAATACATTCGCTCGAACCATTCTCTGTATCGGGAAAGAACGGCCAGTATGAATCAAGACGAAAAATGGAGCAGTTATTGGGAATCGGCCGGTAAAGCAGTTCAGCTTGGCAAGTTCGAACACGCCGAACCGCTGCTATGCGCGGCCGTAGACATTGCCGAGGACTTCCCCCCCGATGATCGCCGCTTGACCATGACCTTGGAATGCTTGGCAGAAATACTCTTCAAACAAAGACAACTAGCCCAAGCTGAAGTTGTAGTTAAGCGAGTGATTGCCCTATATCAAGATAGATATGGACCAGAGCATCAAGATGTCGGTGTTTTCACAAACAACCTTGGCCTGCTTTACCACAGTCAAAAGAAACATTTTCTAGCCGAGAGCGAATACCAAAAGGCTCTCCGTATTCAGACCAAAGCACTCGGCAATTCCCACCCACAGACCATAAACGTCATGGCCAACTATGCCAGACTGCTCAATGAAACTCACCTTGAGCGTGAAGCAAAACACCTTGAAGCTTGTATTGAAGGGGCCAAGACAGGGAACTGGAAACGCTCAGGAGTATACAAAGCTTACGTAGCCGAAACACCTGCCAACCAGGCCGTGAGGGCAGTACCTCCCATAGCTGACCCGTTAGCGACCACCGATATTAGCCCGGTAGAGTTAACTCAACGGATTACAGATCCAGCTGCCACCAGCGACATCAGCCCGGTTGATATTGCCTTCAAAATTGTTGATCCTGCTGCAACTACCGACATTAGCCCTATTGAAATAAGTGAAAGAGTAGGGCCAAGCGTGCCTCTGAACTCTGGCTTAGTCGATTCATCAGCCAGAGAACAAGGGCCAGGCCCGCTGCGCTCGACTAGAAAAAACTATCGCAATGCCCGGGAAGAAGACATCACATTGCAAGACGCTTTGACAGTTTCGCCACTGTCAGGCAGTATTACTAGCGCTGAAAACCCAGCGGTTTCAGTCGACAAAAAGGCCGAAAGCAAAGCTTCACCAATGCAGCGCTTGTTGCAACAAAGGCGCAGCCAAGAATAAAAGAATAGAGGGCTTAAGATGAAAACTTAAGCCGAAGATCTAAGCAGAAAACCCAAACCGAAGACCTAAACCGGAGCTTCTTGGGGGTTGAGGTAATACTTGCTGTGGGCTGCTGCCGCTTGGCCATTGTATTTAGCCCCTGGTTTGCGGTGATAGGGCAAGTCACAGAAGGCCGTGCGGGTGAAGACCATCTGTCCGATGCTCATACCAGCATGGAGCCTAACGGGGCGATTGCCGACGTTAAGAATCTCAAGAGTGATCTGTGCAGGAGGATGGCTGAAACCAGCATCAATAAAGCCTGCCGTAACATGAACCATTACACCTAAGCGGGCAAGACTCGATTTACCGGTTAACTGACCGACAATATCATCAGGTAAGCAAACGGCCTCAAGAGTGGCTCCTAGAATGAATTCATAGGGCTTGATAACGATGCTTTCAAGCGTTACTTGTTTGACACCCTCAAGGATTGATTGAGACTCGTATGGATCGATTACCTCTTCGCCAGCGACGTGCCAGGAGAAACGATCAGACAAACGAACATCATAGGAATTCGGCTGAATCAGGCGGTCTTCAAAAGGTTCAATTATTAGCTTACCGCTAGCAATCTCTTCTCGGATTTCCCGATCGACCATGATCGACATAGCTGTTGTCCTCTGATAAGGCGTAGGTCACATATAACGCTGACTTAAGAGTCAACATTTAGTATAACCGCAGGCAACGCAAAGTCGGCAGGCTTCGTACTTGAGGAAACTTTTAGCGACCCCACAATCAGAGCACTTCTCGCCGGACATATCTTGCGAGACCACAGAGATACTACTACTTGCAATACCAGCGATTGCAATACTATTGTTCTCTAACCGTGGACGGGTAACAACAGACAGCGCCAAGTTGCCTTTAACCAGAGGACTAGTCACAGTCCCCGCGCGGCCAGCAGAACGTCGCTTTTTTAGGGAATCATCAAACTCCCTGGCATGCTCTACAGCAGTGGTTTTATTGAGGGGATCACTTTTACCGATGTTCAAAACTTGCGAGAGCCTGGAAGCATCACGATACACAGTAATACCCTTCAGACCCAGATCCCAGGCCGCTAAATAGGCTGCCTTTACCTGTGCAACAGTAGCGCTATTGGGGAAGTTGATTGTCTTAGAAACAGCATTTTCTGTGTGCCGCTGGAATGCAGCCTGCATGCGGACATGATAAAGGTAGTCAATATCGTGAGCACAGACAAAAACCCTTCGGACATCTTCTGGAACTTCATCAATATGACTTACAGTGCCCTCTTGAGCAATTTTACGCATCAGCTCTTCACTATAGAAGCCCCTTTCTTTGGCAATCTTTTCGAAGAGTGGATTGACCTCAACTAGCTCGGTACCGCCAAGCACCCGGCGCACAAAAGAAATAGCAAAGAGCGGCTCGATACCCGAACTAGTTCCGGCTATTATCGAAATAGTGCCAGTCGGTGCAATAGTTGTAACTGTGGCGTTGCGCCGCACTAAGCCAAGTTGAGCGAAGTCGGAATAAAACCAATTGGGGAAATTACCACGAGCATTAGCCAACGCAGCTGAAGCTTGATGGGCCTTATCTTGGAAGAAAGCCATTAACTGCTCAGCCAGAGCAACAGCTTCGTCGCTATCGTATGCAATAGAAAGCTTGATCAATGAATCGGCGAAGCCCATTAAACCAAGGCCAATACGCCGGTTGTTTAAGGTCGCCCGAGCAATAAAGTCAAAAGGATAGACATTAGCGTCAATAACATCATCGAGGAAACGCACGCCAAGCTCAATCATTTCACTAAGGCGTTGCCAATCGTAAGTCTTGGCCTGCTCGTCAACAAATTGCGAGACATTGATACTGCCTAAATTGCAAGCATCGCCTGGCCCAAGCGGTTGCTCGCCACAAGGGTTAGTGGCCTCAATATCTTCAGTACCAGCAATTACCTGACCATGGTCATCGGTCGCCAATCGAATTGGATCGCTATTATTGATGCGATCAATAAAGACCATTCCTGGCTCCCCAGTGGCATGGGCGTTCTCGACCATTTTGTCGAAGAGAGCCACGGCACTGACTTGGCGCACAACTTCGGGGCCATTAGCATCAAGGCGACCAGGATGCACTAAATCGAAGGGCTGATCAGACTTAACCGCTTCCATAAACTTGTCAGTTACGGCCACTGAAATATTGAAGTTATTGAGCTTACTGGTATCGCGCTTGCAAGTTATAAACTGCTCTATATCAGGATGATCGACCCGCAGCATACCCATATTGGCACCACGCCTGGTACCACCCTGGCGAATAGCTTCAGTAGCAGCATCGTAGACAATCATAAAGCTGACAGGACCAGATGCCACCCCCACGGAAGAGGCCACCCGGTCGTTCATGGGGCGTAAACGCGAAAATGAAAAGCCTGTGCCACCGCCGGTCTTATGAATCATGGCAGCATTTTTGCAAGTCTCAAAAATACCCTCTAAGCTATCTGGCACAGGCAGTACAAAACAAGCAGAGAGCTGTCCACCCGGCTTTCCGGCATTCATTAGGGTAGGAGAATTAGGTAGAAATTCGCGATTGAGCATGGCCTGCTTAAACCGACCAGCAAGGCTCTCTGCGGCAGTAGCATCAAGGCCATAGCGCAGCTCACTGGCAGCCACAGCAGAAGCAACCCTGGCAAATAGAGAATCTACGTCTTCTATGATTTGACCTTGGTCATCTCTTAAGAAGTAGCGCTTCTCTAGGACCTTAATAGCATTGTCGGTAAACATAGATAATCTCCCGCACACGTTTATCGTAGCAGTAGCAAAAGGTAAATTGTCAGCAGTAAATCAACTATACTACATCCGTATGGTATCGTCCACTACTTTTTGCAGCCCTTGCTGGCAGCGGGTATTATTGCCGCTAGCGCGAAGACTAAATGGAGACCCTGTTGGCAGGCAATAAAGCCCTAACAAAAAAGATTGAGTTTTGCACGGGCTACTAAATCGATCTAAAGGCGACCAATCTGCGCGACTATCCATCAGGATCTCCTTATCAACGAACCATCAACGACATTGAAGATTTACTCAGTCGAATTCGCGGAGTAAAGGTAGAAAAACTAGAACACTACTCGCTAATTGCTTTACCAATAGAGCTTTAAGAGCAGATCAAGCAAACCCGACAATCGATGCCCAGGCTGGCCATGCGAACTCAACGCTCAGGCTCTGGTAAGCGAGTATAATCAGCCAATGCAAATTAGCTCTAGTTTAAGCTCTCGCACAGAAATTCTGATCATCGCACTTTGCGTTGTTGTAGCCGTTTTCGCCTGTATCATACAAAACACGCTGCACCCTACAGGCACCACTTTAGTCTTTGACTCAGGTCACTATATGGGCACGGTGCAATTGCTCTGCCAGGCTATTCAAGCGCAATTCGGAGGCACACCGTTAAATTTTAGCGATAGCCACAAACTCAACGACTATTTACTGCTCGACGGCCCACTCGTTCCCCTGGTGGGCACCTTCGTTTTCACGCTCCTAGGCAAGATTCCCCAGGCCAGCGACTGGCGAACTTTCATCTATATAGAGATATTTTTTCAAGCTCTAGCCACAGCATCAATTACTTCTTTAGCCTTCAATTTAGGCAATGAGAAACAGGCCAAATATCTGGCTCTAGGCACAGGATTAGCCTGGGCCCTCTATCCAGCGGCCATACTTAGCACCAATAGTTTTCTTGGGGAACTACCGGCAACAGCGCTTTTGCTTTTGGCAATGCGCTTGATGGTGCAAACACTTAAACTCAAGGCCGCAGCAACCTCCAACACAACAGCAAAGATTCTCGCCCTGATTAGCGGCTTGCTGCTAACCGTGGTGTTTATGTCTAAACCAGCGCTAGTGCTTAGCTTAGCGCTGCTTACCACACTCTGGATGGCTGCACTGCTCGGACCATTTTTTCTACCACCGGGCAGTGAAAAAGGCAGTCCAAAATATAGAAACAAAACAGTTACGGCTCTAAGCTTTGCTCTCGGAGCGGCCTTGGCAGCCACTCCCTGGCTACTATTTACCCACGAGACCAGCGGACACTGGCGCGCTAGCGCTTATCGCCTGCCAATTTACAACATCACCCGGGGTATGAGTTGCGACGCCGATGGTTGGGGCACCGTCCCCCTCGACCCAACCATGCAAAGCTACGGCGAGGGCGTCAGCCCGCTAGGGTGCATGGCTAGCATCTTCAAAGAAAAGCCAGGGCAGTCGCTTAATTTAGCCCTGCGCAAACCCGAGAGATTATGGCTGCTTCCTTGGAACGACTTTCACCACAAGTGCCTTAGCCTGGGCTTAGGCCTGCAAATCTTTCTCCATCAATTGGCTCTAACACTAGCAGCCATCGGTCTGATACTGCTTCCACTCTGTCTACCAAAGCGGCACGCAACAGCAAACTTTATCGCCGCTGCTGCACCACTGATAATACTAGGGCATGCAGCTTACATCCCCTTTGAGACCTGTTCACGCTATGGCTTCAGCGGCATGCCTATGGTGTTTCTATTAGCAGCAATGGCAGTAGAATTCATAGTAATTACTTTGAGGCAGCAATGCAAAACCAGCTTGTTAATTGGCCTTTGTCTCGCTGCTACAGCCAGCCTTGTCATAGCTCGAGCCGACTTATTGTCGCTAATACAAATACTCTTCATACCGACAGGTCTGTCAGCCTTCCTCGAATACGCTATAAAAGGCGCATCGCTGATTCTGGTGTTTGTACTAGCTTACAAACTAGGTAGCTCGGACCAAGCCCCGAAGCGCCCATTGCTATGGATTGCCAGTCAAAGCATTGCGGCCTTACTGAGCGGCACAATCATTGCAGTGCTCATGGCTCACTACCTCAATGAGCGCGAAGAGCGATCCTGGAAATGTCGACTAGAGGGGGGTGAACGCATAGGTCGCGCGGTCAAATTGACAGAGAATATCAAGGCCAACTGGCATCTACTATTAATAGACTGTGAAGCTACTCATAACAAGAGCAATCAATCAAGCGATTCTACTAGTTCGGATGACCCGCTAGCCGGCAGCACTGTCTCTATCAACAATAAAGAGCTACCAGCAGCAAGCTTCAATCCGGCTAGTCTAGTTCAAACTTGGGCCAAGCTCGATCAGATGCAAACCGACTTCGCTAGCGTCTTCGGAAAGAAAGCCTCCGCCGTCAGACAGTGGCGGGCCTACTACATTCCCCCAGATTATCTCAACAACGGTAGCAACAACGAAATCTCTCTGACCGCCGGGCAAGACATCACCATATTTGGTGACAGCGATCAAATCAACGGCCAAGCAGCTTTCATTCCTGCCATTGAATACTTAAGCGCCACCAAGTTTCTACAAGAACAAGAAAGCCCAGACGGAAGAATAATCACACCGACTTGGCAGGCAAAGCAATCGCAGAGTCTACCTTTCTCAAAAGAGCTATGGGAGTTCAGCGATCTCTCCCCAGCCCTCGGCCGTCAATGCGGCTCTTATCGCATGTATATAGTCGCTGGTAGCGATAGTTTCTGGCAGCGCAATAGCCTGAACACTACCAGTTATGCCGAAGCTTTTTGAAACCCGATGCTCAAACTCGAATAGGCCCATAAAGCAAAAAGCCGCAGCTTGCGCTGCGACCGTTTGTTCTAGATAGATAGAAGCTCTACCTAAACCTTTAGTTCAACTGAGATTACATGCTCAGATTGAGGTTTGAACTGTGACCAGGGAAGGCCTTGGCCGAAGGATTGATAAAGGTTACAGCAAAGTTTACGGCAGTAGCCGCTTCGGCTGCACCAGTTGCAATCAACTTCAATTTGGCTGCGTGGGCGCATATATCACCAGCGGCATATACGCCTGGCAAGCTAGTTTCCATCATTTCGTTGACGGTAATAGCATTGACGTCCATGTGCAAGCCCCAGCTCTTCAAGAAGTCGAGGTTGATAACAAAGCCGATGTTGATGATGATGGCATCAACGGCAAGGGTCTCTTCTTTGCCAGTGCGGTTGTCAAAGATGACCACGCCTTTGATTGCTCCACCGTCATACTGAATTTCTTTCAATTCGTAGAAAGTCTTGATATCTACTTTGTTGCGCTTCATCTCTTCTACAGAAGTTTGCACAGCTCTGAACTGATCTCTTCTGTGAATCAAAGTCACTTTCGTCGCTAGCACTGAAAATTCATTGGCCCAGTCAACAGCAGAGTCGCCGCCGCCAATAATCAGTACGTTCTTACCGCGGAACTTCTCTTTATTCTTAACAGCGTAGAAAATGCTCTCGCCTTCTAGCTCTTTAGGATAGTCAAGATCTAGTTTCTTGGGAACGCAGGCACCGGCGCCTAAAGCCAGCAAAACTGTCTTGCTGAAATGCTCTTCAGAAAAATCTGTGGAAATTTGCCAGTGGCCTTCAGGGCTCTTCTGCAAATTGAGCACTTTCTCACCAAGCGATATGGTCGGCTTGAAAAGCTGCGCTTGGGTTGCAAGATTTTTGGCTAAGTCTTTAGCCAAAATCTTTGGGTGACCGGCAACGTCATAGACATATTTCTCAGGGTAAAGAGCAGTCAACTGCCCACCGAGTTCAGGAAGAACGTCGATAACTTTTACCTTAAGGCCTCTAAGACCGGCATAGAATGAGCCAAACAATCCAGTCGGCCCACCACCAATAATCGTAATATCGTATAGATCCATGAGCGAATCCAAGTCTCCAGCTTAACCTTTCAAGTGGTTATTGTAGTACACCTAAGTTGCAATGTGCCCCAGTGTTCATGAATAATGAAGGAGCTGAAACACCCGGCCCCGTAGGCATTGCAATGCATGAAGTATAGAGACTTCGGAAACACAGGTATAAAAGTATCGGAGATTGGCTTTGGCTGCTGGGCCATAGGGGGTAACAACCATGGAAATAGTTACGGCCCAACCACTGACAAGAGCTCAACAGATGCCATTAACAAAGCCTTAGAACTAGGCTTGAATTTTTTTGACACAGCCGATGTCTACGGCTGGGGTCACAGCGAAGAACTATTAGGTAAAGCCTTGCGGGGCAAACGAGACCGCGTTGTCATCGCAACGAAGGTGGGCGCTGACTTCTATCAGGGCACTGGCTTTCAAACCTTCACTCCTGACTACATCAGATTCGCACTTGAAAAGTCGCTAACCAGGCTGAACACAGACTATATAGATGTCTACCAGCTGCATAATCCGCCCATGAAGCTCATTTCAAAGGAAGAAACCTACGCCACCCTGCGCGAGCTTAAGAAAGAAGGCAAGATTAGGGCTTTCGGCGTTTCGGTGTTCACGCCAATTGAAGGAATTACAGCAATAAATGTGGGCCAACCAGATTGCGTCCAGATTACTTACAACATTTTTAGCTGCAGACCTGAAGAGCAGCTTCTGCCCCGAGCGTATGAAACAGGCTGCGCCATTATTGCCAGAGAACCCCTGGCAAACGGCTTCCTTACGGGCAAGTATGACACTGCTCCCAAATTTGCCGCTGGTGATTTTCGCAAGAATTGGCCTATAGAGTACGTCCAAGCTAGATCAGATGCAACCAGAGAACTATCATTTCTCAAGAAAAACGGCCAGCAGAGCATGGCCCAGGCCGCACTCAAGTATCCACTGATGGCCCAGGCAGTCTCGACCGTTATTGTTGGCCTTAAAGATGTTGACATGGTTGAAGAGAACCTAGCAGCTTCCGACGCCAGCCCCCTCAGCGCCGAAGAAATGAAGCAAATTCATGAACTGCAAGCGGTCGGCTTCAACCTAAAAGGCTAACTTATACCTATATATGGAATGACGCCCTGGCAGCGACAGCATTATTTACCGCCCAGAAAGTATTGTTTAGCGAACTACTTGCCGGCATCCACAGGGCTACCAAAGCGAGCATCATAGTGTGCCGACTCTGAAGAAAAACCGTCTTTAGCCAGACTCCAACCTGGTTGGGAAGCAGGCGCAGGCTGCGCTAGCGGCGCACTAGCAGCAAACTGTTCAGACCGGCCACCCGCTGTTGGATATTGAGTACGGCCATCAATTGGAGAGATATTGAGATTGCCAATTTCATGTCGACTGGATCGGCCTGGCAGAGGGCCACTACGGACGCCAGTTTGCCCGCCTGGACCAACTTGGTCGCGATTACTGAAAAGCCGAGCAGCAGACCCTGAGCCATTGGTCATCGGTAAGACTTGATGAGGCGTCGAGAATCTAACGCTCGAAACCGGCATTTGATTTAAGTTAGGATTTGGCGCAGGAGCTGCACTGTTGAAGCTTGTAGGCATTGAGCCAGGAGTGTAAACCCGACCTGAACCAGGTGTTGTCTTGACGGGCAGAGCTTCTCGAGCACCGTCGAGCAAAAGTCTATCGACATGAGATCCCGTATATGCCGGCCCGGAACCAAGCAAATGATTGGCCATTGGCTCGTGGTGGCGAATCCAGTAGATCACCCCAAGCCAGCCGGTAAAGCCCATAAACATGAAGAGCAAGAGATGGTTAGGAGTGATCTTGATGCTTGAGATGAAGTCGTTTAGCTTCAAACCCTGCATGGCCTGGGACCAAATTGGGCTCTGGTCAGGATGGCCACCCATATCGTGACCACGCTCATGGCCGTGGTCGCCATGATCGTGACCGTGGTCGACACCACCGCCCTCTCCGCCGCCACCGCCATCCATGAATACTCCGCTCATAACAAGCATTGTATATACAAATCAGCCGTCACGTAAATGGTGGAATTACCACAAAGTTAGCGGGTTTCGATGCCTTCTAGCTCAGCGACACGCTGACGCAAGGTTTCTACAACCCGTGGCAGCTCATAGAGGCCAGGTAGCTTTTCTTCAATTGTCGTGATGTGGCGGGTCAATTCGATTGAACGTTCCATCAACTTGATCAAGATTTGTTGAGTGGCAACTAACTGCCTTTGATTGTCAATGAGCTGACTGGCAATCTTGCTGGTTTCTACGCGCTGATCAACACTCAATGACATCAGCTCAGTAAAGCGGTCGAGCAGCTTCTCAACTTGAGCCTGCATATAGGGGTCGGCACTACCGGGGACGCCATTTGCTTCTTGGGCATTATCAGTGAAAAACTGGTCAAAACCATCAAGTCCGAGGTTTGATTCGGGCCGCTCCTCAGGAACTCGCTTAGCCTCTGCCATTAGTTAAAATCCCCCACAATAGAAGTCACCAAGCCAGGGCACCAACAGCAGTGCTGGATGCTCTCCAAAGAGACACAGTTTATAAAGTGAACGCCGCCATCAATGGTGGCACCGTTAGAATTATAACGAAAGCCTTTAATAAGGCAATAGGAAATCGCAAGATTTTATGAGTAATTTTGATACCACTTCAATTTGACCTCTGGGATCAAATCTGATACCGCCATCGGTATTCCAAAACTTCCTCGATCTGATACCAGATCCCAAAAGGCTTGATACCACCAGCGCACCACGGTCAAGTGCAGCAAAATGAGCTACAAACCGCCTGACTAGCTCTTAAACACCGAATGGCCTTTTTTAATCACCTGGGCCACCGAGTTCCACCCGAGGTTATAAGGCACCTCTTCTAGACTACCGACATTCCACATAGTTATGTCGGCCTGATAGCCGGGCGATAGTCGACCGACTTTCTCCCCCATGCCGATAGCATAAGCTGAGTTAACTGTGAGAGCGGTAAGAGCTTCTTCTACCGTCAACTTGAGGTGTAAGCAGGCTAGGCCCCAAATTAGAGGCAGAGAGAATATATGACATGAACCAGGATTGAAATCTGAGCCAAGAGCAACGGCAACTCCAGAAGCAATCATAGTGCGAGCTCGCGCATGCTCATGCAAGTTAAGGTAAAACGACGTGCCCGGTAGTAACACAGCCACGGTATTAGACTGAGCCATAGCCTCAATCTCACTATCAGAAATGTTGAGCAAGTGGTCGGCACTATCGGCACCAAGAGTGGTAGCCAGCTTGGTGGCACCAAGATTGACAAACTCATCAGAATGCACTTTCAACCTGAAGCCAAGCTCTGATGCTGCAGCAAAAATGCGACTGGTTTCTTCAAGAGTAAAATAGCCGCGATCACAAAACACATCTGCATATATCAGACTACCATCAGTCACCATAGATGATGCCGCTGGTAGCATGTCTGAAATCAAGTGACCAACATAATGCTCACGGTCCTCACCTGGTGGGATAGCGTGAGCTGGCATGAAGGTTGGAACAATATCCATAAAGCTAGCGCAGCTATGCTTAAGCTCCAGAATAGCGGCGAGCATTCGCAACTCACTATCGATGTCGAGTCCATATCCAGTCTTGACCTCACAGGTGGTGGTGCCAGCCTCTAACATGCGCTGTAGTCTCTGGCGACCAAGCTCTACTAACCGTTCTTTCGACGACGTGCGGGTAGCTCGCATGCTCGCCACTATGCCACCACCAGCCTCAGCAATTTCAGTGTAGGTCTTGCCCTGACAGCGCATCAAAAACTCGTTAGCTCGGTTACCATCAAAAATTAGATGGGTATGGGGGTCAACCAAACCTGGCGTTACCAACATGCCACCAGCATCAATTACTTCGCAGTCGCTAGCCCGCTCGGCTTTGCTATTAGCGAAGACTTCAGCCTCGCTACCAACGGCAACAATCTTGTCGCCTTCTATGGCGATACAGGCATCTTTGATGCGCACCACGTCTTGCATGGCGGCACCCTTTACCAAACCCTTATCTGAAGCTTGCGTAGCTAGCTCACCTATTGATTTGACCACAAGATTTACTGACACTTTCGCCTCTTATTGAAATAACTGAAGACCATATACCGAAGTAGCACCCGAGCAGAATGGGCAATTCATCTGAGATGAATTGCCCATTCTATATCACTTGAGTAGCACTAGCCTCTAGCTTTGCCTTCTAGCAGCGCGTTATCAAGCACTTAGCGTAACGTGATCATCACCGCTGACTTGCTCTGCGGCAATTCTACTCTCCATGGTCTTGCAATAGGCGCAGGGCTTATCGGCAAACTCAGGTCCGTGCTCTTCTACATCGCCAAGGTCTTTCATTTCTTCTAGATTCTTGACTATCTCAGGCCAGTGAATACGATAGAGGCTATCCTCTAAATTGATTGAAACGTCTTTACTTTCGCTGGGACCGACTTTGGCCATTGTCAGTGTAAGTTTTTCGTAGGGCCAGCGCACCTTCAAACGCTCCGCCAAATGCTGGCGCACCAGGGTGGCGGGAGAAGGCCAAGAGGGGTCGCTCTTGCGCAAGGCCTTAAGATGGAAGATAACAAGCTCTAAGCGCTTCTCTTCTGGATACCAGAGAATTAGGTCAAAGACATCTTCAAGATACAGACGTTGACCTGGCACGCGAGCGCGCACCTTGGTAGCTACAGCTACAACTTCAGCACCCTTAGGTTTGTATGGATTAGCGACATAGCGCAACAGGGTTTTATAGGCATAGAGAAAAGCGCGGGTAGCGGAGTCTTTACCACCGGGCTGGTCATGCAATTTATCTAGGGGCCAGTGCTGCCCCATGAACTTCTGCACCTGACTTGGGTTGGTCACTTTGCCCCGGTTCACATCAGCCAAGCCACGCAAAACGAAGCGCTTACAGATGGCACTTGGGCTTACCCGCCCTGACTCACCCGACTGATTTTGAAAAGCAAGCTTGTAAGCCCGCTTGCAAGCGCGAAATGTTTCTAGCATTGCTGGCGTAAATAATGTGCGGTCCATCGCTTGACCCCCCTCTTGGAAGTACCATATTTTTGTATGTGATACTAACATATTGTATGACAACCAGGGCCGTCAAATGAAATTTGAGGCCTCTATATAAGTAGGTGTTGGATCTCTTGTTTTGGCAGTTACTGCTTGTTAAGACAGCTTCTGTACTTATATTGTTCCCAAGTAGCAAGCTCCGAAACCGGCTTGAGATCAGGGTTTCAGAAGATACTCTCGTCTTGGTATTTTATATACAAGAGCGCAAAGCTAGGCGGCAAGCCGAATACACAAAAGCGATCGCTCGCCTATATTTCGACATTCGCCGGAAAGCCCCGCAAAATACAAAAGGTCGATAAAATTAGAGAATCAAAAAAAATCTTCTCAATTTTTTCGAACTTTGAGCGGCAAAATTACGTTGTACTAGATAGAACAACTCTACCGACAGAAAACACATATATGTACAGCCTCAAAGAAGCACATTCACAAAAAACCGCTCTTACGGTATCGCAACTAACAAACCGCATTCGCGATACCCTCGAAGGCGAATTCGATGCTGTACAAGTTGTCGGCGAAGTTTCTAACGCCAAAATATATCCATCAGGACATTGGTACTTTTCACTCAAAGATCAAGAAGCGACTCTACCCTGTGTCTGCTTCAAAAATTCCAACGCTGCTTTGCGCTTCAAACTAGAAGATGGCCTACAAGTTGTCGCCAAAGGGAAGCTAAGTGTTTATCCCCCTCGCGGTGCCTATCAAATGATAGTCACCGGCATCGAGCCAGTAGGCGTGGGCGAATGGCAGTTAGCCTTCGACCAACTCAAAGCCAAACTAGAAGCCGAAGGTCTGCTCGACCCAGCTCGTAAAAAAGCCATACCTATGGTGCCCCGTCGAGTAGGCGTGGTAACAAGCCCCGTTGGCGCTGCCTTGCGCGACATTCTCAGCGCCCTCTACCGTCGCAACCGCAATGTTTCAGTGCTGATTGCTCCAGCTAAAGTGCAGGGTGAAGGCTCGGCCGAAGAAGTGGCTCAAGCAATCAGAGATTTGCAAACCATGCCCGATATTGATGTCATCATCGTAGCTCGCGGCGGTGGCTCAATTGAAGATCTCTGGTCGTTCAATACTGAAGTGGTAGCGCGAGCAGTGGCAGAATGTACCGTGCCAATCATCTCAGGCGTGGGACACGAAACTGATACCACCATCTGCGACCTGGTAGCAGACTTACGCGCCCCCACACCCACAGCGGCAGCTGAATTAGTGGCCCGGGGCAGCGCCGAATTACTGGAAAAATTCAGCCATCTCAACCGCCGCATGATGCAATCTATCGAAGAGAGAATGCACTATGCCAGACGAGAATTGACGCGCTTCTCACCAATAAACGCCTTGAACCGTTATCAAGATCGCCTGGAGCTAGCATCAGTAAATGTCTCTAGACGCAGGCAACACATTACTAATAGAGTGGAAAGATTGCTCGCTAACAGCACTCATCGCTTCTACGAATTGAGAGAAAAACTCCATGCCCTTGGGCCAGACAATGTGATGAGCAGAGGCTTTTCTGTCTTACGCACAGGAGAAGGCAAGATCATTACCAGAGCTCAAGACCTCAAAATTGGTGACATGGTAGAGGCGCTACTACGATCAGGCAAGGTCAAACTGAAAGTGGAGTCAATAGAAATGGGGTCTATAGAGATGGGGTCAACTAACAATGACTAGCAATGAACCCAACAACAACAATGACGAAGGCTTCCAGCAGCTCTCATTCTTTGCAGCTCCCCTAAATATTGAACCAGTTCAAGCTGAAGCGGCGCCAAAGAAGACCCGAAGCAAGAGCAAAGTAGCAAAACCCGCCAGTACAACCGAACAAGAAAGAGAAAACAACAGCACCGTGCTAAAAACAGTAAAAGAAGAACTTGCGAATCTGCCAGCAGTCGCCACATCAATAACCTCAAGCAAAGCTAACGATTCTAGGAGAACAGTAATAATGAACGTCACCGAACCTGAGTTGAAAATCGATTTTGAGGCTTCTCTTGCTGAGTTAGAAACTGTTGTAAAAGAGCTTGATGGCGAAGTGAAGCTCGAAAAAGCGCTGCAGCTATTTGAGCAAGGCATCAAGCTTTCAGTTGAATGCGAACAATTCATCAAAGGCGCTGAAGCCAAAATTGAAATATTGAAAAAGCAGGCCGATGGCTCGCTTGCTACTGACATATTTCAAGGCGAACGGGTTGATTTGGACGATTAGGTTCAGAAAGCATGGAATCAAAGGCGGCCTTGACTCATTGCCCGGTCATGGCGCGTAGTATACGAAACTAACGGTTCTCAACCATCCGTTCCAACACTTCAATGTTTCGGGTCTTTCTGTCAAGCAGACTGAAATATGGTTCTACGTGAATAGTCTTGTACCCTGGAACCGGCGAAAATGAAATAATATTGTTTTCGCCCTTGATCGGCCACCAACGCCAATTATTGCGCGGTGGTTCACCTCTATATGTAGTGTTGTAGACACTTAGATCACGAAGAATATTGTATTCATAGCCACCATCAATTTGCGCTGACTTAGCTCCAGTTTTCTCTAACCAAGAAATCGCTTGCCAGCGAGCGCGATTAGAACTTAGATATTCCTGATTTCCAGCAACTGAATAAGAAGCTATGCAAAGTAGCAGCAAAACAGACAGCGGATTTACCAAGTTAGTACGACTCAGCCTGGCGTAAAAGCCAACCGCAAGAAGCATCGGTCCTAGTGCCAACAGATAGTATCTATCGGCACAGCGCACTAAAGTCTCAAGAGTAAGAAAAGCCAAGCAAACGGTGCTGCAAACAGTTATTACAGCAGGCTGCCAAACCAGTGTTTTCTTCCGCAACTGCCTAGCCACACCCACTAATGCCACCACCAGCGGTACAACAAGCATGAACGATATCACGGTTATTATCATTCGCCCCTTCGGCGCTAACGCTGGCCTAATTATTCCCAAAAGGCCTTGAGCACCAGTGGTGGTAAAACGCAAAATATTCTCTGAAAAGGGCATGGTCTGGTGATAGTAAGCCACGACAATCAGCGCAGCGGATAGTACTAGAGCAGCTATACAAAGCACAATCTTGCGAGACAGCCCTTTGTATCGCCTAGGCAAAACTATCAAGAACAGCAATGGCAACAAGGCGGGAAGACAAAACAAGGATAAATAGCAGAGTACCTGGCCAATAGCACTAATGGTAGGCAGAACCATCTGTGGTGCTGAGAAAAGATATTGGTTGACGACGCAAGCATGAGCCTGCCGTACTAAATCATAGCCTCTATTGATAGAACCAGACTGGAGATGACAGGCTACCAGCCATTGATCACAGGCCCAAGCCGAGAGCAAGGGTAGGGCAAGAGCGAGAGTAAAGACGAAAATTTTAGCTTTACCAGCACCGAATCGCTTACTGAGACAGAATGGACTCAAACAGATGAAGATCAAAGCTGACTGCCTGACACTTATAGCTAAAGCCAATATAACAAAGGCTAACGCCATGGTCTTGAGCGATTTTTTGGCTAACCCGCGCAAGAGACAGGCAAGAAATATCATATTCAAAGACAATGCAGTCGAGTCGCTCATAAAGCCAAAAGCAACATTAAGTAGAAGTGGATTGGCCGCATACAACAGCGTTAGAAATACCGCCTGAATGCGCGTTATGCGCAAAGAAGCAGCGGCAATGAACATGGCCACCGCTCCGAAGATAGTAATGAGAAAGGAGAAAATACGCAGACTTGTATAGGAATAACCAATCAGCTTCGTTGTCAAAAAGCCTAAGGCAACATGAGCTATTCCAGCAGCGCAAACATTAGGCATAATAAGCCCTTCACCTTGCAACAGATGCCTGACGCCCTCGCCATAAGCCCAGTCATCATTTAAGGGAAAATCGCCACCCATACCAATAGCCAACAAAGCGACAATATAAAAAGCCCCTATCAACAGATAGGGGCTAATTTGTCTGAGCTGGTGCTTATTGAACTTCAACGGTCAAACTAGACAGTTGCGGCTTCAACTTCTTCGGCTTGAGGTGCTTCAACTTTTGCTGGAGCACCTTTGCCAGTAGTAGGTGTGGCGCCTTCGCGAAGAATCTCTAGCTGCAACTTAGTTGTTACTTCGTTGGCCAATTTGACGGTTACTTCGTAAACACCAAGAGCGTGAATCTCTTTGTCTGTTTTGACAAGACGCTTGTCGATGGCGAAACCAACTTCTTTTTCGACCAAGTCAGCAATTTCTTTGTTGGTGATTTTGCCATAGAGCTTGCCGCTTTCGCCAACTTTAGCAACATAGTGAATAGCGCCAAGGGCAGTGATTTTCTCAGCTTTCTCAACGGCAGCTTGATGCATTTGCTGAGCTTTCTTCTTCAAACCAGCCAAATCTTCTTCGCGCTTCTTCAGAGTGCCTCTAGTAGCTTCAACACCCAAACCACGCGGTTGAAGGAAGTTACGGAAATAACCGGGGGCGGCCTCAACAATGTCTCCAGCTTGTCCAAGCTTTTCAACAGAGTGGTGCAAAATTACCTTCATGACATCTCCAAGCGCTCTTACGCGTTGCCTACAACATATATACGGGAGGCTAGATTAGCACGGTCGAGCAGCCTTGCCAACTTTGCAGCCCCTAATTAGAAACCTTCCGAAATATCAATTTCCTAATATAAAGAGGAGAGTTCCAATAGCCAAGGACTAATAGTCGTTCTTCTCTCTAAACATTCCTCGCACCCCAGATGGGTCAGCGAGGAAGCCGAAACGCTTATAGAAGCCATCGGTGCCTGGATCGGCGTAAAGAGTAACCAAAGGAATCGAATACTCATCGAGCTCTTTCAATAGCTCACACATAACCAGGCGGCCAACACCCAGGCGCTGATAATCAGGCCTGACCACCATATCCCAGACAGTAGCATTGAAAACTTTGTCTCCGGTGGCTCTGGCAAAGCCCACCAGTTCATCTTTATCCCAAATTGAGACAACCGCAAGCGAGTTTTCTAAAGCTCGCACAATCAAGTCTGGCTCCCGTCGACTCCAGCCCACCGAAGCACAAAGCTCTTGAACGGCATTAGGAGGCACGGCCTTGTCGTGCGAAACGCTCAGGTTGTCAGGCAGAGGTTCCTTCGAATTCTCGTTTCTCCGCCAAATACCTGAAAGAACCATCTATAACCTCTCTAGCAGAGCCACCGATTCGACGTGGTAAGTCTGGGGGAAAAGATCCACAGGCTGTACTCGCTTTAATTTATACCCGCCGATTGAGCTGTTTTCTCCACTTTCAGTGGTTTGACAGAGAATTTTCAGGTCACGGGCCAATGTAGCTGGGTTACAGCTGACATAAATGATGTGCTTTGGCCCACGCTCTTTGATCAAAGCCAAAATGTTAGGGTCAATGCCTTTGCGCGGAGGGTCAAGCACGATCAAGTCAATATTCTTGTTTTCCCGCTTCTTCTCGACCATCAAGACAGCTAGAGATTGCTCTACTCGGCCCTCAACAAAGCTAACATTGGTGAGGTTATTGAGAGCGGCATTTTCTTCACCATCGGTGATTGCATCGCCGACTTCTTCAATTGCTATGACTTCATCAGCCAAGGGGCTAAGCCACATGGCAATAGTGCCCACACCGGCATAGGCATCAACCACAACGGGCTTTTCACTAGCAGCCAAGTCTTCTTTGGCAGCAGCAGCAATATATTCAAGCAACTTGACCGCTTGCAAACTATTTACCTGGAAGAAGCTCTTAGACGAAAGCCTGAACCGTAGGCCATCTTGCAATTTCTGTGGCAAATCAGAACGCTTGGTCGCCAATTTCTCTTCTATGTAGCCATTACCAACCAGGGTGATTGTGTGTTCACCAAGAATGCGGTTGCCTTTATCTTGATTGAAGTTGACGACTACAGACTCCACTTCACTATGCAAGTGAGCCAGCTCTTCACCTAAAGTAGTGAAAGCATGAAGATAATCAATGTTATTGAATTCTTTGATTTTGATGGGAGCGTGATTGACCACAATGGTGACAAGAATTTTGCCAGTAGCAAAGCTCATGCGGAAGTTGAGATGCCGCACCATGCCGCGATGGCGCTCTTCGTCGTAAATAGAAATACGATACTTTTTGAACAACATTTTGGTTGTTTTCAAAAGCTCATCCATAATGCTCGGCTGAATCGGACAGGCATCAATATTGACCAAATCATGACTGCCACGCTCATAGTAACCAGCCAAAACCTGAGTATTTTTGTACTTAACCGGAAACTGCACTTTATTGCGATAGTGAAAAGGCTCATCGCAGCCCACTATCTGCTGAACTAACTCTTTAGCATTGGCAAAACCACCAATGTGACCGAGGGCATCAACCACTAAGCGCTCTTTGTGCTGGAGTTGATGAGCATAATCAATGTGCTGCCACTGACAGCCGCCGCAGCGCTCATAGTGGAAACAAGGAGCTTCCACCCGCTCTGGCGAGGGTTTGACGATTTCTTCTATGGCACCGCGGGCGAAATCTTTACGCACATCAAAGAGGTGTACAGCTAAACGGTCTCCCTGAGCGGCTCGCTCAATGAAAACAGGAATAGAATCTATTTTGGCTACACCATCGCCGCCATTAGCAAGCGATTCAACATTTACTTCTAACTGGTCCCCACGCTCAAGCGTGTGGGTGTACTTTACCTTGGCCACAGAGTCCTCTCGTTTGCAAGTCTGATTTTTCCAGGGGCATCATAGTTTTGCATAACAGATTTTTGCAGAACAGACTCATCTAAGCATTTTGCCAGGGCGACCTTGGCCTCCTCACATGCTGCTTCGTCTTTGTTGCGCGCCAGGTCTTCCATCTTGAGAAATTGCCTTTCGGCTCCACGTACATCATAACCACTTGCTTTGAGAGAAAGAATTCGCTGCTTGATTTCTTTACTGTTTTCATTGTCAGAGTAATTAAGAATCTCAGCATAACTTAAGGCCTGATAACGATCTTTCAGACTATTAGTAAGATATGGCTCGAGCGTAACACGCGAGAGAATTTCACTATTTGAAAGCTTGCGATTGGCAAATAGCAGCAAATCGCTCTTTGCAACAACGACTTGGGTGTAACAACTCTGAGCCACTACAGGAAAATAGAAAAAAACATAGCGATCAAAAGCTTGCGGGAAAGCATCGGTAAGCTCTTTGCTCAGCAAAATAGAATTGATTTTGAGATCTTTAACGTGTGCCCGCGGATCTTGATAGAGACTGAGTTGCAAGCTACCTGAGTCGATCTTGAACTGGGCGGTGGCAGCCTGCGAAACATATTTACTGCGTTTTAGACATTGCGAAATCTCAGCTGACTCCTGACAAGAAGCAGGAGCAGCGGCGAAAGCGGCGAGGCTGCCAAGACATAGCAGCGAAACGATACCGAATCGACCAATTTGGCCAAGCTGAGCTAGAAAAGCTTTTGACATTTTCTCTGGGGGGCGCACTATATTTACCGCTTTTAATTAAGCAGAATAAATCTATCATGTGCTTCACCGCAGTACATGAACTGGCTCCCTAAACTCTCAGCCTAGACAGCTATAATGACATCTATGACTATCAATTTAATCCACGTCTCTGACATCCACTTCGGCTCTGGCGAGAGCCATGGCCGACTCAATCCCGAGACTGGTCTCAATGTTCGCTTTGAAGATTTTGTGGCCGCACTAACCAAAGTGGTCGACTACTCCATAGAGAAGCAATGCGATATTTTTCTATTTTCTGGTGATGCCTACCGAAACGCTTCCCCAGAGCCAATCTATCAAAAGATGTTTGCCGGCCAACTAAAGCGGCTCAGCGATGCTGGTATTACCAGCATTCTGGTCGTCGGTAACCACGATCAAGTATTGCGTGCCTCTCAAAGCCATGCCATGTCTGTATTTCAAAGTCTTGAAGTACCAGGCGTACTGATGGTCGACAGACCAATTTCTACCGTAATCAACACCAAAAATGGTGCTCTTCAGTTAGTCGGTTTACCGCATATAACTCGGCATCAGCTAATGACCTTAGACAAATACAAAGATCTTTCAGCCGTTGAAATAGACAAAGTATTGAAAGAACACATTCGCGACTTACTGCGTGGTTTTTATCTCAAGCTTGACCCAGCAATACCAACTGTGGTTACAGCTCATATGAGCACAGACACAGCCCTAGCTGGCATTGAAGAGGAGCTTCTAGTTGGTTACACCTTAACCTTCCCCACCGAAATGTTTGTCAGCGATCGCGTCGACTATGTTGCCCTCGGTCACATCCACAAGTATCAAGTGCTACGTCAAGAAAATCCCGCCATCGTCTACGCCGGTTCATTAGAGCGAGTCGACTTCGGCGAAGAGAAAGAAGACAAAGGTTTCGTTCACGTAAAAATAGATAGAACTAGTGCTGGTGCCAAAACCGAGTTTAAGTTCATTTCTATTAATCCCCGCCCCTTCATCACCGTAGAAGCAGACTTAACTGATTGCGAGAACCCGCTAGAACTACTTACCAAGAAAATCACAAAAGTGATTGTGCCCGGTTGCGTCTTGCGCATACGCTACAAAATTGGCCAAGAAAATCTCAATCAAGTAGATGAAGATGCTCTTAAACAAGCGGCGCAGGCGGCCCTGTCAGTAAAATTTAGCGCCGAAATTGTGCCATCCCACCAGCGAGCGCGCCTACCACAATTGACAGAGAGTGCCGTTCTCAACCCGCTTACAGCAATTGACACATATCTCACAGAAGTAGCACCAGAGCGAAAAGATCGGTTACTCTCAAAAGCAAAAGAGATAATGGGAAAACTAACCGCTGAAATCAGCGGAACAGATAGCAAGGGTTAAATAGTGCGTTTTAGCAAAGTATTCGAGAAGAGTTTATTTATGGTTTTTGCAGCAGCCTCTATAACTGGCTGCACCCAAGGCGACAGCAATGAAGTCACACCACAAGGCACCATAGCCCTAGAGAAAATTACTCTAGGCATACCTGAATCGACACTTAAAGAAGCTATGGTTTCTTTTGTTCGCGACCCCTCAGCTCAAGCCAGCGCTGGTGGCAAAAGTCAGTATCTTAGCCGGGAGAAGACAGCCGCTGGTGGTCAGTATATGGTGCAATGCAAAGATGGCACTGTCTTTCAAATCAGCGAAGTATTTGCCGAGACGCCCACGAGCAAAGAGCCTGGCATAATTGAACTACGAAAACTTCTACCGAGTGCTGCACCAGAACAATCGCGGGTAGAAGAAAAAGCTACTACCGATATCTACTATTACGGCTCTGACTTAATCGGCGAACTGAATTACAAGGATAGCAAGAAGGCTCAAATAACAAATTTGACAGCAACTAACATGCTGACTCTAAAAGAGGCTGAAAAAGCTACAGAGGCAGCTAAAGAAGAGTTAAAGCCCATGGTAGAAAAAGCTCGTAAGAACAATTAAGCGTGCTACCATCTTGAAATCGAGGCTCTAAGGCCCTCGAACCAATTGGATATCTATGAGCAGTAGCCTTCAAAACGAAACCGGTTCCACCGCGCCTCAAGATCTTCGACAAGATCAGCCCTTAAGCAATGTCGAAGACCGCAAGGGTTTAGTTAGCCTTTGGGTTCATCGCCATCTGCTTGGCCTTATGGTAAAGCGCGACAACATGGGCAAATACAAAGGCTCGCTACTTGGCATGCTGTGGCCGCTGATTAGCCCCATTGGCCATTTGCTTCTGTATACGTTTCTCTTTTCGATTATTCTCAAAGTCAAGTTCGGCGCCAGCGGAAGCACCAGTAATTTTGCCCTTTATCTCATGGCCGGTTTACTACCGTGGGGCGCCTTCTCGGAAGCACTATCCCGCTCTTCGACGGTTGTTCTCGAACACCCAAATTTGGTAAAACGGGTTGTCTTTCCTCTACAAATCTTGCCCTTAATGGCTGTCATCTCCGCTCTAGTAACTGAAGCGATGGCTTTTATTATCCTGCTCTCAGCTGTGTTGCTCTACAAACATAGCCTGCCTGTAACCATCTTGTACCTGCCAATGATAGTGCTATCACAGCTACTTCTAACTGCTGGGATTTCTTGGGTGATTGGCAGTCTCAGCGTATACATAAGAGATATTCGGCATATCATGGCGTTAGCTCTGTCTGCATGGATGTACGCAACCCCGGTAGTTTATCCAGCCTCAGCTCTGCAAGGCAATTTAGCCTTATTGCTCTGGCTAAACCCCATGGCTGGAATTGTTTCAGACTATCGGCGGGTTATTTTAGATGGGCTCCCCCCCGACTGGCCTCATTACGCCGTTTACACAGCAGTGGGAGTAACGGCCTTCTTCCTCGGCTTTAAATTCTTTGAAGGCACAAAAAAATCTTTTGCCGATGTAATGTAAGTCTAACGCCCTTATGACCGCTATAGCGTATGATAGTTGGCTGATTGAAACCTAGGCATAGAGACAATTTCAATGACTGATCAGCATAAACTCTTCGGCGCATACGATATTCGAGGCATATACGGCGATGGTTTAGACGAGCCATTTGCTAAAAATGTTGGCTTCGCTTACGGCCACTATCTCAAACCACAAGGTGGTGGAAGGATTTTAATTGGCTCAGATGCAAGAACTTCTTCGCCAGCATTAAAAGCTGCCTTTATTGAAGGAGCACTTGAAAGCGGTAACGATGTTCTAGACATCGGAGTTTCTTCTACACCGATGGCTGTGTGGTACGCAGCACAAGCGGGCTTCGACGGTGGAGCCGTTGTCACCGCTAGCCATATGGGCAAGCAGTACAACGGGCTCAAGCTCTATGCCAGCCAGGCCAAACCACTTGGGGCCAACAATGGCTTGGGCGAAATTCGCACAAAGGTAGAGGGCGGCTCCTGCTCCGGCCTAGCCAACAACAAGAGCGGGAAGCTCACCACTGTAGATATCATTCCAGAATATGTCAGTTTTCTCCTCCGTCACGTGCGTCCAGAACGTCGCCTTAAAATTGCACTAGATGCTGGTCATGGCGCGGCTGGCCCAGAGCTAGAAGAACTAGCCAAAACAGCAAAACATTTGGTTGAATTCGTTCTACTCAACTCAAAACCAGACGGTACCTTCCCTAAGCGCACACCAAACCCGCTAGATGAAGGCTCACTGACAGAGCTGAGCAAACTAGTAGTAGAGGAAAAATGCGACTTTGGCGTGTCTTTCGATGGTGACGCCGATCGCGCAGTGTTTGTAGATGAACACGGCGAACAAGTTGATACTGGCTTGATGATTGGTTTAATCGGTGCTGAATTAGTACGCCGCCACGGCGGTGGAAAAGTTGTCTACGATTTGCGAGCCAGCAGAGCGGTACCAGAATATATTGTCTCGCAAGGTGGAACACCAATTCGCACTGGTGTTGGTACCCAATTTATGATGAATAGCATGAAAGATCACCGCGCTCTATTTGCTGGTGAACTCTCTGGCCACTACTATTACGCCGATATGTACGCCACAGACAATGCTCTACGCACAATGCTTGAGGCCGTCAACGTAGTGGCTCGCGGCACCGCCAGCCTATCTAAGTTAATTGAGCCACTGATGGTCTACTCTAGCTCTGGTGAAATTAACTTACGCGTTAGCAATATCCAAGATACCCTGAGCAAGCTTGAAAATGGTATCACCGGCGGCACCAAAGAACATATCGATGGTCTCTCTGTCAATTTTGACGACTGGTGGTTCTCTGCTCGCGGCTCCCAAACAGAGCCTGTCTTAAGATTGACTCTTGGAGCTGTCTCTAAACAAATTTTGGATCAACGAAAGGCGCAGCTATTCGAAATAATCGAGGGCTAATCCCAGGAAACCTCAAAAATTATGACGAGCTACCATAAAAGCACATCAATTTGGTTGGTCGTAAACACCCTCATTTTGGCCCTGGCAAGCTCATATATTTTAGAGTTCACGGCTATTGGCTGTGAAATATCCAACCAGTCTGACCGCCTTGATGTAATAGACAAAATTGATCAATTCCCCAAGGACACACCCAACACCGTACTGATGCTCGGCTCATCCCTGGGTATATTTCCCGCAGCCCTAGCTGATTTCAAAGAATTTGGTGAACCGAAACCAGGAGCTGACAAATTCCTCCACTATTCTTCTTATCGTTATCTCGACAAATTACTAAGCGCAGATTGCGGCTCTCCCATCAAAACTCTAAACCTGTCGAACCAGGGCGGCATGACTTCAGAAGACCTGCTCTTGCTCAAAGGCGCATTCAAAGCTGGCATCAATCCCAAATTAGTTATTTTATTAACTGGCCCAAGAGATTTTCTTGATCACCAAACCAATAAAATTGGCGAATCGAAACTATCCAAGGCTCTGCTAGTGCGAATTTCCGACTCACTCTGGAATTTTTCTGATACAGCAACGGCAAATCTTGAGACCCTGGCTAGTCGCTTTCTGCCCCTATTTCTGCAGCGAGATGCGGTAACCAAGTTTTTAACCACAGGCCTGAAGAAGACAATCGCCTTTGTTTGGAACAAACCCTATCGTGACAAACCAGTGGCAACCGGCGGCTCCCTGGAATCAATCAAAGATGAGCCTGGTTCGCCTGAAATGATGAACTTTTATACAGCTAACTACAAAATTAGATATCTTCCGATTGACTGGCAAAGATGGAGATTAGAAAGTGAAGCCCTTGGGCAAATAGTCGAATTTTGCCAACAACGAAAAGTTCCACTACTGATAGTGGCAATGCCTCTCACTAGTAGCAATCGCGATCTTCTGCCATCCGAGTTTATTAGCAAGCACCAAAGTATGCTGGAGCGGTTATTCAATAACAACCAAGACAGTGCCGTGCTACTCGATTTGTTTGCCAGCGATCAATTCAATATTGAAGACTATATGGACACAGTGCACCTGCGATCATGCGGTGGCATGAAACTAGCAAAGATGATTCAAGCGAAAATAGCCAAATCAGGCTGGCTCTCTGTAGGGCGAAAACCTAGTCTTACAAATTGATCTTGGTGAGCAAAAGCTCTTTGTCTTTAGCATTAAAGTTGTTAGCGGTAGCACCAGAAGTACGGCTAAAGCCCCCGCCCAACTTAGCGCCAACCACATAAGTTGGCCGAGCGCGGCTCTCGTTAAGCACGCTAGACAGATAAACAGCAACAACGCCAGTGCAAATGATCTGCAAACCAGCAAATACTCCAAGACTTGAAATTACAATCATCGGCCAGTAAGCGGCACCAGACGCGAAAACTAGACTAGCAATCAGCGCAAGTAGTGAAACGCCAGCGACAATAGCACCAACTGCAGCAATGGCATACAAAGGCATGATACTGAAGGCAAGAATGCCATCCATTGCTAAGGTCAAAAGTTTCTTCAGGGTATAGGTACTCTCACCAACTTCGCGAGCACCGCGGTCAATAGATATGCCAATTTGACTGAAGCCCAACCAGGGAATCATGCCGCGCAAAAATCTGGTCTTTTCGGGAAGAGAGGCCAGGGCATCAACGACCTTGCGATCCATCAAGCGATAGTCGCCAGAATCGAAAGGAATCTGCACCGAGGAAATCGAGCCGAGCACTCGGTAAAAGACATAGGCTGAAGCACGCTTGAGGAAGCGGTCCCGACGAGCTTGTCTTTGAGCAAAGACAACGTCATAACCTTCTTTCCAGCGCTCCAACATCTGAGGAATCAGCTCAGGCGGATCCTGCAAATCAGAATCAATATTGATTACAGCCAGACCTTCTGAATGATCCAGACCGCAAGTTATGGCCGCTTGCTGGCCGAAATTACGAGAAAGTTCAACTAATTTGACTTTGTCATTGTCGGCAGCGAGCTGACGCAGCGCCATTGTGGCGGGAGGACGAGAACCATCGTTAACAAAAATGATTTCGTAGCTAGTGCCAGTAGGCGTGATGATCTGGTCGAGCCGCTCAATCACATTAGCTAAGTTGCGCGGGTCTTCGTTATATACAGCGACTATTACTGAAAGCTCTATCAAAATTCCTCAACGCTGCGGTGCCGGGGATTAATCTCGGGCAATTGCCAACAACTGAGCAATTGTCCACTACACTCGGCTCTTGGTCAACTTGGCAATTCTAATCTAACTAAATCTGTCAGCCTTAAGACTTGGCCAATTGGAGGGATTTAATCCAATTCCAGCTAATTTCCACGCCTTTGATTAAGGGAACTTCAGGTTGCCAGTTCAAATATGTCTTAGCTCTATGAATATCTAGAACGTTAACAGGTACGTCCACAGATCGAGACTCAGTGTATTCCACCGTGACATGGGGACCGACCACAGACCTTATGGTTTCTACGATTTGATTGAGTGAATGACCCTCACCAGAGCCAATATTGAAAATACGCGGCGATGAGTTATCTTTGGGCTCGTACTGAGCGGCACATAAAAGCGCCTTAACGGCATCAGTGATGTATATATAATCTCGCACTACTTCACCATCACCCCAAATCGCAATTGGTTGCTCGCGGGCAATGTGGCCAAGAAATACTCCAATCGCACCCTGTTTAGCATTCGGGTTCTGGAGCTCACCGTAGGGGTTAGAAAAGCGAGCGACCACATACTCAAGCCCATGAATATGCTGGAATAAATGCAAATACTTTTCTATGGCGAGCTTAGTGATGCCGTATGAACAGATCGGCTCATTGGTATGCTCTTCTGAGATCAAGTCGGTTTGAGGCACACCATATACAGTGCCGCCAGAAGAAACAAAAACGAACTTGCGCACTTTCTCTTTCAAGCACTCATTGAGAAGCTGAATAGTGGCTACTACATTAGAAGTGACATCGTGAATGGGATCATCATTTGAAGTCTGAGGCAGAGTGTTATAGGCCAGGTGAAAAACCCAGTCTGTGCCCCGCACAGCTTCTTCCACTTCGTGGTGATTACCAAGCTCGCCTACAAAATATTCAACATCGGGCCGCTCTGGCCGAAATCTATTGGGATAGCGATCAAAAACTCTGACCTCATGACCCTCGGCCCGCAGAAGGTCGACTAGATGAGCTCCAATAAATCCGTTTCCGCCAGTAACTAAAGCTTTCATTTAACCGTGCACAGTGAGCAGTTCTTCATAAACAAATTCTATATCATCAACCATCTCACCAACGGTGCGCTCAGGCTTGATATTGCTGGCAAACTTAGGCAGCAAATCTCTGTCTTCCAGCACTGCTGTTAATTGTTGCAGTAGTGAGTGGTAATCATTAAGTTTGAACAATAATCCATTTTCACCATGTTTGACAAGCTCAGACATCCCCCCCAGGTCAGTAACAATAAGAGGAGTCAATGTAGCTAAAGCTGACTGCATAACCAAAGGCGTATTCTCGTACCAGCGCGAAGGCACAACTAGTACATCAATTTCTTCCATGACAGAACCAAGCTGATCATTAGGGAAAGTACCGAGGAAAGCAACGTTGGCGTCGGCCGGCCCAGCCTTGACCACCAAAGACTTAAGCGTATCAACGTATTTAGGAAACTGGTTAGTGTCACCATAAAGCTTAAGTTGAGCCCCAGCAGCCAACTTGGCCGGCAATTCAAGAAAAGCCTTAAGCAGCAAATCAACGCCTTTATGCTCAAAGAAAGTTCCAATATAGCCAATTCGCAGCACACTAGAAGGTTTCTTTACTTTATGGTTATCGAGCTTTGAAGTGTCAATACCAAAGGGCACATGCTTGATCAACTGACTATGAATGCCATTTTCGACAAATATGTCTCGCATAAGCTTGGTCGGCACCAAAATCTTGGCTAGCGAATTGGCACTGTTCTTTAGCAGCTCTGGTCGAGCCAAAGTAGCTTGAATAGCCGCCGGAGCTTTAGCTCCTCGATACAAATTGCTGAGCATAGCCACAGCCACGCCTTTAACCGGTGCAGTCAAGCCTTCGAGACCAGCTCCAATAGCAGGATACTTAGAAGAAATAGCCTCAGCAATTTCATGATCAGGAGGCAAAAGTTTGGGCGTGTAGCAATCTAAGCACTTAAGAGCAAGGGGGCCAGGCCCGCGACAAACCGCGCCATCAGGTCGTTTAAGTTGAACAATGGGGCAGACGAACCAAAAATCAGTAGAGTAAAACACCACCGGCACTGACTGTTCGTGGCAAGCTTCTATCACTGAAGTCGAGAGATTCTGAGCATGAACAATCTGAACAATGTCTGGTTTGAAATCCTGCAAAATCTTAGCGAAATGAGTCTTTATGTGAGGATGATAATATTCAAAACTAAACTTGAAATCTTTCAGACGAAGGGGCTCTTCAATAATGTGAACCGGTACACCTTCGAATTCATAGTCGCTGCTTAATTTGCTGTCTGCACTAGCCTGGCCAGAAACACTCTCATTTCTTCTACGAGCATCAAGGTCTGGCGGATTGGCAGCCACAACTTTTACTTCGTAACCGCGCTGTTTTAACTCTTGGGCGATCTTTAGCGTGAGCACTTCAGTGCCCGCTCTATGCTCAGGGAAAAACTTATGAGCAGTAAGTAATACTCTTCTCATGGCAAAATCTTTGTGAACTTTCATCGTTGGCCAGCCCTGATGGCCTGCGAGTGCATATGTTACCAGGAATTTAGAGATATAAAGCTGTAAGCTCGGCTTCTGGTTAGCATTGCAAGCTAGAATTAGCAGCTATGCGTATATGTTTACTTTCAAGAGAGTACCCGCCAGATACTGGCTTTGGTGGAATTGCCACCTTCACTAAACACTTGGCCCACGGGCTGAAAAATCTCGGTCATGACGTTGTTGTAGTGGCTTTGGCGAAGGACAAGGCTAAATTAGCTGACGACAACGGCATCCCAGTTCATCGTGTAGAAGCTTATCCATTCACCTCCAAGTTGTCTGCATTGAGCATGTGCATTCCGTATAGCAAATATGTGCTCTTCTGTTGCACAGCTCTTTGGGATAAATTTGCTCAACTTCATGCAGAAAAACCGTTTGATGTTATTGACACACCTGAGCTGCTTGCAGAAGGCATTATTCCAGCCGTAACCCAAACTGTTCCGCAGGTAATACGCCTTTATACTCCCCATTCAAAATTCATTGCTGAAAAGCTGCACAACGTAGTTCCCTCTTTTGATCATCAATTTGTTGCACTTCTTGAGCGCATTGCCATGCTAGAAGCGGCTGTTCTTACCTCGCCAAGCAACGATCTAGCCGAATTCGTGGCCGGAGATTTAGGCATTAAAGAAAGTCAAATACAGATTGTCAGAAATCCTATAGATACTCAAATATTCACCCCCGACGGCGACAAAGCACTTCCACCAACAGAGAAATTACGGCTCCTTTTCGTCGGCCGCCTTGAAGGTCGCAAGGGCATAACATATCTAGTCGATGCAATTCCTAAAATAGTGGCAACATGCCCTGACGTAGAATTTGTAATTATCGGTGACGACACGACCACAGCCGAAGGGATGACTTCTGTACTGACTGGTCTGAAGAAATCCCTGTCTGATAGTAATTGTTCCAAATATGTCACGTTCATTGATCGCATTAGCCTCGACGAGCTGCCTAGCTACTACCGCAGCGCCGATATCTCAGTCGTTCCCTCAGTCTATGACAATTCACCATATACATGCCTAGAAGCAATGGCCTGCGGCAGACCTGTCATTGGTACCGATGCCGGTGGCACAAAAGAGTATATCGAGCACAACGTTTCTGGCTTAATTATTCCGGCCTGTGATAGCAATGCTATTGCTCAAGCTTGTATCAAATTACTTACAGACAAAACAGAAAGAACTAGACTAAGCCAAGGTGCTCGACAACGCGCTGTTAAATATTTTGACCGTACCGAAATTGCCAGAGAAACAGTCAAATGCTACGAACTAGCGACAAGGCTACACCATGAGCGCAGTCAGTCAAAAGCCGCTCACAGCCTCTACAATCACGACTTCAAACAAGCCACCGGTGATGCCGCAGCCTTGATTGATAGCTTCGACAAGGCCATCTATGACCTCTTGTTTCAGCGCTCTTACAGATTCAGAATCGCTCACTGGTGGCGCATTCTCAAAGCAAGGCCGAAGCTATTTGCAGCCAAGTTAACTGCAAAATTTATGCGCAACGGCCTAAAACTTATGGGCACGAGTGAAGCGAAAATGCCACCACTACTCAAAGATATAGAAGCGTCAATAGAAAGCAAAGATAGAGAACGACTTAGTGGTATCGCCGGAAAACACGAATAATTCGACAGCAGAAAACGCTGAAGTGGTCGACGTCTTAAGTACCGCGGGTAGTGATGGGCTTTCATTTGTAAATTTGCTCTACCTATTTGGAGCAGCTCTACTAATTCGATTGTGGTTTAACTTTGGCACAGAGCATATTAACTGCTATGGCGTTTCAGACGCCTCTGAATATTTGCGTTACGCCACAGCTATAAGCAAATTGAACTTGTCCCTGCCAATATTCGGACCCGAATGGAAAGAGTTTGCTATCTCGGGTCCAGGGTTTCCGTTCTTTCTAGTGCTTTGCTCTTTCGTGAGCTTCTCACCATTTGAAGCAAATAATTCAACCTTATTTTTAACAGCGCAGTCAGTCATTTCAGCTCTGACGGCTGTTTTTACTGGCTGGATAGCAGGCAAACTCTGGAACTGCAAAACCGGTCTATGGGCTGGCTACATAGCAGCAATTTATCCCGGTTTTATAGTCAATACCGGCAGACTTTACAGTGAAACCTTTGCTACGTTTCTAGAAATGGCTGCCATGACCATTTTAATAACCCTGTTTCTTAAAAATCTAACCGCACCAGAGGTCTTAAGAACCAACAAATTAAATATCATAGCTCTGAAAATAGCACCGTACTTGGGTCTTGGCGTCGTGCTCGTGCTTTTGCAATTGACCCGTTCATCTATGATTCTTTTCACCTTCACAGCTCTAATACTAGTGGTCGCTCAAAGTCTGCGTGGTCAATTATCAAATTGGAAAAAGGCATTATTAGCTGGCACAACAGTAGTAGTAGGCATGCTAATAGTCCTTGCACCATGGTTTGCTTTCCAAAAAGCGGCCTTTGACAAGATGACACCGATAGTCGATCGCGTTGGACAATACAATCTGTTTATTGGCACCAATACAGACACAGAAGGGTTTCTCAGCTATCCCTATCCAGATGGTAGAGGGATAGAAAAGAAAAACTTCGCCACTCTTTTCAAGGAGGCCTTCAAAAAGAGCCCTTCGCGTTCAATCAAACTTGCCCTAGACAAACCAGCGAGGCTGTATAAGTTTCCATGGAATGATCTACGAGTGCCGATTGGTCCGATATCTTTCCCGGCACAAGTGTTTTTGCATCAGCTGATAATTCTGCTTTCTTTCTGCGGCCTTTGCCTAGCGCTTCTCGTTGATGCTAAAGGTACTAAAGACCATTCACAGATAAGCAAAAATTTGCTATCGGCCCGCTGTTCGCTGCTATTGTTAATAGCCTTGAACTTGCCATATCTGCTTTTTATAACAGTTCCGCGCTATAACTTAACAGCCATGCCCGCCTTCATAATTCTCGCTGCGGCTGGCCTGACAACCTTGCTTGACTTACTGAAGCATAACAAGCTTGCTAAAGCACCAAAAGTAGCCATCATTGCCGCTCTCTTTTTGCTTATCTATCTAAGAGACGACCTTCGAGCACCATTTGCTTTTAACAACAATCAAGCGGCAACTTTATACATAGTGCAGGGCGCAGAAGCAGAAAGATTAGTTCGCAGCCTTATATGCAGTATAGGAGCCGCTGTCTTTTTTGCTGGGCTATACTTTTCTATCAGCTTGATGAGCGGCGCCAAACACTTTGCCCGGGTTCTCACCGCAGCAATAGCTATGCCAGCAATTGCCCTATGTCTATTTACACAACGCGCTAATGGTCGCCCGGGAGAAGGAATCATCACCATAGAACGCCCAGGAGTGAAGCTCAGCGGGCAGATTTTCGTGTCGCGCCAAGTGCTGGCGGATACGGGCTTTCAGTGGTTTCTACTGATTGACAGCGATAAAGGTCAACTACTTAAACAACAGTTTGACCTTTCGCTGAATGGCAAGAAGTTGACCGCGGCACCAATTTCGAGCATCGCCACCTTAGATGATTGGCATTACCTGAAACAACTTGCAGATCGAAGCTGGTACCTCGATTGTTCTTATATATTTGACTGTTTGGCTCAACCCACAGGGCTGAGTAATACAGATTTACGTCAGTGGTTTGCTTTACCTGTAACTGCTGAACAGCTTGCTCAAATTAACAAAGTTGGTTATATCAACGTCGATATAGTACAAAAATCGACCTCGCCAAGTACATTCTTTTGCGCTGCTGCAAAAGAAACTTCAAGCAAACAGAAGGTCAATTTAATTCCGTCCAGAACACTTTACTCATGGGAAAAAGCCTTCTATGGAGTAGAAAACGACGCCGGATTAACAGATCCACGCTACGACGAAAAGATTCCGCCAAGAGAGGGCAAATGGGCAATAACATTCGAAAAAGCCTCTGAAAATATCAACACGGACTTAAATGTCAGATTAATCAAGGTTAGAATCGAACAACCAAAGACCACATATCAAGCTAACACCGCATCGGAAGGACGTGGTGAAGCCACTCTAGACATTGCTGACCATCTAATTTCACAAGGGCGGCAATTGCTCACGGCAAACTTAAACTGGGTCAAAAATTCCGCCACCGAAGCCATCAAAGAACCACAGAAAATCAGCCTGATCGACCCGGTATTGAGCGTACCAGAATTTTTCGTAACCTGGAATAATAATGGTCAGATAGAGAAAATGCCATTAAGGGTAATGCCGAAGATGAACGACAATGAAACACCATTGTCTATCTCGATAGTAACAGACCTAGCCCAAGCAAAAGGCTCAAACTTCAAGCTGCACTGCAGCTATCCTAATAGAGATGGCTCCCCTGACAAACATATGCAGATAAAACTATCAGCTTCTCATTTAGGCTGTCATCCGCTTTTCTCCCCTCAGGAGATCTTCTAAGTGGAAAGCGCAAAAAAACTGGCACTTAGCAAGACCAGCCACCTGCTAGTACTGACTGCAATTGTATGGCTGGTTTTCGCCCGTACCCTTAGTAGCTATTTTCTGGCCGATGACTTTGGCGAAGTTGCCTACGCCAGCCGCATTTTCGCTGGCCACTATGAATTACTGTGGTCTGACTTCACCAGCAATTTCATGCAAGTACCTGGTATGGCTGTTTGGCGCCCATGGCTCATGGTGAGCTTATTCACAGATTTTTGTATCTGGCGTGCCAATCCACTTGGCTTTTACCTGACCAATCTTCTTTCATACAACGTTGTAGTCATTCTCTTTTACTTACTAATTCGCAATCTGACGCAGGGGTCACAAGCAATCAGAGGTGCAGTCGCTGCTCTTTTGGCCAGCGCCCTTTTTGCGGTTTCACCCCTGCACTGCGAAAGCGTTTCATGGGTAGTAGGCCGGGTTGATATCATCTGCGCCGTCTTCTATTTAGCATGCCTAAACTCATACCTAATCGCAGAGCGCGCATTTGCAAGCGGTCAGAAGAAACGAGGTAAGCAACTAATTGCACTAGCTATAGTTGCCTTCTGGTTAGCCATGTGGTGCAAAGAAATGGCAATTGGAGCACCAGTGATGGTGACTGCAATGATTCTGCTCTTTGGACAAAGGCCTCTGGCTTGGAAGAATACCTGGCAGATCGCGGCTCCAATTTGGATTTCTACTATTGTCTATTTTGTGCTGCGATACATGGCACTGGGAACGCTTCTAGGTGGTTACGTTCAAGGAATTGGTGATTCGCAAGCTGCCAACGCCCTATCACGCTGGCTTGATCTCGACACCGTTAAGCGTCTCTTTTTCCCTCTGGCCCATAACATATTTGGCGATCACCCTTGGCAATTTCTCGCCTTGCAGTTGCTCTACACGGTCTTGCTCAGTCTAATTCTTCTAAGGCTAGCAAGTATTAGCCTTAGCTTGCGCTGGGCCGTATTCATTGCCATTTGGGCAACAACTTGCCTCGCCCCCTTATACAAGCTCTGGGGCCTCGGCTACGATTTAGAAGGCGGCAGATTCTGCTTCTTCCTCACCATGCCACTTTCATTGGTACCAACGACCCTAATACTGCTTCAAGGCAAAAAGCGATTTCTTGCCCCAAAAATCGATAAAGCAATAAGCAGTATAGGAATCATTTCAACAATGCTGGCAACCCTGATTCTAGGGAAAGCCGCATACATTACTAACCTTGACTGGGTGCACGCCGGGCACGAAGTAAGAGAATGCAGCAAACAAGCTAGCGCAATATCCAGCAAATGTGTTGACCATGAAAAGATACTGATATTAGGCATCCCCAAACGGCACGGCGGAGCCCATATGATGCTAAACGGCAATACATTCACGACAGCATTAAAGCCGCCATTCATGAATACTGATTATTCTGGCCCAATAGTAACTTTTGACCCAATCCAGTTCTCCGAACAGCCGCAATTGAACAGCGATCGCTTCAAGCGACTGAGCCGAGCAGGAAACAAGTTGATGGTATGGAACTCTGACAGACGTGTCTTTGACAGCGTTAACTTTAAGAGCGCCGAAGAGACATTACCGGCACTGTCTCTCTCAAATTCCCAAGACGGTTACACTCACCGCCTTGGAGGAGTGATTACGAAATCAGAACCCGGTGCTCAAGCCGTAGTCTTCGAAAACATTGCAGAAGGAGACTCGCTAGCGTTCAGCAATCTAAATCTGAACCCATTAAGCGCCGATTTTTTAGAGGTAAAACTGAAAGTACTAGATAATCAGCCTCAAGCCTTATCTTTGAGCGTCAGCCTTGACGATAAAACCAATAGCTTAGCCAAATCGAACAATACCAATGCACTAAACCAATTGAGCACCCTCAGAATACCGCTCTCGCGTGATTGGCACTGGTATAGCAAAGCCACTCATGACTCACTCTTTCTACTCCTTCCACCTGGTCGAAAAGTAGCAATTAATGATTGCAAACTACTTGCAACAGCAGAAGTAGCGCCGATCTTGAAGAGTTCGCTGCCGGAATCATACGAGGGCATTATAGAGATAAATTCAAAAACTCTTCAGCCTGCCAACCAGAAGATTGACCTGCAAGTTGATTTGCCCCCGCTGAAAAACATTAAGACCCTACAGATTGAAATCAGCAAGCCAAACACTTTCTACGAGAATTTTCCAGCCAATAATGGCGATGCCGCAATAATGGAAAAGCAGTGCTTGCCAATATCTTCGCCAGAAACAGTGCAACACATAAAAGTTAGCACGGCAAAGCTCTCACACGGTCTTTTCTATCAGTTGCGAGTGCGACTATTGGATAAAAACGGCAGCAAAGTTGGCGAAGTAAGCAATCCAACTACAATAAAGATCAGCGACTAAATCTCTCATTCTAAAATATAGTTTCTTTGCAGTCAGCTAAGTCTGGCAGCGATAGCTGCTTAAAGGTCACCTGCAAATTTCTAAGATAAAAGCTACCAACCGTGCGGTCAACACCATACTGCATAATCTGCTCAGCACGCCCGGGGAACAGCACAAGAGAAAGTTTATCGAGTCGACATTTGTAGGCATCTAAATTGAGCTGATCAACTATTTCGAACCTAGACCAAGCTTTCGTAGCACTTATATAGGGTGGCGTGCTAGAAAGAAACATCGGCGGGCTATTTGCTTGGCTCGAATTAATGGCCAGCAAAATACCGGCTTTATTTTCTCTTCCCGTCGACAAAATTTCTCCACTTATACTTAGCTCAAGAATACCCTTAGCGGCTATCCCTGGTGGGAAGTCAACCACAACTCCGGTAGACTGAGCTTGGGTAAGAGTATAGCGGTTATTACGAATCAACCCCGGCGAATTGCCCTTGTACATAACAGGGTCAAATTGCTCTGGTGCAATAGCCACCGTTTTTTCAATTAAACTTCCTTTGCTAGGTAAAGTATCTTGCGACCTAGCTTTAGACTCAGCTTTGAGCACAAACAAACGAGGCTGAACATCAATCAGCTTTCTAACAGTGCGACCATCAGCATCAGCCACAACGGCAGAAGAACCCGCAACAGGGATAGCTATTTGATCAACTATGCGACTTTCTATAGCGCTACGAGCATCTAAATTGTAAGCCTTGCTCAAGCTCATCGACTTGCGGCAAGGCAGCCTGACAGCGGTCTCGCCGCTTAACAAACGGTCGGCAAAAAGAGAGGAACCAGTTTGACCTGAACTAATTTCCAAAATGTTAGTCTGTCCTGGCCGCAGCACACCCTGCGGTATGGGTACAATTCTCCACTGCCTCAGCTGATCTGCTGATAGGTCCATAGCCTGTGCAATCATCCGTAAAACATTGAGAGAGCCATACACACTAGAATCGAGTTTATTTGCCGAAATCAGATGGCCTGGCACTGCTGCCCCATTCACTCGGCAATGGCCCTCTATAAACTTATCATTGCAATCAACCAGCAGAAAGTACTGAGACCGATCAGGCGTTTGAGACTGACCTGGCAGAACAACTTCTCTAGAAATGCTCTGGCCCGGCGACAAAGCAATCTCAACAGTTCTCCTATCAACAATGAACGCAGTAGTAAGGGCCACGGGAAGCAAAACAAAAAAGATCGACAAGAGGGCGCAAGCAAATAAAACTGGAGCACTGAACCGACTGCTATCTGGACAAGACTGACTCAGATCACTTTTGACAGAGGTCAATAAAGCTGCAAGTGTCGCCAGGAGAATGGCTAGTCGAAGTATTTCAGCCAGGGCTAAAGCCGTGGCAAAAGAGCAATAAACAGCGCAAATTGCTACTAAATCTAGCTTGACCAAAAGGACACTTACAAAAACTAGTAAAAGCAAAAGGCCCCTGCGTCTGCTCGAAAGAATCTCTCTAACAGCAAAAGCAGCCAAGCAAAAGAGGAATGGCACGCAGGGATAGCCGTAGCGTGAGTTTGCTTCAAAAGGCAAATAAATAACGGCATGGGTAAAGACAATAACTAGACAGGCGAGACTGGTGTAAATCGATGCGCCATCTAATGGCTTAGCCGCGAAAGCCTTACTCAAATAGCGTATGCTAAAAAGAGTTCCAGCCGATGCAAATGCAATCAAAAAGGCATGAAGCCAATTCTGACCATCAACATCAAGAAATAACAATGGTTGCTTAAAATCATTCCAAACGAAACCCATTGTGCGAGATAGTTTGCGCAAATAGAGGTCAGCAATCTTCACGGGCGAAAGCTGCCATGATTGAACCAATACCTCGCTAGATGTCTTGCATGTTGCTAGATGCCCAGCCATGAAATTACCTATTCCAGACATCCAACCGTCGGTCTCGAGATCGTGACCCACGGTTATATTAAGTAGCGGGACTCTCTGCGGAATGAGGTACAAAGTACCAGAAGCAACCCTGGTATATGTAGCCCAAGCCCCAACCATCAAAAAGCAGCCAGTTGTGATTGCAAGAAAACCAGCTGTAATTTTCGCGCGACTAGATCCCCGCTTAAGCAATACTGGGGCAGCCGCCAATAGGCCCCAGGCTGGCAACAGAGCTGTTTTGAGAAGAACACCTAGGCCGGAGATAATTCCAACCAATAGCGCACACAAAAGCGGCATAAATCGGCCGCCGCAATTAATCAAATAGCTGCCAAGCAAAACGAGCACCATTAACAGTGCCGCAGTTATCGGTTCTGTCAAAAAGCGCCCAGCCGAAATTATGGTGCCTGGGTAAAGCCCAAATAAGATACCTGCGCCTAAGCCAAACATAGCCGAGTTGGTCTGACGCCTTGTCAGCAGCGCAACGCCAGCCGCACAAATACCGTTAAGCAATGAGAGCCAGAGCACCATTGTCGACCAATTAGTAGCCACCGCTGCTTTACCAGATAAGACAAAGGCAAGTGCGCCGAAAATGGGGATAGTAGGACCATCAACGATCATTCGCTCGACAAACTCTTTGCTGCTAGCAAGACGCCAGGCTTGATCAAGCTTGCCGCTAAGACTATCAATAATTATCTGAGCACAATCGCCAGCATTAACCAAATAGCCAGCCGAATCGCAGAGAAAAACTGTTTTATTCTCACAAATACGCAGTTGAAACCAAGCTGAAACAAAAAAACTAAACAGCAGAGGCACAAGCCAAAAGAAACTAGAGCGAATATCAAATAAACTTCGAGATTTGGCATTATTCATTGTCGAATCAGCCTGGCTAATCAAATCACACCTGCTCTTCGCCGATTTCGCAAAGATAAATTTGCGAGAACAATTGCGCAGGCGGCCAATATAGCGCACAAAAGAAGAACTAAACCCGCAACCAGAGAAAACGGCCAATACTCAAATCGTACGGTATGAGTACCGGACGGCACATGAACAGCGCGAAACAGATAGTTTGCTCTAAACATTTCAGTTGGCTGTCCATCGATTGTGGCGTGCCAACCCGGATAGAACGTATCTGTGAGCACCATGAAAGCTGGCACCGTCGACGAATAATCTATGGCAACCTGATTAGCATTTTGCCGCAATGCTTTGAGCGGTAGGAACAATGAGGACAGATTATAATCATCAAGCTTCTTGACCGCAGCTGAATTAGACTCGATGACGACTGTTTTTCGACAGTCGAACTCCGGTGCACAAATAGCCTGACGAGCTTCAAGTTCTGACTGAGCCAGCAGCCCCTGGCCAACAAGGAAGGCCTCAGGCAATGCTTGGGGATTCTCGTAAATTGATATACCTTGCTTTGAAGTATAAAGCAGCTTGTATCGCGAGGGTAAGGGCTTAAATTGGGTCAAAATGAGCCTGATGCTTGCTAAATCGACCATATCTGTAAGCTTACCGGCATAACTTTGATTACGAAACTCATCAAGGCTAGCTCCGCACAAATGCGCGAACGCAGCAAAACGTGCTGGTAGAAGTGGATTGTGCACTCGAAACGAGCTGATACCATAAACAATGTTGACATTAGGCTTTAACACATGCTCAATAACAGACAGCACTCGACTATGCGACCGCTCTAATAACTCTGTTACAGGTGTCTCTGGATAAGAGAACTTAGGCTGAACTGGCATAGATACGCGTGAAGCAAGAGCAAGACTACAAAAGTTCAAACAAATAGCGAGGCTGCCCATTATGCTCGCTAGCTTGACGGACCTAATACGGCGCCGATATCGAAGATAGACACCACTTATGGTGAAGAACAACATAGCAATAAGCCCGTTCCTGACAATGGCGCGCACGCTTATCCCCGTCGCTGGAAGGGTTTGATCAAAATCGCATACCTTAAGATCAACATGGAAGACGTAGAGAGATAATGGCAAAAGCACTGAAAACAGCAAAGGTAGAAGCATGACCCTATGCAGCTTGGAACACAATGCCATATTTAACACGAACATGCCAATCAATCTATCAAGCCCAATGCCAGCAAGCAGGCAGATCAAAAGCAAGAGGCCAGGAATAAGATAAACAGTTACCAAGTAAGTAAAGGGGCTGACGGAAAGGAGCAAATCAATAGGAAACAGCCTAGCCACGCAGAAGGCAATGACAATTGCCATTGAGACAAGCAATACGACATAGTACCGACTAGCTCTACCCACAAATAGACTGAGCGGCAAGAGAAGAAGCGCCACCCCACCAAGATAGGGGCTAGCCCCGCTCGAACTTGGTTGCTGAAGATTGAGAAACAAACCTTGCCAAGGTGCAAACGCTGAAATGCCCACACCATATTTGTATGAATCACCGCACTTGAGAAACTCAATAAACGGCAACAGTGCTGGCGCGGCAAAACAGAAAGAAAAAAGAGCCACTATAAACAAATCGGTGCATACTTTTATTGCTGTTACACTACTTTCTCTGCGACGAATAAAGAAAAATAGAGTGGATGCTATCGCCACTGCGTACAGCGATGACTCTGGATGTCCTGAAAGAATGTAACAGGCAGTGAACAGTGACGGCAAAAGTAGTGCTGGCAGGTCTCGACCGAAGCGTGCACAGTAGACAAATGAAGCACAAAGAATCGGCAGTAAAGCCTGAGAAGTACCAGATAGAAGCTCCAAGTAATACAGAAAATAAGGACAAAAGCAATAAGCGATTGCTGCGAACAACGCAGCAACTCGTGAAACCCTCAATAGCCTTGCCAGGAAGAAAACACCAGACCCCGCAAAAAACACTTCAGAAACAAGAATCAAATTGTAGGTACTAACAGAAGGAAACACGGCCAGAAATAGTCTTACAGGAGAGAATATCGTAGCTTGAATATCGCCAACTAGCGGCATACCACAACCGCTAAGAGGGTTCCAGAGCGGCAAGACAAATTTGTGCCATTGTTCAGCGACAAAGAAATAGTTTGGAATCAGCAGCTGAACTAAAGATGGATCGCAACTCGCACCCGCACCGCTGCTATACTCTTGAAAAATGGAATCCCATTCAGCAATGCGTGAGAGCTTTGAGATTGATTTGCCGCCTAACCAAACCTTTGAGAAGAAGCAGAGGTTCAGGAAAAACAAAACAAAAACATATGGCAATTCGGGCTTAAACCGGTCTATTAAGCGCTTACTTGTCACCGACCAGGTAAAGAACATGAACGAGATGCCTCTTCTCAGCACTGGCTACTTTAAGCAACCATGCCCCAAGCTAAATGATTATTTGTTAAGCTCATAGCTAATCCTAGCTAGAATAACCAGCTAGTTAAACCATTCCAAGGATATAGGAAAAGCAGCATAGTACCCTTAATTACAGTAAAGCTGCATTTACCTCCCGAGGAATGAGCGCAAGTGGGAGAAATTTCAGAGCTGTCTGCCGTTGTCGCCGAGCCAGAATCAAATCAACCGGCCAGCAACGTAGCGCCCATCAAAGCAAGAGCGGTGGTCACCGCTCTAACAGCTACTGCAATATTTTGTGCCGCTTTAGCGATCTGGCTCTACTTTGACAAGCATGTACCAGCCTGCGATGAAGCAAATCATGTGATGAATGGTCTCACTTATACAAACTTACTGCAACATGCTCGCCCCTTGCGCGCGGCTTGGTGGCACAGTTTTTTTTCGGTTAACACCTACTATCCACCTGTAGGAACTTTGACTATGGGCGCCGCCTGCGCCACTATCAAAGACCCTATTCTTGCCCTTCAGCTAGTCAAGATTTTCTGGCTGGCGGTTCTCAGCTTGAGTGTTGGTGCAATTGCATTTATGGCTTCAGGCAGTAGCATTGCGGTAGCGGCTGCAATTTGCCTAGTCAACGTTTGCAGCCTTACATGCGACTTAAGTCATAGCGCGCTGCTCGATCTGCCACTAATAGCAATGGTGGCAGCAGCTCTAGCGGCAATATATTGGAAAGGTGGTAGTGCCTCTCTCAAGCGCTCAGCGATTGCTGGAGTAATTCTGGGCATTGCCATTATGACAAAACAAGTTGCCATTGCTTTTCTAGGTTTTCCTGTCTTGCTTGATTCAATACTGACGCTGAAGCGAAATTGGAATAAAAAAGGACTATACAGCGTCGCTCTAATGGCTCTGCCAGCTCTATTTTTGTGCTTACCCTGGACAATTCTAAATTACAGTTCAGTACAAAAGCTCAACGGCGAAATTGCAGCAGATCTATCTATGCGTGGTTCAACAAGTTCAAGAATACTGTTTAACCTAGAATATTACCTAGGCAGCTGGCTCTGCTGCGCTAGCCCACTCGTTCTAGTGACAGCACTTTTGGGCTTTAGCGCGCTGACGAAAGAACAACACAAGAAGCTGCTTCCGCTCTGGCTCTCAATTCTGCCAGCAGCACTAGCGCTCTGCCTGATCTCCTGCCAGCCAGCTAGAGACAGATACGTGGCACCAATGGTGGTACTAATTGCTATTGCAGGCGGATGCGGGTTAGCCCAGCTAGCGAAGCGAAATCAAGCAGCCTTTGTAGTTACTACAGCAATATTTATACCACTAGCAGCCCTTCAGTATGTTTCATTCAACTTGAGTCCGTATCCAATCACAGAGCCTAGGTGGGTAACCGATGTAACACGGTTTCTTCACTGCTCATCAAGAGAGCACGTCTCTCCATTTTTCGACAAGAGCAACAGTGTCATTAGAATAGAGAAGATATCTCCTAGCTCGCACGGCGGTGAGATTGCTAACAAAATACTTGATTGCATTGAAAAAGAAGACGGTAAGACTTCTTCTTGGCTGAATATCACTTCTTTCAGTGCCGATCTCGACGTACATGAATTTGAGCTCTTAGCCAGGCTGCGAAAGCTTGCAGTTAATCCGACAACCAGCCGTCTTTGGACAGCGCTTGGCGATAAAGAAGAGTTTTCTGAATCAAAAGCTTTAAACTACCGTTGGTATGTAATTAAAGATGGTGATCAAGGGTTTCGATTTGCCGACCAGCAAAACATGTTGGCACATGAGAAACTAATTGATTTCGTGCGCCACCGCTACAAGTTGATTAAACAATTCAAATCACCAAATGATGAGAGTGTAGAGCTATATTTGGCTAAATAGAACGACAAATTAAATAATTAGCTTACCTGTTGATTCGACCAACGTGCGTGGCACCAGGGCCACTGAATCCAATCATGTTAGTTGCACTTGGTGGCAACGTCGAAAATACTTTGCTGGTAGAACACAGTACTTCTAAAAACTTAGGCAGCGTAGCAAGCCACCCATGTGTCCTTGCAACGTAGCGAAGGTAGGACAGCAGATTTCTCCTTGTACCCCACCTGAATCTCAACCGCAGCCCATCCAAGAACTGGTGATTAAAGTTAGAGCAAAATCCACCTGAACCATTAGAGAAATAAGTTGCATCGCCAATTTCTCTTAAAATAAGACCAGTCGCCCAAGCATTAAAACACATGTCCTGAGCCTGAGAAAGACTTGTACGGAGGTGCAGATCGAAATCCGCCAAATTCGACAAATTCTCAATTGGAATCAATAAACCACTAAACTCATGCCAAGAAATATGACCAGCGGAATTAGCTTGCGACGTCACACCTAAACTAGCTTCAGGCCTAGCTGCTAGCAAAGCCGCTGCCTCCCCAGCAGCCTCATAGTTTCTTGCCATCCTTACTAAGTTATAAAGGCAGTCAGCACCTGGTAATGAGGATGTCTCAAGGAGAAATACAAATTTAGCATCCGATTGACCTGCAATCTTCTTAAGAATAGCCGCCACATTCACGGCATCATTGAGGCTATTCTGTTCATTAACAAGCTCAGAACAGTAAGGATCATAGGAAGAATTTGTGCACTGACCAGGTGGAAGAAATGAAAATGTTCTAAAATCACTAGAGTCAAATCTTGGGGCCTTACCTAGTGGTCGCTCCAAAGAGACAACGCCTGCGCCAGAAGCAAGCCAAAAGCGAAGCCTAGAGGGTGGGTAATTGATTAAGTCCAAGGTCCGTTGATACGCATCATCCGCCTTCTGATATCCATTCTCTATGACAACAATATCAACTCTCTCAAGCGCGTTACTTTCCTCCTCGCGGAGAGCTTTTAGTTCGTCAGCCGAACGGCGCTTTTCGCCGGTGACAATAAATTGGTAAGTTTCGGCCTCAATATCCTGCATTAAAAGTCGAGTAAGCCACTGATTTGTCAGTCCAAGATTAGGACTGACTTCTGATTTAGTAGCCCCCCAGCGATTGCGCGCCACAGAAATAACTCTAAAACCGGAGTATTCAAACAGCTGCTCTACTAAAGATCTGGTAAAAAATCTGATGTGAGTATTATCTAGAAGACCCATAGGTCGAAATGGCAGTTGGCCTCCGAGCAGAGCTAGCCTTACGTCCGCGTGGGCGGCATTAGGAATAGATGCAACCAACCTGCCATCATCCCTCAAAAGCTTATTACAGGCTCGAAGAACCTGTTCAGGATGACGCAAATGTTCTAGCACATCAGCACAAAGAACAACATCAAACTTTTCACCAATCAAAACATCTGAAAGGTCTGCAACATCAAGATCTAATTGCAGTACACGGTTTCCACGTGATTGCGACAAAGCGGCGGCATTAGCGTCAATCTCTACACCGACAACTTGGCAGTCAAAATGAGTTTGCATGGCATCTGTTAAGTAACCAGTGCTCGAACCTAACTCTAGAACACGCTTGCCTCGTCCAACAAGCTGCAAAAGTCGCCCATAATGTGACGAGTGATCGAAGGCCTCAATAATCTGAGCATAGCGAAGAGAATCGCTCGACTGTCCCGCACCATCAATCAACATAGATTTCACTACCATTCAGAGAGGGCATTGTGAAAAACCCCACACCATTAAACGCTCATAGCAGGAAGTATTACCTTACAAACGGTCCTCTTGTCAAATAGCTAAACTTGAGTTGGACTGTAACACAAGTTGAGACTAGTGCCCTTTTTAAGAATTAAGTTCGCAAAAAGTAGCGTGATCAACTCTCTGCAAACGCGATTTGAATGATACGGATTATCATTCAGATACCGCTACTGGTATGACAACTTCACCGGACTGCCAATTCCACTAATCTGATCCATTTTCTTCCAAAGTTTATAAATATCTTCAATTCTTTCTTTGTACTTAGTATAAACGCGCTCAGGCAGAGGCTGCGGCAACATCAGTAAATGAGCATATTGAAGCCTAGCAAAATCAATGTCGTATTCGAATCTTTTTGGCTTCCCCGTCTCGCTAGAGCGCGAGCTAACCACAAAAGAAGCATTCGACGCGACCAAAGTCTTTGGTCTGCACATTGCAGCGGGTGCCCCATTGCTCATCCATTGCTCCGAAACACCAGCCAGTTAAGTATGCAAACCACTTCAATCTCGGCAAGTCTTACCAATTGCAAACAGGATCGAACGCAAATCCCTCGCGGAATCATAGAAGAAATTAGAATCGCTTTGAATCACAACATTAGCAGAGAAGATCTCTTAAATTTGATTGGTTAGAGCTACCATTTTCCGAAGCTCATTTCACTAGTTTGTCGTTACTGGCAACAATCCATTTACAAGTCTATTCAGCACTTTTTCGGCCCCCACTACATTAGTGTGAAACCCGTCACTAAAGTCGTCATCGACGAACTCAGCATCATTGAAATCCAGATATCTCGCGTTGTATTCACTACAAGCTTTTTGGGTTTCAGTCAAGTATTGCTTGTCGAGCAGAGAATCTAACCTTGCCCGATAAGCAGCTGCCATAGGCATGTTCACCACCACACACTTAATATGCTCCTTCTTGCAAAGAGCAAGCGATTTACGAAAAAAAACCATTTCCAAAGCAAATCTCTTGAAATTCGGAGGATTATACCTTCTCTCCTCTGAACCTGGTTCATTCCCTAAGATCGGCTGCTCCGCTATCGACCGGACAGCTAAAATGTCGGGGCGGCCAGATGCAGAACTATTAGCGGCTTTAGTGTATTGCGACGAATAAAACAGACTGGTTGGGTGAGAAAGCAAACTAGCGACATACCCACTTAAAAATGTTCGGTAGTCTACCTTCACTCGATAGAAATACCATACCGCCGAAATCAGCAAATCCCTGGTCTCTGACACGGTCTGCTCTCGACGCAAGACATCACCGAGCGACTTCCAATCTTGCAATACTTCAAACGGGGGAGTTCGCCCAACTGGCTGAATCAAATTATCTACAAAATCTCGAGGAGCGATACATAAAACCGCTACATCTGGCCTCTTTCCGGCCTCAATACTTTTGGAAAGAATAATAAACAAGTCAGAAGCCATGCAGCCAGAAATCGATAAATTAGAGACTTTTATTGGACGACACAGCCTAGCACCCAGCTGTCTTTCTAGATATTTAGCACCAAGATACCGTCGCAATTGTGGCAAATCTTTGACGACCGGCACTCCATACAGCTTCTCATCAAAGAGTGCTATGGCACACATAGGAAGGGATGATCCAAGCACTAGCACATCAACCTTTTCGTTCGACTCCATATATACTGGAATTTTAGACACGAGTGGATGCTGATCTAACGGTATGAATCTTAAATCGCTTATGTATTGAAGCGGTCTAAGCTTAATCAATGCGATGTCAAAAAAAGCTAGAACTACGAAAATCAGAATGAACGTGCTCGAAAAAAGCGACTTAAAAACCCGCCTAAAAATCAATACGTTCTTCAATGCCTTGCCCTACAAAGGGTACTCATTAAACTACCTACAGCCAGATCCCTCAGTGAAATCACCTGGCGGTAAAAACCTTTTAACTCCACATTTCCACCCTTAGCATTATCTCGCCCAGTCATCAACAGCGTAATCCGCGCATTTACAAGGTGAAGCAATTCTGAAAAACCGTAGTCTGAACGTACACCTTGACTTAAGCCCGGTACCAGACCACACCTGCTCACTATCGACTCACTGCCAGCAGACTCTGTCGCCTGCTGATTAACTGTTAGTGGCGAATAATCAAACAGCCTATTGTAAACGTGCTCTTTTGAATCTCCGATTTGTCCGAGAATTAAAGAACGTTGCCTTGAAACCCTCACAACACCGACTAAATTAAGTGAAGAGAAATGGATACCATCAGTGGTACCGTTTCTATAACAACGGATATTGTGTAAAAAGCACTTACTAAAAAACAACTGACCATTTTCCAAAACTTTAACCATAATTCGAAATCACTATAGTCAAGATACTGAGTATCCCACTCTCCTGAGACTACGACACCAAGGATCAGATTCAGGCAAGTCAATCTTATAAAAAAAAGAACCAACGGCTCGGTCATTGCAAACACACTCTTTCGACCACTGCAGTAGGAATTTCATATTTGATTGACAGCTATTCAATTATACAAGCAACCACCAAACGGTTGACATTAGCACAATCTGCGCAAAACAATTGAAACTACCTTGGTCCGTCTTAAACCACTAATTAAAGCGCCATCCGCTTGATAGTCGGCTCGAAAGTGGATCCGATGAGCAAAAACAAAGGGCCTCAACCGCAAAAAGAACTCATCTCGCACCGACACCAGACCTAAGATTTGGCAAGGTCTCGTACGCGGCCACCAGCCGCTTCATTACTTTCTCGGCTCCAGCTGCATTAACGTAAAAACCATCAGAAAAATCATTGTCAACAAACTGCCGATCATTGAAATCAAAATAGCGAGCGCCGTAGGTTGCGCATGCGTTCTTAGTTTCGGTCAAATATTGCTGATCAAGACGCCGGTCTAATATGGCTCGATGTGCAACTGACATTGGCATGTTTACGACAACGCACTCAATGTGCTCCCTCTTACATAGAGCCAGGAGCTTGCGAAAAAAATCAATCTCAAGAGCGAATCTTCGAAAATTTGGCGGTCTGTAACGATCTCCCTTTGAGCTATCCAGAGCAACAGGCGAAACAATCTTATTGGCTCCCTCAAACTTGCCTGCACAATCTAACAAACGAACTTTCATTTCAGCAGATTGGCTAACCTCATGTCCGTTCTTTTCCACAGAAGCTGTTTTGGCGTCTGGGCCTAAACCATGAGCAGCATAGTAAAGTGTTGTTGGATGGTTTGATTTTGGCAAGCGAAATTTGATCAGGTTTGGCCCGCGAATATTGAGCAGGTCATTTTGTGGTTGCATTAGCTTTTGACCTCGTTTCTGGAACTGCTGTTT
>JBIPOV010000123.1:0-12913 GCA_044378815.1 Obscuribacteraceae bacterium (SeqCode) | reverse complement strand
CACCATTTTGCTAACCCAAAACATCTCAGAAAGACATCCCTGTTTCAATTACGCCAGAGGGATGCCTTTCGCATATGCCGTGTAAACTCCTCGCCGAATATCCGCGCATCTAGAGGACTGTTCACACTTCTCAGAGCCTGCAGCAAAACAACACAATTGGACAACCTTCCAGAACCAATAGTAGTTGGGAAGTTTCATTAGAGACTTAATAGCCTCATCAGTAAAAAAGATACTGATGCTAGGAGTATTCTCTTTTGATTCATCTGCTAACGTCGAAATACTATCAACGAGTCTTCCGAATTCAATCTCCAAGGCATCACTTGTCAGGTGGGCCACTAAGTCTTTGCCGACAGAAGAATTTGAAAGTTGCGCCCCTGCGAGGCGAATAAGCAAATGTAAAGAAGTTTCATCGAGCATAATTATTCTCCAGAGTTTAACAGTTTCAAAAAATGATGCGAATTGAATCAAGCGCAGAACCGTCGCGATTTAGCTCAATCGATATTGAAAGTTGTCAGAGGTTCCTCAAAAACAAACAGTCCTTCAAATTGAGAGAGGCCAGTTTCATTCCAACCATTTGTGTCACCGGCTAGGTAAACTTTACCGCCTGATACAGCGACCGAATTGAACAAGCCGTCAGCTGTGTGGTGCAGAAACTTGAGATTCTTCAAGGCCTTAGGGTCGGCTGAAAGTGCTGTGAGAATCAGAAAGAGTTGCTCAGTATTCATCATAATTTTCTCCATTGTCCCCGGGGAAAAACAAATCCGGGAATGGAACTGACGGGAATCGAACCCGCGACTATGCAGCAAGCGGCATTGCTCTACCAACAGAGCTACAGTCCCAGCACCATGGGTGCACATTTATCTCCTATTTCCAGGAGTTACGGTCACTCCCAGTCAAGGCAGCAAGCATTAAAATCAGACTGATGGCTTTGGGCAAGCTCACAGCCATCAGGCCATCAAACAAAAGCCCGCGTTACTCTGCCAATAGATCAGTTGGTCATTTTGCAGGGCTGAAAGAATTTCTGAAAACACGCCAACTTCTGAAGGTATTCATCCATACCGGAATATTTCTTTCCCGAAAAGGACCATTCGTCAAAGATTATATTGCCTGTGATATTAACCAAAGCTCAAAGGTAAGAGCTTTGGTTAATAGATTCGGAAAGTAGAAAACCAGTCTTCGGAAATTGACGTCTTGCCCGGTCATTTTCAGAGTGATCGACAACATCAACTATAAATTGAGCGGATGTTCTCCAACACCTGCTTCAATTTTCTCGTCGTTGCTTCAGGCTTAAAAAACAAGCCCAGTCCTCCAACTACGATTGTCACAAAGGCAATAGTGGCAATCCATTTACCGAAATAAGCAAACAGCGCTACTGCCAGAAATACGGCTAAGCACTTGAAGAACAGACTAAGAACACCAGTGAACATATAATTCTCCTTTTTTTTGTTGTTAAACACCGCCTCTGCAGATTTCACAGAAGCAGTCTTCCTTTTGGAAGCTTATCGCAGCAAAACTCCGAAGAGTCTGAGCCAAGGTATTGGCTCAGGCTGCGACTAATGGAACTGACGGGATTCGAACCCGCACGTGCTGACACATCGTGCCAAGAATGCCGCTCTAACATTGAGCTACAGTCCCCGCTCATCAAAACAAGATGCCGACCAAACAAAACTAACCAGAATCGAGACCCGAAGTAGAATGGCTACACAGAAGTGCAGCGCATAAGGGTCATAAGTGATGAGTTTGTCTGGGTTTGGGTGCTTAGAATTGCTTTTCAATGAGTTGAAAAATGGATGCCCTGAGCTTTGCAAATTGCCTTAACGTCAGTCAACCATTTTCAACAGTGTTCGACCTTCCAGTTTAAGGTTGGGGTAAAGCGAGAAACCAACAGGCCGCATAATTAGAACGGCCACTCACTGTGGAATTTTGGGTGGCCTAAAAGTAACTTTCGAGCAGAACAAAGAAATTAGTCACGTGTTAGCAATACGTAATTTTCACACGGGACGTAGCAACTTAACCTACGCCACCGTTAGAGGAGCAACCATCAAAGCCGTGTCAACAAAATTTGAACGAGAGAGAGGGAGAATGAGGCAAGTCAGTACACACCCTGTATAGACTAACCCTAATAGTAATTGATGCAACAGAAATCCGATCAGCCATGATCAAGATTGATTCTACGCAGCAATTAGAATGCAAAAGTAATCACACTAGCTTAAGCTAGCAATTACCAGCAGGGCTCAAGACAGCCAGTCGCTAAGCGTGCGAGGAAGAGAAACCGTTGACTTGTGAAGTGGTCTTTAGCGAGTATAAAGCGTTATTCAACTCAAACTATTCCCAGAGACCAGAGCAACCGAAAGCAGATTCAACCACTAGATTCAGCCACCCATCTTCAACACGCAGAGTGTTTCTGTTTGTCACACTAACACTCGAAGCTGGCGTTTACGGATGGTGCCTCACGGCGAACTTGCGATCAAACATGTTCGTTCAGACTTACGAAGTCTATATGAAGACACATTGTTAGCCCGTAGTGGCACAGCTGGTGTCGCCAAACTAGACTCTAACTCAAAGCTAGTAATTACCCTTGCGCTATCGACTAGACTGCGCAACCCAACAATACATGGAGTATAGAATATGGCTATCTCAAATTGTTCATCTTTTGATGCGAAACCACTACCCCTTAAACTTGGTGAAAAGCTTTACCTAAATAAGTTGGCTTTGAAGCAAGTTAAGGTTGCAGTTGGATGTGATTCCAGCGAACTTAGACTAAATCTCGACACGATGATATTCCTCCTTCAAGGTGGCAAGGTCCATGACGCAAGAGATTTGGTAAACCACAGCGGCAATGGAAATACCTCTCACTACAGCGGCGCCGTGGTTCATAAAAGTTGTCCATCTCCTTCACAATGGTTTGCTAAAGAACAAAACAGCGAGGAGATCTTCATTGAACTGGATAAGATTCCAAAACATATAGATGAGGTTGCAGTCGCAGCTAGTCTCTGCGAAGGGCTGGGACATCTACCTAATCTGAATGATACTCATGTTAGTTTAGAATTTCCCGATTGCACGGGCAATACCAAAGTGCTGCACTTTGGCGTGACAGGAGCAGCGCCGACAGACAACGGTATGGTTCTTGTGCGCTTCTGTCGCCAAGATAATTGTTGGACAATTGAAGCTGTTGGCGAAGGGAGAACGGGCGGCCTCACAGGTCTGTGTAAGTCATACGGCCTAGATGTTCGTTAAAGCCACTATCAGTGGTGTAGCAACTCTTGCTGGTATTCTGACTATAATCAACGACCTTTAATACGGAGTAATTATGTGTGGACAAGGGTACACCCTAAAAAAGTCTGATTTCTGGGACTTACCTAGGTCTCATCAGCAATTTCCCTTCATGGTAGATTTTGGATGGGAAACAAAAAGTAGATTATCGGAAATTTTCGATCTTGATTTTCACCTGTTTCTTTTGGGTGAAGACGGAACTGTTGGGAGTATCGACGATTGGCTATCCGAGCCTCGATATACGAACCAGCTACGTCTTATTCCTTACTCTTTCAAAGATCGTAGTGGAGCCGTTTATCACTACGGAGAAGTGCAGGACTTACTTGGCGAGCTTGACTATCGGGTGCGGATCATGATTGATCTGGCGAAAGTTCCCGATTATGTATATGAGATTGTAATCGGCGCCGGCATTTACGGTGGCAGGCAGCGTAAACAGACCTTCGGAAGGGTTGTTGATGCTTTTGCTCGCTTCCATCAAGATGATGGAGAATCATTGCGGTTTTCATTGGCCAATGACCCTTCATCGAAAGCCACTAATATGGTTTTCTTGCGCTTTTACCGACAAACAAAAAGAGGCGGAATACTTGGTCCTTGGGCTGTGAAAGCAGTTGGTGAAGGGAGCGATGGCGGAATCAAAGGTCTGCTTCAGTCTTTCGGCATTGAGGCCGAAGAGGAGATGGTCTAACCCATCCCAGATTAGCTGAGATTGGTGCACACAAACCTTTAGGGAAAGAAAATCATGTCTAGTTCACCTTCAGAGAGTCCGGTTCTCATTCTCGGCTCTGGTAAAGTCGGCGCTGCACTGCTGAAACTCCTTCCCACAGCAGTGGCAACAACCACTAATCAAGACAAAGCTGCAGCAAACAGCCGCTTGGTTCTGCTCGATGCTCTTGATGCCGGAGCAGTAACAGAGAAGATAGAAAGTCTCAAACCAAAAGCTGTAGTGATGGCAGTGGCTCCAGGGGGACGGATGACACCGGCTGCTTATCAAAGCTTCTTTCTCACTGTTACAGACAACCTTATTGCCGTCCTCAGTGGTGCGGAACATCTTGTCTATTTAGGCAGTGGTGCGCTTTATGGCAACCACAATAGTGCTGTGGTAAATGAAGACGCGCCAGCGCTAGCAACATTCAATCGCGGCGTAACTCAGGCGCTGGTGCAGACCAAAGCAATGAGCTACGAGAGAACTACTCTGCTGCGTCTTGGTGGACTCTACGACCCTGAAAACAGTGCCCTTGGATTTGCCGGTTACTCTGGCCCCTTTGGCGGAGAAGCCGGGCGAATGGTCAACTTCACTCACATTGAAGATGCAGCACGGGCCGTGGTCTTTGCCATTGAGCAAGAAGAACGCGCAGAGCAAATGTTGGGGGTCTATAATCTCGCCAACCTCAGCATCAAGGCCGAAGCCCTGATGCCTCTTGTTTCTCAATGGACAGGTGAAATAACAGACTGGACAGAGTCCAATTTTGTTCTTTCTTGCGACCATATCTTCGCCAAGGGTTTCAGTCTCAAGCACACTGAATTGTGTTAGCTCATATTTCTATAACCAGCTATTGATGCTTGCAATTTAAAAGGGCTTCAAGCTCTTTTTCTTCCGGGCCTGTATTCGACCGGTCTAATAATTTGGCCAAAAATTTTGATTGAAGCGAGTTCTCTAGAATCGAATTGATTTGTTTCGATTTGATTTGAGATGAGTTGAATCGAGTTAGTTGAATCGAGCGAGTGTAAGAGAAGCAGGAGATTGCTGCTGTGGTTAAGCTGCAATCTCCCGCTGGAATATTTGTCTTGGCTAATTCTGTTCAGGTCAACTAGATTTATCTATCCGTACCGAATCAAGCACCTCGCCAGAAAGACTAACCTGGCTCATAAGAAGGTGATTGTCGGCGAAGGAGAGTTCAGTAAATGAATGTTGGTCGTCGATTAAAACCGCCGAAGAACCTATACTGGTCTCAACATTTTCCTTAATATCTGAATTGACGAGCTTGCCACTAGCTCCAGTTACGATATAGATAACACCATTAGGGAGAGTGTTCTCGACACCATCAAATTGGTAGTCGATAACAAATTCTCCTGGAACTTTGCCATCTTCTCTTGGTTTGTCTTCTTCTGGCCGAAAAAATAGGGGGCGGTGCCTTTGATAAAAGTGACAGTGGCCACTGAATACCACATCGACTGCCCCGGCCTCAAGAATTGGACAGATAATGCGCATACGCTGGTCGTTGCAGTATTTGTTGTCGCTGTTAAAACCAGGTTGGTGAAAGACAACAAACTTCCACTTTTTGCTACTAGCAGACTCGAGGTCTTTCACTAGCCAATCACGCAGTTCAGGAAGTGTCCAGTCTGCATAGTTGTTAGCATCAAGAATGACCCAGTGCTGGTCTTTCCAGTTAAAAGAGAAGTTTGTTTTTCTAAAGAAACTTTTGCCGTAATTTCTTAGCAGCTGGTTTGTTTTTTTCTTCGTACCGATCATGGCTCTAATAGTTTCTTTTTTCAAATGAGGGCCATTATTTGGTACTTGCCAAAATAGAAAGTAGCCAAAGAGATCTGAGAATGAGGCTGCGTCAAGATTATCAATCTGTTTGGGCATACCTACATCATGATTGCCTGCTGCTGGAACAGTAACAATTGATCGCATGATTGGTGCACCAAGGTCTTTATGTATGGCGTCAGCATTCAGGACTGGAAAGAAGAACCGGAGGTATTCAGAGACGCGTCCGTGGTCATAGACTAAGTCTCCCGGTAGAACAATTAGTTCCGGCTTTCGTTTGTAAACAGCTGCGGCAATAGCTGATGCCGCAAAGCTGCCATCGCCGAAATCACCGAATACAATAACTTTACTGTCTTCAATAGTCTGAGGAATGCGATAAGTGCTGCTAAAGACGAGGTCTTGAGCGAGAGAAATTTGATACTCAGGCTGGCGCAACTCAGTTAGATGAGTAGGATTGTCGATAAACAAAGGCAGGTCGATGATAAATTCGCGAGTGACGAATTTATCGACTTTTAGTGTTTTGTCTTTGCCAGCCCTAATTTCAACATTGATCCACTCACAGTTGGCACCTGATCGAACTTGTGCGCTCCATAGTTTCTTTTTGTATGCGCTAAACCACACGAGCGAAAGGCTGTCGGATGAGTCACCAAGTTGCAGATAGGGCTTAACGACAAAGGTCGGATTGGTTTTACTTTTCCAACCAAGCCTTCTTGTGACGATCTTGATCAGTGATGTAAGCATATGATTTCCTCAATTTGCTTTTCGAGCATTTGCTATTGGCGAAGAATGATTTTGGCAACCTTGTCTAGGCTACTTACTATTACAATGTGCCTTACTCGATGGGCACCAAAGTCGTCCCAGAATGGTGATGAGTAGTGCTCATCGACTTCGTAGGTACCGTCGTCTTTGGCAAGCACTGACAGCACTCTCTGATAACCGGGTCCAAAGATCCATTTGCTTTTGAGATCGAGCGAAATGTATAGGAGCCAGAGATTTCCTCGATTTCCGGAGAGAAAGGGCTCGGTCATTTGTGAACCGGTGATCTCTGCTGATTGCACTCGCTGTGCCGAATTGAGAACCGCAGCAATAGAAGCTTTAGCTTCTATTGCACCTTGTGGAAATTCCATAGTGTTATTGTTTGATTTATTGCTTTTACTTTGAATTGTTGAACTTTAGTAGCCTCAGAGCTACTTGTAATTTATGGCGGGTGTTGGTTCTAGGGGGTTTAGGCGTCTGGCTTCGTGGGGCTACCATAAATTGTTCTTGAGTCGTATCCTCTCGTATCATATTGCCAGGATGAAATGCTAGATAGCACATGGTGATTCAATCACCGGGCTGATAGCGATGGTTTCATTATTCGCTTTCTTCCTAGCGCGGATTGTTTATTGAGTTCGTGCGGCCCTTTTACCCATAGCGAGCTGCGCTAGCTCTTGGCGTCAAGCGAGGCGATTTCTATCTAGACTTGCTCGGCGGTGTTAGCAGACTTTCTGAAAACCTTCGAATTGCCAAAAATAAGAAGACTAAGAGCGTTTGAGTATGAAACATGAGCTTTGCTAGGGTAAAGACATCTTTAGCTTTTAATTTACAGGCGAACCACTTCTCCATACCCAGCCATTACTGATTCCTAGCAAAACATCTCTGCGCATTGCGCAAGTAGTTCTTGTTGTCTGGCTGATTGAGGTTGGTTCTGCTCTGTTGATTTAGCTATAGCTCAAGTGTCTTCCCATTCAACAAAAACATTCGGAGTAGTTATGAATCTTGATCAAATTTTAGTCATTTTTGGCCTCGGCGGGTTCGCTGGAGCTATCGTCGGCATCTCATGGGCTTGGAGCTTTGTCACCGCTATCGGGCTTAGCGGCTTTTTGGCCTTTATCGCTGCCATCTTCGCCTACCTAGGCTTCTTCGGCGCACTTGCTACATTCCTAGGTGGAGCTTTTGCTCTGCTCATTTTCATTGCAGTCAGTTTGGCCTTCAAATGGACAGACTGGGACTCTGTCTCTAACATCCTCTTCCTAGAGCTGCCAAAGGCCGTTAAGTTTCGCAGCAAAGGCGGCAGAAAGTGATCGCTTAGTTGGTCGCTTGACTGTTTCTTCGGTTTGTTTTTCTCGATTTGCGTTTTTAACAAGGAGTCAAAGGAGTCACTATGAACCTCAAGCTAGTTTTGCGCGCCCTTCTTACAGGGGGCATACTCGGAGCCCTGCTCGGGATTTCCTGGTCATGGGGCATTGTCACAGCCCTCGGCTTCACCGGGTTCGCTGCATTTCTTTTTACCGGCTTAGCATTTGTGCTTGGTCTTGGTGAAGTCGGAATTGGCTTGGGGGCTAATCTAGCCATTCTGGCAGTGGTGGCACATGCCTTGCGGCTGAAGAAAACGGATCTCCGGGAGTTAAAGAAGTTGTTCATGGAGGAGCTGCCACAGGCGCTCAATGATGGCTTCAAAAGTGGCTTAAAGAATGGCTTCAATAATCGCAGAAGCGACAGAACTGGTCGCTAGTTCTTTTGGCTAAACTGGCATAGCTACTGCGTCTTTTCGTTTTTCGCTTAAAACTTTTCACTCGTATTTGTCGAACAGATTCAACACAGTTGGTCTGTTCGACCTCACTTGAATTAGAGGTAGATTTATGACCGATGCTCGTTTCGCTAATTTACCTGCCGATGTGGCAGTTACAGCAGACTTGTCTAGCCCTGCTTCTGCTCTTTTTGTCGGTTCTGGGGGCTTGCCTGCAATTGTCTATCTTAGCTCCTTCAAAGACAATCTAGTTGCCGATGGTGATGGTGTTCTCCGACTGGTAAGACAGTTGGGTTTTGCTGGACAATTGGCTGATACTGATGTTGCTTTGCAACAGGTAAGTAATTTTGGTTCTGCGGTACAATTCCTTACCCATCATATTTCTTTTGAAGATGGACGCGACCAACGCCGTCGTGACATCTGGTGCGATGACAAACTGTTGGTGCTTGACGCCCAACAGATCGGTCGCAGGAAGCATACGTATAAGGGGAACCCAGACAAGGGTGCCAAAACGTTTAATTTTGGTGGTTCTGAGTATGTTTGGTATCCTTTCGCCGAGGCTTGGGAGGCCAACGGTCTCAACATAGCTGAAGTTATCGCAAATCGCAACGGAGACATCCGCTGCATTGGTGATGACTTGATCTGGGGAGGCCAGGAATTGCATTCTGTTGCTTGCCCTGAGACAGTGACCTATTTGCCTCTACCAACCGTTAGACAAGCCGAATACCTTTTCTCGCTTGGCGACGGTCAACTGCTGTACGTCAGCTCTGACCGTTACAGCTATGCCTACGAATCGCTTAAACTTTTCATTGGCCGTGGCGATTCGTTCTCCGAGTTTGCTGTTAGCGGTGTCTACCGCCTTCGATGCGGTATCACTCGTTACGTCACTGAAATCGGCGACTTGTGGACAAGACCTCAGTCGGTTGGTCCTGCAATTTCCACGTGGCAAGGAAAAGCAGTGAAACAATGCGTAGCCGACGATTTTGTCATACAAGATGATGGCAATAAAGTCATCATCACACCTAAACAAGGTTGACAGCACAAGAGTTGTAGCGACCTTGCTCCGCTTAAGGGGAGGTGAGCTATTTGTGCTCATCTCTTTTTTATCTGCAGTTTCTCTAAGTGAGGTTCATATTAAATGCCTAGTATTTCTCAATCTGTTCCTTCTCCCTTTGAGCAGCAAACCACTGAGTTGAGCGATAAGGCTCAACTATTCGTATCTGGTAATTCTCAGTTTCTCTACGGCGGCGCAAACGGCGAGATATTCTATCAACCACCTTCTGCTGAGGGGTTCTATGAAGCTTTTCAGGCGGAGTTCTATGGCTCTGACCGCTGCCATCGCTTGATCTTTGAGTATTTCAATGATGGCAAGCTTGTTCGTCATCAGCTATGGAGAAAAGGCGACCTGGTTGTAATCGACGGTGTCAGCCTTGGTCGCAAGAAATATACCTTCGCAGACAACGAAGACCTTGGAAAACCATTCGTAAAAGCCTACGGTGGTGAGTTCATCCTTGATTCCGCTGCCTTAGCCTCGTTAGGCTTGTCTTCCGACGATGTGATTGCCAATCTCCCTTGTAATATTCGTCGGATGGATAATGAACTCGTCCACGGCGGAGTTGAATTTACCAGTTTGAAACCACCGAGTTCTGTAGCCTATAAGCGTTTGCCAGAGGCCCGCGTGCCCGTCTATCTATTTCGTCTCGCTGATGGTCAGCTTGTCTATTTGAGCGCCGATTGTCATCACTACAATTTGCACACCTGCAAAGTGTTCTATGGCAAAGGCTCTTTGTCAGAGCTTGCTCTACAAGGTGTTGAAAGTTCTGTAAGTGGCAAGACATCCTATCTTTGCCAAGGCAGTGAGCTAAGTACTCTGTTTATTGACGAGAACTGCTCTGTTTATAGCTTTCGCGGTGAAACTTTAGAACGTCTGGATATTCGGAACTACGATTTCGTAGAGTCTTCAGGGGTGGCTCTTGTAAGCCCAAAGAGTGACTGATTGGATACCTCTCACTAGGCCTTGACCATACTGCGGCAACGAATGATCAACGAATTCACAAAATAAATATACTGGTGTCGACAATGAAACTTGATAATGTATTGTTAGCCATTTTGGCTGGTTTCATATTTGGTGCAACCTGTGCGCTGCATTTCGTGTTCGCGGTATTTGTGCCGAGTACTGGTGCTAGCGGCGCTTTGGCGTTCGCTTTGGGTTGCTTTGCCTACATCAGCTTCTTCGCCTGGCTCGGAGCTGCTATTGGGACTGCACTTGCATTGCTTGCAGTTGTGCTCTTCTGTCTGGCTTTTAAACTCACAAATTTAGAGTCTGTTCGGCAGATTGTCCTTGTGGAATTGCCAGAGGAATACAAGAAGAATACTGCTGATTCTGCGTCTAGGGACAAGTAAGCTGCCCTAGCCTCCTACCAATTTCTGACGCATTCTATGTGCTCATGGCTCGTGCTCTTGATCGCATAGGATTATCGCGTTTGTTTTGAGAAGTTAAGAACCAAGGCAGAAGAGACAGCTGAATTGACCGTTTTCAGCGTTCTACATCAATCTGATTTCGCTCAATATAACTCAGAGGCTAATTTTATCCTATGTCTAATTCACAGTTATTGACTGATTATTCTCGTCTGCAGGCTGAGCTTTTAAGCTTAAGGGCTCAATTTGAAGCTAACTATCGCGCCCTCCCGAAAAAGGAGGATTTCCCTGATGATTCTGCTTTCTTAAAAGCGCTCAGAGCCCGCACCGAAAGGTCTCAAACCATATCTCAAGCGGAGGCGGAGACCGCAAACAAAGTCGAGTTGCTAAAACAAGAGCTTATCTCACTCGCTCTTTCGCTTCTCAAACTTGCCGACCTTCCCTCTGCTGAGATACACCAGCAGCTGAATTGTGCTGGGGATGCTTCTTCTGGGCTGAAGCGCTTCGTGGCTCAAAACCTCAACAACCCTTCGTTTTGATAATTTAGGAGCACTCTATGTCACTAATCAACTGTGTTGAAGCCCTCCAGAATCTGGCAGGTGTTTATACGTCTTTTCCAAACCAAGATCCACGTGATTGTCCTAGTGTGAATCATGCCGATGGTGCCCGCGATGTCGTGGTTGTAAAAGTGGAGGAGGTAAGCAACAGTAGCGTTACTCAGCTGATAGCAACTGATTTCTACGAGTTTGAGCTTCGAGAAGGGAGCTTTATGTGGTATCGAGTTACTGTCGATTTAGCTCGTAAGCGGTATCAGTCGGGTTGGGGGCAAATGGCCCATTCTCCCGCTGGCCGCGGCGCCGCCGCGCTCAAACAATCAATCATGAAACACATAACAGAGTCGCAACTGCCTGCAGATGAGATTTATAAAGCGCTTACATACATTGCCGGACTGCCGGAATAGTTTCTTCTTTATTTTTACAAGCAAGATTTCCAGTCCGTCTATCAAGTTGTTTTGTTGAGTTTCCCAAGGAGCTCAACGAATTTCATGTACCATTATTCGATAGTTAGGGTCATTCAAGAATATGAATGAAACAATCTTGGACATAGGAACTGCAAGCTGGCCCTCAGCTGCTTTGTCAAACTTCTCAGCGCATTCTTTCTGCTTTCGTGGCGTTCAGTGTGCCTCAATGGAAGGTCTGCTGCAAAGCTTTAAGTTTTCTTGCCCGCAAAAGCAGGTCGAGGTTTGCGCTCTTGTAGGCAGCAAGGCAAAGTTCAAAGGCAAAGAGAAAAAGTGGTTTCTTACTCAGACTTTGTTCTGGGAGGGTATCGCAATCGGACGTCACTCTGAAGAGTTTCAGATCATTCTCGACGAGGCCTTTGAGAGCCTTTTTGATCAAAGCAACGATGCGCAACGCGCACTTATGGCTACTGGACATGCTGTGCTCACGCATAGTATGGGAAAAACTGATGCGAATTTCACAGTGCTTACTGTGGAAGAGTTTGTATCTCGCCTTATGCGAATACGGGCAAAGTTAGCGAGCCTTCAGCCTGTAGAGCCGACTCTACCTTGCTCTTAGCGCTAGAGCAATCCTTACCCATCGGAAAATCTCTGACTTCTGTTAGTCAGAATTATTCTTCGCCAATAGTGAATGCTCAATGAGCGGAAATGGACCGTCTCTCTGAACACGCACAACCGAATTATCACTAAGGAAAAATAAATGACACTTCTCACAAACAATCAGAACTATCTTTTGTTGAATACACAAGATCGCATTCGCGCCATTGAGGCCGGTCAAAAGCTCAAAGAAGAGCTTGAGCAGCTTCTGGTCGGCAAGGAACATAGTTCATTGCTCGGCGACCCAAAAGCCAAATCTCACGTGGTGTCAGTTGAGATGCCACAATTTTCACCAGTCTTCGGGTTCTTCTCAGTTTGGAGCTGTCTGATGAAAGAAGAGACGAGCGGAGCTAGCTTCCGTTTGTCAATAACCAGTTTTATTGACTCCAGCAGCCTTTACGGCATGTTTCGTAAAGCTTTCAATGGTCTTAAAGTTCGCCTTGAGATTCCCTTCGTCGATCTCGGTGTCTATCCACCCGTACAAGCCTACGAATTGAGCATACCCAGATTCGTGACTGACGGAAAGAAAGTGGTTATTGGTCCAGACAAACCGGCATTCGTTCGACCTGTTGGTGCCGATCTTGAGTGCAGTTCGTGGGTCAATGCTGAG
>JBIPOV010000011.1:0-137346 GCA_044378815.1 Obscuribacteraceae bacterium (SeqCode) | reverse complement strand
CCAAGCTAGACCGATATCGTTCTGACTAACTCGGATCCAAGCTAGACCGATATCGTTCTGACTAACTCGGATCCAAGCTAGACCGATATCGTTCTGACTAACTCGGATCCAAGCTAGACCGATATCGTTCTGACTAACTCGGATCCAAGCTAGACCGATATCGGTCTAGATTTTAAAACCTTACTTAGCGCGCCATCTCTGACGCAGCAACCGATTCAATTCTGCTTGAATCTCGCCTTCGGCAAATTGCGACTGCTTCATGGAGGTTTCCTCAATCAAATCTCTATCCTCAGCCTTCTCATAAGAAAGAGGCTTGAGAATACTCATATTCCACTTAGTGGGAAGCGAAGCTAGATTGAACGGGAATGGCAGCCAGGGAAAGAACGGAGTAATTGGGAAAGAAGGGAGATTGAGCATCTTCGCAATTGCATCCAGGTTAGTCAGCACCGGGATTGCTTCATCGCAACCAAGAGTTGCGATTGGGAAGATTGGCACGCCTTCTTCAACCGCTGGCAAAAGTTTGACCCAATCGAACTCAATCAACCGTTCACGAGCAGAGAATGGCCGAGCTAGACCAGCAGCGCCTTCGGGGAAGATGGCAACAAGTTCGCCCTTTGCGAAAAGCCGTTTCATGTTAGCTGACGAAAAAGGTACAAAACCCAGCTCCAAGAAAGAAGCAAATAACCTCTCGTCTTTGATCCAATCCATATCTGCAACGATATGCAACCGCCTAGGATTGACCCGAGAGGACATGAGAGCATAAAGCAACATTGTTGCCGGCCAAGGTAAAAAGCTTCCTGAATTACCAACAATGAGTGCTGGTCCCTCTTTTGGCAGTTTCTCCAAGCCGTTAAACTCTACTCGCCACCAATCGTGAAAAAGGAAGCTCAACATTGGCTCCACTCTGACAAGGGCTCTCACGTCAAAACCATGATACTTATCGCTCTTGGTAGCTTGCTTAAGAAAATCGCGGTAGTTTGATAGAAACTGGCTCACAATATAATCCTCGACTGAAATACAAAACAAAAAGAAGTTGCTAAATCACGTTTTGGGCAATTCACCATCCAGTTCGGCTTCGTCCCACCCCGTCAAGGTTGAGCGACGCTCTCTTAGTAGCTTGTTGAGATCACGTTGAATCTGGTATTGAACTTCGCGCGTAAGCTTCATCACGAGTTTACGATCATTGGCTTTTTCAGCTGGGTAACCCAGATTTATGGGTTTATGAATATTGATCATCCAGCGCACAGGCAGAGGCATAAACATCAGCGGCGCTGGCAGCCAGGGGAAACCGAGTGTCACAGGGAAGAATGGCATCTGCAGAAAACGCGCGACTTTATGCAAATTGACAAACTCTGGGAAAATTTCATCACCACCAACAGTGGCAACCGGAATCAACGGGCTCTGGGTAGCAATCGCTAGCTGAACGAATCCAGGATGAAAATCAAGCACACGGTAACGCTCGGCAAAGGGCTTACCAACGCCTCTTATGCCCTCAGGATAAATGCCCACTAACTCCTCAACGGCAAGGAGCTTCTGAGCATTATCCTTGGTGGCCCGCACCTGACCCGTTTCCTTCACCCAGTTTGACAGTCCGGGCAAATGGAAAAACCAATCGGTGCTGAGATAACGAATTCGTCGCGGATTCTGATGCAGATTGCACATAGCCATGGAGATCATGGCACCATCAAGGGGCAGCAATCCAGAATGATTGCCAACTAGAATAGCCCGGCCGTCACCAGGAATATTCTCAATACCGCGAATTTCAACCTGGAAATATTCTTCATAGAGAAAGCGAAAGAGAGGCTCCCACTTGGCAAAAGTCTCGAGAGAATAACCAAACTCATCCTCTTTACCGGCGTATCGCTCGTAGTAAAGAGGACAACGATTAGAGAAAGCCTTCACCGGGTCTTTCAACTTCTCAAGAGATTTCCAAGTCAGATCTTTCACTTGTCTCACTAGCGTCTAACTATACGTCCGACCAACCAGAGAAATCCCAGAACGCCAGGACCAAACGAAATAACCAATATAAAACGCTTCAGCAAGTCACGAAAAGCATCTTTCGAGCGCTGAACGGCTTCTTCGCTGCTCGTAGCTTCAGAGTCATCCGCTTGAGTTTCAAAGTCTTGCATCAATCTACTCCCAACTGTTTACTGGACTTAGGTATTCAATACCAAACCGAATCTTTGCTTCCTCTCCCATGAACCCCGGTATTTAGATTATTGAGACCGAGACACCAACGCCTTGACAGCCGCCAGTAATTCAATGAAAAGGATATTTTCATATAAGGATTCAGTATAGATACTGCAATGCGGATCTAAAGCGGTACACACACAAGCCTTAAGAAACATTTACCGCAAGCTTTACTGGGCCAAGCCAGTACTTTTCAGTCAACACGGTGAGATAATTCACTTAATTCCTCAATGTATAAACCGGAGAAATACGATGCAACCCGATATCAATCAAATGATGCGTTCCGTGCAAAAAGCCCAGCAAGAGCTTTTGAAGGCTCAAGATGAGCTAGCTAAAGCCACTGTTGAGGGCTCAGCAGGCGGCGGAGCCGTAAAAGTGGTTTGCGCCGGCAACTTCCAGTTTCAAGCTATCAAAATTCAAGCTGAAGCGGTTGATGTAAACGATCTGGGAATGCTTGAAGACTTGATTCTAACTGCGATCAACGACGCAACCAAGAAAGCTCAAGAAATGGGCGAAAAGAAAATGGCCAATTCAATGAAGGGTGTAAGCCTTCCACCAGGCCTAGGCTTCTAATCAGGTCTATCCAATGTACTTTACCCCGCCACTGGCGCGGTTGATTGAAGAATTCCAGAAATTTCCAGGCGTTGGGCCCAAGTCGGCCCAGCGCATGGCTTTTTTCGTGCTCAATATGAGCGCTGAAGATGTGGGAAAGTTTGCCGAAGTAGTAGTGGAGGCGAAAGACAAAGTCAAACACTGCAGCAAATGCTTTCACTTATCAGCCAATGACCCTTGCGAAATTTGTTCGAATGAAAAACGAGACAGCGGCACCATATGTGTAGTTGCCGATAGCCGCGATGTAATTGCACTAGAAAAAACCCGCGAGTACCGGGGTTTCTATCACGTTCTGAGTGGACTAATATCACCACTAGAAGGCCGCGGCCCAGAGCAGCTACGCATTAGGGAACTGATCAATCGAGCGCACAACGAAGGCGCCAAAGAAGTTATTCTGGCAATCAATCCCACTATTGAAGGGGACGCCACGGTACTTTACATCAGCAGTTTCCTCAAGCCACTTTCAATTAAAGTGACTCGTATAGCCTTTGGTCTACCTATGGGCTCAGACCTCGAATACGCAGACGAGATAACTCTTACAAGAGCCATGGAAGGCAGAAGAGAAATTTAGCCGAAGAACTCGGTCATTGTTTCAGAGATTTTGTCTACCGACAGCCCTACTTGATCCAGCAATATTGGTCGAGCGCCATGTTCAACAAATTGGTCTGGCAGAGCAATGCAGGCAATCTCAGCTAACTTTGCCCCTGGTTTGCTGAATCTTAATTTAGCGCCATACTCAAGAACCGCAGAACCAAAACCACCGGTAAGCACGCCTTCTTCTAATGTTACTATACGGGCACCAGGCTGACTCAAGAGAGAAGCCAACAACTTTTCATCAAGCGGTTTGATACTACGGGCATTGATCAAAGTAGGCTTGATCCCGGCTTCAGAAAGTCCATGAAGTGCTTGTTTAGCTGTCTCTACCATCGCACCAGTGGCAAGTACATAGAGTCCGCGGGCTTTGTTCCCTTCAACAACCACTTCCCAGGTAGCTGGGTCAATCTCAGAAAACGGCTGTCCATCGCCTTCTAGAAGAACTGCATCAATTGCCTTTTCACGAGGAAAGCGAATTGCTACCGGTCCCGAAGCTTGCTTGATGGCGGTGTACACCATATTGCGCAATTCAACGGCATCCTTGGGTGCCCATACCCGGAAGTTAGGCACGGTGCGCAGCCAAGCAATATCGAAAACGCCTTGGTGAGTTTCGCCATCCTCAACCAAGCCACCGCGATCGATACCAAACAAGACTGGCAAGTTCATAATGGCTACATCATGCACCACTTGATCCATTGCTCGCTGCAGGAAAGTTGAATATATCGAGACTACAGGCTTAAGACCAGCTTTAGCCATGCCACCAGCCATGGTGACTGCATGCTGTTCACAGATGGCGACATCAAAGAATCGATCAGGGTATGCTTTGCCAAATTTGACGAGGCCACTGCCCTCGGCAGTAGCTGGAGTAATTGCCACCAAATTGGGCTCTAGTGCTGCCACATCAATCAATGCTTGGCTGAAAATATCAGAGTATGTCTTTGCCTTTGGTCGGGCCACAGAAGTAGCAGGTTCGACCCTTTCAGTGAGAGCGGGCTCAAGAGCGAAGGCTGGAACACCGTGATACTTGATAGAATCGGCCTCAGCTGGGGCGTAACCCTTGCCCTTCTGAGTAATGAAGTGGATAATTTGCGGCGTCGACTTCGACTTGGCATTATTTAGAGCAGCAATGACAGCCGAAACATCATGGCCATCAACTGGTCCCGAATAGTTGATTCCCAGTTTTTCAAAAACAATTCCCGGTGTATCAAAGCGGTCTTTAGCCTGCTTCTTCACCATTTCAATCAGTTCCCAAACAGCAGGATTGAGCTTAGCTTGGTCAAGCTTATTCTCAATGAAATCAATCTGCTTCTTTATGTCTTTGTAGAAGAACGTCTCTTTGATGCGCTTCATATACTTAGTCAGACCACCAACGTTCTCTGAAATCGACATTTCGTTGTCGTTGAGAATGATGATCACGTCTTTCTGAATATGGCCAAGGTGATTAATAGCTTCCAGCGCCATACCGCCGGTCAAACCGCCATCACCAATTACAGCAACGACTTTGCCACTTTGCTTGAGGTGAGCTTTGGCCAGGGCCATTCCCACAGCCAACGAAATTGAGGTAGAGCTGTGTCCTGCCACAAAGGCATCGTGCTCACTTTCGAGCGGATTGATAAATCCACTGAGACCTTTGAACTGACGTAAGGTACTGAACCGGTCACGTCGACCAGTAAGCATCTTATGAACATAGGCCTGGTGTCCGACGTCCCAAAGGAAAAGGTCTTCGGGAGAATTGAAGACTTTATGCATGGCGATAGTGATTTCAACTACGCCTAAATTTGAAGCCAGGTGACCACCAGTCTTGGCTAAGCTAGTGATTATCTCTTGTCTGATTTCGCAAGCGAGACTGTTGAGCTCTTCGCTATTGAGCTTCTTCAGCTCAGCAGGAGTGACAAGTGCGTCAAGGAAAGTAGTAGTCGGCTTTGCTAGCGTATACATTTGTTTAAGACTCGTAGCCTCGAATTCCCCGTGCAATGGGCTGTTCTGGGTAAATCATAGCAACCCATTACAACACTAGCGCATAATATTTTCAGCCATTTTTGAGAAGAACTTTGACATATAGCTAAGAACAGGCCAGAGTTTAGCTTTCGGCAGACAAATCCTGAACAATAAAGGGTTTTCAGATATTCATAAACGGACATTCAAATCAACTATAACTAATCTAGCCAAGCTCGATTAACCCGCTCTTATCGAAGATCTTACATTTAGAGAAGGAGAGCGCAGCTTTATTGCCGCGCTCTCCTTCTCTGGCTTCTTGGAACAGCCCTAGGTTGTTTCGGGTGCAACTATCTTATAAGCATGCCCTTTGATAACAACTATCACCCGTTTGCCGAGAGCTAGATAGCGAGACATGTTAGGAAGAGTACGAGTGAGAGCGAAATAGCGCTCACTGCCAAATTGCACTTCCTCAACTTTCTCGTTCTTGTAATCACCATCTGTCCAATAGCCGTTTCTCAAATAGAAGGTTTTCTCTTCTACAGCTTTTACTCCCACCTCGCTACCCTTTTGGTCAAACGCTAACGTCTTCATCGCCGCCATTTTCTTCTCTCGAAGAACAGCTTGTTGTCCTGAAACTGGGGCAGACGAGATTTTTGCACTGAGTGAATCACGAGTCTCCTCCATGCTTTCAAAATTAGAGAGGCGACCTCTATCTTTATCAAACGCTATCGATGATTGCGCTGGAGCAACAAAGTTTGCCCCGAACTGGGCAGTTCTGCGGGCCGCAACTCGAGGAGCATCGTCAACCATCTGAAACTGTCTGCGGCTTTCTTTTCTTGCCATGCCGGCTCCAGCAGCACCACCAGCGAAGTTAGCAAGGCCGCGGCCGCCTTGACCATCTTCACGCATCGGTACCGACATAGGCACAGACATAGATGAAGGCATTGGCCGACCAATGGGACCATTATTAGCCAAACGATGATTTTCGTTAGGATCGGTGGCCAAAAATGACGTAAAGGCAGAAATAATTCCGTGCTTCTTAGACAGGGCAACAATCTCGTCTACAACTTCTTTAGTATTACCGTTTTCCTGAGCCACTTCAGTCAGGTAAGCAATTCGGCGCATAGCCCAGAGCTTAGGCAAGAAACTATGACCCGTTTGACTGGCTTCAAAAGAGAGTGGAAAAGTAAAGGCCTTGGCCACACCGTTGATCTTCCCGCTAACTACAACGCTAGCCTGACCCGAGCCCTTGTAGCGCCCCAGCAAAAGCACTTGCGAGCCGGCGAATACATCTTTGACTTGACGCGGATATGTATCTTTGACAGTTATGCCACTAACAGCTGTGCCATTGTAAGCAATATTTACATCGGAAAGCACTGGTGATTTGATTTTGTCGTAGAACGAGGACAGCGCTGTTTCTAGATTCTCGCCTGGTTCAAGGAATTGCGAACTGCCGTGATGTGACTCAGAGAGCTTGTTTAGCAAACGAGTATTAACGTCATAGCCAACACCAAAATCAAACAATCGAATGTCTCTTTTATTGGCGGCCAATTTCAAAATATTAGCCGTAGCAGTCTCACCAACAGTAGGCTCACCATCGGTCATCATTACAAGGTAAGCAGGACGAGATGTTTCTTCTTTGAGCAAACTAATACCAGTATGCAAGGCGTCACCAATATTGGTGCCACCACGAGCCTCAAGATCATCGATAAAAGCAGCTGCTGCCTTTTTGTTCTCGGGCATCGCTGCGACCAGCGAACTTCTAAATGACTCAGCATCTGTGCTGAAGTTAACTAGACCAAATCGATCTGCAGCGGACAGTGAATTGACCACATACTTTAGTGCTTTCTTGCACTGCTCCATCTTTTCCCCCTGCATCGAACCCGATGTATCAGCCACCAAGACTATGTCTTTACCAACAATTTGGTTAGATTTGAGAGGAGGAGATAGAGTGAGCAGGAAGTATCCGTCTTCGCCTTCCAGTTTGTGGGTTAACACACTGGCGGCCATGTCTTTATCAGAAACACTGTAATAGAGCAGAAAATCCTTGTCGGGCACTGAGTCTTTGGCTGAGTAACTAATCTTAGCCTTGCTATTCTCCAGGCGATCGACCACCACGCTGTGCGACGGTGACCAGATTGTTCTGAGACTTTCTCTGTTGTCACCGGCCTTAACTTTACCGCTCATGCGTACTGTAATTTTAGTCTCGTCTATAGGGCCAGCCGCCTCGCTATCACTTTTAAGAGGGAAGCGATACTTTATCAATCCGCCTTCGGCTTTCAAAAGTTGCGTATATTCAAGCTCTACCTTCTTTGTACCGTGAGCTGGTATGGGAAAAATTCGAGCACGAACAGTTTTGTAATCAGCATATTCAAGCAAACCCGGGTCGACCATTTGCCTGACAATCGCTTCGTATTGCTGGCGCGCTTCAGCAGCGGCCAAAATCTTGCCTTCCACAGGCTTACCGTCTATATGAAGGGAAAAGCTCGAAAAAGTTGTGTCCTCAGGCAAAGGAAACAGATAGGTTCCAGCTAAATTCTGCTCTGTGTCATTAATGAACGTCTGCGTGATGTACGTTTTAGCCACCTGGTCAGCGATATCAACCTTGATATCTTGCGACTGCATGCGCAGACCATGAGAGACTCCTCCTTTCAATACAGTCGGAGTCGTTGGGGCCGGCCCGGGGTCAAAAATCGGCACAATCAGGCCGCCGCCAGGTCTTGTGCCCGGTCTGGTTGGCCTAGACCCCGGTCTAGTGCCAGGCCGACCAATTGGCGTCACCCCACCAGGACTCACCGGTCGACCCAAAATAGGTACAGACGTGACCGGACTTATGAAAGCGGGATGAAAGGCTGGGTCAGCAATCAAGAAACCTGCCGCTATGGCCTGAGGCGAAAGCAACAGTGATGCCGCCAAGCTGAGAACAGCTGCAAATTTTAAACTCATAAATTTCTCTCGCTAAAAATTAGGAATGCTTCCTGGCCTGACCTAAATGTAGCTTTCGACCAGACAAATTTCGGCCGGGCAAGCCACCATCGTGATCTGGGGTATAGCCATCAGTAGACACAGGGTAAATACTGAGCAGCCAAGAAAGGCGAATTTGCTTCAACCGACAAGAAAATGGCAAAGTAATTTCAGGCTTTTTCCTAGATATTTGCCAAGCCAGTCAGGCTAGACTACTCTTGAAGCAATTCTAGAAGTAATAGTTTTGTTTCGAGGAAAGCAATGCGGCTTCGCCTAATTAGAGCCCCAGGTCCATCAGCACTGAGAAGAGATGGCTTGCTCTTTCAGCGCCTGACTTGGGGCGCTGCCGCTGGCGGCCTTGCAACCATCCTTCTAGCGGAGTCTCCTGTGCTCGACACAATGGAAATGAATCTACTTGAATGGCGCTATAAAACGGGGTACGAGCTCGCTCGCACTCTCAAACTAGTGGCGCCAGCTTTGGGTGGAGTCGCCGACTCTGAAACTAGAGCGCAGGATATAGCCATCCTTACTTATGATGATGATGACCAATTCGATCTTGAGGGAGAAGCAATCGAAGGTGGGCCACAACCGGTCCAAGCTGTGCTGGCCAAACTGATCCCAATAGTTGAGTCAGGCAATCCATTACTAGTAGTACTCGATATAGATTTAAGCGGTAAAGCGGATCCTTCCCTGGTCAAGGCACTAAAGCAATATCGCAATAACATTGTTCTAGCTCTCTCTGGTAACTTAGACAATCCCAATGACTTTCCTTCTAGTGAACTGCGCAAGAGCGTATTAACTTGTGCTTACGATCACCTCATCAAAGAGTCGAGCGGCTTGGTTTGCCGGATGCCCATTTCAGCCAATATTTTTATGCCTTCTGACCGTTCTACTGAAATGTCTCCAGCCTTGGACATACTGCCTCAAGGCCTGGCTGAATATACCCGCGGACTATCGGCCTCTGGCGAAGCTTTCGAATCGTTACCAGAAGTGTTGGCACCGTTGATGTCATCGAGGGTAGGAGTCGGTCCTTCAAAAGCTCAGATTTCTTCATTTACGAAGGAAGAACTGCCAATCTATATAAAGTTCTCCGGCACAAAATATCCCACTTACAAGATCTCGCAAATCATTCGCGACGCCATAGATCCAGGCGTTTTTGCTGGAAAAGTGGTCATGATTGGCACGAACTTCAGTCAGAAGGTCGACAACACGCCGCCCGTGCGCACACCGTTGCAAGCCAAAGCACCTAACGTTCTCATCCAAGCAGAAGCAATTAGCACTCTTCATAATAATGAAGCAATTGTCTCCTTTCCGCGCTCGATCTTGCACCATATTTTGCTCTTACTCGGAGCAGCGCTAGGAACGGTTGCCTCAGTTCTACCGATGGGAAGACGCACCGCCGCTTTTCTCTGCACGGCAATGGTACTCATGCTCCTCACCCAAATAGCCTTTCAATGGTTTAATTTGCAATTTCCGGTACTGCCACTACTAGCGGTGCTTATGCTCACCTACATATTTGGCACTTTGATTTATCTTGATACAGACTTGCGCCTACGCAACAAAGAGTTAGCTCTGGCCCGCGAAAACATGCAAGTCCGCGCCGAAGAAGAGCGTCAGCGTATAGCCGAAGACCTGCACGACGAAACCCTCCCAGCTCTTTCTGCCGTAGCAAGAATGGCAGATCGGCTAGCCCATGAGCCAGAAATGTCCGAAAGTTCAGTACCTGTTGAAATGCGGGAAAAACTTGACGGTGCTATTTCAGAAATGCGCCGAGTAATCAATGACTTGCACCCATCTGTCCTTGAAACAATGGGATTCAAGCCAGCTTTAGAGAACCTACTGGCAATTCTCTCGCGAGAAAAATTGATTCACGTAGATTTTGTTGACGGCGACACAGAAGATGATTATGGCTTTAACAAATTCACTCGCTTGCAGCTATACCGCATTGTCCAGGAATCATTGAACAACGTACAAAAGCATGCCCACGCCAACCTGGTCAAATTGACCATTGGCGCTGAGGGAGACAATCTGCGCATCACAATTACTGACAATGGCAAAGGCATAGACTTCAGTAGCATTCGCAAAGATGCTCATGGTCTAGTCAATATCAGACAACGAGCACAGCTAATCGGCGCCCAAGTAGAATGGAAGAAGCCCGAAAGTTTCGACACAGGCACCCAGGTAAGTTTGTCCATTCCAATTTCTAAAGAGGATAAAAATAATACCTAATATGAGTATATTGATTGTTGACGATGAAGAACGCGACAGAATCTGGCTAAAGAATTTGCTTACGCAAAATCTAGGAGCCCCTTATGCTGGTGCCATCTATGAAGGACATGACGGTCTTGAGGCCGTCGAGCTCAGTCAAAAATACAAGCCCCAGTTAGTCTTTCTCGACATTAAGATGCCTCAACTCTCGGGCATCAAAGCCGCTGAGCAAATTCTCAAACAACTTCCTGAAACCGGCGTGATAATACTTTCTAATTTCTCAGATGAAGTCTATGTTCGTCAGCTCTGGAAAGTGGTCCCTCCCAACGGCGCTTTCGGCTATGTCTTAAAGAGTGCCTCAGACGAGCAAGTAGTAGAAGCGGCCAAGGCAGTTCTCTCTGGCGACTGTTGGGTGCATCCTGGTATTGCCAGAGTGATTCAACGCACACAGAATCGGGCGACATCACTGACTCCAGCCGAATATGAAGCTCTCATCTGTATTGCCCTCGGCATGACAGACCATGCCATCGCTAGAAAACTCTATTTGACGGAGAAGGCCGTACAATCAAGACTTAAGTCGCTTTACGCCAAACTCGGTATTCCCGGCCGCAGCGAAGGTCATGAAACCGAATTCAATCAACGCTGCCGTGCGGTTTACCTCTCTAATCGTCGTGGCTTGATCAATCAATCTGAGCTTGACGATTGGGAAGCCAAATTATCAGAAGGCGCACCAACCTAGTAAATTATGAATAAATGCCAGCAAGAGCCGAATAGAATTTGTGTCCCCAGACTAGCTCTGACGGTTTCTCTTGCGTGTGCAGCTATATATCTAACGGCGCTGGTGGCGCCGGGTCAATGCCGAGACAATAGCCTTAGGTCCATAACACAGCCAGGCACATCTAGTACAACGCTAGGAGAATTCTCTCGGGCCGAGTCTGGCGTAAAGTTGCTAGTGGGTATCTTTGCTAGACTAGGCAACGAACCTCAACTAGCCTTGAAGAGCGACAATCGCTTACTGGCTTCAAGCAAGAATAAGGCAGGCTTTGACCGCGACAGTCAATCACAATTGCTAGCAACAGTCCAAAACAATGCGGCCTCCAACTACCAAAGCCGCAATAGCCAATTTGGCAATTCAATCAACAATCAGTATACAGATCCAGCCCTGGCAATAAGACCACGAGCGGTTAGTCGCAAAAGTGCAACCGACAAATTTATTCCAATTCAAGGTGTCACCATCGCCATGGCACCGCAGAAAAAGACCTTTTACAAAGGAGAAAGTCGTGACGAGAAGCGCGACGAAAGAGGCTCTGCCGCTGGCCTAGGAGGGGCATCACCCCAAGCCGAAGGTAACAGAAACGATGCCGATTCATCAAGCTCTATGCGCAGTCGTGATGATTCTCCTGTAAAGATATTTGCCGGCCCATCTAGCACCAGTAACGCCCTACCAGTTGGCTCCAACGAGAAAACCTACATCCGCGAGTTCGGCAAAGCAGCTAACGCGCCTGCTCTAGCCAACTATGGCAGAAACGCAGAACGGGGCATCATTATCATGGATGAACCCATTACTACTAGTGACCGTCGGCAGAGCCAGCTTAGAGCCGAAGAAACTGCCAACGGTATCATTCGACCAACGGAGCAACCAGGTCTTTTTAAATACGTGCGCGAGCATAAGAAAGAGACACCAAAAGACAACCCCAAAGAAAGCCTCAGAGAAAGCTTTAGAGATAACAGCAAAGACCTGGCCTTCGGAGGCCAAAGCGCAGCTGGCGCTCTCGATCAACTCAACGAAGGCAAACTCGTTAACAGGCAAAAGCTGAAAAGCGCTAAACTGCAAAACAGTGCCCCGATTTCAATTGTCTCTGAAAATGAAATGACATTAGAAGCCCAGCAGGATGGTTCACCACTGCAAGTAGCTTTCTTGCCACCGAGTACGGTGCATGGCATAAACGGCTTACCTTTAGGAGCAAGCGAAGCCGAAACAGCAAAGTTCTTCAAAAATCGCGGCAACCTCAGCCGCTCCTTCATTTCGGGCTGGAAAGTCTGGACACTGCTAGACGGCCAACAGACTCCAATTCTTCAAGTCTATCTGCGTAACGGACGCACCGAAGCTTTCCGCATTTTCAACCAAAGCTATGTTCCAGCCGGACTGGGCGTGGCGATCAACGACGAACTGCCCTCCATGAAAGGCAAATTCGGCGAACCATCCTTCATTCTGGAAGAACCAGGAATTAAGCCGCAACTGGCAGCTCAATCAGCAACAATAGTGGCCAAAAACTATGTTTATCCTGTTTCACAAGTAAGCTTCCAGCTTGTGCGTACCGGCCCAAGCTCACCCCATATCAACAGCCTGCTGCTATTCCGTTATCTCTAGACTCGGCTCTTGCCATTACAGGACCTATTCTAAATACTGGCTCTAAGTACTGGCTTTTAATAACCGGTCATCATGTCAAGAGCATTAAGGTTTCACATCCTCGTTTTATGGGATGGTTCTCGAATAAACTAATGACTCTTTATCAAATGCAGTGATACAGTCTAATTCCCCAAGAGTCGAAAACTAAAAATGCTGCCAAAAGCCGAATTACATGTGCACATTGAGGGCACTTTCGAACCAGAGTTAATATTTGCCATTGCCGACCGCAATAAAGTCGAAGTTCCCTATCCGAGCGTTGAAGCCCTGAGAAGCGCCTATCAATTCTCAGACTTACAGTCTTTTCTCAATCTTTATTACGCTGGCATGAATGTTCTCAAAACTGAACAAGATTTCTTTGATCTGGCCATGGCCTATTTCGCAAAAGCCAGCGCCCAAGGTGTAGTTCATAGCGAATTATTCTTCGATCCACAAGCTCATATAGCTCGAGGCGTGCCCTTTGAAGTGGTGATAGACGGCCTAGACCAAGCCGTGCGCCAGTCGAAGCAAACTCATGGGCTCTCAAGCTCACTAATTATGTGCTTTCTCCGCGATCTGACAGCCGAATCAGCCATGGAGGTTTTCGACCAATCCCTGGCCCACGGAGACAAATTCGTGGCCGTTGGCCTGGATTCAGCCGAAGTTGGCAATCCGCCTTCCAAATTCAAAAATGTTTTCGACAAAGCCAGGGCTGAAGGCTTTGTCACTGTGGCTCATGCGGGAGAAGAGGGGCCACCGGAATACGTTTGGCAAGCTATCAATTTACTCAAAGTATCACGCATAGATCACGGCGTACGCAGTCTTGAAGACAGCAAGCTCGTGGAAACCCTGAAAGAGCAGGCTATCCCGCTCACAGTTTGCCCTCTTTCAAATGTCAAACTGAAGGTATTCTCTAGTATGGCCGACCATAACATCAAAAAGATGCTCGAGCTTGGCCTCAACGCCACAGTCAACTCCGACGATCCGGCTTACTTTGGCGGTTATGTTGAAGACAATTTTACCGCCGTGAGGCAGGCACTCAATTTAAGCAAAGCAGAAGAAATTCAGCTCTGTCGCAACTCTATAAATGCTGCATTTATAGACGCCAGTGAAAAGGCTCAGTATTTAAGCCAACTTGAAAAAAGCGCAGTCTAAAAATAGTTTGAGAAGCCAACAAGGTTATGAAGCGGAGAATTAAGCGCTAGAATGAAGACTCTAACGGTAACGCCATGAAGTCTTATCTCCCCCTTTACCTAAAACACCGCCCCCAGTCACTGGGCGACCTTGTCGGCCAGAAGTCAGTGGTCAAGACCCTCACCAATGCCATCGACAACGATCGCATTGCCCATGCTTATCTATTTACCGGTCCAAGGGGTTGCGGCAAAACTTCTAGCGCCCGCATTTTAGCCAAATCGCTTAATTGCGAGAAAGGTCCAACTGCTGAGCCCTGTATGACCTGCACCATGTGCATCGAGATTAAGGCAGGCAATTCACCTGCAGTACTAGAGATCGACGCCGCCTCAAACAACTCAGTAGATGACGCCCGTGTGCTAATCGAAAGGGCACCGTTGGTAGCTCAAGGTGGTCGCTTCAAGCTGTACATAATAGACGAATGTCACATGCTCACCAAAGAAGCTTTCAACGCCTTACTGAAAACAATCGAAGAGCCGCCGCCCAACGTCATCTTTATATTAGCGACCACCGAAGAGCATAAAGTTCCACCTACAATCATCAGCCGCTGCCAGCGACTAATGTTCCGCCTTGCCAACCACAAAGAACTTTCACAGCATTTGCGCAAGATTGCCGATACTGAGAATATTTCTATTCTTGATGAAGCCATTGATCTGATTGCAAGACGCTCCGGAGGCGGTTTGCGCGACGCCCTTGGTCTGCTTGATCAAGCCAGCTTACTCTCATCGCCAGATAAACCGGTTTCAATTAGCGACTTGCTCACATTACTGGGAGCCATCGACGAAGATGTCTTGATACAGATTAGCGAAGGTATTCGCGATCGAGACGGCTCGAATGTTTTAAGCGCACTACACAGCTTACTGAGCCAAGGAAGAGAACCATCCCTGGTGGCACTAGAACTATCTAAACACTTCCTCAACATGGCTAAAGCCCTTCACCTGGGCGGAAAGAAGAGCACATCGGAGAGCGAAACCGATGGTGTACCGCTAATCAACCAGCTTATTACTGGTACGCAAAATTATATTGACCAAGTAATTAAGTTAGCCCCTGCCTTTGAGGGGGCCGAGCTAACACAAATGGTAGAACAGCTCGATCGCTTAGAGCAAAATTTACGTCGCTCTACCCAACCGGCTCTCACCCTTGAAGTTGGCTTGCTAGCTCTGTGTCACCGGCACGATATTCTCATGGTTAGAGAACTGTCTGCACGCGTACAGCAGCTCGAAAGTGCTCTATCGGGCGGCAACTACTCACTACCGTCAACCGCTCATCAAAGTGCGGCGCCGCAACAAGCCCCACACAACTCCGCCACCGCCCACGGTGCAACGCCGAGACCAACCCCCATACCGGGTCAACCAGCGCCGCAACAGGCCCAGAATCACCCTGCCGCAGCGACTCCGCCAGCCAGAGCGCCCGAATCAATGTCGGAGCCAGTGTCGGAGCCAGTGTCGGCACCAGTGCCTGAACCGATGCGGCAAGAGCAGGATGCTCCCGCCCCCGGTCCAGCAGCGCGCGACAATGACAATGACGCTGATGATCATGACTACGAAAACGAAAACCGGCCGAGCCCAGCACCAGTCTCAACTGGCGAATTGGCTGTACCAGTTCGCTCCGAGGCCATCGACGAATTCTGGTCAAACCTAATGGACTATTTGCAACAAAAGAGCATTCCCACCTTCAGTATCTTCAATCAGCATGGTTTTGCCCTCTCGCTCAAAGAAGATGAATTCGTCATTGGCGTGCGCAAAGAACACTTCGTTAGCATGTTAGAGCGCAAAGTCGACCAAATTAAAATAGCTATCAAGACTTTGACCGGCAAAGAAATGTTTGTCAAAGTCAAAGTCATGGGCGAAGAGGTGGGCACACGCGCCCCTCAACCGGCCCGAGCTGCCAGTGGACGAGAGAGCGAAACAGCCGGACGCAGCGGCGGAAGCCCACGACCAGCCGACGAGCCAAGTGACCCGGCACCCTTTAGACCTTATACAGCCGAAGCTCAACCAGCCAACCAAACTTCTCCATTCAAGGAAGAAGCCCCCCGGCCAGAGCCCAGGCCAGAACCTAGACCCGAGCCTAAGCCAGAAGCCAAACCAGAACCGAAACCAGAGAGCAAAAGCGACTCGAAATCCTCTAATAAGTCTTCCTCCAAGCCTGAAGCCAAAGGCGAGAAAAAGCCGTGGGTGCCCAGAGACAAGGGCAAAGAAGGTGCTTGGCAGTCAGGCGGACCAGCCAAGCCGACCCCGGATTTTGCCGGAACCGGAGCAAACGCCAGGGGAAGCGATGAGGTCCTGATGGTTAAAGAAGCCTACAAATTGTTTGAAGGTCCTGGCTCTAGATTTATCGGCTAAATGGTTATTGGGCGCAAGCTAACCAGAGGCTTGTCAATACCGTTAACGAATCTCAAACTTCTCACTGAATTTAACTTCATCTTCACTAATTTCATGGCCACTGATTTGACCGGGCTCAAACCACTTGACCTCCACACTGTCAACGATTGCTGACGGTGGTCCTTCTTGACACCAGGCAATCAAGCGATTGAGAGCGGGCTCAGGGCCAGCTGCCACTGCCTCAACAGTTCCATCAGCTTGATTTCTCACCCAACCCAAAAGGCCCAATTCTTGAGCCTGAAGCCGTGTACTATGCCGATAAAAGACGCCTTGGACTCGACCGCTTATTTTGAGCCAAACATAGCGCTGCATATAAAAACCATATTCTCCCTTTTAGTGGACTGTTTAACAGGCTAAAATGTAGGGACTAGTCTAACAAAGGGCAGGGCGGCCTGAGAAAGACAGGATATTTTGACCGGCACTTTTAGAGCGACATTAGCAAGAGACAACAGAACGACCAGATGGCCAAGGAAACTGAGAAAAATCGAGAAGAGTCTCTGCAGGCCATTGATGCTGCTATAGCCTCATTGCGCAGCCAAGATTGGGATCTCAACCCTTACTCGGTAGCAGCCGCTGCTGAACTAGAACCAGAAGAGGTCTTTGGCAGCAAAGTTGCTATGGACAAGATTATGGCCGCTCGGGGCGATGGTAGTACTTACTCCCATGACGCCGTTTTAGCTGGCCGCTGTAAAGAACTTGAAGCTGAACTAGATAACGCCGCCACCATCAACCAAGATTTGTATGACCGTGGTTCTGAATTAGCCGAAAGAGTCTTAGAACTTGAAGCCAGTGTGGCTGAACTAGAACAAGAAGCTGAAACCCTGGCCTTACAGTTGCAAAATTCCTGGTCTCTCGGCTACCAAAAAGGCCTAGCTGAAGGGCGCGAACAAGCCTTACTGCCACCTGACCAAAGGGTTAATAGCCAGCAAAAGCCCGCCTCCAAAACCGGGGAGCATCCATTAGTCGAGCTTGAGAGACCTGAGCCTGTAAAAGAACCTGAGCCAGTCAAGGAAAAGGCTGGAGCAAAGCCTTCCTCAGGCGCAACCATTACAGACGAAGACTTACCGATCGAAAGCCAGATGAATAATTCACTGGCACAGCCAGCAGAGGAGGTAGCTCCGTCTCCTCTTGCTCAGCCAATCACAGCAGCGCAAGCAGTAGCGAACGAACCAGCCCTAGCCATGGTCGAGACTAGTTCTTTCTATAACGACAACGTCTACAACGCAGTAAGTGACCACCGCTCTCCTATTTCAGTTTCAGAAATCTATGGTGCTTTGAGCTGGAAGCAAATCGAAACTGTCTACCAATACAGTACGATTGCTGGTAAACCCAATACCAATCTCTATTTCGAGCCGCTGAACAGTACGCCAGAAGGACAAGAGCAAGTGGCGGTCGAAGAAGCTTCTCCAGTGGAGGTGAAAACCGTTGTAGAAGAAAGACCAGTGTCCGATGCTAAATCTCCGTCAGCAGGGCAACGGCCAGCAGCAAGAGAACCAGAAGCAGCTCAAACAGAGCAGTCAATAACAGTAGATCCGAGCCCGCCAGAGCGAACAGTCCGCAGCAAAGGCAGCGGACGACTACCCGACATTTCTTTTGATCCGCCAGACGAACCCATAGTAGGAGCGCCACCTACCAAGCCTATTGTCAGAGCAGCAGACTTGGGCGAACCAGACTTTATCAACCAGTACGATGGCGGCTTAACTGGCGAAAACTTCCCCAGCCTTGATTCGCTTCAAGCAGCTGCTGCAGCCAAAGCAGACAGTGCTACTTTTGACAAACTTGATGCCTTGCCAGCTCAAGCTACTGCGGCTCCAGACATTCTTGATCTGGACCAGCTAGACATTTTTGAAGGCATGGAAGATATGGATGAACTGAGCAAGATTGAAGTGATAGAAGATGTTGTTCTGGCCTCTCCAAATGCCAATATGATCAGCCAAAGCGAAACGGCTGCCATGCCCAAGGTTTCCGGCGAAGACTTGCGCGACCTAATTAAAACTCGAATCAAGCAAGCGCAAGATCACGATCCTCATCAACAACACTCATTCGACCAGCTCCTAGACGCGGCCAATGCCTCGGGAACAACCGAAGCGGCAAGCGAAGCTCCTGCTGTCGCACCCGACACAGGCAAAGGCACCACCCACGGTGCGGAAGAGATACCAAGCACTGCCGCCATTGACTTAGAGGCACTGCGACATGGAGCGCGCAACAAATTTGTCGGCGGCAAATCGCCTTCTACTCCGCTAGGAGCAGCTGGAGCCACTGGTTCAGCCACTGGAGAAACGGCGTTGCCTAACGCCAGCGCTGCTGGAGCAGGAGCTGTGGCAGGACAGGGCGGCGCACCGACGGCCCGAGTTGCCCCAATCCCGGCCGACATTCGTAAGCACTGTATGATGCTGGGAGTGCGACCTGATGAATTGACAATCAAAATCGTTATTGACGCTTGGAAAGCGCAGATTACTGCGCCAGGCGTTCACCCCGACCAGGGAGGCGACACAGAAACTGCGGTTTATCTCAATCTCGCTAAAGATTCTCTGGTCAAATACATAGAAGCCCAGGCGCCTAAGCTGGGTAAAAAGTTCGGCCAACCAAGCCAAGCTAGGGATTCACAAAGCAAACCGTTCACCATGCGCCAGGGTCCGGATAAAGATACGGACAAAAAATAGAACAGCATGTCTAAACCAGTTGTAGCAATCGTCGGACGTCCAAACGTTGGCAAATCAACATTCTTCAATCGTTGTATCGGGGCCAAATATGCCATCGTTGACGATTCGCCAGGTGTAACCAGAGATCGAATCTATCGCGACTGCGACTGGAATGGTCGTGAATTTTTGCTCGTCGATACAGGCGGCATTCAAGGCGAAGACGGTAACACAGATGCCGTGATGGCCGGTGCGGTGCTCGACCAAGTGCAAGAAGCCTTAGTTCAAGCAGACGTCATTGTTTTCCTTGTTGATGGCAGACAAGGTTTGACTGGTGCTGATGAAGAAGTAGCGAACATTATTCGCAAAGTGAAAAAACCGATCCTTCTGGCTGTCAATAAAATTGACAGTATGAAAGACAATAACAATGTCATGGAATTCTACAAACTAGGGCTGGGAGAGCCTTTAGGCCTTTCAGCTATGCAAGGCAGTGGTGGCGTCGGCGACTTACTCGACGCCATTGTTGAGAAGTTTCCTGAAGGCGCGGGAAAAATTGTTTATCCAGAAGAAGGCGAAGAAGAAAAAGATCCCAATACTTCTCCTTATGCCATTGCTGTAGTTGGCCGCCCCAACGTTGGCAAGTCGTCACTAACAAACGTTCTTTGCGGCACAAAGCGTGCCATCGTTTCAGAAGTTCCTGGCACCACTCGCGATGCCGTTGATACACCAATCAAAGTTCACGGCCGAGAAATTACCTTAATTGATACCGCTGGTATTCGTCGCAAATCACGAGTCGACTACGGCATCGAGGCTTTCTCGGTTGTACGCTCTCTCAAAGCCATAGATCGTGCTGATGTTTGCGTCTTGGTGCTAGACGCCAGTATCGAAATTTCAGATCAAGATCAAAAGATAGCCGGCAAAATCGAAGAAGCTGGAAAAGCAGCAGTTATCGTCATCAACAAATGGGACCTGATCGAAGATCGGTCCTCGCGTTCTATGACTAATTTTACTGAAGAAGTAAAACGACAACTGCGCGCTCTTTCTTATGCAGAAGTAGTTTTCACTAGCGCCACCAGTAAGCTACGCGTTCCCAAAATTCTCGAAGCTTCTGCTCGCGCCTACGCAGAAGCGCATAAGCGCATCACAACTGGTCTAGTCAATCAGATCGTCAACGAGAGTGTGGCCCTTGTTCCACCGCCAGCATCTAAGCGAGGCAAACGACTAAAGGTCTATTACACCACTCAAGTTTCAGTAGCACCACCAACCTTCCTCCTCTTTGTCAGTGATGGCAAATTGATGTCTAAGAACTATGAAACCTACCTAGAGCGAAAGTTGCGTGAGGCCTTCGGCTTCCACGGTGCGCCAATTAGAATATTCACGCGCGCAAAGAAAGAGTCGTGATCTATGTTAGCCCTGGTTCTGATTCTAGTCACGTATGTGCTGGGCTCAATTCCCACAGGATATTGGCTAGCTAAAGCCAAGGGCATAGACATTACCAAGTTAGGCTCTGGTTCTACCGGTGCCACTAATGTCTGGCGCTGTGTCGGTAAAAAAGAAGGCGTCTTGGTCATGGTCCTAGACGTACTCAAAGGCTACCTGCCTGTCTTTATCGCCATCCAAATAGACAAAGGGCCACAAGCTCTAGAGTGGACCTATTTTGGCATGCCGCACTTGATACCAGTAGTAGTTGCAACAGTTGCCATCATCGGTCATAGCAAATCTATTTTTCTCGGCTTCAAAGGCGGCAAAAGCGCTGCAACCGGCATGGGAACAATGATTGCTTTTTGCCCAATGCTAGGCATATACACCTTCGGTACTTTCTTAGCCATGGTCTTTAGCACTCGAATAGTTTCATTGGCTTCTCTAACCGCAGCCTTTGTCAATGTCATATTTATGTGGGGGCTAAAGAACCCAGATGCCTACGTTATTTATGCTGTAATTGGCTGTCTTTACGTTTGGCTGCGCCATGTCTCTAATATCAAACGTTTGCTTGCCGGCACCGAACCTAGACTCGGGGACAAACCGAAAGAATTGATGACAACTGAAAGTGTGAACATTGAAAAATAAACTACTAGCTATTTCCTTTTTGCCACTTTTGGCAACAGCTAACCTCACGGCTCAAGCCACTAGCCCCAAACTGCCAGCGAAGCAAAAAAATGCAGCTATCCCAGCAAAAGAAAAGTCGTTTGTCAGCGACCAAAGACCAGCGACATTATCTAGCGATGAAGCCATTAACATCGCTGTCTACAAAGCCGCTAACCGTGGCGTAGTAAACATCGCACCGGTTGCTTCGGCTGAAGACTATATTCTCAATCACACAGCTGAGGGTTGTGGTTCCGGTGTAATCATCTCGCGTGATGGCAGCATTCTTACTAATTATCATGTGGTGGAAGACTCAGAACACGTGCGCGTCACCCTCTGGGATGGCAGCAGCTATCACGGCGTAGTAGTTGGCGTGGACAAACAGACAGACTTGGCTGTAGTCAAAATCAAGCCTCCCGAAACTCTGAAACTCACAATCATTCCTTTGGGAGATTCATCACAACTAGAAGTTGGTCGGCACGTTTTTGCTATTGGCAATCCTTTCGGCCTCGACCGCACTATGACCGTTGGCATAGTCTCTTCACTGGGTCGAACCATACCGGTAGCTAAAGGTCGTCTCATCAAAGGCATTATCCAAACTGATGCCGCCATCAACCCCGGCAACTCCGGGGGGCCGCTGCTCGACAGCCTTGGCCGCGTAGTGGGAATCACCACCGCTATCTACACAAATAATGGCCTTAGCTCAGGGGTCGGCTTTGCCATTCCTATCAATATTGCCAAGAACGTCATCCCCCAAATTTTGGACTACCACCGCGTCTTACGCCCGGAGTTAGGGGTCGAAGTCACCCCCGCCGGTGAAGTTGGCCTGCGTGTTTTAAAGGTAGCCAAAGGCAGTGCGGCTGATAAAGCCGGGCTATCAGGGGCGAAGATAGTGCTTTACGATATCGGCGCTGGATTAGTCTTGCAAAAGCCAGACTTAAGCGTCGCTGATATTATTTTGGAAGCCGATGGCGTGCAAACAAACACTGTAGACGGCCTGATGTCTTACATAGAGAGCAAGAAACCAAACCAAGTGGTTACACTGACGGTGATCCGCAACGGACGTGCAGTGAAAATTCCAGTAAAATTAATTGGCGGTGTGTCAGACTAGGGCAACCCAAAATTTGTAGGCGCAAGAAAGTTTGTTATCAGGGACCTCAAGTACGGAGAGAAAGCAGAAAATTGTCAAGAATTCTAGTCATCGAAGATGACCTCTCAATCTCTGAATTAGTAAAAATAAATCTAGAATTACTTGGTCACCAGGTAATCACAGCACCAGATGGTATCAAGGGATTGGCGATGGCTACCCAGAATCGTCCAGACCTGATTGTGCTCGATGTGATGATGCCCGATCTCGACGGCTTCACCGTCTGTCAGCGCTTGCGTCAAAATCGTGAAACCAATCCTATTCCTGTTTTGATGCTCACTGCTTTATCAACAACCAAAGACAAAGTGGCCGGCTTCGATGCTGGTGCTGACGACTATCTGGCCAAACCTTTCGATATTCCGGAACTTCAAGTTCGTGTTCGTGCCCTACTGCGCAGAGCAGGCACGCTGCCGCACTCTTCATCACTGCCTGAAATTCTTACAGCCGGTGAGATCACTCTCATTCCCGAGAACTTACAAGCCAAAGTTGGATCACGCATAGAGAAGCTCACCCCGACTGAGTTTGAAATTTTGCACTGCTTAATGCAGCACCACGGACAAACTGTCTCAACTGGCAAATTGCTAGAAGAAGTCTGGGGCTATTCTCCTGACGATGACGTAGACACAATACGCGTACACATCCGCCACTTGAGAACCCGCCTAGAAAAAGGCGATCGCAAGTATATAAAAACCGTATACGGTGGTGGGTATCAACTGGTGGCCGAAGGCTTTACCAAAGACAAGAATGGTGAGTAGTTTCTCACTTTTCTCGTTTATGAGATAAATAGCCTCTCGAGCAGTCAAGCGCCGGAGATCACTGGCCAGCAAGCGATTACAGATTTTGCATTAACCATACTATAAAGCTTTTAGGTTAAGAGAATGAGCAGTCGCTAGACATACTGGAAACCTAACCTTTATCATATACTGCGAGCCATTGATAACGTCATCAATGGTCGTCATAATGGCGCTTTCGAGAATTCTTTCTAGAATCATTACAGCAAGCGCATTAGAGTGAAGCCTTCTAGGCAACACAATTGAGCAAGGAGAACCTAGCTTGTTATTCAACAGTCTGCAGTATCTGGTCTTTCTGCCCGTGGTGTTTCTGCTTTACTGGGTCTTGCCACAGCGCTTGAGGGTGCCACTACTTTTAGTGGCGAGCTATGTCTTCTATTGCTCTTGGCGCCCAATATACGGTTTATTGATCTTTGGCCTCACTCTGGTCACCTTCCTTCTTGTTCCTTATATAGAGAAGGCGGCCAAGGCTGAAAGCGGCAAGCATATCTTCACGGCAAAGGGTTGGCTCGGCATCACTGTAGCCGTCAACTTGATTTGTTTGGCAATTTTCAAATACGCCTATTTCACCGTTGGCACGGTGAAGCAAGGTCTCTCGCTGGCTGGCATTGATTGGAAAGAACCCCACCTGCATATCATCTTGCCGTTGGGTATTTCGTTCTTCGTTTTCGAATTCATTCACTACGCCGTAGAAGTCTATCGCGGCAAACCAGTGGTTAAGAACTTCTCAGCCCTGGCTCTTTTCGCAGGATTCTTCCCTACTCAAATTGCTGGTCCGATTAAGCGCTATCAAGACTTTGTGCCGCAATTAACTGAAAAGCTCAAATTCAAATGGGAATATGTCGACGAAGGCATGCAAATGATTCTCATGGGTCTGGCCAAAAAAGTACTGCTGGCCGATAACCTAGCTCTCGTGGTACAGGCTGGCTTCGCTCATCCCGAAAACTTTTCATCGGTAGATCTCTGGCTCATTACTTACGCGTTTGCTTTCCAAATCTTCTTCGACTTCGCTGGTTATACAGATGTAGCACGAGGCTCAGCTCTTTTGTTTGGCTACAAAGTGCCAATCAACTTCAATTTGCCCTACATGGCTGCCAACGTGGCCGATTTCTGGAACCGCTGGCACATCAGCTTGTCGACCTGGTTAAGAGACTATCTCTTTATTCCATTGGGTGGCTCACGTTGCTCACGTATTCTCAATTACAGAAACCTTTTCATCACCATGGCCTTAGGTGGTCTCTGGCACGGTGCAGCAATGCACTTCCTCGCCTGGGGTGCCTTCCAGGGTGGCGTTTTAATTCTGCATAAAGAGTATCTGCGCTTACTTGATGCCATTGGCGTCAACAAATTCTTAGCTGCGTCCAAAGAATCCGGCACCATTGCTCACAAGCTCTACCACTGGTTCTCCATTGTCGCCACCTTCCATATTGTCTGTATCGGTTGGGTACTCTTCCGTGCCGATGATATGAAAACCGCTGGAACAATCATCTACAAACTGGTCATGGCCCCTGTTGAGCTACTGCACTTCAGCGCTTCGCAACTAGCAATTCTGCAAATTCGCGACCCAATTATCTTCCCAGCATTGCTTCTGCTCTTGCCTGGTTTGATGATCTCGCAACCAATCATCACTTGGCTCAACGACAAGAAGTTCTATCAAAGCCCACCATGGGCAGTGCAGGTTAGCTTGATGGTGGCATTGATGTGCTTGCTGACAATCTTCTCCCCAGACAGCTCGCCACGGTTCATCTACTTCCAGTTCTAAGAAGTTCAGGGTTACTGTGGAATCCGCAACCAACACTAAGATCACTCCAGTCAAGCCAGCCAGAAGCCGCTTTTTAGTGGCCCTGGCTAGCTTTGTACTGCTCTCAGCAGGTCTGGCTCATCTTTCGTTTGGTCAAACTGAACCTACAGACTTCCCTGTAAATACCTGGACAACCTGGGCAATCAAAGACTTTCTTTCGGACCAGAAGAAACCAGATGTGGTCTTCATGGGCTCATCTCTAATGCTAGTGCCTCTCGATGGCACCGACGCCGACCACCTCAATCGTCGCATCGATGGCTCAGCGCATCACAAGAGCGTCTATTTCGAAGACAAATTCAAGCAATATTCCGGTCAAAAAATAGCTAGTTATAACTTTGCTCTACCGGGTGAAATGCCCTCTGACGCCGCTTTGATTACTCGCTTCTTGCTCAAAGGCGAGAAAGCACCAAAAGTTTTGGTCTACGGAGTTGGGCCCCGCGACTTTATGGATAACCTCTTGCCCAGCCCGGCTGCCACCGATCCATTTCAGTATTTATCGCGCTTTGGCGACTGGAGCAACCGCGTCGATTTAATAGTACCCCAGTGGCAAGAGCGTCTTAACTACGAACTAGGCCGCGCCTTCTATACCTACGGTGCCAAGAACCAACTAGCACAAAACAGCGATCGCGCTATTAGCGCCCTGCTCAATAAATTAGCGCCTGCTCCTAAAACAGATAAGACAAGAGCCGAGCTTGTGGCCACACGCCGCCTGCTCCTACCTGACTATCACCCCTTTGAAATCAACCGGGACGAATGTTTCTTCCGGCCCGAAAGCCAGTCAGCCAGACCCAAGTTTGAAGACAATATCAGCGAATACCGCAAGCGTTATAAAACGCTGAAGATGGAAACCTTCAATGGCCAGATGCAGTTCCTCGCCGATATTCTCGATACAGCTAAAGAGCGCCAGGTTCATGTGGTCCTAGTGGCCATGCCCATTACCGACATCAATCGCAACCTGCTATCAGACCAATCATGGAATCTGTACAGAAGCCGCTTGCGCGATTTAGCTTCACGTCATCAAAAAACGACAACATTCTTCGATATGCAAGAAACCAAAGCTTTCAACATATCTGATTTCCAAGACACTGTGCACTTGCACTCCGGTGGTGGCGCTAAATTGCTTGACATGATTGCCAAAATCATGGCCAAAGATAAGGCCAGCATGGCCGCCATTGCCCCAGCAGCGAGCGACGTAGCCGATAGCCAAGCTCTCGATCGTTTCCGCCAGACAACCAGAAAAGAAGCTATGGTTGAGCACAAGGAGTCAGCTCCTCTATGACTCTTGAAACTCTTATCACTCCTGAAACAAAAGATAAGCCCATTTTTGTGCCAAGTGAAGGGAAAGACCGCCGCGTCAATCCTGATACAACGCCTTTCAACTTGCCCTTTCCTGACAGGCGCAAGCGCGGCCGCTCCAGTTCATTCGCTGTCGCCCTGGCACTTTTTTTTGCCATCAACTGCGCCCTCTCGTTCTATACACCCATCGATTTTGATCCCTATCGCTTTCCATACCAAGGCTGGGCCTGGTGGACATTTAACGATCTCAAAGGCAGTAAAGAATTACATAACGTCGCCCTTCTTGGTTCATCGCTCATGGTTAGCGCTGTCTCTTGCTGCGATGCCAACCACCTCAACAAGCAGCTTGACCTCACCACCTATCACAAAGCCAGCTACTTAGACGACAAATTGACCACCGCCTTTGGTGGCAAGTTCAATACCTATAATCTTTCCGCTCCGGGCCAAATGCCCTCAGATGCCTACCTCACTCTCAAAGGTATGCTGACCACAGCTCATCGCCCTGAAATCGTTATCTATGGAGTGGCACCGCGCGATTTCATCGACAGTAGAATGTCTAGCCCTACCGATACGGAGCCCTTTCGCTTCCTCAACCGTCTGGTCAACACTGACGATTGCGCCCCAGGGCTATTTCGCGACCCCATGGGCCGTTTAGAATGGCTCATTAATCGCAATCTCTATGTTTCGCACCACGCAGTTGATTTTCAAATGCTGGGTGGAGATCTAATTAAAGCCACACTAGACAAAGCCACACCAGTTCCAGCGGGAGCGAAAGCTTATACCTACTGGGACAGAACTAAGCTAATGCCCCTCTACAAACCAGGCGAAATTCATAGTCAGGCCATTATTACTCAACCGACTTCGCGCGCTCAAGCAACAGCAGAGTGGCGCGACAACACAGTGGAGTATATTGAGCGCTATCGCCATCCAGATAGACACACCTATAAGACTCAGTTCTATTTCTTGCGCAAATTGGTAGAACTCTGCAAGAAAGAGAAAATTGAGCTAGTTCTAGTGAACATGCCGATTGCCAAAGAAAACATCGCTGTTCTAAAACCGGAAACCTACCTCAAATTTGTCTTTGCCCTGCAACAATTTGCCATAGATCAAAAAGTTGCCACCTATGACCTAAATGATTTCAATCACTTCGACAAAAGTGATTACCACGATTATGTACACCTCAATGCTTTCGGTGCGAAGAAGCTATTTGACAGTCTTGTCTACACCTTAAAAAACGCTCCGCACACCAATCTTGCCTTACGCATGGCTGGTCAGGAATTAATTAGACAAGAAGCCAACCGTTATCAATACAGCGATGCCAACACAATTCAACCGCAGGTACTGCAAGAACGCCTAAAAAATGCCTTCGGAAGAATAGGCAATACGGTAGACCCAGCTCTGCAGTATGTGCCATCTGAACTAAATACAAATAGAGATTCAAGTTCAAGCCCTAGTTCAACGAAAATCGGCGCCAAAACTAACGGCGCGGAGATGTAGTATGAGCAAACCAGCATTCCCACTAGCTCTAACCTTGTTTGCCCTGGTTAACGTCGCCCTTTATGGCCTCTTCCAGGAAAACAAGATCAATGGCGAGAAAATTCTAGACAACCAATCAGTGCGCCAAGCCAACTACGAATCCCGTCAAGAAGGGCCCTGGATCTGGTGGGTGACCAGAAGCTTTCTGGCGAAAAAGCAGAGCCCCGATTTGGTGCTGCTAGGCAGCTCCCAAATGGGTTCAGCTATCTTCTCAGCCGAGGCTGAGCACCGCAAAGAAGCTCTCGATACAACAGACCAGAGAGAAGTTACCCGCCTTGGTGCTGCCCTTAAAAACCTTACCGGCAAGCAAGCAGAGGTATTCAACTTAGCGATGGGCGGAGCAATGGTATCAGATCACTATCTGCTGGCCCGCACCCTTTTCAAAGGTGCCCAAAAGCCCAAAGCAGTAATTATTGGCCTTAACCCCAGAGATTTTCTCGATAATACTTTGCCATCGGCCAGCTCTACCGATGCCTTCTATTTCCTTAGCCCCTATGTCAACGTCAGCAATTTGGCACCAGTTTCGTTTGCTGGCCCCTTCAACTTGCTTGACTATCGTCTCAAAGAATGGCTGCCACTGAAGCAAGTCACGACAATTCTCAAAGGCAACGAGCCTCCTAGTTTAGCCAATGTGCCAACCTTCACCAACCCTGAAGCCAAAGGTGTTCTAGAGTCAAAGACCAACACGACAAAAGATGGCACTGCCGTTAATACTAAAGTTCTACAGGCAATTTCTGGCTCAGCCGGTGACGTGCGTCAGGGTCAGTGGCGCGTGCCAGCCGAGCCACCTTATGTCTTCATAGACAATACCAGAGAATATTTACGTCGCTACAAGAATCCTAATCCACCTTGCTTAGCAGGCGAAAAAGCTTACTTCCATGCCCTTCTTACTTTCCTCAAGCAAGAAGACATCAAAGTAGTAGTGGTGGGTATGCCAAGCTTGCAGAGCAACCGCGATATACTACCGCCGACTTTCTGGTCACAGTTCAAGAACTATCTGCAGACAGAAACAGTCGCCTCTGGTGGCTCATTTATAGATCTTTTCAGCGACAAGCGCTTCGAGAGCCATGATTTTCTTGATACTGTTCACCTCAACCGTTGGGGGGGTGGCAAACTGATTGCAGTGCTGGCCCAAGAACTGGCAAAGAACAGTGAAATTACTGCTGTTTTAGGCAATCAACCGCAGAACAATCAACAAGCCGTAAGTACCAAATCACAAAAACAATGGCAATAGTTGTCCTCGCCTTCACTCTGCTTTTCACAATACCGGCGAGCCTTTGGCTATCGACTCTGCCTGCAGGAGCCAAAGCCGCTGCAACTAACGCCAATAAATCAACTTCATCCAGTCGAAATTTTGACCAACTCTACCGCAATGCCGAGATAGAAATGGGGCGCTTGAACTTTGAGAAAGCACGGAAGCTCTATCAAGAAATAGATAAGCTGAGCGGCCCAGCCAGCACCGACAAGCAAGAAAACGGCAAAAAAGCTAGAATCATGCTGAAAGCATACCTGCCACTATATCCGGTGACACAAGCATGCAATGATATGTACAAGCAGGGTGACGTGCTAATGCGCTCACAAAACCCCCATGATGCATTAGCTGTTTTTACTGACCTGGCCAAACGCTATCCCAAATTCGAATGGGCCCAAACCGCTATGGCCGCCCTCTACATGCGGATGAAGGACACTGAATCGGCAGCTCAGTGTGCTCGCAGAGCCCTATCAATAAACGAGAATTTTCTTCAGGCCTGGATGATTTTGATTCATGATGCCATGGTGCATAATGACCTTGATGGTGAAATAGATGCCGCGAACCAAGCCTTAAAGTTAGACCCCACAAGTAATGAAGTGCGGAGCTTGCTCAACAGCTTAATCATGGAAAAGAACAAGCAATTGCCTGATTAGTTCTACTAGATTAGCAACCATTCGATCGAAACCAGTAAAGACTCTAACGCAAAATCTAAGGCAAATCAGCGGCGCTAGTGTTTGCACGCGATGCGGCCAGAAAACAGATAAGCCCGATGGCGTAAATCACTGCGGATGACCACAACAGAGCGTTGATTCCATAACCCAACGACACACACAGAGCTAGCACAGAACCAATCACTGAAGCGGCACCATTCAATCCCCAAAGCCATGTGCTAAGCTCCGGCGCTTTATCTCCACTCAGGCGAATACCAAGAGGGAGAGCAAATCCCATGAAAAAGCCGGGAACCATTAGTACTATTGATGCTATTGCCATTCGCTCAAAAGTAGTGGCGGACCTAAACAGTTCGCAAACAATCGGCGAGCCTAGAGCAGAAAACACCAGCGAGAAAACCATTACTGAAAGCATCACAGCAGCAGCTCTATTGCTCTTTGCTAATCGAGAGACGCACATACTGCCCACGCCGCTCGACAGCAACAAACAGAGCAGAACAATAGTCAAACCGTAGGTGGGGTGGCCAAGAAAGACAATAAAGCGCTGAATTTGCGCAATCTCTAAGAACATAAAGCCGAGACCGATACTGATGAAGTATCCAGCGGCTGGCAACATAAAAGATTTGGGCGAGCCCGACTTTTTGATTCTAAGCGGCAGCCAGGCCAGCAATACGAGACCCATGAAACTGACAAGCAGAGCGTCCATAATAATATAGACAGCCCTAGAATTAGCGTCGAGTTCTCGCAGGTTTCCCTTCTCTCTGGATTCGAATACCTTTTGCAGCTTAATCGTGTTGAAGAAGAAAGGGCTATCATCGGATGGCGCAGCAAGATTATACGGACTGTCAAACCACTTTCCCATGTCGCCTGAAATGATGTCAACAAGATTTCGTTCAGACGGAACGCCTGGCGCCAGAAGGCAATCAAACTTATGTCGCTTGCACTCCTCAAGTATGCGTTCTACATCCTCCTTACTGAAAGGCTGCAGGGAGATGAGGAAAGTTGCGCAGCCTTCTGTTCCTGGCACCACATTGCGAACCACAATAATATTCTTTTGAGGCTCTGAGACCCCGAGCTTCCGCAACGCTGTCGTCGCAAGCGATAGTGTCCGCATTGCTTCGATTGGGGGCTCGCCAGTATACCAGCGAGTGACAGAAAAAATTCCTCTGTCGCTCAGTCGCGACAAGAACTGCGTCCACGCATCCGTCGTATAAAGACAATTTTCAGTAAGAACATAGGCTCCATTAGCGGTTGCAGCCCAGGTATCAATCAGCGACATTTGAATGATGTCGTATTTATCCGCACTGCGAGTTATGTAGCTGCGAGCCTCATCGTTGACTAGCGAAACATTCGGCAGTCTCTCCAGATGGCCATAGAAATCGCCCCACTTACCTGTAACCAATTTGACGACATCAGTATTAAGTTCCACACCACGAACAAATTTTTGGTTAAACGCCAACGCAGCGAGAATATCTCGACCGCCACCCGCACCGATCACAAGCACTTTCGAGTCCGGCCGAATGTAATGACCTATGTATGAAACATCCCACTTCAAGAAATCTGCCGGGCCACTTCCAGATGGATGACCGACAATGGATGTGCGAGCAGAACCGTCTATATCGATATCAAAACCTTTGACAAAAATCTGCGGTCCGGCAACCGAATACCCACCCGTGCGATATACGATATTGGCAGGATTGCCCGTGACGGTGACTCTGCCAATTGGGCTCCATCTCTCAAAAACTGAATCGCCAATGAACTTCCCATGCGTCCAAAGGATGCGCAAACCTTTGTTTTCGTAATTAACCAGGTATGCATTGGCAATCACAGCGCAAAGCAACAACACGGTGCAAGCGCTTGCGATGTTACGCAGTCCTTTAAAGCCGCCCGCGAAACAAACAGCAGCACAGGCAGCTATAGCCCCTGAAAAAATGATTTCAGAGACGCCATCGAGAGGACCAAGACTGAAAGTGAACACCAAACATCCTGCACTCGCTCCCGCAAGATCCGCTGCATAAAGCCGATTTGTTTGCTCTGGATAGCGCGTAAGGATCAAACATATGACTATACCGGCAAACACCAACGAGCCGCAAACTAGCAAACACGTAACTAGGACCGAAGCGACGACGGTTAAATACTGCGATGAGTCGGGCGCTATAAGAGCATGAGCGAGAATAGCACCCGGAGCTGTTGCGGCGAAAAGCAAACTATACTTTGCAAGCAGCTCAGGCTCTTTGCCTTCAGGAAACCACTTCGGATAAGAGTAGACAAGCATGGCGCCAATAGCAATGCCAAGCATAACTATTGAGATAACGAAGAAAGCCAAGTGATAGTAAAGAGTGACACTAAATATTCGAGTAAGCGTCTGTTCGAAGACCAGTATAGCCAGCGAAAGCAAGAACATACCTACATAAGTATTAATTCCGGGAACTCGAATTTGCACTCCCTCAACGCCTCTTAAACCGTGTAAAAAACTCCTATAAACTAGCACTATTTAAGTCGAAAAGTAATGATGCTAATAAGACTTTGATAGATTGCCAACCATATTACAGCGCTTTAGAGACAGACCGCCCGCCAGGCCCAGAAAATACAATTTAACTCATACTGCTATAAATCTGTTTGGCGACAAGCGCTTCGACAGCCATGATTTTCTTGACACCGTTCACCTCAACTGTTGGGGTGGCGGCAAACTGATTTCAGCGCTAGCCCAAGAACTGGCAAAGAACTGTTAATTTTGCAATACCTGCCAGCCTTTGGCTATCGGCTCTGCCAGCCGAAGCCGCGGCCGCTGCAACTGCCGCCACTAAGTCAACTTCAGCCAGTCGAAGTTTTGAACATCTCTACCGCAATGCCGAAATAGAAATGGGCAACTTGAACTTTGAGAAGGCGCGTAAGCTTTATCAAGAAATAGATAGACTGAGCGGCCCAGCCAGTGCAGGTAAGCAACGAAACGGCAAGAAAGCGAGAATCATGCTAAAAGCATATTTGCCACTATATCCGGTGACACGAGCATGCAACGATATGCATAAGCAGGGTGACGTGTGAATGAGTTCACAACCCCCCCCATGATATCTTAGCTGTTTTTACTGACCTGGCCAATCGCTATCCCAAATTCGAATGGGCCCAAACCGCAATGGCCGCACTATATATGAGGATGAAGGACACCGAATCCGCAGCTCAGTGTGCTCGCCGTTCCCTATCAATAAACGAAGTGCGGAGCTTGCTCAACAGCTTGATTATGGAAAAGAACAAGCAGCCACCAGACTAAGCCTGCAAAAGCATACACACTTTCGTTAATACAAAATCGCCAATTTACGAAAGTATTGACGGCAGCTAGTATAGAGGCATGGGACGAAGTTGAAGCCAATTGAATAGCAGCCCAGCTGCTAGCACCAGCTCAGATTCACTATTTTTACCAAATTTACTAACACGCTTTCGTGGTGGGGGCCTTATGCTGAGAAATTCTGTAGACATCGTCGAACTAAAAAACCGTCAAACTTTTCCTAAGAACAACTACTTTTGCTACAGATGGCGCATCAAAGACCATTTCAACCGCTCCATAGACAGACAACAGTTTCACCTTAATGCCATGGGAGCAGGCAATGATGTTTCACTGATGAACGATCGCATAATGCAGCTCTACAAATCGAGCTTCGGCAGCAGCCGCAAAGACCTAATCGTAGGCCTAGCGCAAGAAGCAATGACTTTTCTTGAGCGTCGTCGCAGTCAGCAGAAGCGCTCACAAGAATGCGAGAGAGCACTGGCTGACTCTACAATCAGCTTGGTGCAGCATGTCTTCAATGTTCTACTAGCATTTTCTGCTGAACTAAACAGCCTAATGGGCCTCAGCGAGCTCTTTATCACTCCTTCAGAACCAGATGTAAAAAAGGTATCTAACCACAAGGAAACCCTCACCCATGTAGTGCAAGCTGGTTTTAGCACTAATCTCTATCGCCTTGTGGTTGACGGTCGCCTCGACTGTATCAACTTCTACATCGTACCATCGGACACCATGCTATCTCTGCAAGAAATCACTCTCAACTATAACCCTGTAGAAAAATGGAACAGCAAACTCTACCCAGCAGGTGATGTCTACTGGTTTGCGGGAGAGTCATTAATGGAAGACGACATGGTAGAAGTAATTTGCGCACAGCTACTTAGTGCTCTAATTCAGACCACCGAAGAAAGACTAATGCCACCAGAACAGTTCACCGAGCCGCAATCGTACAATCTCTTCGAGCTAGCGGCTCCAGCGCCTTGGGAAGTTGATATGCAGCGCCTTAGAACAGGCAATGAAGCAACGCCAGAACCGTTTCAGGCAAGGCAATATAGCACTAATAGCAATAAAACAGATGTTGCTGACTGGCAGACTCAAACGGCTCGAGGCGTCGATTCGTTAATCACCTTAGAGCAATTCGCCACTCCCGGTCTAGCCGAAGAAATCGGCTTGCTGACAGGTTACGACATACCCGCTTTAGCGATTGACGAGACGAAGAAAGCGACCAGCAAGAGAGCCAAAACTTCAAAAGTCAAGACAGCCGCTGAAAAACCGAAAGGCAAAAGTCGTAAATCAGCCAAGTGAACGGGACGAAAAAGCATGAGCACAACGCTAGCCAACTCAAGCAGCGCTTAAAGAGAACTGCTGCGCTTAAGAGCCAGTGACAAGTTAGATGCTGCGGTTAGCTTTGCCAGCTTCTGCATAAATGCTGTGCTATTTTCAGGCTTCAAGTGCACAGAATCAACGAAGTTAGAGTTATTCGTCCATTGCCCTTGGTTGAGGTCGACAAACTCAACACCATACTGGTTGCAGAGTTGCTCGGCATGACTGAGATATTGCTTGTAGAAGCTCTTGGGCAAAGCCTTCATGTTATCTTGAGAGAGGGGCATATTCACTACCATCAAATTAACTTTGCGCTCCTGACAGAGCCGCAAAAGCTTTTCAAAATAATCAAACTGAGCCTCTGCCCTACTGCTCTGCACCGGCGTGTAACGTCTCTTATACTCTTCTTCAGTAGTCTGCCAATCAGCGTGATCAACAGCACAGTTAGGCACCACCATCGGTGTACCAATTGCTTCACCAGGCAGCAAGCCTTTCTTTTGCGGCTTAAGGGCAAGGGTGTCGTAATACTTATCAAAAACAACAAAAGGCAAACACTTTTCGATGGCGCGCTTGGCTCTGATAGCAAAGAGATTCTGCCAATCACTGCGATAGCGATAAAGACTAGAAAGGCGCTCACCACAGGCCGAAGTGCGGTCTACCGAAGTCATAGTTGGCTCACTATGAAATAACTGGGGCAGATCAGCAGCCTTGGCAAAAATTCTAAAAATCGGACTAGCGTCAATACGCGGGAAGAGATTGTCTTGAAAATCACGCGGGGCTATGCCATAGACAATTGACGTTCCCGCGGTCGCGTCTGACGAAGCCGGCAATACTTCTTTTGCCACAAAAAAAGCATCAGAAGCCATTTGACCACCCATGGCCAGGCAATAGCTGCGCACGAAACTAGAATTTGCATTGGCACTAGAGCCAGCCTCTTTGACCAGCGACCTTTCTAAATAGTTTTCAAAACTAGTCAGGCGCCGCTGATGAAAGCGCTTAAATTCTTTGCCCGTAAAAATCGCTTCGCACTGCAACGCTGGTGCCACCACAAGTGAAGAGCCAAGCAAGAGCACCGGACGCGAGACACCACCAGCAGTGGCGTTAACCGCTTCCTTCTGCTCACACTGATCTTGCTGCATGGCGCGTTTTACGGAAACCACAGCGTTGTAAGGTTCAGCTTTTTCAGTGTTAACAGTATTGATAGCAGCGAGCGGATGGCTGACACCAACTAGCACATCGATTGCAGCCACAAGCACTAACGCCAGACTTGCGGAGCTAACTATGCGACGACTAATCTTAGGTTCTGCCAAAATAGCTGCTACTCAAAAACCGCTGAACACTTGTGGACCAGCCTAATGTTACTAGAGATTTGTCAAGGAGCGTACTCTTTCAGGCCAGATCAGCAGATTTGTATATAAATGGCTTTTAAGCTAAGGGGGCGGACCGTCAGGATTATCAGGCTTGGCAGGATTAGCAGGCTTGGCGCTCTTGCTGTTTTTCTTCAACAAGAGCCGGTCGGCCAGGAAGGTTAAATCATCACGCTTCCACATTTCCATGATCGGCTTTTCACCCCCTGGCGGCCAAGCTGGCTCAGAGCCAAAAGCCTCTGCATCTAATACTTGCAAATACCTCTCATAGGTCGCCGGTACGGCTTTTTCGTTCTCCGACAGCAAAAGCGCCTCAGTGTATACCCGAGGTAAGAGCACATCTTTGTGCTTTTCTAAAATCTCATCGAGAATAGCTTGTGCTTTCTTATTTTCGCCATCCTCAGCCAGATAACGCACTAATTGCAGCTTGGCCTTAAAACCACTGGTCTTAGCCGTCATCGCTTCCTCTAAGGTCGCCACAGCCTCAGGCTTACGACCCATGCGATAAAGAGTTTCAGCCTTAATAGCCAGCAATTGAGCTTGCGAATTACCATTAGCAAACAAGGCCCGATAAGCCCAAGAAAGAGGGGAAGGGTGCAAACGTAACTGCTCAGCCTGGTCAAAAAGCTCAACAGCCCGAGCTTTGGGGTCTGAACCCGGCGCAAAGACTGTGGCCTCATCGGGGTGACGCATACATAACTGAGCGCCATAATAGCCTTTGAGCATCTCTAGCCAGGTAAAAGTGGCAAAAGTAACATCGCACAGAGCAAATACCAGCAGAGCCGCCCCCAGCGACTGAATCAAGTTTTGCCCCTTAACAATGGGCGACTTCAGTCGCTCACCCAGTCGATCATTCATTGTCAAACCAGGCCTGTACTTTCGAAAAAGCTCCACCAGCTCTTTCTGTTCTTTCAGGTCCAAAATTGACAGCGGAATGCGCACTAAGACATCGGGCCGATTGACTGCACTGGCCGCTGCCTCCTCAGCTTTAGCAAAGACCAGGCCACAGCTGGCAAAAGACCGCACTTCTAAAGTTCCGAGGAACGTTAAATAGAGCTCGTCCACAGCCTCAAACAAAACACGACGGCGGCCGATAAGCAAGGCTGGATGGCCATAGCAGACAGCAGATTTGTCGGCAGCACCACTGGCGGAATCGCCAGAACTAGGGTCAATGCTGATACTAGGCTCATAGACAAGGGCAAAACGCCAATAAAAAATAAGGGGCAGACCGTTCTTAAAGAAGTAAACAGCCCGGGTAGCCAGATCGCTCTCTAAGGTCATAGCCAAACAATGGCCCACTAGTAGAGCAAAGACCACGGCCAAAGGGAAGAGTTGAACTAAATTGACAGCAAACCAAGCGGTCGAGCAAAGCAAGACCAGAAAAACTACCCCGAAAACGGGCCAGGCAAAACCAATCAAGGTATAAACCAGATGCGAAAGGCTGGGTGGCATTTCGCTAGGGGCAATCGCTCCAGCTGGCTTTAGTTTCTCGTCCGATAAATCTATGGCCCAATCCTCTAGAACTCCATCCTTAACTTACCCAGATGTATCGATTTCACTAGGGCCTGTGCATTGTGATTGCTTGGCTGGGAACAAGGGGAATAATAGGAAAAGGTAACCCTTGTAACTTAGAAGGTCTCTGTAATATGGCGCTGATTAAAAAGGAAATTGGTGAACTGCTCGTAGACAACGGGCTGATTACCAGCGATGAGCTCAAAATTGTGCAGCAAGAGCGCATGAAGACGGGTGAACCAATTTCGCTGATTCTTTCCCGCCTGGGCTTGGCCAATGAAACCCACCTTAAAACAGCCCTGGAGACCCAATATGGTGTCAACTATATCTCTCTTGCCAAAGCCCAAACGGACCATACCGCCCTTGAGCTTCTACCAGAAAAAGTCATGCGTCAGCATCAGGTTGTACCTCTCTCAGTCGACGGCAAAAATCTCACTCTGGCCATGGTTAATCCCAATAACTTGCTCGCTCTCGACGACATTAAGTATCGCCTCAAGAGTGTATCGGTTAGACCGGTAGTCTGCACTGAAGACGATTTTCAGCATTTTATGGAAACAGTCTATTCGCGCAGGCAAGATGAGCTAACCGAAGAGTGGGACGAGCAAGCAGATCAGACCTTTATCGAGTCAGAGGTAGACCTCTCTAGCCTAGATGTATTAGTCGACTATGACGAAGCCATTAACGATTTAGACCTGGCCAAGCAAGCTCAAGACGCACCGATTGTGCAGCTGGCTAATCAAATTTTAGCCAAAGCAATTAAGCGACAGTGTTCAGATGTGCACATCGAACCCCAAGATAAATATGTCATGATTCGCTACCGTTTAGATGGTGTTCTATTCGTCGACCGCAAGCTGCCCAAGGCCATCCTAGCGGCCCTGGTCTCGCGCTTCAAAATCATGGCCGACCTAGATATTGCCGAAAGACGACTGCCGCAAGATGGCCGAATTAGAGTGCGTTTCTCGGGCAAAGACATCGACTTCCGCGTCTCCTCAATACCAAGCAAGCACGGCGAAAAAGTAGTAATGAGACAGTTAGACAAAACTGGCACCACTTTTGGCCTTGACCACCTAATCACTGAAAAAGAAACCCTCTCGCTCATTAGAGAAATGGTGCTCAAACCCTACGGTATCATCTTCGTCACCGGCCCGACCGGTTCTGGCAAAACCACAAGCCTCTACTCGGCGCTGGCCGAACGTAACACTCCAGAGGTAAACATTCTCACAGCTGAAGACCCGATTGAATATGAAATGCAAGGCATTACTCAAGTGCAGGTTCTACGTGAAAAAGGTTTAGACTTTGCGCGCATATTGCGCTCGTTCTTAAGACAAGATCCAGACATCATACTTGTGGGTGAAACGCGCGATAGAGAAACTGCAAAAATTGCTGTTGAAGCAGCTCTGACTGGTCACCTTGTCTTCACCACCCTGCACACCAACGACGCACCAGGAGCAATGACAAGACTAGCCGAAATGGAGGTTGACCCCTACCTGGTATCATCGGCCACCATCGGTGTAATTGCCCAGCGATTGCTGCGCCGCATCTGCTTGCACTGCAAAGAAGAATATGCACCAGAACGTAGCGCCCTGGAATATCTGGGCTTGTTAGACAAAAACCAAGAGAAGTTAGCTGAATCTACCATTCAATATTACAGACTGCGCACCGATGAAGATGGCTGGCCGATCTTTGCTAGAGGCAAAGGCTGCGACGAATGTCATCAAACCGGCTACAAAAACCGAATTGGTGTATTTGAAGTAATGAAGATGAACGATGAAATTCGCGATTTAATTTGCAAAGGTGCCACCACTTCACTAATCAGACTAGCGGCTAAACAATCGGGTATGATTCCGCTGAAAGACTACAGTGTGCGCCTGGTTGGACAGGGCATGACCAGTGCCGACGAAGTAGTTCGGGTAACGCTATCTGATACCACCGGCGAAGAATCACTGTGTGGCAAATGCCGCAATCCAATCTCCGATGACTTCATTAAGTGCCCATTTTGTCAGCATGACCTCAAGTTCTCTTGCCTGCGCTGCGGCACCATGCAACTCGATGGCTGGACAAGCTGCCCTAAATGCGGCCTATCAAAAGAAGAAAGTAGCCATGAATTTTGCTGCAAAGGTTGCAACGCCGAGATCTATGGTGAGTGGAAAATCTGTCCGTACTGTCAAGCAACGAGAGAAGCATCTTACTCGGTTGCAGCCTCTAACACCTAAAAAACAAGGAGCGAATTAATGTCGATTGAAATGCAGGAACTGCTGCAGCTGGTAGTCGACCGCACAGCCTCAGACTTGCACCTCAAGGCCAAAGAACCGCCAATCATAAGAGTAGCGGGCAAACTTATACGCACAAGCCTGCCTGAACTTACTTCAGACGACGTCAAGCGTCTGATTTTTTCTTGCCTCACCGAAGACCAGTGCAAATATGCGGAAGCCAATCTAGAACTAGACTGCGGCTTTGGTGTCGACGGCCCCGGGCGCTTTCGCGTTAATGTCTACAAAGATAGAGGTTCTTATGCCGCCGCACTACGAGTGGTGCTATCGAGAATCCCATCAATCGATGAACTAGGTCTACTACCAATCTGCAAAGAAATAATTCAAAAGCCGCGGGGTCTAGTACTAGTGACAGGCCCGACCGGTTCTGGTAAATCGACAACCCTGGCTTCTATGATCAATTCAATAAATGAGACTGAATCAAAGCATATACTGACAATCGAAGACCCAATTGAATTTATTCACCACAACAAAAAGTCGATTATTTCACAGCGTGAAGTGGGCTCTGACACCCGCTCTTTTGCCAATGCACTGAGAGCTGGTTTGAGAGAAGATCCTGACATTATTTTGGTTGGTGAAATGCGCGATCTTGATACCATTCACCTGGCACTGACCGCGGCAGAAACTGGCCACTTGGTCTTCAGCACCATTCACACAAGCTCAGCACCACAATCGGTCGATCGCATTATCGATGTCTTCCCACCAGAGCAACAGCAGCAAATTCGCATTATGCTCTCGCACGCTCTAGTCGCGGTAATAAGTCAATCACTGTTATCTCGGGCAGACGACGCCGCCGGCGACTCACCAGTGACTTCTGGTCGCATCATAGCGTTAGAAGTACTAATCAACACACCAGCGGTGGCCAACCTCATTCGCGAAGCTAAAACAGCTCAGATGTATGCCAGCATGCAGATGGGTGCAGCTCTGGGCATGCAAACTCTCGAAGCTTCACTTGCCCTCCTGGTAAAACAAGGTAAAGTAACCTTTGCCGATGCCATTGGTAAAACCAGCAGGCCAGAAGATCTCGAACAACTAATTGGCAATCAAAGAAGCAGCAGACCAGAACCGGCAAAAATGGAAAAAGGTTTTGGTGGCAGCAGTTTTGGCAGGTTCTAAAAATTGGAATATTTGTACAAAATTAGAGAAAGCGACGGTTCCTTCAAAGAAGCGGTTGGCCAAGCAGAATCACCGGCGGTGCTACGAGCGAAGCTTAGAGCACGCGGCATCGAGGTTGTTGAGATAAGAGAACGCACTGCCATGGGCAGTATCGTCAGTTTCTTTAGCGCCCAGAACAGCAAAGAACTTCTCTCAATCGGTTTATTTGAACGCGTTTCCCTTAAAGATATGGTGGTTTTCTCTCGACAATTCGCTGCCATGATTAGCTCGGGAGTTGCCATGCTACGCACGCTGACAATCATCGTCGAGCAGTGCCCCAACCGCAAACTGAAGAAGGCCCTTGATGATGTGCGCCACTCCATTGAGTCAGGCCTTTCGCTCTCGGATGCCATGGCCAAGCACAACGATATCTTCGACAAACTATATGTATCGATGGTCAGAGCAGGCGAAACCGGTGGTATTTTGGCCGACGTTCTGAAGCGGCTGGCCGACTTTCTTGAATACAAATCAAAGCTCAATCAGAAAGTGCGAGCCGCCATGGTCTACCCCACAGTAGTTCTGATCATCGCCGTTGCAGTTTTCTGGGGCATGCTCACTTTCATTTTGCCAATCTTTGAAGGACTCTTCAAGAACATCGGCGGCGAGCTGCCAGCCTACACCCAGTTTCTTATCTTGCTCTCCCAATACATGCGCTCAATCTGGATGATGCTCTTCATTGCAGCAAGCGCTGTGGGCGTTTACATGCTAAAGGGCTACTACAAGACCCCAGTCGGGCGCTTTCAAATAGACCTCTTCTTTCTCAATCTGCCCTTCTTTGGCGACCTGATCGGCCGTGTTTCTATCGCCCGCTTTGCCCGCACCTTTGGCACCTTGCTACAGGCCGGGGTACCGATGCTGACAGCCCTGGACGTAGTCAAAGACACAGCCGGAAACGCTGTGGTAGCGGAATCAGTGCAGCAAATCTATAACGATGTGAGGCAAGGTGGAAACATATCAAAACCCATGGGCAAATCCAAAATTTTTCCACCAATGGTGACGCAAATGGTGGCCGTGGGTGAAGAAACCGGTCGCCTGGACGACATGCTCTCTAAGGTGGCCGACTTCTACGATATGGAAGTAGAAAACGCAGTAGAAGCCCTGACATCTCTCTTAGAACCACTTATGGTCGTAGGCATAGGCGGCATCGTTGGCTCTGTGGTCGTGGGTATGTACCTGCCGATTTTCACGGTGATCAATCAACTTCGCTAAATAATTAAGTGGGGAAGGTTTGATGTCAAAGTTTCAAGCTTTTTAGCAATTTGCGATCTAACATTTGAATATCAGTCTGTTGACAGCCCAAGCTAAATTCAATCTAAATTGAATCGAACATTAGTGAATTAGCGGCGGGACGAGGAATTTCCATGGCCAAAACTAGATTAGAATTACTTAATAGATATCCATGATAGCTCTTGCGCATTTACACTCTTTATTCGTTAGAGATTTGCCACCATTAATAGGTTCAGTAAGAATAGGAACTCAAATTTCCTAGCAATTCTCTTGGTTATGGTAATCTGCCGGAAAGTAAGGTTAAGATTATAAATATGGATACAGGTTCAAATATTACAGTCACAGCAATGGTTGAGACATCGATAGTGGTGAGCAACGATTTAGAGCCCAAACGAGAAGTTTCTGGTGCAGCCAAAGGGCCAGACCAAATTCATAACTGGTTGGCGCTATACGCAGAAGCGCGTGACCCAGCACTGCGCGACTCTATCATTCAAGCCGCTTTGCCCCTAGTGAAGCGCATCGCTTACGGCCTCGCCCGCCGCTCTACTGACCCAGTCGAAGATTTGATTCAAGTTGGCTCAATTGGCCTGATCAAGGCAGTTGACCAATTCAAGCCAGATGCTGGCGCTAAATTCCAAACCTACGCTACCCACTTGATCACCGGCGAGATTAGACACTATCTTCGCGACAAAACTGCGATGATTCGTGCCCCTCGCGAACTGCAAGAACTATCTTTCCGCATCAACCGCCTCGTTCAAGGACTGACTGCCAAGTTAGGCCGCGAGCCCTCAGATGTTGAAATTGCTAATGACCTGCAGATTCCGGTAAGCCGCGTTAACGAAGCTTATGAAGTTGACCGCAGACGTACACTGATTTCCCTCGACCAAGCATTATCTAACGATGCCGGCAGCGAGCAATCGCTGATCGACACTCTTGTCGATGCCAAATACCAGAGCAACCAGCTCGCTAAAGAAGACAGATTTATGTTGGCTGAAGCGATCAAACAGCTCCGTGATGGTTTGAGAGAAGTTGTCCAACTGACATTCTACGAAGACCTGAGCCAAACAGAAGTAGCCCGTCGTCTTGGTATTTCGCAAATGCAAGTATCAAGAAGACTTAGAGCGGCCACTACTGAGTTGAACAAAATCATCACTTTGAGCAAGAAGGCCGGTCCTAAAGGTGGGTAATGGCCAAGCTAGAAATAGCTTCGCCTCAGATAGTCATCGAGGCCACAAACCTAACCAAAGATAGGCTCTCTAGCTTTCTTAAAAAGCGCACTCGTGTGCTTGACAGCGTGAGCTTAAGCGTTGAGGCCGGTCAAACCTATGGTTTGATCGGCCCTAATGGTGCCGGCAAAACTACCACTGTCAAACTATTGCTCGGCTTGCTGCACCCCGATAGCGGCCAGGCCTTTGTAATGGGCAGCCCCGCTAGCGCCCGAGACAAACTCGCTCAAATTGGCTTCCTGCCTGAGAATCCGTATTTTTACTCGCACCTGACTGGACGCGAATTTCTCACTTTTGTGGGTAAACTCTTTTCTATGCCGGATGCCTTAATCAAAGAGCGCGTCAAACATTTAGTAGAGAAAGTATCTCTGGAAAAAGCCTGCGATAGACCAACAGGCAAATACTCTAAAGGCATGCTGCAGCGACTAGGTATAGCGCAGGCCCTGATTAACGACCCGCAGGTACTGTTCCTCGATGAACCTATGAGTGGTTTAGATCCACTTGGTCGTATGGATGTGCGCCGCATCCTCCATGAGTTAAAAGACGAAGGCAAAACCATTTTTTTCAATTCCCATTTATTACCCGATGTCGGCGAGCTATGCGACCGCGTCGGCCTGCTGGTGCAAGGTAAAATGGTGGCAGATTCAGCTGTAAGTGATATTGCCAAAGATGGCAACTTCAAAGCGCTAGAAGACTTCTTCTTAGAGCATGTAAAACTCGAAGCCGACAAAGCCAAGCAAGAAACTAAGACTGAGACTAAGCCATAATGGAAATCATAGGCGCTATCGCTCTCAATACCTTTAGAGAAGTTCTACGAGACAAGATTATCTATGCATTTTTTGTCTTCGCCTGTCTCATTTCACTCTTTGGCATATTGCTTGGTACCCTGTCGGTGGGCCAAGATATCAGAATCGTTGAAGATCTAGGCTTAGCCGCAATCGCCGTAATTGGTGGCATCATCGCCGTATTTTCTGGTGCCAATTTAGTTTTCAAAGAATTGGAGCGACGCACCATTTATTTGATCTTTTCTAAACCAGTCAAGTCGTGGCAATTTATATTGGGCAAATATCTAGGCCTGGCCAGCTGCTTACTAATCATCATCTTGATGATGGGCGGATTTTTGAGCGCTCTAGTTGGCTTCGTTGACCCAGCCCTTCCCATTGCTCACCTGCCCTGGATTGCACTATCACTTTCCCTCGTCTATCTAGAGCTACTCTTCATCATCGCATCAGCATCTTTCTTCTCGACATTCTCAACGCCAATTATGAGTGTGCTTTTTACTCTCTGCTTCTGGCTCGTGGGCCATAGCTGCGCCTCTTTACAAGAGTTAGCAAAAATGTCAACCAATCCTCTGGTATCACAATTCTTTGGCGCTCTATACTGGCTCATGCCAGACTTGCAGAGCCTCACCAGAGTGCGCTCAGAGCTAATGTATGGTCGGGCCTTCAGTACAGCGCCCGGCAACTTTAGCGATGGTCACGGCGAATTGTTAACCTACCTGACCACATACATACTGGCTTATGTCATCATTCTTTTAGTACTCTCAGCACTAGTGAACGAACGAAGAGAACTCCCCTAAACTTGATGCCAAACATATACGACATACCGTCACCATATCTGGAGCTACTTGCCGCTCTAGTTGGCCTGTGCGTGGGCAGCTTTCTCAATGTCGTAGCAGTGCGGTCATTGGCAGAAAAATCGCTATTGCATCCCGGCTCTCACTGCCCACAGTGTCAACACAAATTAGGCTTGGGCGATCTCATACCGGTGATTTCTTACTGGCTACTTAAGGGCAAATGCCGCTATTGCCGAGCTTCAATACATTGGCATTACCCACTAGTAGAGCTTCTCACTTCAGTTGTCTTTGTCACCATCATTCATTTTTTCAGCACCATTCCCTGCGATGCTTTTGTTGATCGCAGCTCAATAGCACTATTTATGCTGCTCTTCTCGTCAACTCTAATTGCTGTAACCGTAACTGATTTCAAAGAAAAGCTCATTCCTCACGAAATCACCTATCCAATGGTATTAGTCGGCCTTGGCTTCAGCCAATTCTTCAGAAACGATCTCTTCGGTTCGCTCATTGGCGTCGGTGTCAGCTATCTATTGTTCGACTTAATTGCGCACTACGGACTGATGTTTTATCAGTGGCTCCATCCGGAGATTTTAGAAGACGAAAAAGATGAAGAAGAGCAAGCAGTAGAAAGACTAGAACAAGACCCATACCTCGATGATGTCTTTGATGTATCAGAAGAGATTGCCTATGAACCAATTGAAGTTATGGGCGGCGCCGACGCTGTCATGGCGGCCGTAATGGGCGCCTGGTTAGGCTGGGAAAAGCTAGCAATTGCTGTACTGGTGGCCTTTGTAGCGGGGGCCCTGATGGGGGCAGTCTATCTCTTTGATGAACTGCGCAGCGAGAAGCTCTTGGGTAAAGCCTTAAAACCAGCAGCAATTGGCTTCGGCATCATGACGGCCATTCCATTGTTAGCCGTAATTGCCATCGTCTGCTATTTCAAACCTGATGTTAACCCTCTCCTCAATCCGTCAATCTATATCTTCTGCGCCGCCATGGGTACCGCTGGCGGCACCTTTGGCATCCTCACCTCTGGTGTGCGCGTCTCCAAAACCTTCCCCTTCGGCCCAGCACTGGCTATTGGCGCCGCCTACGCAATGTCAACAATTTCTCTAACAAAAGACGGGGGCTTTATCAAGCCTGGGGCATAATATGAATGGCCTCCGGTAGGTCAGCTGGGAGTATAAAGTGTTTAGTTTCGGCAAGAAAAAAGGGGCCATACTTGGCCTCGACATAAACAGCGACAGCACGACCTTAGTTCAGCTAGACAAAACCAAGTCTGGCGTTGAGGTACAGCGTTTTGCTTGTCAACCAACACCCCCTAATTGCATCAGAGAAGGCCTAATTACTGACCCTGTTACCATGGGTCAGCTTGTAGACGATTTGCTCAAAGAAGCGCAAATACCGACCAATCAGGCCCCCATAATCAACGTTTCAGTCCCTGCCCAGGCCGTTGTTATCAGACTGATGCCAGTACCCGTTGGCATGCCCCCAGAAGAATTAGCCGACGTCGTTACCCAAGAAGCAACTAACCACGTACCATTTCCTATCAATGAGGCCAATCTCGACTGGTGTCAAATGAATGCTACAGAACGCACTGACCCCGATGGTGTGCGCCGGGTTGATGTCATTCTCTCTGCCATTCAGCATTCGATTGTCGAGTCATACTGGCGCATGGCTGACGTAGCCGGGGTCAAGCTCGGCCGAGTTGAAGTTTCTTCGCTCTCAGTCATACGTGGTCTAGCCTTAGCAGGCTATTTGGGCTCATCAGGCCACCTATCGTTAGTGGTAAACATCCGCCAGGACGCCACCGATATCAACATTGTGCGCAGCGCCATGCCTCTCTTCGGCCGCTCAATCATTCTTGGTGTAGAAGCACTCACCGAAGCCATTGCCCGCAGCCTAGATTTATCCTTTGACCAGGCTATGGAAATATTGCCAGATGTGCCTGTCTTCAACATTACCCCGACCGATGCTCGCATGGGTCAAGCAGGACAAGTAGCTCGCACCATATTTAGTGACATAGGCGATGAGCTAAATAAATCGGTCGAGTTTTATCGCTCGCAAGTCGGCGATGTCAAAATTGATCAAGTGATTCTGACCGGCCCGGGCTGCATGATGCCCAATATCGACGAGTATTTCACCAGTAAGCTTCGCATCAAGACTATCCTCGGCGACCCCATGCGCGACATGCTCGTAGACGAGAGCAGAGTGAGCCCACGCATGCGCCCGATTTTAGCGGCTCTAATTGGCTCATCAATTGAGCCGACCTGGAACCCATCGATTACGGTAGACCTGGATTTAAACAAAGAAGGGCGGATACCACTTGCCCTAGATTTGACCCGCACTCAAAATATTCTTGACGAGCCACCACCCACTCCTGGCTGGTTCAAGCCTACTCTCATTTATTCCTTCAGTGTCTTACTGCTGTCATTAGCTTCGTGGATTTACTTTGCCAACTTTGATGTGCCCCAAGCACAAAAAGAAATTGAAGTTACCAATGCTCTAATTACCGATGGCAACCGCAAACTGGCCGACCTCAAGCGCCTAAGACAAGATAACGAAGTATTAGAGCGGCGCAAACAGGTTCTCGATAGGCTAGTTGGTGGCGGCAAGCATTGGAGTGGCTACTTAGAGGCCGTGCGCGACAATACCCCCAAAGGGCTGCAAATAAGTCAACTTTCGCTCAATGAAAGCGAACTCAAGCTTGAAGGCGCGGCTTTAGACTTCAGCACCGTTTCAAACTTATCAATCAATTTAGGCTCCTCCAATCTGCTCAGCGACGCCAACATCGAGTATGCCCTGCGCCCCGACAAAAACCCAGATCGAGTAACTTTCTGCGTGCTATCAAAACTGGCCCAAGACAAAGTCACCGCACCTGGTACTAACATTATCGAAAAACCAAATACCGCTACGGCAAAACCTAGCTCTCTGATAAGTAGCAAAAATACAATAAGCACCATCGAGGTGAGCCAATGAAGATGACTCCCTTCCAGCGCAACGTGCTTACCTTTGGCCCCCTCACTCTAGGGGCGACCATTCTTTGCGCCATGACCTATCCGGCCTATCTTGACTCGGAACGCGAACATGCCGACCTGGCAGCTAAGAAAAAAGAATACCAAGAGATCACCCAGAAAATGTCTGAGCGAGACCGCCTGGACAATCTCAAGCGCACCCTTGAAGGTGATATCAATTCATTGCGCAACTCAGTACCCAAGGCACCCTATCTCGACTTGCTAATGCTTGATTTAGAACGCATGGCTAGCGAAAGCAAAGTCAACATTCTTGCTCTCGAACAACCGGAGAAAGCGAACGGACCAAGCGAGACTAATGACCTGGAAGAGCTGATGAAGCCAATCAAGCCAAACCAATCGAAAGTATTACCTCAGCTAAAACCATTTGTCGCCCCCACCCCAACCGCCAGCAATGTAAAACCAGCAGAAGCACCTAACCCACTAGGCTTAAAGCAAGTGACAAAACGCCTTTTTGTCACCGGTGAGTATCCAGACCTAATTGCCTTCGTCAAGCATTTAGAGACCTACCAGCGCGTTATTTCACTGAAAGATTTATCTGTAGCAATTGCCGCTAGCGACAATACAGCCTCAAAAAATGCCGCGGCAGAACGCGCTCAAAAGCTAAAGCTAACAAAACCGGTAATGTCCTTCCTCCTTAACGTCTATTATTTGCCATGAGAATTGACCGATGAGACTAGTTCTAATACTCATATTTGGCTTGATAGCAATCTCGGCAACTTACGCCTGGAGCAATCTTTCTTCTGGTCAAGCTCAAGCTAATAAAATTGAACAAGTAAGCAAAATTGCAGAAGGCAACAAGATTGCTCAATTTAAGACAATAACCACACCAATTAATGCCAATTCAAATTCTACTTCAACAGCTACACATACGGCAAAACCCGCTGCCTCTTCAGCATCCACTGCCGCCGCTTCTGGCAACGCTAATGGCTCAACGGGAATAGCCGGCCTCACGAATACTACTGGAACTACTGAAACTCCACCCGCTGTCATCGATGGTCATGCCACTACCCTTGATGCCGCAAGAATTACCGCTCGCTCCAGCGCCGGCAAATCTGACCCTTTTACCCCTCTTGATCAAGTGATGAAAGAAAAGGAGCCGAAAAAAACAACAAGCAAAATACCAGCTTTTGCCACAGGCCTATCGGTGCCACCACCGCCGCCAGGCGTGACCAACCCTTTCGGTACCCACGATGAGGTCCGCCCAGGGCAACTCAACAGCGGTTTAGATTTAGGCGAATTACCGATGCCACCAGACAACGCCGGTATCAATCACAAAGTTGAGCTAGTAGGAATTGTCGGAGACAGAGCAATATTTGCCATTAAGGACAGCCTGCTAAGAAGACGTCACCACTGGCCAAGAACCTTTACTCTTGCAATCGGACAGTCGTTCGAAAACTTAAAACTGAAAGCAATCAAAGATGAAAGTGCCGTGGTTGAAGAAGACGGACAAACCTTTAGCAAGCAAATGCCAGTAATAAAATAACCAACAACTGAGGGCCTCATGCAATCGATACAACACGCTATTTCAGAATCAATGAGACTAATCGCAGCAATTGAATCTGGTACTTTGAGCAAGTCTGAAATAACCAACCAAGTGTCGCAATTGTTCAGCAATGAAGTTTCGGCTCGCGGCTTTATGGCCGCCTTAGGCACAAGCGATGTAGTACTTTCTGGCGAAGCCAATGAAGGCCTCTTGGACGGTCTGCGCCAACACCAAGAGGTAGCCTACGACCTTTTAGTCAAGAACATCATCATGTCGGCCAGCGCAGCGGTCAGTCATGCTGAAAATGGCAAAGCCGAACAGCAAGCGGAATCTGAACATGTTACTGAGCGCTGTGTAGAAATTGCCAAAGAACTAAAAGACCCGTCGCTCATTGCCAAAGTAGAAGAAGTGCTGGCTGCCATTCACAAATTTGAAGAAGACCCAAAAACCAAGCATGATACCCACGCCATCTGGTTCAACTTCTTTGAGCGCTGGGGCTACGAAGGCCGCCATCTGCAAGCAGCGAAGCCACATGTACAGGGCTTGCTAGATAAGTTAAAAATGTAGCGGCCGCGCTATGCCTGCTCTTCCTTCAACTCAAGATCATAGGTGTGTAGGTTAAACCAGTCACCCCTAAAGAAGCCACCCATGGCGTACAAAAAATCGAATTTAGCTTTGAATCGACATATCAACAAAACTGGGCTTTCCGACTTAATCTCTAGAGCCAAAACAGTTGAGTCACTAGCCCAGCTTTTTGCCTGCACAGTGTGCCACCCTGCAGGCAAAACAAACTCATTTCGCTGACCAGGTTTGATTGCCCCAGCCTTCACCTCATCAATGAAAATTTCTACAGGCATCATAAAATTTGTTAGTTGTCGTTCCCTAGAAACTTTTACACAACCACTATCCATGCCACAGCCTCTGCAAAACTTTCAGGCTAATGGTAGCCTAGATCAAAGTGCCATATCAAGAGCGGCAAAAATTCCGACAAATCAATCTTTAGAACCAGACTGCACCTTAACTAGTTCTGTTTTCTTAACTCCTGGTTTTTCATTAATCAACTCTGAAGTCGGCTTACTCGTTGGTGGGTTGAATGGAGCAAGTGCAACAGCTTCGCCAGTGGCAATTGACACCTGGATAGCTTCAATAATGCGAATGTCTGCTAGACCCTCAAAGCCCGATGGCCTTGGCTCATCTCCGCAGAGTACACAGCCGCTAAAGTGAATCAGCTCTGGGGCGAACTGGTCTCTCTTTCCAGTTACAAGCGTATGTTCGCGTTTACCTTCTTTGAGCTCAAATCCAGTTTCATCGGCATACTCATACGCCGGGTCAACTCGAATGCTACCCTTGGTGCCCACGACTTCATAGTGAGAAACTTGCTGGCAGCCAAAACTACAAACGAACGATGCAATTCTGTCATTGGGGAACTTCATGATTACGGCTACTGATTCGTCAATCTCTTCGAAGCGAAAATCTGTTCCATTGGTGGCTAAAGCCATTAGCTCAATAGGTTCTTCTTGAAAGACGTAGCGGGCGGCGTTTATGCAATAGATACCAATGTCATACAATGGCCCGCCACCGTGCTCTCTCTGTGTGCGAATATTTTCTTCGCGGACTTGCAGCGTGAAAGAAGAATTGAAAAGTTTGGGAATGCCTATCTTGCCCAGCTCAAGGGCCTCAACGGTCCTCATGTTGGTACGCTCAAAGTGTAAGCGGTAAGCCACCATTAGTTTGACATTATTAGATTTTGCCGCTGCAATCATCTGTTTGCAATCGTCTTTGAAGGTGGCCATCGGCTTTTCACAGAGCACATGAATACCAGCATTGGCGGCTGCGATAGCGAATTTTTTATGCAGGTCATTGGGCAAAGCAATATATACAGCATCGAATGTATTGCTTCTTAGAGCAGTCTCGTACTCATCATACGAGAAACAGTTTTTGACACCATATCTTTCAGAGAGTTCGTGAAGTTTGTCGGGATCACTGCTTATAAGAGCAGTCAATTCGGAATTCTCAGCTGCATGCTCAAAAGCTGGTAGTACTGCCACTTGAGCGATATGACCAAGGCCAACCACTGCATATCGAACTTTAGACGACTTCATTCCATCACCTCTGCGTTTTGTAACCTCGCCGACTGGACTGAGCCCTAAAGGTTCCCGCAAATACATATAACAAGTAGGCTAATGGTTACTTCTGGATCTTTGAGCGTTCACGAGCCTCAATCTCCGACAGATTCTTCAACTGAGAATTCACTGCGCTGAATGCCTTGCTCACAGCCGATGTCATTGCACCTTGAGTAGTGCTCGTGCATGCAATCACAAGGAAAAGCCAGCAGGGTTCATTCAGTTGTTTTCACAGGGCGATTATTCATCTAGCAGATCCTGGTCTAACCGGCGCAAATAGCTCTTCCTCTTCCTGCACCTGCCGAATCACTTTTCCAATCGGAGCAACAGAGCCCGTCATTGTCAAAGTCATAATCTCCTTATCAATGGCCGCCTGCTGCTGACGAAGCTTCTCGCCGATAGGAGTGTGATAAAAAGCGATGATATCTTTCAAATCTTGCTCGCTGAAATATTTGTCGTAGACACTGACTAAAGTATTCTCCATAACTTGTGGCAGCTCTTTGTTCGGCATAAAGAGATCACCAGTGCGCTGAGTCATTCGATCAACACTCTCTTGTGCTTCCTCTATGATTGCTTTCTGCTGCATAGTCGTAAGTTGGGGAATTTTAGGGCAATTCGGAGCATTAAGAGCAATCCGCGATACCATTCCAGATACCGCAGCTGGAACGCTACCAGATACCTGCTTAGAAAGTGCCGGAATCTGCGCTCGCACTAGACCCATCATCTGCTCAAACTGAGGACCGAAATTAGGGCTCCTGCCAGACAGTTGCATGTATTCCAGAATGAGAGCCTTTTTCGCCGGAGATACTCGGGCGCTGGCAGCAGCTGCACTGGCTACGGCATCGTCAGAAGCTGATGATGACGATGATTGATTCAATAGCTCGGGAGGAATCGGCGGCGGTGGTGGCGGTGGTGGCGGCATCTGCGCACTAGCAGACAAGACTCCGATGTGAAGTGCTGCCAGCAGCAGACAAACATTGATTGAACGCATTTTTCCTCTGTGGCATTTTTGCCGAAATAGAATAGTTACGTCTCTTCTGAGATAACTTCGCTCCAATTCAAATGATTGGATTGAGAGTAAATAGGCGCCAAGAGAAACTGCCCTCGATGAACGCACACAAACTGAGCCTCAACCTCACCACCCAATTCAATCGCCGCATTGGTCTTCATAAAACCAGGCAACTCTCCATTAATGATGTTTACACAATAGCCGCCAGGCGCGGACTCTAGAACCAGACACCTGAGCCGACTATCCCACTGCTTTTACTATATCAGCAGCATCCCCACGGCCAACAATCACCATGGTGGCATAGTTGATAAAGAGCCCATGCTCAACAATTCCCGGTAACTTCTCCAACTGCCCGGCAAGCTCTGCCGGTTTATCAATTAGTCCAAAATTACAGTCGAGTATGTAATTACCCTCATCAGTGATGAAGGGCTGACCGCTTGAGAGCAGCCGCAATTTCCCGTCACCACCAAGGTTCGCTACCTTGCGCTGCACCAGAGGCGAAGCAAATTGAATCACTTCTATAGGCACACGAAACTTGCCCAGTTTTTCTACGACCTTATGTGAGTCAACGATGACAATAAACTTGGTAGCCGATGATGCAACAATTTTCTCTCTTAGCAGGGCGCCACCACCGCCTTTAATCAAATCGAGATTGCCGTTTACTTCATCGGCACCATCAATTGCTAAGTCGCAGACCGTATTGTGTTCAAAATCGGTAAGCTCTATACCTAGCTCACGAGCCAATTTAGCTGTTGCCTCAGAGGTGGGAATGCCTTTAATTCGCAGACCTTCCTTCACCCTTCGAGCCAGAGCTTCGAGCACAAAAGCGACAGTCGAACCAGTGCCTAAGCCAAGAACCATATCGTTCTCAACAAACTCAACTGCTTTCTCTGCAGCAATACGCTTTTCTATCTCAACAGTTGATGCTGGCATTTGCTTTCTCGATTTTAAAGACACAAGCTACTTACTATGAGGAGTGCCTAAGTAAGGAAACTCGCTCAAAGTATCAGTATGAGGCGAAAGACCGTCGGGCGGAATGTCACCTTTTGAAAGGGAGGAAAGGCGGGCATTGATGACATCATCCAAGAATGTACGGCCATTAGGATAGCCCGCTGGCTTGCTCGGATCAAAATTCAACATATCAGGAAGAATGCGGCTTTCATTGATAGCAGCGATTGCTTCTTCTCTGGTGTAATTGCCGGTGTGCCCCATCAGATGCACAAACAGCTCTAACCAGCGTTTGTAATCATTGACTGGTTCGCTAGCGTTGTATTCTTCTTTGGTCTCATCTGTATTAAAGAAGCTACTTACAGATGGATGCCCCGCTCTATCTACGTGTTCAAGCTTGCCGTCCTTGCGCACGCTGCAACGGCCCCAGATGCGAATTTCGGGGTTAGCCTGCAGTTCGCTAGTAGGCAGCTCAATCACGATAGCGAAGACATTGGCTTCAGTATTGGAGTCGACCCCGGTCCAAGGCGACTCACCGCCCAAGTGCGGTGCTGTAAAGTTGCGACCACCAGATGTATCAAAGAGATTCTTGATACCTTCATAGTCAAAGAAGAAGGCATCACTGCGGCTGCCGGCAAAGAATGTGTAATCTCCAGCCTTGACGATATTGGGCGTGGGGCCAAACGACACTTCCGCATCGGCAATGATCTTTGTGCCGACAGCTTCCACCGATTGGGCTTCGGCTCCCTTGGCCACGTAGACACTGACGGTTTGTTTGCCATCTTTGGGTTCAGAGAACACATAGCTAAAGGCAATGTCGTTCAACAAATCGCCATTGTTGTCGATAGCCAAGCGGTAAATGGCGTCAGGATGCAGGGCATCGGCCGAAGGATTGGCGTTAAGTATGAGAACAGTCCTGTTTGGATCAGCCGGAGACTGAAAGGCGTAAAGGTCACAGAGATCGAGTCGCTGATCGCCAAGGGGTGGGCCTAGACTTAGTCCTGTGAAATGGTTCGACATTAATTTCTCCTTGGCAATCATAGGCCGGACGGCCCGTAAATTATGCCTCAAAACCAGGGTGAGTTACATTGAGGCGGCAGTTGAAAAGTTGGCAATCTGGGCAGAATGTTGCAAGCAAATGAGGCACTGAGCATGACCGATAGACGCGAGACGCTAGATGCGCCGGTGAGCAAATTCGAGCCAGCTGCTCAGGGTGAGAAAGACGGGGGGCATGAAGACGCTCTTCACAGCCAGCTGCGTGACCTATCGCCCATTGGGTCAAATCAGAGCGACAATCTGGCCAAGGGTCAGACTCAACCACTCGACACGCCCCCATCAGTACCACCTCTTACCATTGACGGCCTAGAGCCGAAGAAAGCGCCAGAGGGACCTCAAGATGCAACCAAAGACTCTCCAGGCGAAGGGAAAGATAGCAGCGAGTCACCTCTCGACTCTTTTACGCTGGAAAAGAAAACCATAGGTCAAGACAGCATTCGTGGGCAAAATCGCTATCTCGATGCTGAAGCGACGAACCTAACCTCTGTCAATATGGAAGCAGGGGGAAAAGCGGGCGATGGCAAAGCCGACCCTGCAACGGATACCACCGATCCCGAAGAAGTGCCACCGCGAGGTCCGGTGCCTGGGGACCTGACAAGAATAGTTGGCACAGAGCGAGAGCAAGAGTTTCGCCAAGCCTTTGAATTAATGGACCGCTTCGAGCAGGCCGTCAACCAAGAAGTGCTCAAGCCAGGTATCACTAAATTTACAGAAATGCTCGACCAAGCCGAGCGCGATATGCCCAAAGAAAAGCTCGATGCCCTCGAAGCCGAGCGCAAGAAGTATGGACTTGAACTGGAAGCTTTTACCGAATCGAACAAGCAACCACCGCCCGATAGCCCAGCAACCTTGAGCAAATTGCCTTATTATGCGCCCCCAGAGCGTGGCAAAGAAATGAAAGAATTTGACCGCACAGTACAAGATATAACTGCTGCTGTGGGCAAAGAAATGGCGGCGAATATGCAAGCTGTTGGTGCCAAATTCAATCACGAAGGCAGCGAATTTACCAATGCCGATGAGCTGGTGAATGAATATCACCAGCGCAAATACGAGCTAACACCACGCTGGACGCCGCTCCCTGAGAGCACCGAAGTTTAGCCGAAACTTGCCTAAAGGCTCGAAAGGATCATTTGAGACTAAAATTTCTACTCTTTCTTGCCATGGCCATCACTTTGATTGCCAGCCAAAATAGTGCGGCACAGGCCAAAACAACTGACAAGAAGATATTGGTCTTCTCCAAATTCAAACGTCTCTCAGACAAACCCATACTCGGCCCACGTGTGGGCAAATTCGACAGCGCCGGCGCGTTCAATCCCGCCGCAACCCTATCAGACAATGGCAACACGGTCTTGCTCTATCGCGGCCAAGACCTGCACGGGGTCTCTCGCATCGGATATGCGGAAAGTAGCAATGGCATTGACTTTGTTGCCGATGACCAGGCGGTAATAGTGCCGAATCTTGATGACGACAAAGATGGGGTTGAAGATGCCAGGCTAACGAGAGACTTCAAACGCACTGACAGCAGCAATAGAGACAACAACTGTTGGTTGGCCACAGCCACGGCTTACAGTAAAGCAACTGATGCCGCCCAGCTAGTCAGCTATCGATCTCTACCAGGAGATTTGCACCACTGGCAAAGGGTTGCTGTCTTGATGCCAGCCACAACCGCCCCAAACAAAGAGGGCTGGAACATTCACTGGACCAAGTCTGGTGCCATAGTTGTCGACAGCAAAGCACAGCCGTTCAAAATCAACAACAAATATTGGATGTACTACATGGCCGACGCTAGAGGCACTAGCATTAGCGATACCACCAATAGTGGCGGCAAAATAGCAGCTGATCAAATGGGTGTTGCCCAATCAGACGACGGCATAAAATGGCAAGATGCGCTCGGAAGGCCAATACTGCCCCATCGCCCAGGCCAGTTTGATTCTAGAGTAGTAGAACCCGGTCCACATCCAATCATTACTAAAGATGGCATACTGCTGCTCTACAATGGTGGCGATGACACTCTTGCCTATCGCACGGGTTGGGCTCTTTTCGACAAAAAGGATCCAACCAAACTGCTGGCGCGCTGCAACAGCGCCATATTTGCACCAGAGTTAGCCTGGGAAAAGCAAAATGCCTCAAACATCGTGCACCAGGTGCCAAATGTTGTTTTTGTCGAAGGCATAGTGCCGTGCGAAAAAGGCTACCGTGTCTACTACGGCAGCGCCGATAGCTATGTCGGCGTGGCCTATACAGAGCTAGAATCTATCCCTATGCCTGGTTTACCGTAGGTTTAGAGGCCCAACGCACCCATAAAATGAAGAGCAGTTGCAAGGGCAGGCGACAATATAAAACAATTGCTGGAATCTCTTTGAAGAGCTGCGGGTTCAAAGCCATATTGATATTGGCAGGAAAGACAGCTATCAACAAAGCAATCAAGCCAATGCCAGCAGCAGCTCGCAGTTTTGGCCAGGGCGCCAATAAGCCCACTCCCCCAAGAATCTCAAAGACACCACTAATGAAAACTAGCTCTAAGGGATAGGGCAAATATGGTGGCATCGCCCGCATAAAAACATCCGGACGAACAAAATGCATCACCCCAGCAAAGCTGAATAAGAAAGCGAGCAAATAGATTGAGACGGTCTTTGCTTTCAAGTCTTAGCCGCCTCTTTTCTCTCAGCCGACTTTATGGCGAAGATCATAATTGCCAGACCAGCAAGGCCAGTAGCAATGCCAATTGCCAGCTCGCCGCCACCAATCTTTTCTTTCAACTGCACAGCGATAAAAACAGAAAGCATGTTATGGCCAGCGTGCAGCAACATGCAAGGGAAGACCGAGCCCGTGCGAATTGCAAAAAATGTGAGCACACAACCAAGTAAACCAGTGGGGAGGAAGCGCAAAAGACTCATGTGAAAAGCACCGAACATTCCGCCCACAGTGAGCACCCGGCGCATGGTCGAAAAGCGCTTGGGCATGAGCGAGAGGATAACGCCACGAAAGAGCAGCTCTTCACAAATCGCTGGCATTACCCCGAGAACCAAGAGCAGCAGCCAGAGAGGCTGAGTATTCAGGCCCATATATTCTTCCATCAGCTTACTTAGCGCTGCACTTCCAGGAACAAGCTTGGTGAAGATAGTAGCAAGCAACCCGGCCAGCAGCACCGATAGCGGTGCCAGCATTAGGGCTCCCACCAAGGTGAGAATACCCCCCTTTGGCATGTACAAGCGCAAGACCGCCCGACTTGGCAGCTTCAGCCAAAACAGGGCTAGAAACAGTCCTGGCAACAATATAACCAGAAGCTGTGTCAAAGCCATGCCCAGCAGATGGTGCTTAAGCACAAGTATCTGTGAGAGATAAAACATCAACAGAAAAACCGTACTGCATAAGAAGAATAGCTCTTTCCCAAAGTTCTGTTCAAGAAAACGACGACTGGGAGACTCTTCGATACCAAACAAAATATCTTCGCGATCCACCACTGGGGCAACAATGGTACAGAGCGTCACAGCAAAGACCGCCGAAACAAAAGCAGCTATAAACATATAGAGGGGGGCGATGCGACCAGAGAGAGCGTCATCCATAGCCACAATTGAATTGAGAAAAGGTACAAAGGCGCACGGCCCATCAATGTGAACTTCACCCAGGGCCATGACAGACAATGGAATAGTAGTAATCAGCATCAACGGCAGCATATATGCCTGTGCTTGCTGTACGGTTCTAGCAAAGGTGGCTAATGCCATGGCAGAAGCTGCCATAGAAAGACAGAGGGGCAGCATCATCAGACTAACCAAAAGCACACAGGGCAGAGGCAATTGCACCGCTAGAGGTGAGTTGAGCTGACTAGCAAGAGTGGCGGGCAAGAAAGAAAAATACTTGATTTGTATAAACTGAGAGAGATAGAAACCGGTGAGAGTAGACACCACCAACGCAAAAGAACTAACAGTAATAGCTGCCAGCTTACCAATAAAGAGATGACTGCGCCGCACAGGAGTCGATAGCAGGGCCTCAAGGGTGCCCCGCTCACGCTCACCGGTGATAGCATCAAGCGATGGGTAAATCACCCCCATAAAGGCCTGAAAAACGAGAATTAGAACCAGCATGCTCTGCACAAAAGGGCTGGCGGCAAACATCTTATTTGTCGAAGAGACCACAAATGGATAAACAGTTTCAGGGCGGCTCAAAGCAATGTTCGCCAACTTGCTGCGCTCATTGACAACGTATTCTTTGTAGTACTCAAGCACTGCTCGCAGACGAGCGGCACAGCTAGCAGCCCGGGCATATTTGCCGTCATAGTAAATTGACAAAGTAGGAATCTTCTTCTTAGCTTCAGTGCTAAGTAAATCGGAAAAATCCCCAGGTACAGAAATTACAGCATCTACTTTCTTTTCAGATAGAGCTTGCTCCTTAGAAAGCTCCCCCAGTGGTACCACAAGAAACTCTTTGTGGCCCTTGAGGTAGCCAGAAACCGGGCCTGGAGGGGAGGCGAAAGCGACAACAAAATGCTCGTTCAATTCGTGCTGAACTTGACCAGCAGCAATAATTGGAACACCGATAGTAAAGAGCGGCCCAATAAAAATACTGAAGACGATCATGGGCAAAAGCGATCGATAGTCGCGAATACCTTCAAGCATCTCTTTGATAAAGACAAGCTTGATTTGAGCAAAATCAATAGACTTATTTAGCCAATTCATATTTACGCACCAGAGCCATAAACACTTCTTCTAAATACGTCTCACCGGTCAAAGCTCTCAATTCAGATAAGGTGCCCTGAGCTAAAATCTTGCCATCATTGATAATACCAATGCGATCACAGAGCTTTTCCGCTTCTGACATAATGTGGGTGCTGAAGACAATGCATTTTCCCTCACCTTTAGCTTGTTTGATAAACTCATGCATCGACTGAGTAGCCAGAACATCAAGACCAGTAGAGGGTTCATCAAAGATCATTAGCTTAGGGTCGTGAATAATGGCTCTAGCAATTGAAACTTTCTGTTTTGTCCCTTGAGACAGTTTGCCACAACGAGCATCAGCATACTGCTTAAAATCAAGGGCAAGAAAGAGACTCTCAATCTTTTCTTTCAAGGCAGGCTCGGCTACGCCACTGAGGCGGCCGAAATAAGTGAGAATCTCACGGGGAGTAAGACGTTCATAAAGGCCAGTTGATGAGGACAAAAATCCCATGGCTCGGCGTGCGGCATCAGGGTCTTGAAAAATATCAATGTCACCAAGGTGAGCACTGCCGGAGGTGGGTTTGAGAATAGTAGAAATGACACGTAAAGTTGTTGTTTTTCCGGCACCGTTAGGGCCAAGCAATCCAAATATTTCGCCTTGATCCACTTCAAAAGAAATTTCGTTGCAGGCGAAGAACTCACCACGGGCAGGTTCATAGAAGCGCTTACACAACTTTTCAACTTGCAACTTCATACACTAGTTTCCTTTTTAGAAAATCGACGAGCGAAAAAATCGGCTTGGCGACCGAAATAGGCACCAGGGTCAACCTGCTCGAAGAGAAAAACTCTCGCTAAAGCTAGCGAAACGAAACTGACAAACAAGCTTACGGCGATTACCACAATGAAAGTGTAGTTAAATGGAACGCCGCTGAATATAGCCTTGAGCATCAGTGTGCAATTTAAAATCGGCACCCACATCAATCGGCTATTCAATTCTAGATTAGGAAAAAGAGCACATGGTGGCAATAACAAAATGATGAGCAGGGGGAAGGTCGTCCATTGCTGAGCCGAGCGCACTGTTCTACAAAAGCTTGTGGCAAAAATCATCAGGGCCGAGACTAAGACAGCCAGCAACAAATAGCAAGCAATAAGGCCAAGCGTTTGAGCCATATTGAGGTTAAAAACTAAGTGATCGCTAGTGAAACGGGGAAATAGTTTTGCCTGGGAAAGCACTAAAGCCGCTACAGAATACATGCTGACAAAATTAACAAGACCAGAGACCGCAGCAAAGGTAGAGACAGCAGCTACTTTTCCGAGCATGATCATAGAACGAGAAACGGGCAGAAGGCACGATGTCTCGATGGTGTTGCGCTCAAACTCTTCAGCGGTTACGGCAATCGATGGATAAGCAGCGCCAAGGCCGAGCATAAGCAAACTAAAAATCAAAAGGCATAGGGTGGCCGATATATTCTCTAGCTTGTTCAGTCGGCTGCGCCCCTCGGAAGACCCAGCTATTTTCTGGGTACTGCCGCTAGCGGTAATGTTTTGCGAAACAATGGCAAAGCCTTGTGAGTTCTCTTTAGCCAATCCCTTACTGGCGAAAGCCTCAGTTAACTCCTGCAAATAGGCACTTTTCAAATTGTCGTTAATGGTCGTAGCCAGTGTGGCCACCTTGAGTAGCTGGTTCACTCGCAACTCAACATAGTCGGCCTTGCGAGTAATTACAGCATCGACTTTTCCTTCAGCCAGGTCTTTTTCCGGCTGGGCACACTCTATTTTTTTGAAGTGTTTGCGCTTTTGCAAAATCGCATCGATTTGTTCCAGGCCCTTATCGCTTGGGCCGCTGACAGCGTAAGTGATGTTTTTATCACGCTCCGAATCGGCCTTAAACATCACCAGTTCAGCAGAACCAACAAGCAAAGCTGGATAAAGCAAGGCTGGAACGACAAAAGTGTAGATAAAGACGTCTTTGTCACGGAAAGAATGTCTGAGATCCTTCCGGTAAACTTCTTTGAAAACCAGCCACAGTTGAGCCAGAGAATTATGAGACAGTGAAGTATTGGCAGAAATGACACATTACTCCGGGTACTAGTAATTAACTACCCAGAATTTGCCCATATTACTATTCCAGCGAGGGCTGTGCCTGCTACTGCTGGCGCTTGTTTACGTTAAGGTGGTGGATTGCCCCGCCGGTAACAAGGCGGCTGTAATCTTGTGGAGTATTGACATTAAAGTAAGCTGGTAGCCCTTCTTCACTCTCTTCGGCAATTTCAAAAGTAGCTGAATTAAGACCAGAAAGAAAATCTTTGAGCGACAAATCGCCATTGAATAGTGACTCTTCTAAGGGCTTGATGCAATTCTTAGAATAAACTCCAAGTAATGGCTCAATGCCATCTTCATGAGAAGCGACCACCACATCGTGCTCGTGGCGTTGTCCCACCAACTGGCGAATCAATTTCGGTTCAACCAGAGGCATGTCACAGGCAATGACAAATGCATGGGGGTATTGCGCCACTAATAAGCCAGAGAGAATTCCACCCAATGGGCCGCGGTAAGGAAGAATATCCTTGACCACATCGACTTCAAAATCTTCGAAAGTTTCAGGTTCGTTGGCAATTAAAAAAGTCTCGGCAAAAAGGTCTTGCACAACACTCAGAATATGACTAATCATGGTGGTGCCGCCATACGGCAAGAAAGCCTTGGGCCGTCCCATACGCTTAGATTTGCCGCCGCATAAAATTAAGCAAGACACCTGCAAAGGCAGCGTTTCACGGGTTGGCGTCTCGATGATCAGATTTTGCTTTTGCGGGCCAGTCATCTTGTCATATCCTAAACTGCTTTTGTTCCAGATAGCTTCCAGTGCTAGTGCTTGTTTTGAAAATCGGCTTGATCTGTCGTCGCTGCTCACCTTAAACGTCCCCTAGGCCTACTCGCCACGATAAATTGGACTGCGCTTTTCGGCAAAAGCAGCAAGCCCTTCCAGGCGGTCTTTTGTATTGAGAAGCTCCAGGTATGCCCGGGTCTCCAGGGCTAATCCAGATTCAAGGTCGCGGTCATAACCTTGATCGATGGCGATCTTCGCTTGCCTGAGAGAAAGTGGCGCCGCTGTTGCAATTTCGCTTGCCCACTCTCTCACTGTGCTCATCAGGACCTTATGATAATCATCAACCAATTGATTATCAGCGTCACCAGCATCAGTTGGCACCACACGATGAATCAAACCAAGCTGCTGACCAAGTTGAGCTGTAACTGGAGCGGCAGTCAAAATCAATTCTTTGGCCTTAGATTTGCCAATTAAACGAGGTAGGCGTTGCGTGCCGCCAGCACCAGGTATGATACCAAGCTTGACTTCGGTCAAGCGCAGTTGAGCAGACTCAACCATCACTCTAAGATCGCAGGCCAGGGCTAATTCGAAACCGCCACCCCAAGCAGAGCCGTTAATAGCAGCAATAACAACTTGCGGCAAAGTTTCGATGGCTCGCATGGTGCGTTGTATCAAGGCCAGATAATCAAGAGTATCGCCCTGGGTCATACCTTTGCGCTCAGCCAAGTCAGCACCAGCACAAAACGACTTAGTACCAGAGCCAATAATTCCAACTACTCTGATGTTGCGGTCTTCTTTTAATTCTTCACAAGCAGCCAGTAAGGCCTTGAGCAAATCACGGTTTAGGCAATTCATGACCTTAGGGCGATTGAGCTTGAGCCAAGCAATTGACCCTTCTTTCTCGACGGTGAGGACCTGTTCAGAGCTAGTTTCAGAGTTAGTCACAGAATTAGTCCCAGATTTAGACATAGTACTCATCCCTTCTCCTAAGCTATGGCTTTAACGGCCTTCTCGCGCTCGGCAAGCCTGGCCATGAGGTAACGCCCCGGCAATTTCTTGCCTAAAAGTTTCTCTGCTAGCGCACCAGCATCTACTAGTTTTTCTAAATCAACTCCGGTCTTGATGCCCATACCGTGAAGCATATAGACCAAATCTTCAGTAGCAAGATTGCCCGAAGCACCAGGGGCGTAGGGGCATCCCCCCAGACCACCTAAACTGCTATCAAAAATTGTGATACCACTTTCTAAACCAGCAACGACATTAGCAAGAGCAGTGCCGCGTGTATCATGGAAATGCAGAGCTAGCTGAGGGCGAGGTATCTGCCTCTCTTTGGCTAACATCGTGATCAAATCAAATACTTGCTTTGGCGTGGCAGCACCAATGGTGTCGCCCAAAGAAATCTCGTCAACTCCGCAAGCCAAGAGCTTCTCTGCTATTTCAGCGACAACGACTGGGTCAACCAGACCATCATAAGGACAGGCAAAAACCGTCGATACATAACAACGCACCCGCCTTTTGTCGGCCTTGGCAGCGGCTGTCACTTCAGCCATTGTGGCGAGGGCTTCTTCAATCGTTTTATTGATGTTCTTCTTGCTATGCGACTGAGAGGCTGACATAAACAGGTTAACCTGCTTAAGACCGGCATCACAAGCGGCTTGATAGCCCTTCATATTAGGCACCAGAGCGGAGGTGCGCAGGCCCGCTTGAGCAATCAATATAGAATTAGTGGAAAGCTCTTTTGCTAACTCTGGACCATCGGCCAGTTGTGGAATCCACTTTGGTGAGACGAAAGAAGTGATTTCAATGTCTTTCAAGCCCGTTGCCGCCAGCGCCTCAATCAGTTTGATTTTGTCGGCTGTAGCAATGAGCGCAGACTCATTCTGCAGCCCATCGCGTGGACCCACCTCAAATACATGCACACTGTTTGGCAATGACTCGAACATAACTTCCAATAAATTCTAGCTAAGAGTGATAATCAAATCGCCTTCGTTGACAAAGTCGCCGCTTGCGACTTTTACTTCTTCGACTTTTCCTGACTCGCTTGATGCCACAGGCAACTGCATTTTCATAGACTCAAGAATAGCTACGTCAGTGCCGTCGCTAACTTGATCACCGGGCTTGACTAGAATTTCAATGACCACGCCGGCCATCATGGAGCAAACTTGTTTCAACTCAGACTCTCCCAGGAATATTGGCAACGAGCAAGAAAGCGCTCTGTCTTGAGAACGCTTTCAACGCAGCATATGTTAACAAACAGCTTTACGAACTGTATGACGGCTGTCTTATCATATTGGCCAAATTTTCTACTTAAATAGACCTTTCAAAACATCGTCTATTTTTTTATTGTCGCCAGAATCCTCGGATCCGCCCGGCTGATTGGGATCTCCAGCGTTGCCAGAAGAAGAACTATCGGGCGAGCCCCAGTCAAAAGCTGCTGGAGTTCCGGCGCCACGTCTGCGACCTTTAACGGGACTAATCAAGGCGCCATCTGCCGCTCTGGCCAAACTTGAGCGCGACTCATCGCCTCCGGCCCCTTGCTCAGGAGCTGTCATGGGAGTTCCAGGCAGCTGAGCTGGTTGCTGCGAAGATTGCGGTTGAGAAAAAGGATTTGCAGGAGTGGCGGCAGGGGATGGCGGTTGCGCTTGACCTGCGGGATCACCCCAAGGACTGCCTTGAGTAGCCCAACCAGAAGAAGAAGCCTGACCACTACGCCCCCAGGCATCGGCAGCAGGATTGCTAGAGGCAGCAGCGTCGGGGGCTGGAGCTGGAGGTGAAGCTAGAGGGAAACTTGTCGGAGCCTGCATTGCGGGCATGCCTTGACGACTTGCAGTTGGTTGACCCCAGCCACCGCCGGTTAGCGGCAAGTCAGCTGGTGCTGGCTGAGACGCAGTGGGACTAGACCAAGGCGAACCACCACCGGTTTGTCCCCAACCACCTTCGCTAGCAGGAGCAGGTGGAGGTGGGGGTGGCACTGGAGCATTATTGGCTGCAGCACGCTGTGCTTCAGCTTCTTTCAACTGCCAATCTTCACCAAAATCTCCCCATGCACCTTCGGCTTGCTGGGCTGCTGGTGCGGCTTGAGGTGTCGCAGCGGGATGGCCCCAGATGTCAGCAGCGCTTTGGCGCTGTTCAAGCGCTGGTTGAGACTGTGAGGCATCAGATTCACTGCTGCCCCATGGATTAGGCATAGGAGAGGAAGGCATAGGAGAAGAAGACATAGGAGCAGACTCGGCAGGGCTCTGACTAGCAGAATCATCCTGACCAGAAGCAGGCAAGGCATTGATAGCAGTTGAACTCCATGAGAACCCTGAGTTCTCAGGCTCAACTACAGGCGGTTCTTGACTCTGGGAACTAGAAGCCAGAGCAGAGTTTATATCAGGTGCATTGGAAGGGGCAGAGCTGAAGGAACTCATAATAGGGTCATCTGGTGGAGCGTGCTCTATAGATGACTCTGCTTGAGCAGCTTCAAACTGGGCCACTGAACTAAAGGTTGGCGCATCAGCTGCCGGAGCCTCTGGCATGACAGGCTCTGGCTCAGGAGAGATAGTGGCAGGCGGAGCAGCCTCAACCACCGGCTCTGGAGCGGGCGGAGCTACTGGCTCTGGGGCAGCTGCAGCAACTGGAGCGGCAACCGATTCTGCAACAGGAGCTTCTGCAGGAGTAGTTGTAGATACAGAACTCTCGACAGAAGCAGCATTTGAATCGCCGACAACTGGCTGAGAAGCAGCTTCACGAGCGGCTCTTCTAGCAGCACGACCTTCAGCATGAGAACTAGGCGAAGAAGGGCTGGCCGCCGCAGGCTGGGGAGCTGCAGCTGGTTCGGCCGTAGGACTTGCGGGCGAGGAAGCCGCTGATGGCGACATATTGCTTAGTTGGAGCTTCCAATTGCCTGATAAATAGCGCTCTCGCATCAGGTCGATCTTCTCGCGGTCTCGGTTTAGACCAGCAAGCTTTACCTTGCTCGATTCGATGCGCTTCTCCAACTCAGCAATCTGCTGATTGATAGCGTTCATCTCTTCGCGAGTTACTTCTTCCTTCTCGGTGAACTCTTCGAGAAGCTCCCGCAACATCTCGGGATTGATAGCGACCATAGAAAATTAGCTCCTAGATTTCAAGATTATCCATCAAAATTGAAAACCATCCACTATCAAGTTCTTACCACTTCGTAGAGAATTAAATCTACAAGTATTAAAACACGCTTAGCTGAGTTTGCCACAAAATAATACCGAAGATGGTGTCATTTTCGTGACCTTAAGAAGCTTTAGCTTGCTTCCCCAAATGCAAAAGAGAAGACCTAGGTCTTCTCTAAACACAAGTCCTTTTTGCTTAGCCAGCAATCTCGTCTCCGTTCAAACGAGCATAGTTTTTGGTTTCTTGCACCATCGCCGAGAACAGCCACATACAAAGTTGATCTAAGGTCTCGACGGGTGGATTGCTGTCTTGCATACGCCACATCATTCCTTGTTCGGTGATGCGAACCTGGATTGTCGCTAGTGGCGAATAATCATTTTCTGTGCGACTCAAGGCCATTACTTTACTTGTGGGAACTATGAAAGCTTCAACGATATCGTCGCAGCCCCGAACAACAAGAGAGCAAAGCTTGGTAGAAAAGCGACAGCGGAAATAAGTTTTGGTTTCTTCAGCTTCACGGAAGCGGTTGTATCTGGTCACTTCAGTGACATCACCTGAAATTGAACCGGTGACATGCAGCTCTGTACCATTGGCTACTTGATTGAACTCATACATGTACCGCTGAAGCAAGCCATAAATTTTGTCTACGAGAATGGCAATACCAGACTTATAAATCGACTCGCGATAAACCTCTTGTAGATGACAACCCCGTTGATCAGCAAGAAACTGCAACGAATCTTGCTTGAGCTGCGACATCCAGTCTTGGCCCTGAGCCACTGGCTCAGACTCGTGATAAACAAGAATCTGCTCGGAGACCGCCACAGACCAATCGGCTTGAGCACCGGGCTGCGGCGCGATAGCGCCGTTCGCAAACATCGACCGGTCAACCGCCCGACCAGGTGCCGGCTGAGCTTGTTGTGCGGGATTACCCGGATTGCCGTCGAGAAACTTACGTTCCTTTCCGGACTTATTCGGGTGTCTACCGTCGTTTTTTCCGAACATAAAAAACAAGGCCTCCATGCCAGCCTAGTCTGGTATGCCCAGTTTTAGCTGAGTTAAATCTCTTCACAACCAATTCCAATGCTGCAAACGAAGTAAAAATGACTGGATTTGATTAATTATTCCTTCCAGCCTGCTACTTCCTCAGGCGCGCTGTAAATATCTGACCATCTGAGTGTACTCGTTCAGGTCCGAAGAAGTCTGCTGCAAATCTGCACCATCGGCATAAACATGCACGAGCGGTTCAACAGCATCAGGCAAAATCAGAACCCAATGATCAGGCCTGGTCTGAATCTTCACACCATCCAAGAGTTCCATTGGCCGGTCATGATGTTTTTCTACCAGCAGTCTCATCACTCGGCCTTTACGTTCCCAAGGGCAATGAACTGAATCGACCTGGTAGTAGAGAGGCGGCAAATCAGTGACAGCCTGGTGCAATGTGCGCCCTTGATAAGTCAGGTGCTCAAGCACTTGGCCCACAGCAAACATGGCATCGTAGCCATTCTGGAACTCTGGGAAAATGAAGCAACCATTAGCGCTCCCGCCAACAACCGCTTCTTCCAGACGAGCCGTAGTGCTACCGATCTCAGTTTCAGACGCCTTGCAGCGCACTACTTTGCAGTTGTAGCGAGAGGCAATGCGCTCCACTATAGAGCTGGAATTAACCGGCACAACAATAGAACGGCCTGGCTTGTCGCGCAGAATAATATCAGCCACTGTTGCGAGCAAGAGCTCACCGCGAATGACCTGTCCAGTCTCGTCGACCAAAGTCATTTGCTCACCGTTTCTGCCTATTTGTACTCCCAAATCGGCATTAAGAGCCTTAACCACGTCGGCGAGCTGCTTACGCATAGTGATGCGCTCTTCTTGCTTCGGTGGAGTATTGCGAATAGAAGAGTTGAGCACCACAGTCTCGATGCCAAGTTGACCGAGCAAGTCAGGCAAAAGCACACCTGTTTCAGCCATGGCATAGTCGATCACAGCCTTAGGAGCGTGAGTGGCCAAATTACCCGTCTTCGTCACGCGTGTATAGTTTGTGCCTGGCACAATGCAGAAAGGCACTTTGTCTTCTTCAAAAACTTGACCTTTGACGTGGTTGAGAAACTCATCAACATAGTATTCGCGCACACGACTGGGGAAAGAAATTGAGCCAACGTCGGCAGGCGAACAACGAGGGAAGTCTTCCTTGAAGAAAGTACTTTCAATTTTGCGCTCCATCGATTTAGTGATGGCGACACCCTGCGAGTCGAAAAATTCAATCGTTATTTTTTCAATCTCACGCTGAGACACACGCACATGAACCAAACCAGCAGCTCTCTGCGTTTTCACATAGTGACGGGAAATCGGCAGAGACATTGACTCTAAGTTCTGAACTTCAATACCAACAGAGACAAGACCTGAGACCATGGTGCGGCTAATCATCTGACTGACTTTCCAATAGTCACGACTGACCAGCACCGGTCCACCCTTCAAAGTGGCACCATAAGCCGCTGCCAGGTTAACAGCGAACTCAGGGGTAATCTCAACGTTAGCTAAGCCACGCACGCCATGAGCACCAAATAAGGTGCGGGGTGCCCGCGTTCCCCAAATTAGAGAGCTCAGTACTTTCGCCCCAGAATCGACGTTTTTATCAGGCCAGATGCGGACATCCGACTTAATTGTCGCTTCTTGCCCGATGGAAGAATTAACACCAATGATAGCCCCTTCTAGCAGCGAAGCCGAGCTGTGAATGGTTGAATTATTACAGACTACACAAGCCCGCAATGCCGCTTTAGCGCCAATATAGACATTAGACCAGACCACTGGCTGCTTCAAAGTTGCTTTCTCTTGCACCACGACATTGTCACCGAGGGTGGTGTGAGGAGAAATTTCAGTTTCGCGACCGATGCGACAATTTTTTCCGATCATGACCGGTGCTTCAAGCTTAACTGACGAATCTATTTGCGTCCCCTGACCAACCCAGATACCTGGCTGAATTTGGGGCAAATCAATTTCGACATTAACCAGACCGTCCAGTACATCTTTATGGGCTTGGCGATAGACTGCCAAGTTTCCGATATCGCACCAGTAGCCATCTGCAACATAGCCATACATGGGCTCGTTGCGCAAAAGGAGCAAGGGGAAGAGATCGTTAGAGAAATCTTGCTCCCTTCCCATGACGATATAGAGCAAGACTTCAGGCTCAAGAATGTAAGTTCCGGTATTGACGGTGTCAGAGAAAATTTCGCTAGCACCTGGCTTTTCAACAAAGCGCTGAATGCGCTGGTCGCTATCGCAGATGACCACACCATAGTCGAGTGGATTCTCCACACGCTTAAGAATAAGAGTAGCCTTTGATTTCTTTTCTTTGTGGAACTTCAACGCTGCCGACAAATCGATATCGGTTAGGCTATCCCCCGAGATTACAACAAAAGTAGAGTCGAGATGATCTTGCACCATCTTGACGCAACCGGCAGTACCAAGTGGTTTACCCTCTTCTATCGAGTAGCTGATGTTAGCGCCAAACTCAGAGCCATCGGCGAAGTGATCACGAATAGCATCAGGCAAATAGTGCAGAGCAAAAATGATATCGCGGAAGTCGTGTTTCTTCAGAAGATTGACCACATGCTCTGCCATTGGCTTATTGCCAACTGGCACCATCGGTTTAGGTAAATTACAGGTCAATGGCCTTAGTCTTGTACCTGAGCCACCAGCCATGATTACCGCTTTCATACAACCTCCTAAACCGTTAAAATTGTGGAACTTGAGTCGTAGAACTTGAACTTAAAAACGAGAAACTAGCGCTTAGCCTTCGTATCTTTGGCTACCTTAGTCGTCTTCTCTTTAGGAGCAGCGTTAACAGTAACTTTGCCTGCACCTGACCTTGGCGCATCATCCAGTTTTTCTGTAGCAACGCTCACCATTTCAGCCTTGGCTTTTTGCATGTTGGCCTCGTTCAAGACCTTTTGATAGACCTCATAAGTCCGACTGGCAATAACTTTCCAGTTATAGATATGTTTGACTTTGTCATAACCTGTTTCGCGCAAGCGCTGAGCCAGTTCCGGATTTCTTAAGACCTGAAGCAAGCCCCAAGCCAGAGAAGAAGCGTCGCCGGCATAGGTGGTGACACCAGTCTCCATATTTTCAACAAAGTCTTTCAATCCGCCGACATCAGAAGTAACCACCGGCACTTGTGCCGCCATTCCCTCTAAGGCCACGATACCGAAAGGCTCATACAAACTTGGGATACAAACGACATCTGCACACTTGTATAGCTCTAACAATTCAGCGTCACCAACATAGCCTAAGAAGTGGCAATTCTCGCCAACTCCACTCTGCCAAGCTTGACGCTTCAAGTCTTCGAGATAATAGCCCGTGCCAACCATCAAGAACTGCGTTCCTGGCCGCTCAGAAAGCACCCGCGGAGCAGCATCGAGGAGCACTTGCACACCTTTTTCGCGTACCATGCGACCGACGTACAAAATAATTTGTTCTTGATCGCGAGCATATTTGCTGCGCATAGCATGGTTGTTAAACTCAAAATCGAAGACATCGGGATCGGTTCCGTTAGGAATGATCACAATTTTGTCTGATGGCATTTTGAACGAGCGCTGCAGCTCTTCGTGCATTGAATTGGAGTTGACGATTACTTCCCAGGCTTCAAAAGTAAGGCGCCATTCCATTTGGTGAATATAAGACTGCATGTCATTGTGAATGCCATGCATGCGGCCAGATTCAGTGGCATGCATAGTAGCAATGAAAGGAATACCAAAGCCGCTCTTCATCACCCAGGCAGCATCAGCCACCATCCAATCGTGGGCGTGAATAATGTCAAAAGGAGTCTGGCGGTGAATTTGAATGGCATACTGCAGCAAACCGAAATTGAGACGATTGACCCAGCTAAGAAAGTCAGGAGTAGTATCAGTTTGAGTTTTCACCCGGTGAATATGCACACCATCGGCAATTTCATGCTCAGGCTGGCCAGGATGATCAGCCGTAACCACATGCACTTCGCACCCGGTCTTGACAAGCTCTCGGGACAGAGCCCAGACCACACGGGCGAGACCGCCAATGATGCGAGGTGGATATTCCCAGGACAGCATTAAAACTCGCTTCGGCACCGGTATTCCCTCATTACTTCCAATTAGTGTTGCCAATTAGTATCTAGCCACAATTTCGCCTTTCTTATTCACTGGCGAGCGGACGACTTAAAAGCGCCATAATAGCGCCAGCGGGCGTCGAATTTCCCTTAAGTGTGGACTCAACTTGCTCTGCTATGGGTAGCTCTAATCCTAGTCTTTTAGAAAGTTCACAAACCGCCTCAGCGGTTGGCACTCCTTCTGCCACAGAGCCCAGTTCTTCGAGGATAAGACTAAGAGCCTTACCGCGAGCAAGCTCAAATCCGACTCGATAATTTCGAGATAGTGGCCCGGAGCAGGTAGCAAAGAGATCGCCCATACCGGCTAAACCTGCCATGGTCTGGGGCTTAGCACCAAGCCTGACAGCCAGACGAGTAATTTCAGCTAAACCGCGGGTAAGCAGGGAAGCTTTGGCGTTAACGCCAAGGGAGAGGCCATCACAGGCCCCAGCCGCAATAGCAATGACGTTCTTAAGTGTGCCGCCCAATTCAATGCCCACAGGATCATCGCTGGCGTAAACTCTAAATTTAGGCGCCGAGAGCTGACTTTGCAAAGAGCGAGCTAAGTTGATATCAGCAGAAGCGACTACAGAAGCAGTAGGCAGACCTCCCAACACTTCATCAGCCAAGTTTGGACCAGAGAGCGAAGCCACACCGCAGCCAGGCACTACCGCGGCCAAAACTTCACTCATTCGCATCTGGGTGCCAAGCTCCAGCCCCTTGGTGGCGCTGACCAAAACGGGCAACGATTTTTCAGTTTTGCTCCCGCCTGCCGGGCTGAGCAAGCTAGCAGCCACAGACGTTGCCAACTCACGCATAGACTGAGAATTGCAAGCAAAAACAACTAAATCAGTATTAGTTAGCGCTTCATCTAAGGAACTGGTAATTACAACCTCGCTGGGAATGTGATGAGCCCGAGGCTTTTCCATCAGACGAGTGGTGGTAAGTTTCAAAGCACCAGCTTGATTACGACAATAGACCTTTACAGGGCGGCCACTATGGCACCACAAATGAGCCAAAGTAAGGCCCCACGAGCCAGCTCCAAGTATTGTTACAGATCGCTTTTCTACGTTTTTTTCCATGATTCCAATAAAAAGGCAGAAGCCAAAGCAAATGCTAATAATAGCCTCTTGGCTTTACTTTGCTGGCTCTACTTAGATACGGAATTCATCTCTTCGCGGAAAGTAATGGCACAGTTGCGACCAGCAGCCTTAGCCTCTTGCAAAGCACGAAAAGCTGACTTAACCCAGGTTTCAACAGTCATGGTTTTGGCATCCAGAATGGCTATACCTGAGGAGCAGGTTGCATAGAAACCAGCATGAGACAGGGTTGAATGCTGAATCGCAGCAAAGTCAGACACCAAACGGGAGGAGAGCAACTGCGCTTCATTCTCATCAAGACCCTCTGCAATGATGGCAAATTCGTCACCAGCATAGCGTCCGATAATATCTGACTGACGCAAACGCCTCCGCAATAGCATAGACAGGGCGACTAGAACTTTGTCACCACCGGGGTAGCCGTGCCGCTCGTTGATAGAACGGAAATAATCAATATCAAGCAAGATCAAAACAGTAAAGCCAGCATGCCTCTTGCGTTGCGCAATGACAGCTTGCGCTTGCTCCATAAAAGTAGTGTGGTTGAGCAGGCTCGTCAGGCCATCGCGGTGCAATAAAGTTTTGAGAAAGCGGGCGCGCTCTAGGCGCGAAGAAACAGAACTCAACAATAGAGCTGGCGGAACAGGCTTAACCAGGTGGTCATCACCACCGGCCCTAGCACTTTCAATGCGGGCATCAATCTGCCCTTGTGTTGTTAAAAATAGAATAGGCAATGTGGCATGGCGCTCGTCTTGTCTCACATAGCGAGAAAGTTCGTAGCCAGTCATACCTGGAAGCATAACATCAAGCAAGACCAAATCAGGCTGAAATGCCGACATGTAAGACTCAAAGTTCTTAGGATCGGTACAGGTGCGAACCTGATAGCCAGCTGATTCTAGGAAGGCACGTATAAACGCCGCTTGGTCTGGGTCGTCTTCTACCGAAAGTATTCTTGGCGTTTCTTGATAGCGTTTATCTAGCAGGTAACGCAAACGCCGGAACATCGACTTAGTATCGATGGGTTTTTCAAAGTGGGCATCAGCACCACAATGAATGGCCCTGACTTTATCTAAAAATCCCGTTTGCTTCGAGACTATTATAATTGCCATCTCATCGCCACCAGGCATAGCCCTAATGCGCTCTACCAGCTCATAGGCATCACCATCAGGTAAAGGAATTTCAAGAATCATGCCCTCAGGCATGCGACGCTCAAGCTCACTAATGGTGCCAGCAAAGGAGCGTGCACTGCGAAAACTAAAGTCGTTTTCTTCTACCATTTTCTTCAGTGATTCCAGATCTTTTTGATCATCATCAATCACCAAGACTTCTTGTCGGCCAGAAGTAGCGACAGATCTAACCTTGCCGAGATTGGTTGTTTCAGGGGCCTCATCGCCGCCAGTGAACTGAGTTGATAGTTCTTGCAGCAGCGCCTGCATGCGCTCTAAATCACCCTTTGATGCGGGCCCACTATTTCGAGTAATCACTTCGCAAAGCTTCTCGCCCTCAACACCAAGGGCTGAAACTCGCTGAAATCCGTACATACTGCCAGAACCAGCTAGCCAGTGATAGTGCCGACTGAGCTGCTGTGCCAAATCTTTGTTATCTGGACTGGACATGAGTTTAGTAAAGAGCTCAATAATTTGCGCAAGCCTATCGGTTGAGCGTTGCACATACTGACTCTTAAGTTCGGAAAAGGTTTCCTGCCAGGAAGCCATGCCTTTATCTAACCCCTAAAATTCTAATTATGAAGTAGTATCGAGAATAGCTTTCATCTGTGTTGCCAGAACAGTTGGGTCAAACGGCTTGGTAAGAATGCCGCGGGCTCCCATTCTCTTCAGTCTTTCAATTTCTGAGGTCATTGCCTTAGCAGTGAGAAAGATCACTGGAATGTTGCGCGTCCGATCATTGCTGCGAAGGGCCTCAAGTGTGCTGGGTCCATCCATAATAGGCATCATCATATCGAGCAAAATTACATCAGGCTGCTCCGCAGCCGCTTTGTTTACACCATCCTGGCCATTCTCCGCCTCGATCACCTCTAGACCACCAAGTATAGTCAGACTCATACTCGCAATCGAACGGGTGTCTTCTTCATCGTCAATGATGAGAACTCTCATTGTCTCTCCTAAGTTTTCTTCTTATTAAGGCCAACCATAAACGCCAGTGCCATTAGACTCTTAATACCCAGTATCTCTTTACTTCACCTATTTTCTTTACTTTCTGCTTGCCTCCAACTAATCGGCCGATAAGACTTGATCACAAGCGAAGCCAGCGGCTTTGAGAATCTCTTTGATCTGGTCAGAGAGCTTCAGTGGGTCAAATGGCTTGGTTATTACCGCCAGCGCCCCAAGCTTCTTCATGTCTTCAAATTCTGGAAACATCCCTTTAGTTGTGCAAAATATCACTGGAACCTCGGCGGTCTCAGGAATTTCTCGCAAACTGGCTAAAGTTTTAGTACCGTCCATATCAGTCATACAGAGATCAAGCAAGATTACATCGGGCACGTCATTGCGTGCCATTTCAATGCCCTCCTTGCCCGAACAAGCTTCCGCTACGGTATCGCCGCCCAAAAGGCCCAGGCAAGAACTAGCGACCGTGCGAAAGTCCTCCTCGTCATCAATAATGAGAACCTTCATAGTAAATATTGTCTCCAAATACTAAATTTCGTACTCAATCTAAAAAGCCTGATTTGACTGCATCGAGGCAGCTGGCTCAAGCACCTGAACTGGTTGCTTTAGCAAATTTTGTGCCTTGGGAATGCGGAACCAGAAAGTCGAACCTTTGCCCTCTTCTGACTCAACCCCAATGGTTCCTCCGTGTTGCTCAACGATACCCTTACAAATGGCCAGACCCAAACCTGTACCGCCTTTCTTCTTCGCATCGGAAGCTTCAACCTGCTGGAATCTTTGGAACAATCTGTTCTTAAAGCTCTCAGGAATACCACGGCCTCTATCAGTGACGTGCACTTCTATAAATCCGCCCGGAATCTCTGCTGAACTAACAGTAACTGCAGCACCTTTGGGTGAGAATTTGACAGCGTTAGAGATCAAGTTAACCAAAACCTGCACCAATCTATCACCGTCTGCATGAACCATTTCACCACTGGGCTTCATATCAAGTAGCACGCCATTGTTGGCAGCAAATGTATTTACGGCTTGCTCGGAACGCTCAAAGATTGAGGCCACAGCCACATCAACTAGCTCCATATCAAGCTTGCCAGCCTCGAGTTTTTCAACGTCGAGAATATCGTTAATCAGACCAATCAAACGAATGGTGTTGCGTTCAGCAATGTTAACTACTTTCTTGGCTTGCTCAGGAATAGCACCCATGGCTCCAACAGCCAGCAGAGTGAGTGAACCACGAATAGATGTAAGCGGAGTACGCAGTTCGTGTGAAACAGTAGAAACGAACTCTTTCTTCATGCGCTCTACTTCTTTGCGCTCAGAAACGTCGAGTACGTTAGCCATAAAGCGCACAGCGCCATCCGGTGAGACAAACTCAGTCAAGGAAATCTCTACAGGGAAATCTTCGCCATTGGCCGACAGACAATCAAATTCACCGATACGGTTAAGAGCCTTAGTGAACAATGTTTCCATAAACGACTGGCGGTCATTAGGATCGCTAACCGAGAAATGGCGCGCATCAGCAAACAGTGACATGACGTGACGGCCTAGCATTTCGTGGCTGCGAGTAGAGAACATAGACTCAGTGCGGGGGTTGATTGACTCAATCAAGCCGTCGCGGGTAATGATGATCAAACCAACCATCATATTATTGATGATGTTGCGAATGCGAGCTTCGTTAGCCTTAATCGCTTCTTCAACCAATTTACGTTGAGTGATATCGTGGGCAACGCAAAACAAGGCTCTATCTTTCTCTGACCAGTCTGCCGACCACAAGACGTTAACCATACTGCCATCGCGCTTTTTCACGCGGTTTTCGAAGTTAACCTTACTGGTGGCACCACGAACAGAACGCACAGCCCGAATAGTATCGGGCACGTCTTCAGGCATAATCACTTCAATAAAACGACGGCCCATCAATTCGTCAGGATAGAAGCCCCAGCTCTCATACGAAGCCGGGTTTACAGCGACGAATTTACCATCCATATCAATAGAACAAATCACATCGGCCGCGTTTTCAATTACGGCTCTCTCTTTGCGGCTAGCTTCTGCCAGCGCTTCAGCCATGCTGCGGAAAGCATCATCGAGCTGGGCAATTTCATCATTGCCACTGAGAGGAGGCCGCAATTTTTGACCACGGGCCAATCTAAAGGAGTTATCGGTGACTGTGCTCAAACGAGTTGAAATGCTGCGCAAGAAATAATACAAGAGCAAGAAGGCTATACCGATATTGAGTACAACACCGAATACCAAGAACATCTTGACCGCCGCCCTAGACCTGTTCTGCTGTTCCGGGCTCTCACTTTCAATTTTTCTTTCGTCTTCGGTCAGACCTTTCAACTCATCTTGCAGTTGGTCAGCCAATTGGCGAATCTGCTTGTACATGTGCCGGGCTCTAAACTGAGCCACATCAACCCGGTTATCATCGATGGCTGCTTTAGCCTCACCGAGAATTTTCAAACCATCAGATGTAATCGTCTGCAAGCGGCCCAAAATCAGCTGTTGCTTGTCGTTGTCGCCAACCAGGCCTTTTAGTTCCTGCAAATCGAGAGGAATCTGCCGCACGATTTTGTCGTATCTGTCAGAGAACAAAGGACTCTTGGTGATACTGTAACCACCCATGGCTACGCCGGCATCATAGAACAACTTAGACAAAGCGTTGGCCTGCGAAATAATGGCCTTAGATCTGACCTGCCTTTGCACTTCCACTTCAGCTTGCTGTAGCAATACAGACAAAACAATCAAGAACACTAGTTCAAAGACGAGCGGAACTAATACGAGAATAAATCCCTTATGCGAAATCTTAAGTTGAAGATTGAGTCGCATTAACTGTTCCTATCAGGGAGTTTTATTGGGATTAAGGAGAGCTTCTTTAATCTTACGCAGCTTCTCACGGTCAAGGCTGTAGCCATTGCCGAAATCAATACTGGCCGGTGCGGCAGTAGTTGCAGTAGCTGGAGTAGTAGGCGTTGCAGCAGATGTCGCCGCTGTTGGGTTGTTACCACTAGATGCTGGCGGAACATAAGTGGGAGTAACGGCTGTTGGCCTCTGCTGATAAGTCGGTTGATAGGTCGGAGAAACCGTAGGGGTTGACCGAGTAGGTTGGTCGGAGGCCAGATCGTTGAGGATCTGCTTGGTCTCGTCGTCGATCATGACGTCAGCTTCGCTCTCGCCACGTCGGTAACCTTGAGGGAGCCCAAAGTAGTTAGCCGGAATGGGGCAAGTCTTGGTGTAATAGGTATCAAGCATTGAGCTGAGACTACCAGAGTTGTTAACGTAGCTCACTTTCAGAGGAAACATGTGAGTGTCAGGCAGGCCGTAGGCCTTAGCCAACATTTTTGAAATACGCCCGGGAACGGCAATATCATTTGATATCCAACAATCGGCGTGGCGAATGGTAGCCCGTTTGCCACCGGGAGGCCCGCCTCCGTTCATGGTGTACTTAGTGGCTTGAAGCCCAGCGACCTGGGTCGAGCCAGTCTTGGCCCAATTGCGGTCAGACATGTCTTGGCCATTACCTGCCGTCTTGCGGTCCAGGTCAGCCATCCATTTGTCGAAAGTAGTGCTGTAGTACATTCTGGTCTTGTCGTTATAGAGAGCGACGTTCCAGTCAGGGGCACAAGTGACGATGTTTATGCCGCGGGCAGGACTTACCAGTTTGAGGCCAGTGCCACTGATGTAAATGTACTGATCGCCGAATTTCTCAGACTTCTGGGTTAAGACCCAGCCCTTTTCATCGGCCATAGCTGGCGCACTGGTAAAAATTCCACAAAGGGAAGCGAGACAAAGGCTTACAGATAGAAAGACTGATTTTGAAAAACGCATGTTCAGCAGACCGATAAGGAAACTAGAAAGGAAACGAAGCGGACAAAAAAATAATCAGGATGGAAACGGGATATCTATTAATGGCAACACCCATCAATTTTTTTACCCGCTTCTGCACCAATAGAAACAGATTTATCAGAATCTCAGGCCATTTTGGCGGGCTTAATGCCATTTGCCGGCTGAAATTCTTATCTTAAGCGGCCCAAAATTTGTTGCCTGCAGCTACTTAACTGTCTTACCCAACCTTGTACGGGGGTCAAGAGCATCGCGCAGGCCGTCGCCTAAGAAATTGAAAGAGAGCACAGTCATAAAGATAAAGAGTGAGGGGAAGAAAATTAAATGAGGATGAGCCCGCAAAGAACGCCAGCCGTCAGAGGCCAGAGTGCCCCAGCTACAGGCGGGCGGAGACAAACCCAGGCCGATAAAACTGAGGGTCGACTCGGAGAGAATGGCAGACGGTACAGTAAATGTCAGGGCGACAATGATTGGACCAATAGCATTAGGCAATAGATGCTTAAAAACAATATTCAAACCTGATTGACCCTGAGCCCGAGCCGCTTCGATAAACTCTTCATTCTTCAATTGCAAAAATTGGGCTCGCACCAGTCGCGCTGTCCCCATCCAACTGACTAGACCAAGGGCAATGAGAATGCCAAGAGCACCGCGACCGAGCAATACACCGATAAGTATCATCACAAGTAAGTCTGGCAGCGAATAAGCAATATCGACGCCACGCATTAAGAGGGTGTCTATTTTGCCTCCAAAATAGCCGGAAACTGCACCATAGAAGGTGCCAATTACGAATGCTACAGCAGCGGTAGTGAGACCGATAGCAATAGAAAGCCGAGCGCCATAGACTATACGCGAGAGCAAATCACGCCCCAATTCATCAGTGCCCATAAGATGTTGACTGCTTGGGCCAGCAAGAAAATCGGTTGAGGTTTGGTCAAAAGAATAGGGACAAAGACTAAATCCCATCCACGAAAGCAAGGCCACAAGACAAATAGCCGCAATCACCCAGAAGGCGAAATAAGCCGTCGGTATGCGCTTCAAGCGCGCGACAACGCTCTGATCAAGCGGCTTGATAGCAGCTGGAGGAGATTTGGCGTTGTCTAAAGTCTGCATCTCGTCCTCTTATCTAGTCGTCTCATTTAGTCTTCTAGGCGCATGCGTGGGTCTAATATTTGGTAGGCAACGTCAACAAATGTGTTGGCCACTATTAACAACACCGCAAAAACCAGAGTTGTACCAAGAATCAAATCGTAGTCTCGGTTCATCACCGCCGTAATGAAAAACCGGCCCATACCAGGTATGGCGTAGATGTATTCGACAACGAATGAGCCGGTGATAACAATAGCTGTTAGCGGACCAAGCACTGTTACCACAGGTATAAGGGAATTGCGCAAAATATGTTTGGTCACAGTAGACCACTGCGACAGTCCTTTAGAACGGGCCGTGCGCACCCAGTCTTTCTCAACGATCTCAAGCACTGAAGCTCGCGTCAAGCGAGCCAAATAGGCTGCCGGAGAGAAGGCTAGAGTCACCGCTGGTAGCACCACGTGCCAAGGAGATTCCCATAACCCAACCGGCAGTACCCGCAGTTCAATAGCAAAGACAAAAATAAGGGTGGCACCAATGACAAAGCCAGGCACTGATATCCCCAAAGTCGACAAGAACATGGCGATTACATCTTCACGGCGACCGCGACAGACTGCCGCGATAGCTCCTAAAGGCACCCCAATCATTACCGCCAGAGTTAGGCTGATAGTTCCCAATTGCAGCGATACCGGAAAAGCATCAGACAAAATATCATTGACTGTACGATTGACATATTTATAAGAAACGCCTAAATCGCCTTGAGCTAATCGACCTAAGTAAAGGAAGTATTGCTCCGGCACGGGCTTATCGAGATGGTACTTAGCATTGAGGTTGGCAATGATTTCAGGCGGTAGATTTTTGTCAGCATCAAAAGGGCCGCCCGGTACAATTCGCACTAAAACGAAGGTCAGTGATGCCACCACTAGCAGCACCGGTATGGCAAGCAGTACTCTCTTCAAAATCAACGCAATCATTGTCCACCTACTTCAACAGCCTTGAAGAACTGCAAATCAAGCGGGTTGATGGCGATTCCTTTGACCCATGGTTTAACCATAATATTCTGAGTTGCTAAAAATGTAGGCACGATTGGCACCGCTTCGCGGCAGAGCATGACATCGGCTTGACGATAAAGGTCGGCTCGCTTTTTAGTATCAAGCTCACCTTCAGCAGCTTGGATGAGCTGGTCGTACTTAGGACTCCACCACTTAGTATCATTGTTGCCGCAGTCTTTAGTGAAGAGATTCATAAAAGTCTCAGGGTCTGGATAATCAGCTCCCCAGGAATTGCGAAACATTGGTGGCGCGTCCTTGCGCACTGTCGCCAAATATACTTTCCATTCTTGATTGACTAATTCTATTTCAATACCAAGATTGCGTTTCAATTCATCTTGAGTGGCCTCAACTGTCAATCGCACATCATCGCGATTAGGATAGAGCAGCTCTGCCTTCGGGAAACCCTTGCCACCAGGGTATCCAGCTTTAGCTAGAAGAGCCCGAGCTTGCACTGGATCAAATTTCAATCCCGAATCGGGAGAATATCCTGGTAGCGCTGGTGGTATCCAACTAGTAGCCGGCCGCTCTCCCCTCCTCAAAATACGAGGGAATACAGAGCGGTCAATCGCCATCGCCACGGCCTTGCGCACCAGTGGATCGGTAAAGGGTTTCTTGCTGACGTTGAAGGCTAAATAGTTTGCTCGCAGCAGGGGAAAGTTTTTATACTCGGGAGAAGAGCGAAAGCGCTCTACATCAGGAGTAGAGAAGCTGCGATTGTCGATGAAGTCTAGCTCATCATTCTCGTATAAAGCGAAAGCTGTTGAAGCTTCTGGCACCATAAACATCTTGACGAGCTTAACTTTGGGTGGACCGTCAAAGTATTGGGGGTTGGCACTCAATTCCATTTTGTATTCGTGCTGCCAGCGAGTGAGCTTGAAAGGCCCATTGGTGACAAAGTTCTCAGGCTCAGTCCAGCGATCACCGAAGCGTTCCACCACATCTTTGCGCATCGGGAAGCTGACGCAAAAAGCAGTTAGATATATAAAGTACGCGGCCGGCTTGGAAAGTCTTACTTCAAAAGTGTGCGGATCGATCGCTTTGATGCCAAGCAGATCGGCATCTTTCAATTTCCCTGTGTTGTAATCGCGAGCATTAACAACATCGTAAAGAAAGAATGCGTATTGAGCAGCGGTAGCCGGATTAAGTAATCGTTTCCAGGCGTACTCGAAATCATAAGCTGTGACGGGCTTTCCGTCAGTCCAGCGCAAATCATCTCTTAAATGGAAGAGATAACGCTTGCCATCATCAAGAACTTCCCAGCTTTTGGCGCAAGAAGGTGCACAGGTCAGGTCATTGGTGTATTGGGTGAGGCCGACCATTAGATTGGAGACAACATCAAAAGATGTCGAGTCTGTAGCTGTATGCCAGTCAAGACCAGGGGGTTCAGTGCCAAGGTTTACCCTTAAGACACCAGGCTCAAATCGGCTCCGGGCCTTAGTACAAGCGGTTAATGACAAAACGCTCACCAGCAGCAATAAAGCAAGAAGGCACTGTCCAAGCCCCTGGGTGAGGCGCCATATTAAGTATCTGTCATCGCATTTCGCATCGCTACTTTTTGTCATCGCCTTTATTCTAGCTTTATTGACAGTTTTTCGAACTCTTGGATATACTTGCCTTGACGCCTCCGAGGAGGCTTCTTTTTTCTGTCTTGTTTTTGACGGCAAGACAGTTGTTTGGAGTTATTGTCATGGCGAAGAAAGACGACCGCATCATCATCACATTGGCCTGTGGAACTTGCAAAAGACGCAATTACACAACCATGAAAAACAAGAAAAATGATCCGGAAAGACTGAACTTGGAAAAATATTGCAAGTTCTGTCGCAAGCACGTTGAACACAAAGAAACTAAGAAATAAAGGCTCATCCTTTTTCTCGGTTCTTTTGTTTTCAGTACTGATAAACAGTACATGGGGCCGCTCAGGCGGCCGCGTTACGCGCCCTTAGTTAAATGGTATAACGTGGGTCTCCAAAACCTTTGTTGAGGGTTCGACTCCTTCAGGGCGCGAATTCAATAATAAATCTAAAGCAGTTTTAGATAAAGCGCGTTTTAGATAAAACGGATGGCTTGATACAGATGGCAAATAAGGAACAGGACAGCTCAACAGGCCAAGTGGTCAAAGCAAAGGAGCAATCCGTGTCCACGACTAAATCTGAGAAGCATGAAGAGAAAAAACACTCACTTATAGTGGGTGTTGGTCAGTTCCTTAAAGAAGTCGCTATCGAGCATCGCAAGATTACGTGGCCTGACAACAAGCAAGTCGTGCGCGAGACATGGAGTGTGTTATTCCTCGTCACAGCGATAACGATGATTGTTCTTGGCATCGACTGGGTGTTAGGCAGCGTTATCTTTGGACCAATTGAGCACTGGGCTCGCTTGCACGGAGCCGGCATAGGCCGGGGCTAATACCTAATTAGGTACGAGCTGAAGAAAAGGGATGGCGAAATGGCTTTCATAAAGACAGACGGACAACGACGCTGGTTCGCAGTGCAAACCGCCTCCGGTCACGAAAACAAAGTGAAGGAGCACATCGAAAAACGCATCGTCACCATGGGCGCGCAAGACCGCATCTTCGGCGTGATTGTGCCTGAAAAAATGGTGACCAAGGTCAAAGATGGCAAGCGCATTGAGAAACGTGAACGGGAATATCCTGGTTACGTTTTTGTCGAAATGATTCTTGATGATGACTCCTGGCGTGTCGTTCGTGAAGCCCCTGGTGTAACGAAATATGTGGGCGCTGGAAAAAAACCAACCCCTGTTCAAGACGCAGAAATGCGCAAGATTTTAAGACGTCAAATGGCAATGACTGGCCTCAAAGGCAAGAAACCTGCTGCTATCGATGTTAAGGTCGGCGACTACGTACGCATTACAGGCGGACCATTCGCAGACTTTACAGGAGAGGTAACAGAAGTGAACCTCGAAAGAGAGCGGATCAAGGCTTCTGTCATCATCTTCGGACGTGCCACACCAGTTGAGCTTGAGTTCAACCAGGTTATAAAAGTGTAAATGTGGTGGACTAAGTCCCCCATCTACCATATGATCGATATTTCGCGCATTTCTATCGATCGTCTTCACCAGAAGCCGACCGTAAAGATTGCACCGTAACCATCTTAAATAGACAGACATAGGACCGAGAAAAGTGAAAAAGGTTGTTGGAAAAATCAAATTGCAAATCACCGCAGGGAAAGCCAATCCTGCGCCGCCTATTGGTCCAGCTTTGGGTCAGCACGGCGTTAACATTATGCAATTTTGCAAAGAATACAACGCTAAGACTCAAGACAAAGCTGGCACGATTATCCCCGTAGAAATTTCAGTCTACGAAGATCGTTCCTTCACTTTCATCTTGAAGACCCCTCCCTCTGCTGAACTAATTAAGAAGGCAGCCAATGTGGAGAAAGGCTCCGCAGCTCCCAACAAAACCAAAGTTGGCAGTTTGACTAAGGCTAAAGTCACCGAGATCGCAAAGATCAAGATGCCCGACCTTAATGCCGTAACCCTTGAGGCTGCCGAAGCAATGATTGTCGGTACCGCAAGAAACATGGGAATCTTGGTCGTCGACTAAATCTGTTTACAAAACAGGCACCAATCATTCATATAGATCATTTCAAGGGAATTTCCGAAAATGGCTACGCTAACAAAAAGACAGGAAAAACTAGGCACGTTCTACACTGAGAACAATGCTCTTCACACTGCTGAGCAAGCTCTCAAATTGTTGAAAGCCGAAAATTCAGTCAAGTTCGACCAAACAGTCGAAGTTCACTTCAGACTAGGCGTCAATCCTAAGCTGAATGACCAACAAATCAGAAGCACCGTGCAATTGCCAGGCGGCACCGGTAAAACGGTTCGCGTTGCGGTTGTTGCTAAAGGCGAAAAAGTACAAGAAGCTAAGGATGCCGGCGCTGATGTTGTTGGTTCTGACGAGCTTGTTGCCAAAATCGGTGAAGGTTTCCTCGATTTCGACAAACTGGTTGCTACTCCAGATGCCATGGCCATGCTATCCAAAATGGGTAAAATCCTTGGACCAAAAGGCCTAATGCCTAACCCTAAAGATGGCACCGTAACTTTTGACGTTGGCAAAACTGTCAAAGATCTCAAAGCTGGTAAGGTTTCCTTCCGCGCTGAGAAAGATGGCGGCGTTGTACAAATGGCAATCGGCAAACTTTCGTTTGATGACAGCCGTCTTCTACAAAACCTTGCTGCAGTGGTTGATCAAATCCAGAAAATCAAACCACCATCAGTCAAAGGAGCTTACATGAAGTCTGTTTACTTGAGCACCACTATGGGCCCAAGCGTAAGAATGGACATCAGCGCTTTGCAAGATCTAGCCAAAGCTCCAGCTGTCAAAGCCTAAGCTACTAGTTCTTCTTTCAAGCTCACACAAAATTGAAAAGAGCATCGCTTGGCGATGCTCTTTTTGTTTGCTGATTTTGATGTTGCAGATAATTAGCTAGCCGTGTTTGGAACGACAAAAGTAAACGGATACGCTTGAGAAGACCTGAAGACAATGGCAGGACCGCCAGCGTAAATCAGATGCACGACAAAGGGTTTGACATCCACTTGGGTGACCACCGTCACTGTTCCGTTCACAGGACCACCATAGGGTTTAAGAGCGGCTATATCGCCCGAGGTAACTGTGTTAGTACAGCTGACCAGACTGAAATTGCTGAGCATAGAGCTACCGCCCTTGTTTGCTCGGTTGATAACTGCCAATACCCTGTTTTTGCAAGCCGTAGCGTCAGGATCACCAATAGCTCCGACCCGTGCAGCTTCGCGACAGGTGGAATCATTGAGCTGCACCGCTAAAACAATTACAGTTAAATCGAACAGTACTAAAACAATCGGCACTATGACCATAATGCCAGCACATAGTTCAACTATTGATTGGCCAAGACGTTTTCTCGGCCGTGACAAAGTCATAGACATATAGCAAACCATTTCACAAAAGACTGCTCACAAAAGACTGCTCACAAAAGACTGCTGCCAGCAAACATCAAGGCCACAGTAATCTTATTCCCCAAGGGACAAAACCTAATCGCAATTACCGCTTCCTAGAGCGCTTAAAACTTAGCTGCATGGGGTAATATGCTAGATATTATGGGAGTTACTAACGTTGAAAAGATGTAAAACTAGGCCAAAATATGGTTCAGGGATCGCCGAATTTATACCGGCGCTTTTTGTTTTCCTTTTTATCATTGCTCTTCCCTTAATCAATCTTCTTACTTTTTGCATGGGCTATGCCAACGTTTCGCTACTTGGCACCCAATGTGCCGTCGATGCAGCAAATGCTAGCTCTTTCCCTGATGCCCTGAGCAAAGTAAAGAGCCGAGCCGACTCGATTGTCATATCTCCTATGGGAAGATTCGCCAAAATGGTGCCGATTGGAGGCTACCTTGGTTGTGGAGTAAATGTATTTACCGTAGAAACTGACATCAATACCAACGTAGTGCAGGAATATGGTCCCAATACAAAAATGACTGCGCCCTATGATCCGACCAACAAAATATACGAGTACGTCATCAGAACTAATTTCAATATCGGCCCCTTTCTGAGCATGGGTGCTGTTCCCTGGATCGGCGGCATTCCCATGATTGGCGTTCCCACACCAGTGAGCACATCTGCACACCGAGCTGTCGAGCACTCTGAAGCAATATCGTTACTGCAAGTACCGTATACAAGTTTATTGGCGACTTCTCCATTATCATTGCCACTCACGTGGCTATAATAGTTGCCCAAGCAAGTTATTTCTAAGGCATCGAGACACTAAGTTGGTCAAGTACAAAGACTATTATCAAGTTCTGGGCGTCGACCGTAAGGCCACTGATGCTGATATTAAAGCAGCTTATCGCAAGCTGGCAAGAAAAACACACCCTGATGCCAACAAGAATGACCCTTCTGCAGAAGAGAAATTCAAAGAACTAATTGAAGCTTATGAGGTCTTGAAAGACCCAGAGAAGCGCAAGCGCTATGACATGCTCGGTGCCGATTGGAAAGCGGGAGACAATTTCAGACCGCCGCCCCAACAATCTGGTGCCAACGACGGTAGCTTTAGTTTTGACTTTGGCAATTTTGGCGATTTGCGCGGCAACAGTGCCTTCTCCGACTTTTTCGATAGCCTTTTTGGCCAAACTTTCGGTAGCGGTGCTGCCGCTGGCGGACCAGTTAGACAACAACAACAGCAGCAGCAAGCCCAAGCTGGTCGCAAGCGCAGCTTAGATCAAGAAGCTGAGATCGAATTGACTGTAGAAGAACTAGCTCAAGGAGCCAGACGGACGCTACAGGTTAGCACTCCTGGTGGCAAACCAAAAACCATTGAAGTAAAAATCCCCGCCGGAGTAAGACCTGGGAAGAAAGTCAGAGTTGCTGGCGAAGGCGCCACTATGGCTGGTGGCACGCAAAAGGGCGACTTATATCTGCGCGTCAAAGCGAAGCCGCACAATTACTACACCATAGACGGCGACAACTTGATTTGCGAGCTAGAAATCACTCCAGCGCAGGCAGTGATTGGTTCTGAGGCGGTTGTGACTACTATCGAAGGTGCAGTAAAAATACGAGTGCCGGCTGGCAGTCAGAACGGCAGACTATTGCGCCTAAAAGGAAAGGGCCTACCAACTCTTGGAGCCAGTACCCGCGGAGATCAGCTGGTACGAACCAAGATTGCCATTCCAACAGAAATTAGCGAAAAAGAGAAAGAACTCTATGAGCAGTTAGCTAAGCTCGAAAGAGAAACTGCAGCTAACGGTCGCAAATAAAACCTCAAAGCAATAAGAAACAAAAGCCTACTGTTTCATATGGATATATGAGGCAGCCGCTCTGAACTCGTCATAGCCTGACTGAGCCTGATTTTGATTGCACATGATTTCAGACATGACTTCATGCACTTCGGGATCTACTTCTCTTAACTTAATAGCCTGATTGGCAATGTCGCGAGCCTCTTTGAAGCGATTGCTAGCAATGTACAGACGGGCTAATGTTAGGAGAGTTTTGATGTCCTCTGGATTTTTCTGGTAGCGTTTTTCAGTATCTTTCAAGGCACTAGATACGATACCAGCATGCGATTCAACTATGTCCTTAACGGCATAGGGATAACCAAGTATGTCTTTTTCGCGAGTAAAACCTTTTTGAAACTCTTCGAAGCCCTCTTGCTGCTTGCCGTCTTGTGCCAAGGCAAGACCTAACTCTCTCTGCACCCCAGGATCTGAGTTATCAGACTTAAGCAACTTAGTGAGCTCTGTAACAGCCTTGGCGGAACTGTTTGTTCGCATATAAAGACTTGCCAGTTCTTTATGAGGAGTAGACCAAGTAGCAGAAGGGAAAAGCTCAATAATTTTCTCGTACACGGCTATGGCATCGTCGTCCCGATGCATAATGGCCAGTTGTCGCCCATAGAGTAGACGAATATAGGCGCTGTACTTAGCTTGCTCAAAAGCCTTATTGCAATAACCTATGCCCAGTTCTTTATCAGCCTTGCTACCCGCCTCAACCAGAACCATCCCAGCGGCCATCAGGGCCCTTGTATCATTGGGCTTCTTGGCGACAAGAGCTTTAGCCGCTTCTATGGCCGGGCCGACTTCACCACGGGAAAGCAGCTTAAGTGGTTCAAGCTTATTTATTTCAGCGATGACAGACTCGGCAGCGATTGTCTTATCTTTCACTTCTAAGTCTTGTTGCTCAGCGGATAAACCATAAATCGCCGTTTTATCTTTAACTATGTGTCTGCTTGTGCTAACAAAAGCACCGCAGCACACAGTAGCTACAACAATGGGCAAAAGCACATCAAAAAAGATACTAATCTTGCTGCTGACCTTCCCGCTGGCGGCCTTGGCCGCCTGTTCGGCCTCAGAGCCAGCCGCTGGCATATTAGAGAAAGAAGCCTTGAGGTTGTTATGCGACAGCCCTGGTTCACTGTTTTCAGGCGCAATACTAGCTTCGGCTGAAGCCTGAGGGGTGGGCTGGGCAGCCCCTAACTTACTAGCTGAATCACTGGCTAAATTGTTAGCGGGATTGCTATCTGCTGGCTTTGGGCCACTGCCTTTTCCAGGTTTAACAGCGTCACTCTTCTTCTTAAACATAAGCCTCGAACTTCCTGTGGTCTTTAACAGATCGCTTCTCAATACTAATGGCTATTAAAATTTTGCCTCAAATCGAGCCAAGTTAAAACAAAAGATTCGCAAACACCCTTCTTTGACACATATTGATCAATTTGACGCTTTGCATCCTCACTTAACTTAAGCAGCTTGGTCAAGTAAGAACTGCTGCGCGACTGACTCAGTTTAGCGGCTCCTATTGCTTTCAGCTCAAGAGAGACCAGCGTATCAATGATGGCATCCGGCTCATAATCATCGTCAATCAAAAGCTGCAAAGCTGCAGACAAAGCCAAAGCATCTTTACTACCAGCCCGGAGTTTCTGCACAAAGGCATGACTACCAAGCTTCTCGGTCAGTTCTTGCAGGATAGTATCGCTTTTTCTTTGCAATCCTTTGGTCGCCAAATGACTCCCAGCAGGCAGACCGACTATCTGAGAAATCGGTCCCACATTCTCTTCAATGCGATTATTTAGCGGCACAACCTGACAGCGACTGACAATTGTAGTGAGCACGTCATCTGAAGTTTGACTAAATAATAAAAATAGAGAGGGTGACTTTGGCTCTTCAATAGTCTTCAAAAGCGCATTAGCCGCTGGTCGGTGGAAAGCAGCTTCATTGGCCTCTTCGACAATTACAACCCGAACATAACTAGAGGTGCGCGCCAGCTCCTCGGAAAGATTGCGGGCAGACTCAACTGGTATCTTGCCGCTCTTGCCGGCCTCAGCGGAGAGCACAAACCAAGCCTTGGGATGCTCGTCCTGGAAAAGCCAGCGGCAATTCTGGCAGGCATTCGCCAAGCCTTTCAAAACCGGTTCGGCAAGCTCAGCCAAAGCAGAGCCGTCTTCGTCTACACAGCTGGCCTGCCAGGGCAACATACAAGCCCCCTGAGTGAGCTTGTCTTCTCTGGTGCAATTGAGATGAGCGGCCAGCTGCCTGGCAATCAACCACTTGTCTTGGTGAGCACGTCCTGTAAGTAGTAGAGCATGAGCCAGGCGCCCTTGTTCAATGCCGTTAGCCAGCAATCTAGTAGCCACAGCTTGTCTTTCAGTCAAATCGGCAGAAAAGAGGTTTTGCATGTAAGTAATATTAACGTGTATTGACCCCGAAAAAATTGACAGCTCTTGGCGAGTCGAATACACTATCTCCGGTCAAAAAAACGTGCATGGGAAAGTGCTGACTACTGAGATCAGGTCCCTGTGCTCTTTTGCGAAAGCCCGTCTGGCGAAGATTCCTTTTATTAAGGTTTACTCAAGAGAAAGGCGCGCAAAGCAATTCTTTGCTGACCATTTAACTTGGCTTTCTGGAGAGTAACCCTTGGCTAACGTAGTTGTCGTCGGAGCGCAGTTCGGAGATGAAGGTAAGGCAAAAGTAACAGACCTTTTGGCCAATAATGCCGATATCGTAGTGCGCTACCAGGGTGGGGCCAACGCTGGTCACACTGTGGTGGTAGGAAAAGAAACCTACAAATTCCACCTTATTCCTTCCGGAATTCTATATCCCGGTAAGATCTGTGTGCTCGGACCGGGCATGGTGATCGACCCAAAAGCCTTCATAAGCGAAGTAAAGTCTCTGACCGATCGAGGCCTCGATGACTCGCGCTTAAAAGTTTCGGCTTCAGCCCACGTGACAATGCCCTACCACTTAGCTCTAGATGCAGCTGAAGAAGAAAGTCGTGGCGATAACAAAATTGGTACCACCAAGCGCGGTATCGGACCAACCTATGCAGACAAGTGCGCTCGCTCCGGCATCCGCATGGAAGACTTGCTTGACCGTGAAGTGCTCAAAGAAAAGCTCGAGTGGATGGTACCGCGCAAGAACCTGCTTCTAGAGCGTATGTACAATCACCCACCCTTCAATACAGACGAAATTTTGGAAGAGTACGCCTCATATGGCGAACAAATGCGCAAGTATGTTTGCGACACCTCGCAACTGATCTTCGATGCCGTAAACAACAAGAAGAACATTCTTTTTGAAGGCGCTCAGGGCACAATGCTCGACCTCGATCACGGTAGTTACCCATTCGTGACAAGCTCTAGCCCAACAGCAGGCGGCGCATGTATCGGTGCTGGTATCGGCCCAACAATCATCGACCGCGTCATTGGCATATCAAAAGCATTTATGACTCGTGTTGGTGAAGGTCCATTCCCAACGGAGCAAGACGGCGAAGAAGGCGAAATGCTACGCCAGACCGGCAAGCCATGGGCCGAAGTTGGCGTCACCACTGGCCGCCCAAGGCGCTGCGGTTGGTTCGATACCGTAATCGGTCGCTATGCAGTTCGCGTTAACGGCCTCGACTGCCTGGCTATCACTAAGCTCGATGTCATGGACGAATTTGACGAAATCAAAATCTGCGTTGCCTACAAGGACAAGAAAGACGGCAGTATCCACAAAGAATTGCCATCAATCGGTTCTCAATTCAAGCGCATGGAGCCTGTGTACAAAGTTTTCCCAGGCTGGAAAAAACCAACATACAAGATCACAAGCTTCGAAGAATTGCCTGCTGAAGCTAAACGCTATCTAGACTTCATCGCCGAAGAATTAGACTGCCCAGTGGCCATTGTTTCGGTTGGTCCAACCCGTGACAAGACCGTGGTTATCGAAGATCCAATTCACGGACCGAAGCGCGTGCTTTCCAAAGCTGTGGTGCAGTAAGGTCTCTTACTGGACACCGTATGAAGTATCGGGCGTAAGCATGTCGCTTACGCCCTCTTCGTCTTTAAGCGGACCGAGGGGCAAGTTTAAGATCCGACGGATAAAATTCCTCAGATTGAGAGCCAAATCCCCCTGCTTTACCAAGCAGCGATCTAGTCCAGCTTGAGCAGATGCACTATCTGGCAATATGGTAAGAATCTTGCGATAACAAGCCCGAGCATCCATATATTGGTGCAAGTAAAACTCATCAAGATGCGCCAGGCGTTCTAGAGTATCCAGAGACTGGGGCTCTCTGAGCAAAATCGAAAGAAGGACGCTCTTGGCCCGTTCATAATCTCTATTGGCAATATAGAGATCAACCAACTCAAACTGCCAAACCTGCTCTGTCGGACGAGATTCAACGGCCTTTACAAGCAATTCAATAGCCTTGTTGTTCTCACCAAAGGCCTGGGCAACACTGGCGAGGGCATGGTCAACATCAGGGTCATGAGGAAAGCGCTGAGCCAGTGCATCAGCCTGGACTTTTGCTTGCTTTACCGATTGCTCGGCCAACAAAGCAGACACAAATGCCAATCGAGCGTCACGAGAACTGGGGTCGAGCTGTACGGCGCGGCGTGCTAGCTCAACGGCTAGATCGGTAGAAAGGCTTTCGAGATGAAGCTTGGAAAGGGCAACCAATGGTTCAATAAGAAGGGGCTTGGCTCGTCTTGTTTTTTCGTATTGCATGATGGCAAAGGCAGAAAGACCCATTTTTTGATAAAGACGAGCGGCAGTGAGCGCCACTGCACCATCGTCAGGATAAAGACGCAATAGAGACTCAATCTTTGAACGAGCAGCCAGGAGCGAGCCATCAGCAATAAGTTGATCAACATCCTTGAGGGAGTTAGCCAATGAGGCTTGATTACTAGACAAGCGCCCTTGCGCCTGAGCATACTGACTTGGCCAAAGCGCTACTAGTGGCGCTTCATAAATGAATGCGAGCAGGGGAAGTATTAAAATTAGTCTTTTCGATTTCAAGTGAATAACCACACCGGGCATGGTACCAGAGTAACAGACTGTTCTATGAACAAAAATGATAGGATTAATCCAGTTATCAGCAACTTGCGAAAATGTCAAAAACCAACAATTGGACATCAGTCGGCTCACTCTGGCTATCAACCTTCGCAGCTAGCTTGCTAATCAGCGCCTATATTCTCACACTAGCCTGGTTCAACATCGGCAGCGTCGCTTCTGACCCCTTAGAACAAGCAGCTGAACAAGCCTGCAAAAATCTTATCAGCACTACTGTCTTCGATTCGGCCTTTGGCAGAATTGGCATTTGCGACTGGCACGCTGAAAACTCAGTAAAGATTCGCAGCTTGAATACAGTTCTATCTCTGGTGCGTCAAGGAATTTGGAGCAGTGAACAGTACCATCTGCCCGCCATGCAGCAACTAGCGAAAAGCGATCTCGTTCTTTTAAGGAAGTTGCAAGAAGAATTGAGAAGCAAACTAGTCAGCGAAATTAGCAAAAACGGGCAGACCTATGACCAAGTTCAAAGAATCCTAAGCCGCAGTGCTCGTCCCGGCAGCCGTTTGAATTTCATAGCAATCGAGCTTGGTGCCATAGATAATCACACCGAAGCCTGTTTCGACAGCGACATTGAAGCCAGACAGGACGAACTAAAAGCAGACTACGTGCGAGCTGGCAAGTTACTAGCGATGACACCTGTGGCGGTGCCTTCTTCAACACCAATTTTTCTTCATCAGCAAGCGAGCAAAGCAACAATAGTTGCTCCGAGCGATTTCATTGCCTGCAAAAACACGGTGCCAACAGCAATACTAATAACAGCAGAATACGAAAGCAACGCAAAAATAAAAAAGCGTAGTCAAATTTGCGTGATTTGCGGAGAGATTGGTCGCTCAAGGAGTCTAAAAAGTTACCCGGTCAGCCTGGCAAAGAACAAATCAAAGGATTCAACGTGCTTGGCTCTGAGCTTCCCTCAAGGAAGACCAGTCCTTTTCAATTCACTGGCCGATATATTGAGGAGCACAAGATTTGGTAGTCATGGGGAGTGGCAGCAAGTGGCTAGTGGTTCAATTCCTGGCTCCGGCCGGTTAGCACCACCAGTTTCGCCACTTCTTAGGGACATGGACAGCCGAGATGCACTCGGAGTAGCACTGTACCACTGGCTCAGACAACTAAACCAACCGGTTTCACCAAATAGGTTGACACGTACGATTGAATACCAATGGACCAAGCCAAACTTACAGCCAGCAATGAAACCCAGAATTGAGGCCGATGGTGATGCCGCACTAGAGGGTAATCTAGAAAATCTTGTTTGGCAGACTCCAATCAATAGCTGCCTTGCTTCAGATAGCGACGCCAGAGCTATTGCCTTTCTCCACCAAACAGCGCCGCAAGAAGTCGGGCAGAAGGCTCTTGCTGCCAGCTTTGCCGCCGCTCCGCTCAACTACCCCACCTCTGCTATACCATTGATAGTCAACGACCAAGGTAATGCAGTCACAGCGGGTCGACAGCACTTCGATCGGCAACTAACAATTGACTTACTGACAGAAATTTATGGCACTAATCTTAGTGCCCAAGAAACTATTGCTACAGCTCAACTATCAGAAATAAACGCCTTTAAAGCTTTACGCCAATCACGCAACCGCTTAGTGCTCATCCAAGCCGACCTGGCCTCACTGAGAGACCGTGTTCGGCAAGAGAGCGACCCAACAAAAGAAAAATTTCTCAAAACCGAGATCTCGGCAATGGAGACTAGCCTGAGCTATGAGCAAGCGGATCAAAAGCATTTTTCGACAGCACTTACCTTGGCCCACACAGCAAAACTAAACGGCTTATCGGTGGCGCAACAATCTTACGACTTGTGCAGTCGCCTGCTCAAGGTATGTCGCAACGGCATAAATCGCCTTGACGATATACCAGGGGCATTCTTGCTGGGAAAGCGGTTTATATTCAAGCCTCAGCTAGTGGCTCTATCTGAAGAGGAAATTGCTGGCAGCACAGACTCCAGTTCCAGCAATAACAATAGCGGCACCATTCGCTCACCCTGGCTCTCAGCCAACCTCAAAATCTTCGGAAAGGTGCAAGAAATTACAGATCAGCCCGACACAAAAATCATGGCGGAAGGAAGGACAATTTCCGAAAGAGTGGCAGAGGAAGCTCCTAGTCTGCCAGCTATCGCAGAGACCATTGTCTATGACTCTAGTCTCCTTATAGAGGCTGAAGAGCAACGGCCAAACGAAACTGAAAAGAAACCAGCTCCTCGCGCTCTTTCCTCAAGCACCCCAGTAAGCCTTTCAGAATACCCGTTTAGAGGCCTCCCCTTGGGAGAAAAGCAACTTGTCTTCTATGGACAAAAAGCCTTAAGCAGCGGAGAGAAAATGGTGACGTGGTCCACCCTTATACGTGATTACGTCGCCTATCAAGAGCAAGCCGAGCAGCAATCAAATGGAAGAATTGGTCTGGCTGTCTCGTCTAATACCCACGGCTGGTTTAGCCACAACGAACAGGACGACCCGAAACTGGCCTGCGAATGGCAGCTAAGAGCCCCCGTCGTCATACTAGATCAACAAATGAAAGACGCATTAAAAGGAGCAACGCTGACCAATCCGAAGACAGGCCAGCGTATGCCGTTGGTGCCACCTATTGGCCCGAACTTGATGTAAAAGAAATACTTAGCCTTCAGCGCGCTTGTTCTTTTTCTTCTTCGAACTAGAGGCGTCGCCATTACCATCATTGTCATGGCTGTGATTATCTTCGCCTTCTTCAGCTTGCTCATCGTCAATATGCTCTGGCTGGGTAATGCCAGCATGTTCTTCAACCAAAGCTAGACGCTCGAGCAATTGCTCATACTGTTCTATGGTGACGAAGCCGAACTCTTTGGCCGCCTTCTTCATTGTTTTAGATACCTTGGCAGAAACCTGCTTCTCGATATCTTCAGTTCGCTTGACAGCCTCGTCTTTGAATCCCTTTAGAAAGGATTCAGCAGACTCGGTTTTCACTTTGCCTTTTTCTTCGAGATCGTCGATTAATTCCTGACCTACTTTGACAAGGTCTTGCATGGCATCTTTCAGAGCATCTTTTACGCGGTCAACGCTCGATGTTGCTCCGACACCGGTTAATACAGCTTTTTTCAGTAGTTTGGTACGGTCGCTCATTTATAACTCCTGAGATGGAAATTGTTCTTGGTTAGCTTGCTGCCTGCCACCTATTGTATTGAACCTGACCGTCAGCATGACTTTCTTCACAAAGATCTCAAGATAGACCGTTACAAAAGAAGCCTCGCTTCAGGCTTAATCTTCACCCTTAGAGTAGTCAATGCCAGTAAAATAGGTGCTCGAGCAAGGCACAAAATCGAGCAAGAAATTAAACTTGACTTGAGAAGTTAGCAAAGAAGGAGCGGCAGGTAGCAGCGGTGAGAAGAGATATGAAAAAGAGATTCGAAGTAGTGTCAAAAATCGCCAGACCGGCGATCTTGTTAGCAGTTTTATTGGCGGCCCAGATCACCCCTCTAGGAGCACAGCTAACAGCATTTCAACAAGCTGCATATTCTCAAACCGTTAGCCAAGGCCTCGCCGCCAAACCTAAACTAGTCGTCCTAATGGTTGCCGACCAGCTCTCATATAACAGCTTGATGCGCTTCCAAGACAAGCTTTCTGGCGGAGGCATTCGCTATCTTAGTGAGTCTGGTGCAAATTACACCAACTGTCGTTACATACAAGCCAATACTCAAGGGGCCTGCGGTGATGCCACAATCGCAACTGGTGCAAGCCCTTGGGCAACGGGAATCGTTGCCGATCAATGGTTTGATCGCCGCAAAAACAAAGCTATTTCAGCAGTGGCAGATGATTCTGCCCCCCTGACCGGTGCCAATAGTGGCGGTGCCAGCTCTAAGTTCTTACAAGGAACAACCATTGGCGATCAAATGAAGCTTGCCACCAATGGCCGCAGTAAAGTTTTCTCGCTGGCAGTGAAAGACTCACAGGCATTATTGCTAGGTGGTCGCCTCGCCAACATGGCAATTTGGTTTGATACCCGCACTGGAAATTTCGTCACTTCTGCTCAATATAGTCGCGATTTGCCCACCTGGGTAAAGGGATTCAACGATCAGCGCCAACCAGAGAAATATGTCGCTAAACCATGGCAAAGACTCCTTCCGGAAACTGCGTATGGCGCATCTAGCAGAGATGACTATACTAACGAACGGGCCTTGCCATCGGACGGGAAAGCATTTCCGCATATGATCAGTGGCACCACCGCTGGTGAAGGAGCTTACACAACACTAGCCATGACGCCAATGGCCAACCAAATGGTTTTAGACCTGGCGAAAGAGGCTATCGATAAAGAAGGACTAGGAACTCATAGCGATACGGACCTGCTCTCAATTGGCTTATCTGCCGGTGGAGAACTAATCAATAACTTCGGCCCTTATTCTCAAGAATCGCAAGACCTTGTCTTACGCATGGACCAGGGCATAACCTCACTGCTTGGACATCTTGAGCAAAAAGTTGGCCTCAACAACTGTCTTATTGTCTTCACGGCCAACCGCGGAGCCCAAGCGATCCCCGAATTCCTCAAAGAACGGGGGCTAGATTCTGGCAGAATCGATCCCAAAACATTTAAAACCTTCATGGACACGAGCCTAGACAATAGATTGGGTCAAGATGACTGGATCGAAGCCTTTGAGCCACCAAACCTTTACCTAAACTTCGCTGCCATTGATAAAAACAAATATCGCCAACCTGATGTTGAAGCACTAGCAGCAAAAGTAGCGCACTCAGTTCCTGGTATCGCTGAAGTAATTACTTCAGCCCAACTCTACTCTAACCAACTTCCCAACGGTCCATTTTCCGAAGGTGTGCGGAAAAGCTACTACTGGGGAAGAAGCGGAGAATGCTACGTAATTCCTAAACCAGGCTATGTCTTTTCATCCGAGAGCACTGGCACCGCCAGCGGTGCACCTTACTCTTACGACAGCCAAGTTCCACTGGTTTTGCACGGATTTGGCATACAGGGCGGCAAGCATGCAGAGACGGTCAGTCCAGCAGACATCGCTCCAACTATTGCCACACTTCTCAATATCGAGACACCAAGCTTGTCTGAAGGCAAAGTGCTGGTTACTGGACTAGCTCCAATTCAAGGACCACCGCGCCCGAGAACGACGACAGCAGAAGTAGCGCCCCAGTAAAAGCAATGGCCCCAAGGACAGACGTAATGATTGTCGAGCACTAGAATTCGACCTTAACGTCGATCAGCATTAGGCCTCAAGCTCTCGCGACCTTGAGGCCTAATTAGAAAACTAGAAAAAGATAGAGCGAGAGAGAATTCGAATAATGGCTGAACAAGAGACACTGGTACTAGTAGATGGAAGCTCTCTTGCCTTCCGTTCATTTTATGCTTTGATGAGAACTGGTATGAAAGCTAAAGACGGCCGCCCCACCTGGGCCGTTCATGGCTTCTTCTCTTCACTATTCGATCAAATTGAAAGACAAAAGCCAGATATGTTGGCTGTTTGTTTTGACCTTTCCGATCCAACCTTCCGCCATATTGAGTACGATCAATACAAGGCTAACCGAGCTGAGATGCCAGACGATCTTGCGGTGCAATGGCCGATTATAAAAGAGGGCGTTTCAACCTTTGAAATTCCACTTTTGGAATTAGCAGGCTATGAAGCCGACGATGTTATCGGTACAGTAGCCAAGCAAGCCGCAGCACAAGGTCGACGTGTAATCATTTTAACCGGAGATCGCGATGCCTTTCAGTTGGTTGACGGCGATAACTCTTCAATAGAAATTCATCTCACAACCAAGGATGGTCTCGTAAACTGCGGTCGGCAGCAAGTATTTGATCGCATGGGAATCTGGCCGGAGCAAGTAGTCGACTTCAAAGCCCTTTGCGGAGACAGCTCGGATAATATCCCTGGGGTCAAAGGTATCGGGGAGAAAGGAGCGCAACAACTACTTTCAGCGTACCAGACCCTAGACGGTGTCTATGAGCATCTTGAGGAAATCAAATCGGCCTCACTCAAGAAAAAGCTGATCGATGGCAAGGAAATTGCATATATAAGCCAGAGACTTGCCACCATCCGCCTTGATGTACCGCTAGATTTTGACTTTGAACATTGCCGTTTGAATATGCCAGAACTGCAACCATTAAAAGACTATTTCGACAAACTAAACTTCAGACAGCTGACGACCAGACTGCCCAAAATTTTAGCTCGTTTCTCTCCCGATGGCTCTGTACCAGTGATGCCTAAGGCCTCTTCGACGGCGGCTCTACCCGCAATAGCCGCGCAGGCTGGCCTAACGAGACAGCAGACCCTCACAGCACCGACTGTGAGCTCAACTGATTCCGAAGAACAACCTCAAGGGCAACTCAAACTTTCATTCGGCACTTCCGATGCAGCACCAATAGCGGTGCCAGTTGAAGTCCGAACGCCAATAATCGCTCCGGCACCGGAGCTAACCATAATTACAACAACAGAACAGCTAGACAACTTAGTTACTGAGCTCTCTAGCCAGAGTTTAATTGCAGTAGATCTTGAAACCACTGGGCTCGATAGCTTAGCCACAGAAATTGTCGGTTACGCTATTGCTTGGGACCCAGCCATTCGTTACCAAGAAGGCAGGGTGCATGTAGCACCAACAGAAGGCTCTAAACCGACTCTCAAAGCCGTCTATATTCCGGTACGCCACGTCGACGCACTGCAAATTGCCCAACTAGGACAGCTAGATCCAGAAGTTGTCAGTGCCAGACTGAAACCAATCCTTGAAGACCAGGCTATTGGGAAAGTAGCTCAGAACGCCAAGTTTGAAATGAACTGCTTATCTTGCGACGGTATCAAATTCGGCCCTTTGGTTTTCGATACCATGCTTGCCAGCTATATCCTCAATCCCGATAGCAAACACGGATTGAAGGATCAATCAGACCGAGTGCTCAACTATCAAATGATGAGAATTGATGAGCTTATTGGCACAGGCCGCAAACAAATAACCATCAACTATGCTCCGCTCGATAAAGTGGCGGCCTACGCCTCAGACGATGCCCGTATAACTCTTGAACTAACACGCTTCTACGCTCCGCAGTTAGATAAAGAACAGGAATTCTTGCTCTACGAAATGGAACAACCCTTGGCCCATGTGCTCGCCTCAATGGAACAAGCAGGGGTGGCTTTAGATCTTGAGTATCTAGAAAACTTCTCCCACGAACTTTCAAGCGAATTGGCTCGACTAGAAACCGAAATATACGCACTGGCAGGTCACGGTTTCAACATCAATTCTACCCAGCAATTGCAGAAAGTTCTTTTTGAAGAAATTGGACTAAAGCCAAAGAATAAGACTAAAACTGGTTTTTCAACAGACGCTGCGGTACTTGAGTCGTTGCGAGAAGAGCATGAAATTATCGGCAAACTCCTAGAGTATCGCCATATTTCAAAATTGCGTTCAACCTACGTAGACGCATTGCCAAGTCAGATTTCCAAAAGAGATGGTCGCCTTCATGGTGATTTCAACCAAACCGTTACCAGCACCGGCCGCCTCTCTAGCTCAAACCCAAATCTACAGAATATTCCAATTCGTACCGAAATTGGCAGACGTATTCGCCGAGCTTTCATCGCCGCCCCAGGCTGCTCGCTAATTTCTGCCGACTATTCGCAAATCGAGCTGCGACTCTTAGCGCACATGTGTGAAGATGAAACTCTCATAGATGCTTTCGAGAAGAACCAAGACATTCACGCCAGAACCGCTGGTGAAATATACGAAATACCAATTGAAGACGTTACATCAGACATAAGGCGTGTCGGCAAAACCATCAACTTTGCCCTCGTCTACCAACAAGGCGCCTATTCAACAGGTTTGGACCTGGGCATCTCAACAAAAGAAGCACAAGGTTTCATTGATAAATACTTTGCTCGCTACCCGAAAGTTCAAGGTTTCCTGCATAGCACAATTGAAGAAGCGCGCAGTAAGTCATACGCGCGCACTATCTGGGGACGCAGAAGATACTTTACGCATCTGCATGATCGCAACGACAACGTACGCAAAGCCGATGAGCGTGCCGCCTGCAACGCTCCGATTCAAGGTAGCGCCGCAGATCTGATCAAATTAGCCATGATCAGATTGGACAAAGAGTTAAAAGCTGGAAATAGCAACGCTCGACTTACAATGCAAGTACATGATGAATTGGTGCTGGAAGTTCCCGATAACGAAATAGATGCAACAAAGGCAATATTAGAAAGAGCAATGACTCTAGACCAACCGCTTAAAGTGCCACTCAAAGTTGATTTTGGTATAGGTAAAAACTGGATGGATGCGAAATAAACTTGAATATAATTGAAGACGCAGTAGACCTAGACCTCTTTCTCAAGCTTGATATAAGAATCGGCAAAATTATAAAGGCAGAAGTTTTTGGCCAAGCTCGAAAGCCAGCCTACAAGCTCTGGATTGACTTCGGAGATTTGGGTACAAAACAATCAAGCGCCCAAATCACGGCTCACTATCGCATAGACGCCCTGATAGGACGCTTAGTAGCCTGTGTCATGAATTGCCCTGCCAAGCAAGTTGGAGATTTTAACTCTGAAGTTCTCGTCCTCGGCAGTGCAGTCAACGCTGGCGGCGTGCTGCTTTTAAAACCAGACGATGGCTCCGAGCTTGGGAGTAGGGTGTTTTAAAGGCAACGGCAATGAATAGAGATCAATGAACTCAGTTCTTGAGTAAATGGTTCAACTATAGAACAGGGGCTCATCCAGGTAGCGCAAAAATCTTCACCAGCGGTGGTGAGACAAAGCTGAAAATCTCTTGGTAGCTAATTGGCGCATGCTCTATGCACGCTAAAAGTATTGCACCGTTAGACCAACGTGCGCGATCAAGATGACACCAAAAAGAGGCGAGATAAAGTTGCAAGCACTTTCCGCTGACTCCCTGAAAATGAGTGCGAATGTAGGCAATTGCCGCGCCAACAGCAGTTACAATCGATTCATAACTGATTGAGCCAGCATGTTGTGGATCCCTATTTCTAAGGAAATCAGCTATTACTGAACTCAAATCTGTTTCATGAGAACTGGAGTTCATCCATTCATCGAAGCTCACAAACGGATGCTCTGAAGTAATGTCGCTAGCCAATTCTGCTCGAGGATGGGCTTGAGCAGGGGTCTCTTTGCTACGCTTGATGATTATTGAGGCAAGGAGCTGCGCCGGCACTCCTGGCGACGAATCATCGAGCTTCTCTTGCACAACCATACCTAAACGCTTCTGAATGTTGAGAGCTGTGCTCTGCGCAATTTCCAATAAGCGAGAAAACCGCATTGCACTTATAGTAATTCCTCTTTCTTTTAGCCAGACAAGAGCAAGCCAGGCTCTCAGTTTCACGACACCAGTAAATAATGTTCCAGATGTCACCCAGGAAACTTTCTTGCAATTTCGGCAAGAATAGAATCGATCTCCAGGCATATGAATAATTTGCGGCTGCCGACAAGCGCATTCAATTTTGTTGAAGATAACAAGCGAGTCGTAGAGGAAATCGACAGCGGCTGAATCATTTGGCACCTCTTCGTTAAAGGTTTGCCAGGCCTCGCTGAACAGCTTGTCTTCGGTTAGATTGGTAGACATATCAATTTCTCCTTTTCGTATATAGACGCTCGGAAACCGAATTAAGTTCAATGAAAAAATTAGAAATCTGATTCTATGGATTTAAGAAATTAGTCAGAGCAATATCTTTCTGACTCCTCGGATCCAAGCTAGAGCAATATCGCTCTGACTTCTCAGATCCAAGTCAGAGCAATATTGCTCTGACTTCTCAGATCCAAGCTAGAGCAATATTGCTCTGACTTCTCAGATCCAAGCTAGAGCAATATCGCTCTGACTCCTCGGATCCAAGCTAGAGCAATATCGTTCTGACTCCTCGGATCCAAGCTAGAGCAATATCGCTCTGACTTCTCGGATCCAAGCTAGAGCAATATCGCTCTGACTTCTCGGCTCCAAGCTAGAGCAATATCGCTCTGACTTCTAGGCTCCAAGCTAGACCAATATCGGAATCAAAAAATTTATTCACTGGCCAAGGCTTAGTTCAATTCGCAGAACCGTCACAATTCGGTCACGACCTGGTCACCATTTGGTTCCTCTCAATCCATATTATTGGGAAACGGTCGACAAGCGCCGTTGGTTGGAGGATTGCAATATGGCAAACACGCACAGAGAAATCAACGAAGGCGATAGGGCCAACCTGGACGCCGGCACTCAAACTTCATCACTGGAGAAGATACAAGGAGAAGCCTACTCAGGTGACTTCAATAAAACATTAGAAAGGGCAAAAGGATCATCCAAAGAAAACCAGCAAAAACTACCAGCCGAATTTAACAACGACTTTCGAATCACAGAAGAAGAATCAATTGTCTTAGTGGCAGGCCACGACGAACCAGCTACAGAAAATGCAGCAATATTAGAATCTGAAAGCAGAGCGGCAGCTGCAGAAATATATGACGCACTCAATCCAGCAGTTTTTAGCTTCAGAACAGGTCCAGATGCCGATAGAGTCTTCCAAGCAGTTCTAAACATGACGCCAGAGCAGTACCAATCTGTCGACAGGGCCTTCACCGAGCAATTCGGGGACGATGCAAGGCCGTGGCTTTCGAGCGACACTTCCTGGAGCATTGCTGACGACATTGAAGCGAAACTCTGGGCGAACGAATCCGATCCCTTAATGATGCTAGTAGAAAGCAAGCAGCATAACGAAGTGCCAGAAGAACACAGAATTAATGGAGAACAACTCCTTAGCCAGGGAAGCGACCTGAAAGTTGGCGAGATAAACGCTATTACCTTAGAGGATGGACGAAGGTATGACGTATACATTCCACAAAATGCTGACGACCGCGCCCCGGTCATTGTGGCAATGCACGGAGCATCGGCTGGTGATTCAATCGGACTGATGGCGCAAGAAACTGGTCTCACAGCTGACGCTGAGCGCACAGGTGCAATCGTTGTCTTTGCCTACCCCAAGCCGAGAGAGTTCGATACAGGCCTCTTTAATGTCACGGGAGTAGCCTGGAATGCCCCAGACCGCATGAATCTGCCTTCTTCGGTAGACAACCAAACCAATGACTATGATTACTTAGACAACGTCCTAGACGACCTTTCCACAAGGACAATGACATCAGACAAAGTAGGTCTATTCGGCTTCTCGGACGGCGGTAGATTCGCTCAAGTCTACGCAGCCGACAGACCAGACAGAGTGGCAGCGATTGTTAGTCAATCCGGCACATGGATGAACGGTGAGGAGGAACCAACAGTAGGAATACCAGTGATGATAGTTCACGGAGATTCAGACGCAACACTTCCTTATGAAGGCGGAATGGGTTCAGTCAGCGGCAAAATGGACTGGTTCTTAGGCACTAACTTAGACAACTCAGCTCCGTACATGCAGGCCCAAGTATGGCAAACGGCTGATCAATGCCAGGGACCGGTGATTGAAGAGACACAAGGTAACATCACTGAGCGAACCTACAGTGGCTGCGAGACGGGCGAAGTCATAGAGTATCTTATTGCCGGTGGAGAACACGCAATTAACGACTACAGAAACGATGGAGATAGAACTGCACAATGGCTGTTAGGGAGTGCCGATCGAACCTTAGACTTCTCGACAGAAAGTGCACAATTTCTCACCCGCTACATCGTTTCAGAGCAATAACTAGCTTTCTTTCGCCTTGCGCAATTTACTGTGTTTATAGCCATACAAGAAATAGATAACAAGACCCACTGGCAAAGTAACGGAATAGACTTTTAACACTTCTGGCTCAAGATTGAACGCCAGAATGGTGCAGCCAATTCCGCCAGCAATGGCAATAAGTGGATTGACCAGCTTGAGCTTCAAGGCTCCAATACAGACGAAGATAAATGCCACAAGAGTTCCAAGCACCATCATGTCAGCAATCTTACCGAATGGTACAAATCCAGCAATTGCTGCCACCACAACGCCATTAAGAATGATACCAACTGTCGGGTTGCCGTTATTCATCTTTTTAAAGATTGGAGGTAGCAAGCCATCCTCTGCCATATTCAAGAAAATGCGAGGACCGCCCATACAGAAAACCAATAGAACATTAAAGATACCGAGTACGGCACCGAAGGAAATGAACTTTGCAGTCCAGCCCTCGCCTGCAGCTGTAAGCAATTTAGCTAAGGGTGCTGCCGCCTCGGAGCCAACGAATAGTTCATTGGGATGGCCATCAATAGAGCATGGTGCTAAGCCGGTGGCTACAGCCATAACAGTAACGTATAAGAAAGCAACAATGCCAACGCACCAATAGGTCGCCCAGCGAGTGTCTTTGAGAGACTTAGATTCACGAGCAAAGGTGTAAAGGGCGTCGAAGCCGACAAATGGGAAAACCGCAGTAGCTGCCCCTTTCAAGACGCCCTCAAAGCCATGGGGCATAACGGGAAACCAGTTAGCCGGATTAATATGAGGAATGCCAACGGCGAGGAAAGTGACTAACAGTGTCAACTTCAGTACAACAAGAGCAAAATTGAGCTTAGCTGATTTTTTCACTCCACCAAAGATCAGAACTGTGCTTACCACAGCGATCACAGCGATGGCAATTACATTAATGCCAAAATGAAAAACTCCGTGGTCATCTATAGTTGGTCCGCTCAAGAATACTGGCATTGAAAATCCAATAGCATTCTTGAGATATTCACCCCAGGCTATTGAAACGGCAGAAGCGCCAAAGCTGTATTCAAGGAACAGACCAAATGCCACAACCCAAGCTACAAGCTCACCAATTGAGTGATACACATAGCTGTAAGCTGAAACGCCGTGCGGTACGCGAATGGAAAATTTCTCGTAGCAAAAAGCGATCAACATGATCACTAATCCGGTCAGCAGAAAAGAGAGGATACCGGCTGGTCCCGCCTTACCTGCGATGATGCCAGGCATGGCGAAGATGCCAGCACCAATGGTGGCACCGATTCCCAGGGCCGCAAGCATGACCCAGCCCAAATGCTTTGGGGTCTCGGCTATCGTAGCCTCATCCACCGAACAAGAGGTCTTCCGCATCAATGTTGTCAACATAGACCTTGGCATCCTTATATGATTTCTTAAACCCTTGACGGATTTCTGGTGCGACCTAAAGATGCTAGCATAGCCCCAACCAGTGTTTTTATAATAATGAGGGCTTTGTATGAGAGTGCAGAGAGCAGCAGTAATCGGTGCAGGGGCTATGGGCAGTGGAATTGCCTGTGTTTTAAGCCAGTGCGGAATCGAAGTTCTTTTGAAAGATGTCGAACAAGCAGCCGTCGAACGAGGGCTTGGAAACATCAAAAGAATGTATGATTCACGCGTAAAAAAAGGCACCCTAACCCAAGCGGAAGCCGATGGCTTATTTGCCGCAGTCAAAGGCACAACCTCATACGAAGATTTCAAGAGCGTTGATTTAGTAATCGAAGCTGCTTTCGAAGAAATCTCAGTCAAGCTAGAAATTTTCAAAACACTTGATCAAATTTGTCCACCGCGGGCAATTCTGGCCACGAACACTTCGGCCCTGTCGATTTCAGAAATTGCTGAAGCAACCACAAGACAAGACAGAGTGGTCGGCATGCACTTCTTCAACCCGGCCCAATTTATGAAACTTGTAGAAGTGACCGCTGGTGTAAAAACCTCAGAAGAAACGATGAAATCGGCTCTTGAGCTCTGTCATCAAATGCAGAAGACCCCCGTCAAAGTTGAAGAGTGCCCTGGCTTCCTCGTTAATCGCGTGCTCTTCACCTACATGAATGAAGCCCTTTATGCCTTACAAGAAGGCTTGGCAACAGTTGAAGAAATTGACGCTAAAGTGGTGGAATTCGGCCTACCAATGGGTCCATTCGCACTATTTGACATGACTGGTCTTGACGTCTGCACCCATGTCAACAAATTCCTCTACAGCCAATACGGTCCACGTTTCTCACCCTCTCCCCTCCTTGAGAAAATGGTTAAGGCCGGCGCGCTCGGACAAAAATCTGGGGCCGGATTCTACATTCACGAGAAGACACCGGTTAAGGGAGAAGCGAAGAAAATCAATCCAGCGTTGAAAGATCTGATCGCTGAAGCCAACAAAGAAGTCACTCTGGCAAAATCTCCACGCGCCTTCAACGCCCATCGCGTTATTCTGCCAATGCTCAACGAAGCCATATACTGCATTCAAGAGAAAGTGGTAGATGCCAGCGACATCGACATAGCAATGCAAAACGGCTGTGGCTTCAAAGTTGGCCTCATGGCCATCGCCAAAGAGAAAGGTTTAGCCTGGTGCCTGAGTGAAATCAGTGCCTACCACAAAGAGCAAGGTGAGCGTTTCCGTCCATCTTGGCTGCTCGGCAAACTAGTTGGCGCCAACGTGCATGACTTCAGCGCCCTGGCTCAAGATCAAAGTAAGAAACCTGTTGCTGTAAGCTAGCAAAGAAGAATCAAAATGTTCAAGTTAACCGGTGTATTACTTCTACTCTGGTTTCTCTATTTTATTAGAGAGGTTTTCCCACCATTTATTGTGGGCGGCATTATTGCCTATCTGCTTTTGCCGGTGGTCAATTCTTTTAGCACCACTTTCAAATGTCGACCGGGATTTGCTGTAGCAGTTATCTACGTCTCTATCCTTGGCCTGATAATTGGCACCAGTGGATGGTTTGGTCAATCGATTATCGAGCAGTTCACCGCGCTAGCGGCTCAGCGAAACGAAATCGTGGTCAGCCTTGTGCAGCAACTGTCCGATTCTTTTCACTGGCAAATTGACGTTGAAAAAACAGCGCAAGAACTTACCGCTAGCCTAGAACAGAACGTTGGCACACCAGAAGAAATTCTGCACATAGGCGGACTACTTTCCAAAAGCCTGTTGGCCGTTCTCGTTTGCGTAGTATCTTCTATTTACTTGATTATTGACAGCCGACGCGTCGGCCTGTTTTGCCTGCGCTTCATACCGAAGAAAAACCATGAGATGGTGATTAAGCTCTCCTCTCAGATGAATATCATGCTCAGCAAATATGTGAGAGGGCAACTTCTTCTCATTGCCTTGATGTCTCTTGTTGCCTACGGTATTTTGCATTTCTGGTTACACATCAAATATGCGCTGCTTATAGCCATCTTGAGTGGATTCTTGGAAATCATTCCAGTCCTTGGTCCATTTTTTGCCATCAGTATTGCCACTATTGTTGGTGTGGCCCAATTAGGCGTCGGGGTAGCTATAAAGATAATTTTGGGCTACTGGGTGGCACGCTTGATAGAAGATTATGTTATCGTGCCGCGCTTTATTGGCCATGCCGTTGAACTTCATCCACTGGCAATAATTTTTGCAGTACTTTGTGGCGAGGTAATGGCTGGGGCCCTTGGAATGCTTATAGCAATTCCAGTAGCAGCTTCCATCAAAGAAATCCTAGACTTCCTCTATCCAGCCGACGGCTCGCAACCTGGCAGCAAGAGCAATCTCCCTTCACACGATTCTGAGCTGGCTAGAGCCACCACAACCAAGCTTGAAGCAGTGAAGCCCCAATCATTAGAACCCGAATCAGTAAAGCCTGAATCCGAATAAATTGCGGTGGCATCAGAAAATACTGCGCCTGGAAAACCACAGCTTCTGGGAACTGTTCTTCCATTACATCAACTTACTTCTGCTCGTACTTGCACGGTTAGCTCAAAATATCCCTAGTGAAGCCGCGGGGGCATCACAGGGGCGATATAAATGATGGTTGCAATGGTTGCTGCGTAAGCGATTGCGCCAAGAGCAAGGTGCTCCGGCTTTAGTCGATTAAATGTAAGCAAGGCCAAATAGAGGCTGGCAAAAAGCACAGCTACGCAGCCAGAGAGCAGTGTGCCGTGATCTAAATTCCAGCTTGTAAAAGCAACACCAAACGCTACGGGGAAACAACTTTGAAAAACAAGAGCTCCTGTGACATTGCCTATAGCTAGGGTGTCCTTGTTGCCACGCAACCACAAAACACTATTTATTTTTTCTGGCAGCTCAGTAGCAATTGGAGTAACAATTAGCGACAGTACCAACGGTGAAATATTGAAGTCATCGGATAGGTTCTGAATACAACCTACAAAGAGATAGGCACCGCCGACAATACCGGCCAAAGATAGAATAATCTGCGGAATTATGAGACGGAAGCGCTGAGAGCCAACCTTAAATAAACGATCCAAGTAAAGAGTTTCTGGGCACTCACCCACTTCACCCTCATGGCGGAAGCATACAAATAAGTAATAGGGATATAAGAGAACCAAAACTCCAGCTAGTAGATACCGAATGACTGGACTTGGTGGAAGTAGGGTGCCAAGTAAAGCCAAGCAATAAGCAACTATGAAAAACTTCAAATCTCTTTTAATTACAGCCTTTTTTATCTCTAATCCAGGCTTCCGGCGCTTGCTAGCGGTATACGCGAGGCAGGCAATGCCACAGATGCCAAGAGTGAGTGTGCTAAGCATGAATGGCGCCCCGGCAATGGCTCCTATACCAACCTCAACACCGTGCTGTTTACTGAAAAAGATTAAGGCCACTATCGGTATCAAGGTCTCCGGAAGAGCTGTTCCTACGGCAGCCAAAACACTGCCAACGACGCCCTCACTGAGCTGTAGACGCTGACCCAGCCATTCTATGCCATTTGTAAAGAGCTCTGCACTGGCCACAATGAAGACCAAAGTCAAAACTAAACTAACTATCTCTATAACGAACCCGAAGTTCACTGTTCACACCTATCTGTCTTTCTGCGAGAATACCAGAAGATTGATTCCGTTGCCTAACATAGAAACTTGCGCTGCAAACTAATATAGTAAGTAGATGATTACTGTCAAAGATGTCCAAGATGTTGCCAGATTGGCCAGGCTAAGCCTGACCGATGACGAATGCCAGCGCTTTACCGAGCAGCTGGACCGCATTATTGGCTACTTCGACGAGCTCAATCAGGTCGACACCACCGGCGTCGAACCGATGTCACATCCCATCCCTGTCTTCAATGTAATGAGGGAAGATGTTGTCATAAGCTCTCTCGGTAGAGAAGTGCTCATGGAAAACGCGCCTCTAAAAGAGGGCGCTTTCTTCAAAGTTCCCAGGATTGGGGAATAGCTAGCAATGAAAAACAAAGCACGCAGATTGGAGGAGGAGCCGAGAGACGGTTTAACTCCCCCTCCTAAACCTATGGGAAACAGAGATACATTTAGATTAGAAAGCAAGGAGGCTATATGAACACCCGATTCGTGTTTGTCACTGGTGGGGTGGTTTCTTCCCTCGGGAAAGGCATCGTAGCCGCTTCATTAGGTCGCCTACTGCGCGCACGCCAACTTTCCACCAGCATAGTCAAGCTTGACCCGTATCTCAACGTTGACCCGGGCACCATGAGCCCGTACCAGCACGGCGAAGTTTTCGTCACCGAAGATGGAGCGGAGACAGACCTTGATCTTGGTCACTATGAAAGATTTATCAATATCAATTTGAGCCGAATGAACAATATTACGGCTGGAGCAATTTATAAGAATGTACTAGAGAAAGAACGCCGGGGTGATTACCTCGGCGGCACAGTACAGATGATTCCGCATGTAACAAACGAAATCAAAACATTTTTACGCAAAGGTGCCACTGAATCAAAAGCCCATGTGGTGATAGTAGAAGTCGGCGGTACGGTTGGTGACATTGAGAGCCTAATTTTTCTGGAAGCAATTAGACAAATGCGCAAAGACATTGGCCGCGACAATGTCTGCTATATCCACGTCACCATCATTCCAAACCTGCGCACTACCAACGAACTAAAGACAAAACCAACACAACACAGTGTCGACACCTTGAGAAGCCGGGGTATTCAACCCGATATTTTGGTCTGTCGTACAGAGAAAAATCTTCCTTCTTCTGTACGGGAGAAACTGTCGCTATTCACAGACGTTGATGCCGACTGCGTGATTCAATGCCAAGACGTTCAACATCTTTATGAAGTACCACTATTCATGGAACAAGAAGGTCTGGCTGGTCGAGTACTCGAGCGCCTCCATCTTCCCAATACAGAGCCTGACTTGAATGCATGGAAAGAGCTAGTTGAGCGCGTTAAGCGACCTTCTAGACAAGTTACTGTAGCCATTGTCGGCAAATACGTAATGCTCTCGGATGCTTACATTTCTGTGGTTGAATCACTAAAGCATGCAGGTGCTAAACATAGCTGTCAGGTCAATATCAAATGGGTGCTCTCGGAAGACGTTGAGAAGCACGGCGCCAAAGAATATCTCACTGATGTAGACGGCATTCTTGTTCCTGGCGGCTTCGGCGATCGAGGCATTGAAGGCAAAATCATGGCGGCCCAATTTGCTCGCACTCAAAAGATTCCTTACTTAGGCCTCTGCCTTGGTATGCAAATTGCGGTTATCGAATTTGCTCGCAACGTGGCCAATATGGACAGAGCTCACTCAACCGAGTTTGATGCAAAGTCACCGTTCCCTGTAATCGACCTCATGCCGGATCAGCACAACGTCACCCACAAAGGCGGCACAATGCGCCTGGGTCGCTACCCTTGCGTACTGACAGAAGGCAGCGTTGCCGCGAGAGTATACGGCAGCACTGAAATTTCTGAGCGGCACAGACATCGCTACGAAGTAAATAATGATCTAAGAGAAGCTTTAAGCAAGCACGGTTTGCTCTTCTCCGGTCTCTCGCCCGATCAAAGACTGGTAGAAATGATTGAACTTCCGGATCATCCCTTCTTTGTTGCCTGTCAATTCCATCCCGAATTGAAGAGCCGTCCAGATAATGCCCACCCACTCTTCGTCGGTTTTGTCGAAGCTATGATCACCGAATCTGAGCGTCGCGCCATAGCCACCGGAAAAGGAAATCCCAAGCCAGAAATTGCCTCAAATAGTGGCGCAATCTCAGGCAAAAGCAACCCAAAGAACAATCCTAAAACATCTGTAGCCAAGGCTTCCAACAACTAGACTTGGGTTTAAAGCAAACCTTCGGCTTATGTAGCAGGCTTCTCGTCTACTTTAGAAGTAGCTTCTTCTATGACGATCTCTTTCACGATATTTTCGTGAGATGAAAATCGATCGGAACGAAAGAGTAAAAACAGCATTAGTGTTGAAGTGATCGCCATTAGGGCCAAAGCAAAAAAGTAGCCGTAGGTCCAGCTCAATTCAGGCATGTTGTAGGGAGAATTCGGATGAAAATTCATCCCATAAATTCCGGCTATTAGTGTTGGCGGTGCGCAGATTGTAGTTACAACAGTAAGGGTTTTCATCACCTCATTGAGGCGATTAGAAATACTAGATAGATAAACATCCATTAGATCCGAGCAAAGTTCGCGATAAGTCTCAATCAAGTCAGTAATCTGAATGACATGATCATAACAATCACGCAGGTGTAGAAGAGTCTCTGCTGTGAAATTGGTCGGACTTGTGCGCAAAATAGCACCAAGAGCCTCGCGCAAAGGGAAGAGTGCACGACGCAATCCTAACAACTCGCGTTTGGCGATATGAACTTGCGAGACTATGCGCTTGCTCGGGTTCTCAAGAATGCGATCCTCGATCACTTCCAGGCGCTCACCAAATATTTCCAGAACCGGATAGTAAGCATCGATGATACTGTCAATGATGGCATAAGTTAGATAGTCGCTACCACGGCTGCGCAAGAGACCGCGTCCTTTGCGTATACGATCAAGCACTGGTTTAGTGGCATCAACTGGCCCTTCTTGGAAGGTCACCACAAAATTGCTACCGACATACATACTGATTTGCTCGGTTGCCACCATTTCCTGAGAAGTCAGATTACTAGGGTTGCTTGCTTTGCCTTCGATCATATGGGCTACCAAGAAAAAATTCTCGTCGTATTGCTCAAACTTCGCCCTTTGATGCAAGTGAATAATATCTTCCATCGCTAAGGGGTGAATATTGAAAATTTCTCCCAGTCGCTTGATAATGTCAGGACTACCAAGGCCTTCGACATTCACCCAGAGCACTGGCCACTTACCTAGATTTGCTTCGATGGCAGCCAAATCAGTGACAGTCTCTTCCTGAAACCGCTCGCCGTCATAGGCGACATAACTGACCTCAGACTGAGGCGCCTCTGGATCAAAAATTACATTTTCAGGACCAGACCCCACAGAAGATTCATGCAATGCACGTCGGCGGCGCCTTTTCGAAGCATTACGCTTACTCATGGTTACGCATCACTTTCGGGTGTTGCCACCTTTCCACTACTTTGACCACCCTTGGTCGAGCGATGATCTAACGACTTCCACGTCTCAATTGCCCAGAGCTGCTCTGCTTCTGTTTCAAAGCATATTGTGATTTGAGCGAAAGTTCCATGAGCAGCCGATACTCCACGAAGCATCCAGAAAGCGCTCTCTTCTTCAGCCACTCTCTCGAAAAACGCTCTACCGTGAACCGGTCCATGTTCATACTTAAGTGGATCATCAATCACTTTGATCTTCTGCAAAATATCCAGCGCATCTAGGCTATTACCGCTACTATCGCTGGCTGACATGCAGGTTACTCGCACGTTTCTTGTCTCATCAAAGGCCAGAAATGTTTGACCTTCCTCAAGCTCTTCGACAAAATTACCAGGAACAGCAACAGACCAGCCGCCACCAAGATTCTTACGCACTCCCTGGCGACGATAGCCCACAAGTCTGGCTGCCCTAGCCTTTTGTGCCATGGTTTCAATTTGATCTTCTAACTCATAATCACAGCCAAGAAACTCAATTACTTGAGCCCATTCCTTCCATGGATATTTCAAATCAGGATCAAGGCTATAGGCGCTATCAAGGTGTTCCATGATGCGCTCCAGAAGCTCAGCTTCCTTCTCCGTTAGAGGCTCGCGCCAGCGCACAGTGTTCCACATGTAGCAGAGAGCACGACCGAGGTGATACTCAGCACCGTGGCCATCTTCCCACCATGGGAAGATATCCCTGCCACTCATTGGTTCAGCAGAAACAGACTCAAGCCAATCCATAGAACGGGGGCCTAATTGCGTCAAAATTGGCTCGGGTACATCAAACTGATGACCATCAAAGGGCATGGCCAGGTGAAATTTGGCACCATCTTTAGACAGCTCTTTCACTCTTTTTGTGAGAGCGCCAATCCAAGATTCAAACTCGCTATAGAGCCTAATTTTATCTCCGGTCTCAAAATAGCCCGTCTCGTCGAAATATTCTATTTCGTCGTCGGCTACCCATTCGATACCATGTACCTGTGAGAGTTTGCGTACCAGGTCACAAACAAAAATGTGATAGCCCGGTCCGGCTGAAGAAGTCGCTGCCGCCACTAACAGAGAGCCATCTTCGCAGGGCGAGAGCATTATGGGTTCTGCACCGGGGTGGAGCAATACCATTAAACATGGATTGCCTTCCTCATCTTCAGTCCACTGACTCCACTCTAATTCATCAAAAGCGACATTAGTAAGCCATGTCTCAAGCTCTTCTAGCTTTTTGCGATCAAAAGCTGGCGCTTCAACAGGTTGTCGCCCTGGCGCATACTGACCCTTTAAGTACAAACCGAGACTCATGGCTTCCTCCGCAACAATCTGATTCTACACCGCGGCCAAGGCTTACTCAAATCGTTGCCAAGCGGAAGATTCAGAAGAACAGGCAAAATCAGATTAGCTAGCAAAGGTACTACTGAGTCTCACAAATCATCCAGACCTTATCAAAGCGACGAGCAATAAGGTCTTGTTCGCGGATGGCGAAATAGAGCCTACCATTATCTACCCACATCATTTGTGGCAGAGAATCGCTATCTAACTGCAATAAAAGTTGCCACTGTTCTGAAGCAAGTGCCAATTTCTCGCCCTCTGTGCTGCAAAAATCAAAATCATCACCAAGATCTAAATCTCGACTGGCTATCTCACAATCGAGACGATAATCACCAGCAATATCTTGAGCATAACCGAACATTCTGTGCACCACCGGACTACCGTATATTTCTTCAGCCGCCTGCAAATAGCACTCGTAGGCGCCATAGCCACCCTCGCTGATGGCAGCCATTTCAACGGTAACGGCGTTAAAAGATAGCTCTTCTTCAAATGACACCGCACACGGTGCAAAAATCGAGCTAGGCGGTAAATCAGAAGGAAAATCAGTATGCTTAAGCACTGCCACATCTTCAAAATATTCCACACGCCAACCGAAGTGATCATCAGAGCGATTACCCCAAGGACCATCAAAAGCATCGTAGAAGAACGACAACAGACCCCTCTCTGGCAAGTTAGCATAAGCTTTAAAATTGCTGACAGCTAAATCAATCTGGCCAAGAAAGGCCAGGGGAATCTTAGCCCTCGAGCGGGGCCACTCATAGCCAAAGGGCAAAAGTGGCCGACCACCTAGACGAGAAAGACTTTTCTCAGCTTTGTCCGCACTTACTCTAAGACGCAGAGAAGGGAGCGACTGCTCGAAGAGTCCCTTGAACTCGGCTAAATCGTGTTTTTCCAGAATCTCTTCGATTGTCGCATTAGCCACTCTGTTGTTGCCTCCAGTTTGATTTATCAATCTTGCGATAATCACTAGTGTCCTTAATGGTCTCAAGATAGGCTGCGAGATCGAGCAATTCTTGATCAGCCAAATCACCTAAAAATTGGCGCACACAAATAGCATTGGCATACTGATATGACACTTTGCGCAATTCATCATCGACCATCAAAACTTGGCCAAGATCAACACCTTTTGCTTGTACTTTGCGTAGGTCTTTAATGTAATACTCATTGCTCTTGTGAAAGTCATAGCGCACCGTACAATGGCTTCTATCCCAAACGAATAGAGGGTCAGGCAGACCTTTCCAAACAGCTCTGGCAATAGGAGCGATATAAGCGACCGTGGCAGACGACCAAATTGCCAGGGTATAGTTCTCGTTGCACTGGGCAAGAAATTCACGAACATGGGGGCGGAAATAAACGAAATAGTGAGCCAGCTCCATTTCTGGTGCTCGGTCAAGCGCTTTCGTGGCGCCGCGAATCAAAGTTTCATCAAGATCAAGAATCAACAGCGGTCGATTTAGCGCCTTAGTCATGGCCTTCACCACCATTCATACTATGGCGCCCCGGTCTCAGGAAACAAACCGACCCATTCATGCTCCAATTCGGTATCAAAGAAAAGCAACCAGGAATTCTCAGAAAGCTTCTCTATCTGTGCAATAGCGCGCAGCAAAGCGATTGACTCATCGATCTTCTCTAAGGCCAAATCGACAAATAAATAACTTGCCTCAGGCTGAGAAATACCGCTCTGACTAAGAGCTGGCGAACGTCCATCAAACTTAGGCCTCGTCCCCCAACCGAAGACGCAACCGCAGTCTTCAGCTCGCAAGCTATCATCAATTTTTTGACGCAAAGCAGCGAACTGTTCAAATGAACTGATTTGATCAGTCTCAGCGATCTTCAAATAGCAAAATTTTTCACCGTGCTTGGTAAAACGTTCTGAATAGAAAATGCCATTGAGAACAATCGATTCAATAATGTTGCGCTTAGCTGAAACGAACGAACGACGCAAGGGCTGCAGTTCCTCATCTTTAAAAGAGACGAGAGTTGGAGTAACGAGACTTTGCAAGCGCAGAGGCTCGTCATCAATTTGTACTTTAATCTCAAGAACAACCTTATCGACTGCCTGGGCAAATTCAGCCAGTGACTTAGTATGCGAAATATCAAGTTGCTTGTCACGACCAAACAGATTGACGATACGACTAGCGCTAGTGTTTATAACTTCAGTTGAGATATTACCTATCCATTTATTGAGAGTATCTTCACCCAATAGATATTCACAAAGGCAGTAAGCAGTTTCAATATCGTCGCGATCATTGGCACCACTAAACGAGTCAGAAAAGAATGTGACATCAACAACGTTTCGATTTGAGCGCTGGCAAGAGACCTTTGTCTCCGGAATGCTCAGACCAGTTCGAGACTCAAAGATGCTCTCGAGCACATCAACACTAAGAGCTGGGCGCACCGGAAGAAATGACCAGCCTTCTATCTCAGGCGCCATTTCAATGATTGTTTTGACTAGCGGCCGCTTGAAATGATCTAGTTCTGGTGTAATGATGAACAAACAAACATCGTTATCACCAGGCCATAATTCCCACAGAAGGTTCTCATTGATCTTGGTCAGGCCATCATCAACCCACCTTGCCAATTCTTCAATCGGCAATGGACGCCGACCTTTTATATGCGATTCAAACTCTTTAGAACGCTTTGAAAAAAGCTGCCACCAGATTTCAATTTGATCAAGCACACGCCTTCGATAAAGCAATTCTGTCTCTGATTGATTATCGATGTATCGCCAGCGCATCAGATTTTTCGAGGACTTCCCAAATGAGTAGCAGGAGCGCTTGACATGCGCCTTCCATCAATAGCTTACTGGAATCAAGAGAACTCTGCGTGAAATTCAGAGCTCCTGTACACTTATTAAAATAAGCGGTCGTTCATTTAGCTCCCACGAACTAGCGAATTTACCGGCAGCATCTAGCTTTGAGCGATTTTCGCACTAGCACGAGATCTCACAGCCTTGGCCTCTTCGACACGACTGGTAGCCTGTAAGAGCTCGGCGTAATTATCAAGCACATTGGCAAACTGCTGATTTGAGACACCGCTGCTACCATCATAAATTGCAATTGCCCGTTTGTAGAGAGGCTCGGCATCGGCAAATCTTCCTTGAGCCCGATAAAGAATAGCCAGATTATTACAAGCTGTCGCCACCGAAAGACTGTCCTTTCCCACAGCCTTTTCGTATATGGCCAAGGAGCGCAAGTAGAGCGGTTCAGCCTCAGCATTTCTCTTTTGCGAACGCATAAGCTCAGCTAAATTATTGCAAGCGTTGCCAACATCGATACTTTCTTTTCCTGATGTGCGCTCAAATACAGAGATAGACCATTTAAATATAGGCTCAGCTTGTTGAAATTTACCCTGGGAATAGTACAAGCTAGCCAGGTTATTTCTCACGTTGGCAGCCTCAGCACTCTCAGCCCCTTTGACTTTTTCGTATGTGCCAATTGCCCCTTTGTACAAAGCTTCTGCTTGAGGGTAGTGAGCGGTCTGGAAATAGAGCTGAGCTAAACTGTTTTCACTCTCAGCAATGGGCAGGGCACCGGCGGGCAAATTATCTTCGCGAATAGCAAGTGCCTGTTGTAAGACTTGCTCGGCAGCCACAAATTTACCTTGCCCCATAAGCGACATACCTTTGCCATTGAGACTAGTGGTGAGGGCAACCAATTGCGGGGCCATAGCCTTCTGCTGAATATCTGCAGCGCGATCAAAAAGAGTTGCTGCTTCTGCATACTTTCCTTGCCTGTTATAAAGATCACCGAGAGCAGTAAGAGTTGGAGCTAACTGCACATCGTTCGAACCGTTAGATTGCTCCTGGTCAGCGGCAGTCTTTTTCAAGATTCTTTCGGCTTCGACTAAATTATTGCTCCTGATCTGCTCATCGGCCTTGGCGCGCAAATCGCTTGGGCTGCTCATTGAACAACTAGCCAAAATCAAAGACGTTATAGAGGTGAGAGCAATTGAACTAAATAGTGGTACCGATCTAGCCTTAATTGGCAAAGCTCCTTTTAACATCACAAATCTCCAGAAAATTATTGTTGTAGCTGTGTTCAATATAAACACTGCCGAATCAAGCTATCTCAAGTTCTTAAACAGGCCAACTCCCAGACCTACAGCTGCACCAACTCCAGCACCCTGCCAGGCTCGTTTGCCTCGGCGGCTAGAAGCTGCTCCTAGACCCAGTCCAGCGAATGTACCGGTAGCTGTATCACGAATAATTGGATGCCTTTTCAAAGTCGTACTGCTTCGCACCAGACCAACACCGGCACCACTACCAGCGCCAATTGCTGCACCGCGAACCACCCCAGCACCCGACACCAGCCCTGTGAGAGCACCAGCTCCAGCACCCACGCCAGCACCGATAGTGACAGCTTTAACTTTAGGATGCCGTTGGAAATAGGTGCGATTATCGCGCACATACACTTCTCTATATGCAGGTCTCTGCACTACGACTGTTTTAGTCTGTTGCACACCTGAATGATAGGGAGATCGTTGAGTATTGACAATCGTGACCGGCGTTTGCACTTGCATTCGGTCTAATTGCGGCACCGGTCTGATTAATTGAGGCATAGCATCAGAATGTACTTTTCCGCTCAAAACAGTGGTCTGCGCTTGAGCCGCACCTATTGTTTGAGAAAGGGCTATAACTGCCATACAACTAAAACCAGTAAGACCAGATGCGATTCTTTTAGATCGGCTTAACATAGTACTCTCCCGCCTTGACCAGCATAAAGTTAGGGAATTCTGCCAGTGCTGCTAGCAAGATCTATCTAAATCTAAATCTGACTACTAGTGACTTTTACGCAGCATCTAGGGAGACGCTACTGTCCCGGCAAAGTTCCGAATATGTTTCAATTCGCCTTAAAATCATTTACAAGTGGAACCGAAAGCGTTGACGATCTGTCATGTACACTGTCTAGCGGTCGACTTCAAAGTCGCTGCATTCTCGTTATACACGGAGTAATCATGGCCACTTTAAATCGCAAAAATATTCAAACCTTATTGTTGATAGCACTATTGTCAGCTTTACCTCTCACTATCACTCAAGAAGCAAAGGCCGAGAGCGAAGCAAAACCTTTGCTAATAGCAGCCAAAACTGAGCAGTTTAAGATGAAGCAAGGATTTGAGCGTAAGCCCAAAGACATCATAAACACACTAACGGACAATGAAGTAACTGCCTTTCATATCTTCTTGGACGGACTTGATCAAGCTTTTTCACTAGACAATACCTTGAAGAACAAAGGCCCATTTACTGTATTTGCACCCAGTGACAAAGCTTTCAAGACTATCCCCGACGACGACAGACAGAGCCTTTGGGCCAACAAAAAGAGACTCAAGGAAGTGCTGCAATATCATATTGTCTCAGGAAAATTTGATGCCAAAGCACTAGGCATGATGTCTTCAGTAAAGACTCTCGACGGTCGCGAACTAAAGCTGAGCAAAAAGGGTGACGATCTTTACGCCGATGCCATTCTAGTTAGAACCACCGACATTCCTTGCTCGAATGGAGTAATACACGTTCTAGACGGTGTGGTGATGCCGCAACTGAGCAAATAGACGAGGGATGGGTTTCACAGCATGGCGCTACAAAACGGAAGCGACGAACAGCGGCAATCATACCGAGGACATAAGCACATTGCCCTCATTTCAGCACTATACTTGACACTACTGATAGTGCCGAGCGCAAACAGTGACAACAAGTACCCAAACCGCAAAGCTGCCACTGCTGCTATAGAAAAAGCTCGCGCCTTAGGCAACAAAATGAACTCCCAGCAATTTGAAGAATTGCTGGGAGTAGCCGAAAAGCTGAGCGATGACAACTTAATGTTCGAAGCCCGAGCGCTATATCAGATTCTATGCAAAACGAAACACGCAAACGCCCTAAGCTACTGCTGCCTCGCTTCTACCTATACAGACGTGTTAGGAGATGAAGACCCGACAAAACCAGCAGAAAAATATCTAAAAATGGCTTTGAAATTAGATCCAAAGTATAGCCCAGCCTATTGCCAATTAGCCGAAATCGCCAATAGAGAAGGCCGCTTTAGCGAAGCGCTAAAATACTGCAATCAAGCAATTGCTTGCCCTAACATAGAAGTCTATGCTTATCAATGCAAAGCAACAGCCTTAGCCAATCTCGGTCGACTTCCAGAAGCGCTAGCCACAATTAACACCAGCATTTCGTACATACCAGACAAGGCAGAGCTTTATCGCACCAAAGGCGGTATTTTGGAAGGTCTTCACAGATACCGAGAAGCCCTGGATTCTTTCCGCAAGGCGTCCATTCTACAACCGAAAGAATGGACAAGCTACCAAATAGTGCACATGCTTGAAGTACTGAACAAACTGCCAGAGGCACTAACCGAGATTAATAAGGTTATTGCACACAACCCCAGAGACGGCGAGGCCTATCGTACTAGGGCCCAACTAAAAGTCAAAAACAAAGATCTCGCTGGAGCCATTAGAGACTACGACACAACCATTGAACTAGAGCCTACGGCCAAGACACTCAGAGATAGGGCCAACCTGCACTTACAGATGGGGCACAAAGACCTATACAAGCGTGACTTGGAGGCGGCAAAAAAAATAATGGATAGTCCGTTTTGAGCAACTAGGGCGCAAGTATCAAACTTCGTTGGCAGAGCGTCGTGCTTCCAGGTCTTCCCAACGGGCAAATACCTTGGCAACAGCTGCTTCAGCTTTGTGGAAATCTTCCATCATCTCGGCCAGCTTGACGTGATTGGCTGCAATTTTTGGATCTTCCATTTGCTTACGCACGGCCTGCAAGGCACTCTCGGCCTCTTCAACTTTGCTACCAATTGAGTCTAATTCTTTGCGCTCATTATTAGAGAGGGGCTTAAGATTTTTCTTGCTCCCGTTATTACTCGAGACTCCACTGGTAGAGCTACCAATTTTACTGCCCGACTTTTCAATTTTCTCAGCCTTATCAGATTTACCAGCGTTGCTCTTATTCTTCGAGCCACTCTTCGAAAATCGATTAGATTCCCACTGTGAATAATCGGCAAAAAATTCCACTCCACCGTCGCCGTCTAAAGCCAGTATGTTGGTAGAGATAGTATCGATCATGTAGCGATCGTGGGTAACTAGAACCACAGCACCAGGAAAGTCTTGCAAGCTCTCTTCCAGCACTTCTAGAGAAGCAATATCTAGGTCATTGGTAGGTTCGTCTAAAATCAAAATGTCTGCTTCTTGCAGCATCAAGCGAGCAATTAAAATTCGCGCTTGCTCACCACCCGACAAATAACTAACCGGCATAGGCAACTGGTCGGGTCTAAAGAGAAAGCGCTTAGACCAGCTCATGACGTGAATTTGACGATCCCGATAGACCACAGAATCCCCGCTCGGGCAAAGGGCTTCTTTCAGAGTAATTTCTTTGTTGAGCTGATCGCGATTTTGATCGAACCAAACAACTTTAAGCTGATCAGCGCGCTTTACAGTGCCGCGGTCTGGCTCTATTTGCCCAGCAAGAATGCGCAGCAATGTCGTTTTACCACTGCCGTTTGTGCCGACCAAACCTAGTTTCTGCTTGGGTGTTAACACCAGATCAAGACCGGCAAACAACTGACGACCACCCATTGACTTAACCACGTCTTTAGCAACGAGCAACTCTTTGGTACGGCGCCCAGATGAGCTGAAGTCAATATTGACAGAGTTATTCATATTGTTGCGAGCTTTCACTTCCGCGAACTCGTCAAACAATTTACCAGCCTCACGGATACGTCCCTGTGACTTGGTTTGTCTAGCTCTGGCTCCACGCTGCAACCAGGCAACTTCACGGCGCATCTTACTAGCTAGAGCTTGCTGCTCATTTGATTGAGCAGAGAGATACTCGGCCCGAGCCACAAGATACTCGCTGTAAGGCCCCTTACAGCTCAAGTATCCATCTTTATACGCAGCGTTCAATTCAACAGTACGATTGGTGACATTCTCAAGAAAATTACGATCGTGACTGACCAAAATAAAGGCAAAGGGTGCTGACTTAAGCAAGTCTTCTAGCCAAAGTACGCCTTCAAGATCTAGGTGGTTGGTTGGTTCATCTAACAGCAGGAAATCAGGTTCTTTCACCAACTGAGCTGCCAGAGCCAAGCGCTTGCGCCAACCACCAGAAAGAGAAGAAACAGTAGCACCCAGATCTTCAAAGCCAACGGTGCTGAGAGTATATTCCGCACGATTTATACGCTCAACCTCGTCGATTGACTGGCCATCTAAAGAGGCGGCAACCACATCACGCAAAATTGCATCAGGTGGATATGGATTGTCTTGGGCTAAATAGGCAATATTGAGAAACTTGCGAGTGGTTATTACACCATCATCAGGCGAATAAAGACCAGCCATAATTTTGAGCAAGGTTGACTTACCGGAGCCATTAGGGCCGATCAAGCCTACTCGTTCGCGATCATCGATTGTTATCGAAATATCGCGAAATAGTGGTCGGGCACTAAATGATTTGGTTACAGACTGGCAACTTATAGCAACTGGCATAGTTTCTCATTATACTGGCTAGGGCGCTGTCAACCCAGCTTCATGGCTATTTCTGACGCTGTTGACAGTGTGACTGGGGTCAATTGGGATGATATTGTATTCACATGGTTGCTGAAGCATGAAAATTTGGGTCGACGCCGATGCCTGCCCTGTGCCGGTCAAAGACATCGTCATCAAGGCTGGTCACAAGCTAGCCATTAGTACAATTTTTGTAGCCAATAAAGTAATTGCCTTGCCCCTCTCACCCCACCTCAGCTTTGTACAGGTGGCAAAAGGAGCAGACGTAGCGGATCAATACATTGTTGACCAAGCAACAAAAGATGATTTAGTAATCACTCAAGATATTCTACTGGCAGCCCAACTAGTTCCCAAAGAAATAGTGGTAATCGACCCTCGCGGTCACGCTTTTACCGAAGAAAACATTGGCGAACGCGTTTCAGTCCGAGCGCTAATGACTGACCTGCGAGACAGTGGCGACATAACAGGAGGGCCCAAACAATACACTGACAAAGACAAGCAACGCTTTGCCAGTGCTTTTGATCGGGCCATCACCAAGCTCAACAACAGGGCCAGCAACAAATAGAACCAATGGTTATGGTTCTACATCCTTGCTGCCAATTAAAGTGATGTTAGCACCAACCTGGTAAGCGGAACCATTTTTAGGATTTTTGATCTTGGAGTTGCCATAAAAGCCCACGGCACCAGACTTAAACACTTTACCGTCAGCTTGAATGGTGCCCCATATTTCGCCCGAAGTGGTTTTGAACTCAATTACCAAAGCGGGTGGCGCATCGGCATCTACTTTTTTGGCCATCGTGATTCCTCCTAATGAGATTATTCAGATCAATCATCCAGATAGACAATATCCAATCTGACAAATCAAGTTTACAGGATGACGCGGCCACTGCAATCAGCTTGCCAAGAGAACATATAGGCTTAAGCATGCCTGTTTTCCGCTTACAGCGCCCCTGGGTATATACTGTACACCCCCTTTGGACGGCACCGACATAGCGCCTTCTATGCCAAATAGTGTCGAGGCAGACATCTCGGGCGATTATATGAAGAATAAGCTATTTCTAGGCAATCTTTCCTAAAACCTTAGCGAGAGCTTCCTTGAAGAACTTTTTGCCGAGTCTGGCAAAGTTGTTTCAGAAAGCCTACTAAGCTTTCCCTGCTATTATTCTTGGGATTTCTAGGACACCTCACACCTCTTTTTGGTCTGGGGTGTTTTATTTAGAAAAACAGCTGAGGGAATAATGTCAAAACCAATCAAACTAATTTGCGGCAGTCTGTTATTGCTTTTATGCGGCTGCAGCTCCACAGCTGATAAGGAAAAAGAAGACCTCAAGCGTGAACTGTTAGAAGTGCGCTCCGAAACATCGGTCTTAAAAGGCGAGCTTAATAGCCTTAAAAACATGGCACCGCCAGTGAAATCGGCAGAGAAAAAAGAAGACGCAGCAACTACTAGTAGTGGCACGCTAGTGGAGACCAATAAGGGCTCTCCAGAACCTAAAAGTAGTAGATAAATTACGCTTAGTGGCCGACTGCACCTAAGTATTCACCCTTGGCCGGAATGAAGAAGACCCCGACCACACCCAGTAGATAGACAGCAGAAACTGTCGATGCCGCCATGGCATAAGAACCACCAAAGGTCTGAATCAATACGCCGCTACCAAGCGCTGCTACAACCGCAGCATATCGGCCGGCATTGTAGATAAAACCAAATGCGGTGCTACGTACTTTGGCCTCATACAACTCAGGCAAGTAAGTCCACATGATGACAAATGGCAAGTGAGCAAAGAAGCCCAAGGCCACGAGCCAGCAAAGCAGAGCTGGGCCGAAAGAATGGACAGTATTGAACATTCCGTATGAAAGAGCAAAAGCAAGCAGGAAGGAAGTACCAAGCGCAAGACGATAACCAAGTTTCTTGATCAAGATGCCACCAAGCAAACCAGAGAGAATCATGCCAATATCTTTTGTGAACATAGCATGACTGCGCTGCTCGACAGCTAGATCGCCAGTAAGCTGATTAATCCAGGCCGGTATCCAGGCAATAACCGCCCACCAACAGACGATGGCAACACTGGCCACAGCAGCAACTGAGATAGTCTTTCTGCAATTTGCCTTAGTGAATAGCTCTCGAAAACAGGCACTAGCATTAGCAGTAATGGTGGTCAAAACAGAGGCACCAGTGCGAGCACTCTCTTTGTCACGAGCCTCTTGCAAGCGCACAAACTCTTCTGGCTCGCGCAACTTGAAGCGCATATAAACAGTAAGAAAAGCAGGAACGATGCCGGCCATGAACAAATAGCGCCAACCGAAATGACCGAGAGAAAGATTGAGCGCCGCAGTCAACAAGTAACCGGTCCCCAATGATGTTGCCAGAGCACTAACAGCAAAGACTCGAGACTTGGCGGGCCAACACTCAGAAAGCAAGACGGCTCCGATACCCATCTCGCCACCAATACCAGCTCCGACCAAAAAGCGATAAATACCAAGCTCCCACCAGTTACCGGCTACAGCGCAAAGCCCAGTACAGATGGCATACAACAAGATTGTTATGCTCAAGGTCTTAGCTCTACCAATGTGGTCGGCCATAGCACCGAAAACCATGGCACCAAGAGCCCAACCCAACATAAATAAGGCAATTATGTAAGAACCATACTGGCCCACCACAGAATGCGACTGAGTATGCAGTAGTTCAGATAGAGCAGGAAAGAGAACCATGGCAAAAATGGAAGAATCCATGCCGTCGAAAACACCACCCAACCAGGTAGCAATCAAGACATGCCAGCGCGACGGCCCACTCATCTCGGTAGGTACGTGCGGCACAGGCTGAGCTGACGAGGCCAAATCGATATTCTCAAGGTCAGAAGAGCAGTCAACAGGAATATGAGCAAGGGATTCCGGTGCCGGGGGGCGACTGACCGTTTGCATGGCATCTCCAGATACTTAAGGACCGCTAATAATACTGGAAGCGACACACCCCGAGATCTGTCTGAACATTTATTAAGGTCACTTAGAAACCTTGACAGAACCGGCAGCCAGCTCACTGCGGGCTTGAGCGATAGCCTGTGGCTCGACATATAAGCCCTGTCTCTCATATGTCTTCCACACTTCAGACCAGCGCATAACAATGAAGCACTTCTGCGAATACTTTTTGACCAGCCTCGTGATCTTGGCATTACCACTAGGAAGAATCTCCAAGCCATCAAGTCCAGCACATCTGCTACAAAATGCTCTTTGCTCTTCAAGGCCCTGCTCTAGCTTGACGATTTCACCTTTCTCAAGTTTGCGATCACAGCCGTGGCAGCGCGAAGCTCGATAAAGGGCATAGACAAGCTGTTCAACCTTTGGCGCTTTAGCTGGTTTCTCAGCTTTAGCCGGCTTCTCCGGTTTCTCTGTTTTATCGACCAGAGCCGTGTCGTCGGGCTTAACTAGGCTTTCCTCAGTCACAAACCTCTCCTCTCTTTCCAAGTCTTACCAGCTGACGCCTAGCACACTTGGAGCCGGAACAATTTGTAGTTTACACCCAAGGAGCTATAGTCGTGACCAGCGTGACTAGCAGTGCTGACAACCCTTGAACCCTCGCATAACTTTGGCGATAATAAGCCCGACACTAAAATCAAGACCAAAATCGACGCTTGATCTGAATCGACGGTTAATCTGAAAGGTACAGTCATGAATTTCCCATCATCAGTTGAAAATGCCACAAAGACACATAGCTATCCACTGGTATTTGCCACCGTCTGCGGTGCCCACCTTACCGGCCTCGCTTCGCCAACTTCGCCCTATGAAATACGCGGAGCCCACATACTGCCAGTAAGACAAGTTCTTGGTCTTGAAATCGACGAAGAAACCATGGAACTCAGACAAGAAGATGAACGGGTACAGATAGAAGTTACCACCCAAGACATCAAGAAATTTTTCTCTTTAATGCTGAAAGACAACGGCTTTGTACTAGAGCAAATCTACTCACCACTGGTAGTGCAGAGTAGCCCTGAGCATGAGGAACTAAAGTCAATCGCTAAAGGTTGCCTTACTCGTATACATTGCTATCACTACCTCGGCTTTGCCGACAGTCAGTGGCTGGCAGCGAGCCAAGAAACAAATGGTGCGCAAGAACTAATAAGTTTGAGCAATTTACTTTCCGTCTACCGCTTGCTGCTAACTGGCACCCACCTGATGCAGACAGGCGAAATAGAAACCAATATCACGAAACTCAATGAGAATTTCCTGCTTAAGTATATTGACGAGATGATTGAAAGAAATAACAGTGCAGAAAATTCACAAACTCTTGAAGCCGACGAATGGGAATTTCACAAAGTGGAGTATGAGCGCCTCAGAGACGTATTGGAAGATTCAGCCGACAGCACAAACTTGCCAGCGGCTGCCACGGCCCACAACGCCCTCGATGACTTATTGAAGAGAATTCGCTTGGCTGACCTAGCCCTAGCAGCTCGGTGATAGGCAATGCTTGCACAGCCATTCCCCCACTAAAACTAACTCTCTGACTTCTTCACAGCTTCTTTGGCCTTAAGTTTATGCTCCAGCCACATAATTATTTGCTGGGAAGTAACTAACACAACGGTAGAAGCCACCGCAAACAGAATCTTATTGAACACTCTGCACCTCAATCAGTAAAAGCCGTTCTCCCTGAAATTTAGTGGAGAAGTGCAGCCATAGAATGAACTTGAGGCCAAAAGTTCCATTTTGGAACAAATTAGGGCAAAAGCCGCAATGATCTTAAATCGGCAACTGGCTCATCAAATGAACAAGTGCCAACAGAATGGATAAAATCATGCCTGGCAGCCTTAATTTCAGCCAAACTCAACGACTGATCGCGCCAATAGGCTCTGTCATCAAAAGAAAAAGCGGCAGGCTCAGCTTCAAAGAGAATAGCTTCAATATCGCGCCGCCCTTGCCAAGCGAAGGCAGCAGCCATGAGAACATTGAGAAAACCATGTAATACCGCTCGCGGTGCATCATCTTCGTATGTCAAAGCCTGCAAGGCCCGCACCGGGTGATGTAAACCTGCGGTTGCCTTAAACGGCAGTTTGCGGTCGGCGCAGGCATTTATGAAAGCGGCCACAGAAGCTACCGAAGGAATTCCTTCTGGCTGTAAACTTCCCATGCGAATTTTGGCGAAATTACCCGCCTCTTTAACAGCATCAAGCATGGTCAAATTGTCAGGCGAAACCTCACAATAAACAGGCCGATTGGCACTAACAATAGTTTTAGTCTCAAGAGCAGCAGCATGTCCATCATCGGCTTCAGCAATTAGGGAAAGGGAGGGCCTCAGCGCTGCATGCACTGTCTCACATTGACTGACAGGTAGCACCAACCAGCGCAACATCCAGCGGTGATCGCTATTCTGGTAGCTATGATAGTTGGCAATTGTGGCATCAAGGGGCACCGAGGCTGGCGGGAAGAGCCCAGCGTAATCAATGAAACGTTCAAGTAAAGCTCGCAATGCTGGCGCTACGGTGTCGCTCATAACTTGTCTATTCTGTCTCCGGCCAACTGATTTAACTAACGTGGAATGTTATCACAGGCTGCTCCAACTACGCCTTAGCCCAGTAAGCTCCGCCCACCTTTTGCCTAACAACGATTGCCTTCACATGGCCAGGACCTTAATGTATTAAACTTAAATGAATCCACAAGTGAAGTAGTAAGCAAAATAATGAACATAGCACTAAAGCTCCTCTCTACCTCATTGACCATAGCTGTGCTCGTCATTGCCTGCTACATCCTCAGTGTATTGTGGCGGGTCAGCAATGTTGAACAATCAATATTTGGTCGCAGCGATCTCATTCCAATAACCCTGCAACAACAACAGTTTGACCAACCACCCACACCAGAATCATACGGAAAGAATACCTACACCCACATGGTCAGGGGCCAACCGACTCAAGTCTACGAGCAATTGCTCAATAGCTTTCAACACTTATATGGCTCAGCTTTGGTATCTTATGAGATTGGCGAATTAGGCGCTGACTTACTATTTAGAGCCAACGAATACTTCGAAGCAATCTTCTGGCGCAACTCTGGAACTCTCAATTTCTATCTGGATACAAAGAAAGACCTAGCTAACAACGAAGTGGGCAGAAAAATTGGCTCCGAATTAAAAGCAATAGGTTTGGTCGGTCCAGCTGCTGAACAATTTATGATAGACAAAATTTTCATGGCCCTTGATGGTGGCCTTGCCTACAAGAACTGCAGCGAATACAGAGTAACAAAACTTCCCTCACTAAACGAATATGGCTGCCCGCTGCTAATCAATATTCAAGAGTTGCGCCGGTCAGACAAAACAGTGGTGCTTAAATGAAGTCCATTTTGAAGACCCTCAATTTTCCAAGTTGCACATGTGGCCTGGCCCTAGGGTCAGCTCTAGGTATAGCCATTGCTGCTAATTCGCTGTTCTATCTTGCCCCAGCAGCCCTTGCCGCACCAGGCCAATTGACGCAGCCAATAACCAGGCAAACACGAGCAGCTAGCCCTCCAGCAGCCCCGGCAACAACGCCGCCCCAAGTAAGTGCACTTACCGCAGCTCAACAAGCAGCAAAATACAAAGAGCAGGGTGAAGCAGCCTACGAGGCCAAAAATTATGCTCTCGCTGTCGCCTGTTACAGCAAAGCGCTCAGTTTATTGCCACACGATGCGGCCAACAGCCTGGCCGACCTTTATTATGTTCGAGCCATGGCTAACGATGTGACGGGACAATATCAGCGGGCGAGCGCCGATTGGCAAGCCGCCCGCGACAATTATGCCAAAGCCCTCCTCGGAAATCAGGCCGGAGTTAACGTAACCTTCGCCACCTCTTATCGCGACGAACTGACAGAGCTTTTACAATGGCGGGCCATGCAAAGCCCTAGCTCTCCCGACTATTGCGATTCGATACACACTAAGCGCCTAGCACCAGGTTCGGTGCTCAAGGTCTACATCAGTCAATCACAGAAAAGCGGTTTTTCGCCAGAGCTGCGAACTTACATTTTTCAAGCCATGAATCTGTGGTGCCAATTTCCCGGCTCGCCCATTCGCATGGAACTGTGGCCGACCCAATACGACTCAAACATAATTGTGCAGCGAGCTACCGCCGACGACCCCATGAATATTGGTAGTGCCGGGCAAACAAGCTCTTACGGCAGAGAGCTTGTAACAAAAAGCTATGTCAATCTCTCGGCTCCAAGCTACGATGATAAAGACATGTCACCACGAGCGAAAGAACAACTTTTCAATCTAGCACTTCATGAAACAGGTCATGCTCTAGGAATTGATGGACACTCGCCATCGGGCCTAGATGTTATGTATTTCAAATCACCCTTGATCAAACTAAGCGATAGAGACGCCAATACTATCCGCAAAATTTATCAATAACTAGTTCTTCTCCGCCGGTTCAGTCTGTTTTGCCGCTAAATGCAATCGCTGATCTTGTTCATGTCATCATTGAAGCAAAATCCAGAGAGCGACCATAGAGACAAGGGTAAAAAGACATTGGTAACGCCTGTCATCTATAGCTTTACGCTTTCAGCAACCGGCAAAAATCTTAGCAGCATCGGTCAACAGTTGCACCAATCTAACGCTCGATATAGGCTTCCACCTGCCCTTTTCGAACAGCTTCAACAAGAGAGCGGTGGTCACGTTCAGTCTGATCTGCATAAGCCACAGCGAAGTCGGCGATAGCATTGTCAAATACATCTTTTGAACCAAGATAACCGCTGATCCTGGCGGCATCGCCAGAACGTGCATGGGCCCGAGCTAATACCCACCCGAACGACTTTGCCAGCTCAACAGCGCGCGCCGGAGTCCAAAGTTCAGGCATCGGAGACATCTTCACATCTTTCAGCTGACGCAAATACATATCGCGACCACCGGGGCCTCGTGCCCAGCCGAGAAAAATATCACTATGGGCTTGCATCAGACGTTGGCCCTCCACCACACGCCTTCCATGCATGTCGTGGCGACTCTTCTCGACATAGGGTTCTAAAACTGAACGGCGAGCTTCCTTTACCTGCAAAATTAGTGGATCGTCTTCATCAGCCATGAGCAGCAACACTGCGCAAAAGGTACCGACACTGCCAATACCAACAACTTTCATAGCTACGTCCATTAAGGTATAGCGGTCAAGTAAGGTGCGTCGGGCATCGTTGACGGTTTCTTTATAGTCTTGAAATACTCGTGCGGCCATATCTAAAAACGACTGCTCGCGCTGCTCATCGGTATGATACACAAGAGGCGGACTGTCCTTAAACAGACGCCTTCCATCTTTTTCAATAGTCAATTTAGGAAAATAGTATTCCTTAATAGACTTGCTTTTGACTTTATCAATGAAGGCTAGGGCATCTTGGCGAAACTCTTTATCTTGCATATCAGAAATGAAACTATCAAGATCCATTTTTGAATACCAAGTATCGAGCACCGACATCTCAGAGAAGTCGCGCATTGACTTCCGATACGAGCGTGCCGCACTTTGCGCCGCATCGCGACAAACATCGCTGTCATAGTCATTTCCACGACAGGCCAAGACAAAGCTTGTAGCCAATCTTTTCAAATCCCACTCCCAGGGCCCGGGGATAGTTTCATCAAAATCATTGATATCAACAATAATATTTCGCTCTGGTGTTGCGTAAGCCCCAAAATTGAGCAAATGACAGTCACCACATAGCTGTACCTTAAGACCAGTAACAGGAGTTTCAGCCAAATCCATTGCCATCAGGGCCGCACTACCACGAAAAAATGTAAACGGTGATTTGAGCATGCGCCCATAGCGAATTGGAATAAGCTCTTCTATGCGGCCTTGATTCGACTGAGCTAATACACTGACTGGCTCTTGTCTGTTGGCCGATGGCATCCAAGTAGCATGATTTTTGCGTGGTGAAGCATCGCGCAAAGCCTTTCCTTGCACTCGCCGCTCTCGAGCTGGAACGAAATGCGGATTAACCTCAGCATCTAAAGCCGACTGCTGCTTCGGATTGCTCGAGACTTTGGTCATAGCTATTCTCCATGTATTGGTCTTTCTTGGAGTCAAATACTCACAATGTCAGTCGAGAACATCTGAACTGAACATTTGAACTGTACATTTGAACTGAAAATTAGGCGGCACGGATCCACGCGCCAACTTAGCAACCACCAAAATTTTACTTTGTTACATCAATTGCTTTCGTCATCCTTTAAGCTGATTGTGAACCTTGCAGCATAGTCAACGCAGTACATTTGCCAGAGCTTTGTACGAAATGATGCCTAGCAAGCAACAAATATGGTACTGTCAAAATTCAGGAAACAAATCGACACTAAGAACCGACATGGCTGCGCTTCGAATAGCATCAATATTGTTTTTGCTACTAGCAGCCTCAACGCTGCCAGCAAGCGCAGAAACCTCTTTTATAGAAGCCAGCAAAACCTCCACTGAAAATCAGGTTGTGGCACCCTCTTTCAGTGATACAGAGCAGAGAATAAGAGCCTACGACCGCCAGATCTTCCTCGAGCTAGTAAATCTAGCAGAGTACAACATACGCTATCAACAAACTGTCAATCACTATGCCCGCTGGCGAAAGGTATTTTATCCAGCAGCTCAAGAAGCCGCCTATGCATGCTTTCTTGGATTCAGCACTAGTGACATAAGCCAAAGAATAAATGGCTGGGATAACCCCGGCCTGATTTCACAGAGCACCAGCAAGAGAGCACTGTCTGCAGCCACAGTTGGTACTCTTATTGGCGCCACCAGCTCAATAATAGAGCTAGCAGCCAATGGTGTCGAGGCCCGGAGAGCCAAACAAAAAGGCTTTTCTAACCGCCAGTCAGTAGATTTCGTGCAAGCCACGGTAAAGCGAGTAAACGAAATGCTTGCTAGTCGACACGAGTTAATGGAACAGAGCGACATCACTGGCCCTCACCGCGAGCTACTAGAACTTAAAGAAGAACTACTCAGTTACCAAAGAGATAGACTCGTCTTTCAATTCAAGCGATGGAATGTTCATGCAAGAGGTTACACTTGGTACAGGAACACCTTCTACGTCATTAACGCCAGCGTAAATTTTGGCAGATTCAGCTCCACAATGCTCGGTTTCAAATCATTTTCGGACCGTCGTTACTCTGGTGGCAATGGTCCGGTCCAAATAACCTCCGCCTTCTTGGCAGGACTTGGACCAATAACGAGCAAAGCTGTAGGAAGCTGCATAGAACGCCGGCAAGAGCGCAATCTTAACGAAAAGCTTCCGCTGTCAAACTGCCTTTCGGACCAAGAGGCGAAGAGCAAATTTGAGCGGCTTGCAAATCTACTGGCAAACAGCGAGACACACAGCAGACACGCCAAAATTGCGGCAGAATTGATTCATCTAAGAGAAGAGAAGCTCGGCCTTGACACACTGATCTTCAATGAGCAACGAACTATCGATCGCATCAGAAAGGTAGCTGGTCAACAAGCTATCACGGCCCCTTTAATCTCGTCACTAGGTGCTACTTCAGGCATACTAAGCACAATTGGATACCACGCCTACCGGCAACAACCGATTATCAGTAATCGATTAGGGGTCGCCGGTAGCGCCTGTGTCATACCGGCACAAGTTATCGCACTAACAACCACCCCGGCAGCTGCCATCAAAACGCATCTCTATGAACGCGACTTAAAGAGAAAAGGAGAACACCCCGAGCAGCTCCTGGCAAAGCGGCTAAAAGACCTAGAGACGCTAAAAGGAATGGTAACCAAAGGCTGGCAATAACGCCACCATCAGCGCCACCAACTATTGAAGACTTAGATGAACCCGAACCAGATCAATCAGTCTAGTCTCCGCCGCTAGAAACAATGACTTTCCAAAAAGAATATGACGGCCAAGAGTGCGCCGATCTGGCAGACTCGGAAGACCCAATTGAAAGCAGCATCAATCAGTTCTTTGACGTCTTTGCTGGCCAAGCCAACTTATACAACGAGACAGTAAATAGCCTCGAGCTTGTCATCGGCATCCAGCGGCCGCTACATAGCCCTGAATTTTCCCCCGCCGACAGCAATGGGCGGCAGTGGTTTGTAGACGGCAAAGGGCGAACATTAGTTGATAAGGCGATAAGTTAAAAAAGCCCCGACCAGAGCCGGGGCTTTCTATTTTTGTAATTGCGCCAGTCAGTCGCAAATTAAGGGTTGAAAGGATGAATGTCTCCAGGCTTTCTCAACATCTTGTTGACTTCGTCCAAGTGCAATTCTTCGCCCATAATCATTTCACGGGCATACTCTTCAAGCAGAACAGATTTGCCTTCTGAAGCGTGGAGAAGTTCATAATATGCGGCGATAGCAGTTTTCTCGTGCTCTAGGCTCTCGCGCAAAATATCACCCAGGTCATGCTTTTCGGTCTCAAGCAATGGTCCAATTTTCAGTGATGGGTGGCCGCCTAACAAAGTCACAAGTTCACCGGCCTTGTGGGCATGCATCAGACTCTCATTAGAGTTTGCCTTAAGCCAGCTGACGATAGGAATGCGGTTATAACCGTAAACCATAAGAGAATAGTGGGTATAGCGGACCACGCCAGCTAACTCCAATTCCATAATCTTATTGAGAATGTCTATCGCTATCAGCTTGTCTTTGTCATCCATGGTGCTCAATCTCCTCTAGTTGCAGATATAACTCTAGCCGATTGAAAACTAAGATTCCTCACCTCATAAGGAGAATTAAGCGTTTTAGTTGCCCCTAGCAGCCATGAAGTTTCTAGGCCAGTCAAACTCGTCGCTCTTTCCGCAAGAAGTCAAGCCCCTCATACAGACTGCAAGACCGAAATGATTTGCTGCAAGTCTGGTCGCTCTCTAATATCGCTACTTGTAAGCGCAAACAGCAAGTGGTTCAGATTACCAGAAATCGGTATCCCCTCGGCTCGCACATCAAGCTGTGTTAATGGCCGGGGGTCTTGTCCTGTCAAAAGAAAGTAGATAGTACCGGCCATACTGTAATAGTCACTAGCAACCACAGCTTTACCCTGGATTTGTTCAGGTGGCATATAGTGATGCCTACCGATGATTGTTCCGGTCGCACCGGCCAGAAACTCCATCGCGGCATTGAAGTCGACTAATGCAAGAAATTTGTTTGACCTGATTATGAGATTATCCGGTGTAAAATCCCGATGCACCAGGGGCGGTTGCTGCGAGTGAAGGTAACTGAGAATCTCAGCCATTTGCAAAGCCAGTGCGTTCACTTCGGCTTCTCTCATAGGCCCGTTGTCGCTCACAACCTGACGCAGAGTCGAACCGGGAATTTTCTCCAAAACAATATAGTGACGATCATTCTCCACAAAAGTATCAAGCAAACGGCAAACTTGTGGATGCTGAATCTTAGCAAGAAGAGCAGTCTCTCGATTCATGTGCTCCATTAGAGAAGTTTTCACGGCTTCACTATCAAGCTGCTTAGTTGCCAGCTCCTTAATTACGACCGGCTCGCCTCGCGAATTGACTGCGTTATATACGGCAGAGAAGCCACCAAAGCCAAGTTGGCTAGTAATTTCGAAACGGCGATTTTGCAATTTTGAACCGGCTGGCAACGGTCTAAATGTAGCCAAACTAAAACGACGACTTAGTTCATCATTCCAAAGAGCCGTATAACTCTTGAGCCCCTGCTTGTGCAATGCCTGGCTCAGATAGCCTCGCAAGTCGACAAAGTTTTCACTTATTGCCGACGGCGGTGCCCACATTTCTAAGGCCACAAGCAGCTTTTCAATGTCTTGATGCAACATAGTTTTCAAGACAATTCGCGTGCTGCTTCCATCTGTAAATGTCAGAACTAAGGCATCGCTATCCTCAAAATCTTGACCATCATTCCAATAAATAAAAGCAGTTTTTAGCTCTTCCCAACGCCGCCAGCGCCGCCCCTTCAATTGCAAAATTGTGGCAAATGGAAAAATCGCGCCACCAGAGGTAATAATCAGTGGCTGTATTTGCGCCAGATAAGAGTCGCGAATCTTGCCAACTTTGGACCACAATGAGAAGGTAGCTATACCAAAGAAAGCTAAGGCAACGATTATCAATCTTATTCCACTGGTACCCGAAATTTTTGTAACGTAGAAAAAAATCATTACAGATAAAAGCAACAGAGCAATCGTACAGATAATCAAACCGACTTGAGCGATGGCGCGAAGTTTAACAACCTTATCGATAGAGGCGGGATGATAGTGAAGCTTACTTAGATTTGTTTGGTTATTCATTTATCAATGCTCGCATCGAAGAATGAATAAGAGCAGCGATCTCTTCGACTGACTGAAACCTATCATTGGGCCGTTGAGCACGACATTTATAAACTATTTCGGCAAGCAAGGGCGACACCCCTGGCTCCGTCAACAGGATGTTCGTCTGCTCAAGAGCCACCGGATCGCATCCAGTCAGCAAATATTGCAATGTGCCACCAAGTGCATAAATATCAGACTGCACGCAAGTTTCACCACGAAACTGTTCAGGCGGCATATAGGCAGGTTTGCCAGCTGGTGGCAGACCAGATACAGCCCCAGTGGGTTCAGCAATAGTAAAATCTATTAGCGTGAGCTTCTGCTGCCCATCAATAATGAGGTTGTCTGGAGTAAAGTCGCGATGAACAATGGCTGGCTTGCAACTATGCAAATACCCAAGAATCTCGCACATTTGCAAAGTCAAATCTTGCACTAATGCTGACGGCAAGCTCCCCCTAACTGCGTGATATTGTCTGAGATTTTTTCCACTTATTCTCTTGAGCACAAGAAAAGCACAACTTGAAGTACTAAACCAATCAACAAAGTGCACAATTTGAGCATGATCGATTCGCTGTAAGACCATAGACTCAGCCTCAAGCTGTTGAATGGCAACGTCTTTCAAATGCTTTCCCTGATAGATCGGCAGCAGATATGCCTTTACAACGACTTCCTTTTGCGTTGTTTGGTCGTGGCAAAGATAGGCGTGCCCCTGCCCACCAGAAGCCAATTTCGACTTAACCAAATAGCGACCAGCTGCTAGGGACTGACCATCTGGTATCTCCTGTAGAGATTCGACCTCTGGTGCTGACGACAGACTATCTAGCCATAGCTCAGTAAACGATGTATCTGCACTGGGCAAGGTAAGGGCCTTGGCGATACCGTCATCAATGCTGATATGTTTTGCAAAATTAGTAAGAGCATGAGCAATTATCATCCAATTCTCGTGAGTATGGATGGCCGAGAGCTTAATGCAAATAGGCTCCTTCATCTGAGCGCCAGAAATAACTATCGTCTGTTTTGCCAAATCGCTGCTCTTTGACGGTGCTAGTTCAATTGCAGTGATTGAGGAAAGCGGGATGGAGATTGGCTCCTGTCCTTTCAAAAACAAGTTCAGCACTTTATCTCTGACACTAATTGAGACAACCTTCAACAGCCTTGTGCTCAAATAACTGTCAATCTTCTTTTTGAAGTGTTGACCAAAAAGATTCAAGCAAATTACTGGCACAAACAAACAAAAAAAGAAAAGCAGGCCGTTTAGCGGAGCCAGCTTCAAGGCCGCAAGCAAAAAGGCCAATAGTGCGCCAATGGCAATCATAACCCCGACAATAGCGCTCCAAAACATAAACCGATAATAGGTGGGCATTGAGTCTTCTATTAGGTCCACAGAGCTATCGAGCGCACCGGTCATGCCATAAGGAAAACATCTAATGGTGAAATTAGGTACTTGCGATGCAATAACCCCGGCCTCAGGCCGAGGATTCTGATACTTTCGCAACCAAATTCGCGAATAATCTTCGTCCGAACTTACCATACCTACTTACTTCTACCGTTGTAGGGCGATGACAGTATCCTTTATTCCCTGCTAGAAGAAAAGGCAGCAGATTTGGCTGGAGGTGAACGGTGGAGGGAGTCAGTGCTTGGCGATTTAACTGCTCAAAACGAGAAGTAGCTACCTCGGCTTGCAGAAGAAATGACACCACAAGAAGCGCTGGTTTTTCTCATGGAAGAGAAGGAACTGGCACAAGCGAATCTTGTTGAGTTCGTGGGTCACAAGTCAAATCTCTCAGCATTTCTAGTGGCCATCGAAGGTTAAGCAAACGAGCAGCCTGCCGCATCGCCGAATACTTCAAGGTATCGCCGGCTTCTTTTCTGCCAAAGGAATGAAGAGAAAGTTATTTCAAATAGTAATGCCTAGGTGTTGTTCTGCAATCCTATTCGGGAATGCGAATATAAATCTGGTTAAATTCGTCCTGCACAGAGGGAATCGGTGCCTGAGGGGTGAGCTTCATCTCCAGATCCTTATCCAATACCTCTACACGATACTGCCAACCTTGAGGCAATGTTTTAAACTGTTGGCCCAGAGTGGCGAGCGACTCCTGCGGCACTTTGACCTTCCCCCCAATTAACAGACAGTAATTAGCGAGAGTCGCTCCACGACATACAATGTCAAAAGGAGGGATTCATGAATAAAAAATCCAAAGGTAAGACCCCGTCCGCGGCGGCGTTTGACCGA